>CAYGTC010000097.1:0-13953 GCA_964352735.1 uncultured Alcanivoracaceae bacterium | reverse complement strand
TAAAGAGGCTGAGCCCTTATACCGTAAAGGCCTTGAAATCCGCCAGCGGGTGCTGGGTGAAGAACACCCCGATACCGAAGCCAGTTATAACAATGTGGCTTCTAATTTAGATGATCAAGGCCGCTATGAAGAGGCTGGACGGTATTATCAGAAGAGTTATACAATATTATCTGAATCATTAGGAAAAGAACATTCATATACAAAAAAAGTTTGGGATAATTGGCAACTCAACCAATCAAAAATTTAAACTATTTTCATTAGTTAGTGTACACTTCAAAACATGATTTGCAATCAAAGGGGTCAGAGTAATTGATCTGACCAATTATTAATAAGAGCCGCTAGAAAATTAGCGGCTTTTTTATTGCTTATCTTTTAGCATCACCCATCATTTGATTAAGCTGTGCTTTTTTCATCAATCCATCCATAATCTGTATCAGTGTTTGAATGGTTCAGAGTTCCATAACACTTTACCAGAAAATTTAATATGGAAAAATTCAAATGTATCAAAAAAATCTTTCCAAATAAATAACCAGTCAAATATTTTTGATGAAATATTATCAATTTTACGTGATGCTAAAATTAATGTAATACTTGACTAATGTCACAATTAAGAGAATTAATTAAACTATGAAAATTTTAAAACTTAATATATTGTTTTTCTTTTGCATTTTGTTAATTAGCAATGCAAATTCATCTAATTATGAGTTATATGAAAATAAGTATATTGTTATTGAGAATATAGATAATAACTTTATAAGAATTGGAAATATTGATATTAAGGCCTCAGAATATAATTCTGAAAAACTGAAATCAATTAGTGAAAAATTCAAAAGTAAAATGTTCCTTGTAGGTTTAAAAACAGACTTCACTGTTGGTGCATTGTTACAAATGGGAATGAAAATCTCTGCGTTTGAGGGTAAGGTTTATACCTATTCAAAAAAAACAAAAAGTATTAAAGAGTTAACTTTTTCTATGAAATAGTTAAAATAATTAACATTAATTTAAATCAAAAGTGTCAGATTCGTTGATTTTGATCAATTAAATAATTTATATTTAGAGCCGCTAGAATTTAGCGGCTTTTTTGATCTATGAAAACCAAAACAAAGTCTTTAAATTTGGTGCATTATTGACGTGGTTTAGATTTACTGAATAAGGGTTTTTCAGCAGAGACTTTCTAAGCCTGATGATATCTCATATGATCTGTATTAAAATCAGGCCTTACCAGTTTAGAAATTCTTATGGAGCTTCTGATTTGTACACTTACTCTTCACTGCCGAATACGCAGTTTATAAAAAGGGAACTGGCAAAGCCCTTTATATAGCCCTTTTGATTTCAATATAAATGTTGCTCTGGTATTCAAGAATGGATGTTGACAGTTGGTTTTTTTAGGGTATAGGTTCATCTTTTAATTTTGGGTGATGATAAACTTTTTAATACGTTGAATTGTCAAAGTATTTTGAATATTAAGAATAGGAATTGGCAAAAACCAGAATCAAAAAACATTTAAGTTGGTCATAAAAGTTTACAAAATCAATCCGCATTTCTTGCTGTCATTGCGCTATAATCATTGTCTAATGATAAATCTTGAGAGGTATCTGTTGTGCATGCTTTGAAGTGTTTTAAAAAGTACTGGCTCTGGCTTGTACTGCTGCTTTTGGCATTATTTCTGATCATGATGTTGCCCTTTGCTGGTGATCAATGGCGTGGTGTTGAAAATGATGTTTCATCGCGCATCACACAAGTGTTGAATGCTGATAACTATACGTGGGCACAAGTAGACACCCATGATCAAGGGCGTGATGTGTTGATATCTGGAGTGGCACCGTCAGTTGAGCACATGGATGCCATGATGACTTTGGCAAGAGGCGTTTCTGATGAACGCGGTAATGTGGTTGCAAGCTCAGTGAAGTGGGTTGGTAGCGTGGCTGAACCAGAAGTACTGAAAGATCCAAACTTTAGCATTGAATTCAAGATGGATCGCGTTGCTTTCAGAGGAGAACTATCGAGTCAAGGTGAGATAGACCGCTTAATGTATTCGGCGCGAAAAATTTACGGGCCGGGTAAGGTACTCAGTTATTTGTCTGTGGGTAAATCACTACAAGAAGTGAACAATCTGGATCAACTGGTGGTTGGTGTTGATGAAGGCAGCCTTGGTGTTGATTTTGCTGGTAAAAAAGTCACTTTGACTGGCCAAGTTCATGATGAAAAAACCAAACAAGTCATGGCACGTATTTATCAAACTCGATTGGGCGAAGGGTATCAGATCATCAATAATATTTCAGTATTGAAACCGATGCCTCATGAGGAACCCATTAATGTGCAAGAACAAACTCGGGTGTTGCCTAAAAAGCTTCAAGTCTGTCAAGATGATTTAACTGTGTTGATGACAGAAAGTACCATTTTGTTTGCTTCATCTCAGGCTTTAATCAAGGCAGAGAGTTATCCTATTTTGAATCAAATTGCAGAGGTGTTGGGTCGCTGTAAGGAGGCTTCTGTGCTGATTACTGGTCATACAGATAAAAGCGGTGATGAGCAAAAAAATGTTGTACTCAGCGAAAAAAGGGCACAAGCTGTGATCAATTATCTGAAAGACAAAGATGTTGATGCTACCAGATTGGAGGCCAGAGGTGTTGGCTCTTCTCAGCCGATTGCTGATAATACCTCACCACAAGGGCGAGCAAAAAATCGCCGAATTGAATTTACCATTAAATAACGGGGGAGAACAATGGCATACTTATTTTTTCAAACATGGATTTGGTTATTGATCGCTTTCATTCTGGGCTTGCTTGCAGGTGGCTTGGTGTGTTGGCTGTGTTGTAAAAAGAAACAACAAGAAAATAACGAATTAAGGCAAAAATTAACAGCGCTTTCAGCAGCAGGCAGTAACAGTCATGAAGCCAAAGCTACTCATCTTTCAGGCGATATACCAAACTCAAATGTGGCATCCAAAGCGGTGACTGAAGAATTTGAGCCTGAAGTACTTTCGATGGTAGAAACCATGGTTGAAACGGTGATTCAGGCAGACGATAAACCAGCGGAAGTCGTTGAGGAAACGGTTTCAGAGGTTAAGCACGTAGCAGAACCAGTGGTTAATAAAGGCCACAGTTCAGATCATGTGCAACAAGATGCTGTGCAAGAAACAACAGAGGCAGCAGCAATTTCGGCATTTTTTACTGAGCCACCAGCTGAGATTGATGATTTAAAGAAAATTAAGGGCATCGGTGCCGTATTGCAAAAAGTTTTGAATGAATTGGGTGTTTATCAATTTAAGCAAATCGCAGAATTTTCAGATAAAGACATTGCCTGGGTTAATGAGTCATTGAGTTTTCCGGGCCGGATTGAGCGTGAGCAATGGGTTGACCAAGCTAAGAAGTTGGCTCAAGGACAAGCAACTGAGTTTTCCAAAAGAGTGGAAAAGGGGGATGTAGAGTACTAACACATGGATATTTAATCATATCTATATTGGTGCTGGGTTAATAATTTTTGATTGTTGTTTTTCTATGAATGCCAGGTGCGGATTTATTGTCCTTACCTGGCATTTTTTTATCTAAAATGACAATAAAGGCAAGAGTTGGTTGAGGTTGTCAATGGTGTGGTGCTGGTTGTTTTTTATTTGCGAGGGATGAACTTTTTCGTGCTCCCATGTTGTGTGGAAAGGCACGTGAATGGCACTGGCGCCAATATTGATTAATGGTAAAATATCTGATTTGAGAGAGTTGCCAATCATCAAGAATTCAGCAGGCAGGATGTCCAGATGGTTCAACAGTTTGGTGTAGTTGTTTTCTTTTTTATCGGTCAGCACTTCAATATGATGAAAATAGTGATCAATGCCTGATTTTTCGAGTTTTCTCTCCTGATCCAATAAGTCGCCTTTGGTGGCTAATATTAATCGATGGCTCTTTGACAGGGTTTTCAATACTTGTTCAACACCATCGAGAAGTTCAACGGGCTTATTGAGCATGTTTTTGCCAATATCAAGGATGGCTTGCATGGTGTGATTGCTGAGTTGATTGTTGGACAGTTTTAGCGCTGTTTCCATCATTGACAGGATGAAGCCTTTTATGCCATAACCATAGATCGGTAAATTATTGATCTCGATTTTAAACAGTTCTTGATCGATGGTGTTAATGGTTTCAAACGATTGCATCAACTTGCCAAAAGCCAGTTCAGCTTCACGGAAATAGGTTTCATTGACCCATAAGGTATCATCAGCATCAAAGCCGATTACTTTTATGTTGCTATAATTATCCATGGTGTTTTAATCGGTTGATGTGATTGTTGGCTGTTGTTACCATGGTAACACGCTACCATCGGTATGCCAAAACCCACCAGTGTTGTCCATGTTCAGCTGTTCTATTCTTTCAATCAGTCCACTGGCGGACTCGTCGGTGTTGATCAGGCCATTATTATTGGTCATGCCTGTGCGAACATAGCCCGGGTGTAATAAGGCCACGGCTATGCCTTTGGGTTTGAGGTCTTGTGCCAAACTACAACCAATCATGTTGATTGCAGCTTTACTGGCGCGATATCCGTACTGGCCTCCAGAGGTGTTATCGGCCATTGAACCCATGCGGCTGGTGATGATGACCAGTTTGGCACCTTTTTTAAGATTGGGCAGGAAGTTTTGTGTGACACGCAAAGGGCCTAAGGTGTTGATTTCATATTGTCTGCGCATCGCTTCATAATTGATGTTATCTAGGCTCATGCCTTCGAGTATGCCAGCATTGTTTATGATCAGGTCAATTTTTTGATTTTTGAGTTTATCAGCCAGCTGTTGAACAGACTGTTGGTTTCCAACATCGCAATTGTTTTCTATTTGACAATTGAGTTGATCAAGTTCCGCACTTGAGTGGCGGCATGCAGCGATAACATGGTGGTTTTTTTGTTGTAGTTGTTTGGCCAGTTCTAGGCCAATGCCTCGATTGGCTCCAGTAATTAATACAGTTTTCATGTTTTAATGTGTTTTAAAAATGGCCTAATAGGATATAATCTCAGCATTTCAAAAGCAATAACTCTATGAAATATATCATTGTTACTGCATTGGCAGATGAGGCGCATGGTCTGGAACGATTCGCACCGGTGATAATAACAGGTATTGGTAAAGTCAATGCTTGTATTAAATTATATGAAGCGGTCATCAAATATCAACCTCAATTGGTGATCAATTATGGTACAGCGGGTGCCATTACGGATTTGATTGGTTTACACAGAATTGATCATTTTGTGCAAATTGATATGGATGTCAGGGCTTTGGATTTTCCACGTGGTGTGACACCATTGAGTGGAGAATCTTTGCCTGAAAAACACGGTTTGGTTTTGGGTACTGGAGACAGTTTTATCACGGATGTTGAAAAACAGCTCGAAGGCTTGGCGATTGATGTCGATTTGGTTGACATGGAAGCCTATGCGTTGAATCAAGTGTGTGAGCACCATGGCGTGAACTTTGAGGCTTATAAATTTGTCAGCGACAATGCTGATGCAACTGCTGGAGTTGAGTGGAAAAATACCGTTAAAGATGGCACTCATGTATTTGTAGAGTTATTGATCAATAAATTTGGTTTTTCTGAATTATTGGATTAACCCAAATATTTCATCAAAACGCTGTTTCCCCAATCTACTTTGCCATTTTTACCCTAATATCTATTCTATGATGAATTATTTGGGCTGATGGTTGTGAATTGAACTCAATAAAAAAAGCCAGAGATTCGTTAACCTCTGGCTTTTTCTATAAATCAATGGCTTTGAGACGATATTTTTCCAATCTATTTTGCCATTTTTCCCCTCAATTCCATTCTATGATGAAATGTCCGGGTTAGCTGTCTTTTGCAGGTGCATCCAACAAAGCTTTAATCGATAATCTGACACGATTTTGCTTGTCAATTTCCAAGACTTTAACTTTGACTGTATCGCCTTCACTCAATACGTCTGTAACATTGGCTACACGTTCATGAGATATTTGCGAGATATGTACCATACCATCTTTACCTGGCAGTAAATTAACAAAAGCACCAAAATCCATGATTTTAACGATTTTGCCTTCATAAACAGCGCCCACTTCAACTTCAGCAGTGATCTGTTCAATACGTTTGACTGCTTCACGTGAATCTTCACCATTAACAGCAGCAATGGTAACCACGCCGTTGTCATCAATTTCAATAACGGTATTGGTTTCTTCAGTCAATGCGCGGATGGTTGCACCACCTTTACCAATGACATCACGAATTTTGTCAGGGTGAACTTTTATGGTGACTAATTTAGGTGCATAATCTGACATTTCTTCTCTGCCAGTATTGAGCACCTTGTCCATTTCACCAAGGATGTAAGTACGGCCACCGCGAGCTTGTGATAAAGCTTTTTGCATGATTTCTTCGGTGATGCCTTCAATTTTGATGTCCATTTGTAAAGCAGTAATGCCTTCAGCAGTACCTGCCACTTTAAAATCCATATCTCCAAGGTGATCTTCATCGCCCAAGATGTCTGATAATACAGCAAAATCATCGCCTTCTTTGATCAGACCCATGGCGATACCAGCCACAGGAGCTTTTAATGGCACACCAGCATCCATCATGGCCAATGAAGAACCACAGACTGAAGCCATTGAACTTGAACCATTTGATTCTGTGATTTCGGAGACCACACGGATAACGTATGGGAATTCTTCATCAGATGGCATGACAGCACTCAAACCGCGTTTGGCCAGTTTACCATGACCTATCTCACGACGTTTAGGACCACTCATGAAACCAGTTTCGCCAACACAATAAGGAGGGAAATTATAATGTAACATGAAACGGTCTTTTTCTTCACCATCTAAAGAATCGATCATTTGTGCATCTCTGCCTGTGCCCAATGTGGTCACAACCAGTGCTTGTGTTTCTCCACGGGTGAATAGCGCTGAACCATGTGTTCTTGGTAATGTGCCCACTTTAACTGAAATGTCTCTGACATCAGCTTGACCACGGCCATCAATTCTTGGTTGGCCTGTGATGATCTTTTTGCGAACATGGGCTTTTTCAATTTGTGCAATGATGTCTTTGATTTCATCCGCAGATGGTGAATCTTCAGCATCTGTCACTAAGGCTTCAACAGCAGCATTGCGCATGGCATTTAAGGCATCATATCGTTGTGCTTTGTCTTGTGTGTTATACGCTTCAACCAATGGATCAGCAATCACTTCTTTGACTTGATTGACTAAGTTTTGGTCCAATAGTGGAGCTTCCCAAGGCCAATGTTCGACACCTAAGTCTTCAACCATTTCATTAATGGCGTTGATTACAACTTGTTGTTGTTGGTGACCAAAACTGACCGCGCCCAACATGACTTCTTCACTCAATAAATCGGCTTCTGATTCAACCATAAGTACAGCAGATTCTGTGCCAGATACCACCAATTCCAGTTGTGATTCTTTTATTTCTTCATTGGATGGATTGAGTATATACTCGCCATCTTTATAACCAACTTTTGCAGCAGCAATGGGTCCGTGGAAAGGCGCACCAGATAAACTCATGGCAGCAGAAGCACCAATCAATGCAGGAATGTCTGCATCAATGTCTTCACTGTATGAAATGACGGTTGCAACGACTTGAATTTCATTTTTGAACCCTTTTGGAAATAAAGGTCTGATGGGTCTATCGATCAAACGACAAATCAATATTTCTTTTTCTGTTGGTCGGCCTTCTCGTTTAAAAAAGCCACCTGGTATTTTGCCAGCAGCATATGCTTTTTCTTGGTAGTTTACTGTCAGTGGGAAAAATCCCTGCCCTGGATTTGCTTCTTTTTTTGCAACGACTGCCACCATGACAACCGTATCTCCCATTTTTACCATAACTGTTGAGCTGGCTTGACGCGCTATCTCTCCAGTTTCCAATTCTACAGTATGTTTGCCATACTGAAATGTCTTTGTATATTTAGCCACTGCTATTTTCACCTATATTAATTTTTTCATTGTGCCTTAACAAAAAAAGGTACGTTATGTACCTTTTTTCTTAATTCGAAATTATCTGCGCAATCCTAGACGATTGATTAATTTTTGATAACGTTCTTGATCTTTATTTTTGAGATACTTCTGTAACTTACGACGTTGGTTAACCAACTCTAAAAGACCTCTTCTTGAGTGAAGATCTTTTTTGTGTGATTTAAAGTGCTCAGTAAGATACGTAATTCTTGCTGTTAACAAAGCGATTTGCACATCGGCTGAGCCGGTGTCGTTTTCGCTGGTTTTATAATCATTGATAATTTCTTGTCTTTGTTCTACAGTCAACATGACCATTCTCCTGTAATTGGCTATCTTTGTGTGTTTTAATGACACAGATGCCAAAGTTAAAAATACCAATCAAGCGTTGAACGATCGCATTGATCAGATGATTTGCAGGTCAGACCTACAAGTGCGGACATTTTAAGTGATAAGACATGACATTGCCAATGAAAAACCTTATTTTGGTTGAAAAGCCCATGAATATTCGATAATGTTTACAAGGGCAATATCAATCGTTATTACCATTGCGTTATAATGTTTAACATTGGGCTGTCTGATGTTTGCTTGCAGACGAGTTATTATCCAAGACACCGGTCAAATGCTTATGTGAGCGATAATAAGCAGGCGGAGAACCTGTAAAAGGCGACCTTTACTTTTATTATCAAATTGTTAGAGATGGTATGAAAAATTTATCTCTGTGCCAAGGCTGTTGTTAATGGACTCATGATTGCCTTTAATTTTTGTCTTGATGGGATTGTTTCATATTACCTTGAATGACACCTACACCTATCCAAAGGATAAGTTTTATGAAAATAACAAATAAAGTGACCAAAGAGTTGCTAAAACAGGCACAAAAGGCCATGCAAAATGCCTATGCTCCTTATTCTGGGTTCTCAGTTGGCGCAGCCATTTGTGATGAAAACGACAACATTCATGGCGGCTGTAATGTCGAAAATGCGGCCTATCCATTGGGCGTTTGTGCTGAGGGTTCTGCCATTTCTCAGATGGTGTTGTCTGGTGGCCGAATCATTAAAATGATCATGTTGGTCAGTTCTGGGGATCAGCCTGTCATGCCATGTGGTGGTTGTTGTCAAAAAATCAAAGAGTTTTGTGATGATGAGACTAAAATATTGGCCTTCCATGACAATGAGGTAGTTGTATTTTCGATGAATGATCTTTTACCGCATGCCTTTTCGGAGGATTTTCTGAAGTGATTATTAAGCTGAGGGGTCAGTATTTGGCATGAAAACACCGCCACTCATTCCAACGTTATTGGTGGCCTTTTTTGTCATATTGATGACAACTTTGGGTTTTTGGCAAATCAATCGTGCTGAAGAAAAAACTCAGTTGTTGTCCCTGCTCAGTGATGACAATGTGACGGTCATTGAAAGAAAGTCTCAGATACGTGATTTGCCCAGGTATGGTCATGTGGTTTTAACAGGTCGGTTTTTGCCTGACGTTCAGCTGTTGCTGGACAATCAGTTCAATGAAAAGTCCATTGGGTATCATGTGTTTAGCCCATTTAAATTGGAGCAACTCAATTTAATCATTATGGTCAACCGTGGTTGGCTGGCAAAAAAAGATTTTGAGGATGCTGAAATTGAACTGGATGAATCCATCACCACCATATATGGACGCTTAAATGAAGTACCCAAAGTGGGTGTTCAACTGGGTGAGATCAGCTTGGTTCAAGATAAGGCCCATCAAATCATCACTTATTATGATGAAGAAAAGATCAATAAACACTTATATGAACGTTTATGCCAACGTTTGGATTGTGTCATCAGTGATAGAGTTGTGTTGTTATCAGCTGATCAAGAAGGCCAAATTGACCAAGGTTTTGCGAGAAATTGGAAACCGATTATCATGCTACCATCTAAACACATTGCATACGCGGTACAATGGTTCAGTATGACGTTGGTGTTGATTGCGATTTTTATCTATTGGCTGAGAAAGACTGGATCAGAAAACCTATAATAATTGAGAATAATTGTGAATGATTGGCCACCGCACCTTAAATTTAGACACACTTGGCGATCAGAACAACAACGTGTTATTCGTCACATCCTCACTTATCTAGACGATAAACGTTTGCATTTGGTGGCAGCGCCAGGGGCTGGTAAAACGTTGATAGGTTTAGAGGTGTTTAATCAACTCCAATTAAAATCACTGATCATATCGCCAACCAGGCTGATTCGTGATCAATGGCTGCAAAGGCTTGAGTTTTTTTTGCCCCAAGATCAAAAACCCTCATGGTGTGGAACAAATTTACATACCAATCAGCTGTTAACCAGCACCACATATCAGGCATTATTCAGTCTTGATCAATCCATCATTGAAGGTAAAGTCGATGTTGATAATAATGATGCTGGTATAGATGACCAAAGACTTTATCAATGCATCAGTGAATGGTTTGCCCAACATGAAATTGGGCTACTGATTTTAGATGAAGCACACCACCTTAAAGCCGCATGGCAAAAGGTTTTGATGAAGTTCATCAACAATAGCCCTCAACTGATTGTGGTCAGTTTGACGGCAACACCTCCTTACGATGCCAATGCAACACAGTGGTCCCGTTATCAACAGTTATGTGGACCTGTCGATGAGTTGATCAGCATTCCTGAGTTGGTTAAGTCCGGCTCATTGTGTCCACATCAAGATTACATTTGGATGGTTAAAGCGGATCAAAAACTGATTGATTCATTGAATAATGATGAAAAAAGTACCACTGATTTTTTGCATGGTTTGATGAACAATGATGAGCTCATTTATCTGTTGAGTTTACATCAATGGTTATATGATGATGAACTTGATACCAAAGCGTTATTAAGTCACTTTGACGAATGTTTTGCTCTATTGGCATTGCATCAATCTCAAAATTGGCCATTGCCAGATAAGCTTTTGAGCATTGTAGAAGTTGCTGTCGATGATTTAGAGCCCATGAATATTTTTTATTGGCAAGTGTTGTTGCAGAGTTTTGTTGATGGGCATCATTATCCCAAGGCGCCGGCAATAGATGCCTTTGTTGAAACATTGACCCGTTTATTACGAACCAAAGGCTTTTTGGTTAATCGGCGCGTTAATTTTGATAAGCATGATAGAAAGATTAAAGCCTTAGGGAAATCGTCTCATCGGATCAAAGCCTGTTGTGATATAACACAGTTAGAATATCAGCTCCGTCAGGATTGGATGCGACTGGTTATTTTATCCGATTTTATCCGTGATGAAGCACTGCAATTGTCATTGGATGGTTTGCAAGTATCTTCTGGTGCTTATCCAATTTTTCATTTTTTGATCCATCATTTGGAGGTCAGTGTTAGGCCTAAAGTTGTTTTATTGACAGGCCGGTTGATCATCGTTCACCACGATGTGCTGGCCAGTATTGCTGATTTACTTGGTGATAATGAGCTGATGACTGAGGATTATTCTGAGCAGCAAGATTTTGTAATATTGAAAAACAGCAGTGCTGAATTGGCACCAATTTTGACACAATTGCATCAGACAGGAGAGGTTCTGGTTATTATAGGCACTCGCTCATTGTTGGGAGAGGGTTGGGATGCCCCACATGTGAATGGGCTGATTATGGCTACACAAACCGGTGCTTATGTGACAACCAATCAGTTGCGAGGCAGGGCGATCAGGACAGATGCCAATGATGAGTTGAAGACGGCCAGTATCTGGCACCTTGTGGCGGTAACAGAACACAATAAGCATGACCATAGCATTGTGGATGGTTTGAATCGACGCTTTGGCACATTTGCAGGTCTTCATGCCAAACATTTGCGCATTGAGTCAGGCATTGAGCGATTGGAGCTTTTGACAGAAAGTACAGATCGATCTGTTTCTGTAGAGGACAACAATGCCGAAATGAAGAAAAGATTGGAAGATGATCTGTTCAATTTACAAGCGCGTTGGCAAAATGCTTTGGGAGATGCGGATCATCAACGTTTGCAAACGGGTTTACACATCACTGAGATTGAAGAAAAAAGCACCGACACTTTAAGCCGCTACCTCTTTACAATGGATAATCATTATCAACAAAAAGTGCTGAGAGTGCATCGTATGTTGGCAGGTACTGTAGTTGTGTGGTTATTATTGGTGGCCGTGATTGGTGGTTTGGGCGCTACAGCAATCTGCGTAACCCTTTGTGGTTTGTTATTGTTTGTTAAGCAAAACATCATCAATCAAGCAGGTATTCAAGTGAAACCTGAGTATTATGCTGAAAAATATGCACAAATAGTTTTGAGCAGTTTACATTCATTAAAGTTGTTGCAAAACACCACTGTTGACGCTCAACAATTGAGCATACATCATACACAGCAAGGCGATTACCGATGTGTTTTATCGGGCGTGAACCGTAAAGACAGTGATGTTTTTTTAAATGCCTTGAGGCAAATGATTGAACCGATTCGGCGCCCACGATACATCATTGTCTTGAATGACAAGGTTTCTGGTGTTTTTGCAGTGCCTCATGTTTTTGGGGTCAATAAAAAATCGGCCCAAGTTTTTTTTACACATTGGCAAGCGCATTTACCAAGCCACAAAAAAGCCAGGCTTTTAAGCACGGCCTCTGAACAAGGGCGTTTATTATTGCTGAAAGCTAAGGCAAGCTTGTATCGCAGTGAAGAGGTTGACAACATGCGTTTGGTGGATCGGTGGGAATGATGCAGAAAATCGCATGTGACAATTGTGGTGCATTTCATGATGTAGTCACTAAGGATGAAATGATCAGTTGTCAATATTGTGGTTCCGCTTTTTTCTTGGAACGTGAGGCCGATGAGGTTGGGTTTATTCAAGCCGATCAAAAATTTTATTTTCTGAATCAATATTATAGGCCAATCAGCTGTCAGCATTATCGTTATGATTATGGCGTGAGAAAAGAGTGGCTGGTTTTAGATGCCATGCAACAACGGTACATTTTAACCCAAGAGGATGAAATATATTCTTTGGTGAAGAAGTGTGATTGTGACATGTATGTGTCATTACAATGGGATTCTTTGTTGCCAAATACGCAGATTGAAATCGAAAACACACGATGGTTGGTGACCGAGAGGTGTTCATTGACTAATGAACATAAAGAGCCATTGAATTATGTATATTTGACTGCAGTAAATGCGCAATTGCTGGTATTGATATTTAAATATGATCTCTTAAAATGTCGAAAAGGCCAATGGTTGGATCCATTTGAGATCAGCTTTTGAGCAAGTTAATATGATCATTGATACGATAGAGTGTAAAAAATGCAAAGCGCCATTGTCTTTAGGAGGCAATAAACAACGCTGCCGACAGTTGGTTTGCCAGTATTGCGCAACGGTAATGGACACCCGAGATGATTTTAAAACTTTGTATACTTTTAACCATATTCGATCATCTAATACTGAACTGGCTATGGGTTCATCACTGTCTGTATCAAATGTTGTTTTCAACATCTGTGGTTACATTGTTTATGCCCACAGAAAAGAGGAATGGATTCATTATCTACTGTATTCACAAACGCACGGTTATGCGCAGTTGTTGCATAAAAACGGGGTTTTTATTCTCCTCAGAAGAACGTTTTATTTGCCAGATAAGAATGTGTGGTTATTGACTAAAGGTCAGCCAATTATGTTGAGAGATCACAAATACATCATTGAATCTTATGTGCACAGTCAGATCTATTATGCAGCAGGTCATTTGATTGACCGTATTAAGCCTGGTCAACGCATGAAACAGTGTTTTGCAAGCAGTGGTAATCAATGGTTTTATTCATTGTACCGTAAAAATGCGGTTGAAAATTATCAGGGCTGGGAAATTTCTTTATGAAAAATCGGCTTAACATTGTGAACACTTATGATTCAGGTACAAAGTGTCTTTTTTTAAAATCCGCCTAACTCAATGTTTCCCATAGATAAAATCGATTTTTTTACCGATTTGATGAAATATCCGGGCTGATATGTTTTGACTTGTCAATTATTAATGCATAAAAAAACGTTCTTTTG
>CAYGTC010000096.1:0-14288 GCA_964352735.1 uncultured Alcanivoracaceae bacterium | reverse complement strand
CAGCCATTTTTTTCATAAAACCATTCAGGTACAAAGTGTACTTTTACAAAAATCGATTAACCCTATTTTTTTCATAGATAAAATCAATTTTTTTACCGTTTTGATAAAATATTCGGGCTAGTAATAACAGGCTATTGGTGAGTTTGCTAACGCAGAAATTAAGTTTATCAAACTTTTTTATATGATTCAGGACTGGTGCGGAGGTCTCAATCTATTAAAAAAATGAAACCGCTTCATCCGAAGCGGTTTCATTTTCTCATTTTTAAACATTTAATATCATTTTATGAATGGTTTCCTTGTTCTTACTACCAACAATAACAATGCCATCAGTGAAATAATACCCCAGAGACTCAATGATGGAATCAAAATAACAACCCCTATAGTTGCCCCCTCGGTATTATCTGACTCATCCGGATCACTGGTATCAGAATCAGCCACTGCCGTATTAACAATATCACCCAGTGCCATCGGAGACAACTGTGCGGTAATGGTATAGCTGACACTTTCACCATTGGCCAAGTCGCCCAATGAACACAAAGGCATCGCCACAGGATCTTCCGCACAGCCTGTTGTTGAGACAAAAACCAGTTCAACAGGCAATTGATCGGTAACGGTCACATTAACAGCATCACCAGGTCCATTATTGGTCACAGTTAAGGTGTAATTGAAAAGTTCACCCTGCTCAACAGTTGGAGAGTCAACTTCTTTAATCAAGGCCAAATTGGCATTTTGCCCAACTGTAACAACATAATCTTCAACCTCGCCGTCATCAGCCAAACCATCAGGGTCTAATCCGCCAGTACTGTCACAACGGAATCTTACAGCGGTATCACCTGGCATTATGTTATCAGGAATAACAATCAACAATGCATTTTGACCACTATCAGCAGCCAATAATTGATCTATAATGACCTGTTCACCTATGCCGTCAGCAAATACGCCACTGTGATCGAAATCAAACCACACATTGAGGAAACAGGCTTGACTGCCAGATCCAACAGGCATATCAACAATCACGCCAGTGTTGGTACTGTCTTCAATAATCGGCGTGGTAAAGCTCACACCATCCTCATCATCATTACCAACACATGTACCCAAAGTATTTGAGCCAACAGCCAGATCATCTCCATCTGCATTAATTGTCGGCATACCATCGGCTTCAGCATCCACACAAGAACCCAAATATATTGGCCTCGTAGTATTGATCACGTGCTGTGCGCCTCCTGATATTATCACGGTACCAAAGGTATCAGGCAAATCACCAAAATCCAGTCCTAAAATGGTTAATGTATAATCTTCAATTTCACCATTTGTTGCTGCTCCCAATGGCGTTAATGAACCAGATGAACTCAGTCTAAATCGAGCATAACTCAATGATTGAGGTACTGCATCGCATGGCACATCAAAAGTAAGGTTATTAACCCCTGTCGTTAATGCAATAGATGAACCGCCAAACAGATGTTCAGTAATATCAAAATCTCCATCACCATTAAAGTCGATCCATCCATCAAGTTGAGGTGTCGCTTCTCCAGCACTATTGGTTAACGTGACTGTCAATCCATTGCTGGTTGAACACGCCACTGGCATGGCATCGGCAAATACAATACCATCCTCATCAGCACCATCACCATCGGCATTGACACTGGGTTGCCCATCCAGTTCATCATCTTCACTAGCTCCCAATGAAAAGCCTGGCACAACAACATGTCTTGGGCCATTCGCCGCCACAGTCGTTCCATAAGTATCAGGAGCATCACCAAAATCTAGTAACACGGCAATTGGCACACTATAATCTTCAACCTCACCAGTCATTGCTAAGCCAGTTGGCCCACTACCACCAGTCGCACTGAAGCGGAATCGCGCGTAACTGCGAGGTTGAGCAACAGCATCACAGGGCACATCTACAGTCACAGTGTTAACACCACCTGTGAGCGGTAAATTGTTAGCAATTTGATCAGTAGCATCAAAATCACCATCACCATTAAAATCTATCCAAGCATCCAATTGACCCGCTTGCCCTGCAGTTACCGAAACGTTAGCTGAGTTACAAGTTTCTAATGTATCTGTAAAGACAACACCATCTTCATCATTAATCGCTGCACAAGTACCAACAACGCCAAGCCCAACACCCAAATCATCACCATTGGCGAGAGTATTGGGTTGTCCATCGGCTTCAGAGTCAACACATGACCCCAAAAACATCGGAACAGTTGGGTTAATAACATGTTGAGCACCACCTGTAGTCAATAGTGTACCGTAGGTATCAGGAATATCACCCAAATCCAGGCCATTGATAACAACAGCATAATCTTCAATTTCACCAGTTTGAGACAGCCCGGTTGGGCCATCGTTGCCTGCAACACTGACTCTGAACCGTGCATAACTATCAGATTGAGGCACAGCATCACATGGCACATTGGCACTGATGCTATTGGCACCAGCCACTAAAGCAGTATTACTGGCTATTTGATCACTGGCATCAAAATCACCGTCACCATTAAAATCAATCCAGGCATTGAGCAGACCTGCTTGTGATGAAGTAACCGTCATACTCGCAGTACCACAAGCAATGATCATGTTATCAAAACTCACACCGTCTTCATCATCATTAACAACTGCACAAGTACCAGATGTACTTAAACCCGCTCCCAGATCATCGCCATCGGCTGCAACAGTTGGTTGGCCATTTGCCTCTGTATCCACACAAGCACCAAAGAATAAAGGAATTGTAGGATTAACAATGTGCTGTGCACCACCAGAGGCAACTGTGGTTCCATAAGAATCTGGCGCATCTCCTAAATCAGACAATACGCCTATAGCAACTGCGTAGTCTTCAACTTCACCAGACATGGCCTGACCCGTTGGCCCATTACCGCCTATTGCACTGAAACGGAACCTTGCATAACTGCTGCTTTGCGCCACAGCGTCACATGGCACATTCACGGTCAAGGCATTAGCCCCAGCAACCAACGCCATATTATTGGCAATTTGGTCTGTTGCATCAAACACGCCATTGCCATCGAAATCAATCCAAGCATCCAGTTGCCCCGCCAAGCCTGCAGTGACCGTTACATTACTGCTACCACAAACCTCTAAGAAATCATTGAAAACCACGCCATCTTCATCGTCATTGGCTGTTGTACATGTACCAATAGTTGTAATACCAACAGCAAGATCATCTCCATCTGCTGTAACAGACGGTTGACCATCAGCCTCTGAGTCAACACATACACCCAAGAATAAGGGTATGGCAGGATCGACCACATGCTGTGCACCCGTACTTGCCAAAAGCGTTCCATAACTATCAGGCACATCGCCTAAATCAAGACCTTTAACAACGACTCGGTAATCTTCAATCTCGCCAGTTTGAGACAACCCAGTTGGGCCATCGTTGCCTGCAACACTGACTCTGAACCGTGCATAACTATCAGATTGAGGCACAGCATCACATGGCACATTGGCACTGATGCTATTGGCACCAGCCACTAAAGCAGTATTACTGGCTATTTGATCACTGGCATCAAAATCACCGTCACCATTAAAATCAATCCAGGCATTGAGCAGACCTGCTTGTGATGAAGTTACTGTCATATTGGCAACACCACAAGCAATGATCATGTTGTCAAAGCTCACACCATCTTCATCATCATTAACCGTTGCACATATGCCAACTGTACCCAATCCGACACCAACATCATCGCCATTGGCAGCAACCACTGGTTGACCATCAGCTTCTGTATCCACACAAGCTCCTAAAAACAAAGGTGTTGCAGCATTGACAATATGTCTTGCACCACTTGAGGCCAATGTTGTGCCATACGTATCTGGCGCATCACCCAAATCAATGCCTTTGACCTGTACAAGATAATCTTCTACTTCGCCATTGGCAGCAGACCCTAATGGTGTTAATGAGCCAGCTGAACTGAGTCGGAATCTGGCATAACTGGACGATTGTGGTGCTGCATCACATGGCACATCAAAGGTGAGGTTATTAACACCTGTTGATAATGCAGATGAGGTGCCTGCAAATAAATGTTCTGCAGCATCAAAATCGCCATCCCCATTAAAGTCTATCCAGCCATCTAAACGCGGTGTTGCCACACCAGCAGTATTGGTCAATGTCACTGTCAGTGCATTACCTGTTGAACAAGCCACGGGCATACCACCAACAATATCTACGCCATCTTCATCAGCATCGTCACCAGAGGCAGCACCATTGGGTTGGCCATCAAGTTCATCATCAATGGTAGCTCCCAATGAGAAACCAGCAACAATGATATGGTTGGCTCCAGAGTTGGCTGAAGTCGTTCCATAAGTATCTGGTGCATCGCCAAAATCAAGTAAAACAGGTTCATTAATGACCACATTGTAATCTTCGACTTCACCATCCATTGCAGAACCACCAGCAGCCAATCCTCCAGCAGAGCTAAAACGGAAACGGGCATAACTTGAAGCCTGTGGTAATGCTCCACATGGCACATTAACATTAAGTATATTAGCACCAGCACTCAAGGCTTGATTGGTAAATATTTGATCGGCAGCTTCGCCAAAATCACCATCTCCATTGAAGTCTATCCATGCATCCAATCGACCTGCTTGAGCTGCTGTGACTGTGATGTTTCCATTGTCACAAACCACCAATGGATCGGTAAAGATCACGCCATCTTCATCATCATTGGCTACAGCACATGAACCAACTTCTGCCAATCCAACACCCGAGTCATCTCCGTCAGCGGCCATCATTGGTTGCCCTTCGGCTTCAGTGTCAACACAAGCACCCAGGTACAAAGGATTAACGGGATCAACAATGTGTTGCGCTCCACCCATGGCCATTGTGGTTGAGTAGGTATCAGGCGCATCACCTAAATCCATACCTTTTATGGTAATGACATAGTCCTCAACCTCACCAGTCATGGCTGCGCCGGTTGGGCCATCACCGCCAGCGGCGCTGACCCTGAAGCGTGCATAACTGCTGCTTTGGGCAACAGCATCACAAGGCACATTAATATTGATGGGGTTGGGGCCTGAGATGACCGCAGTATTGGTGGTGATTTGCTCTGCTGAATCAAAATCACCGTCACCATTGTAATCAATCCACGCATTTAAAAGGCCAAATTGAGAAGCCATGACTGTCATGATTGCTGAATCACAGGCCACAAACATGGATTGAAACATCACACCGTCTTCATCATCATTAGCGCTTAAACAAGCACCTAATGTGCCCACACCTGCACCTGTATCATCACCATTGGCCAAGCCACTGGGTTGTCCATCAACCTCAGCATCTACACAAGCGCCTAAAAATAGTGGCACTGCTGGATCAATCACATGTTGCGCACCCGTTGCAGCCAGAGTTGTTCCATAAGTATTGGGGGCGTCTCCTAAATCTATGCCTTTGACAGCAACCGTATAATCTTCAACTTCTCCATCCATACTGGCACCAGTAGGACCAGCCACGCCCACTGAGCTGAAACGAAAGCGTGCATAACTCATGCTTTGTGGCACAGCATCACAGGGTACATTAATGGATAATGCATTGGCTCCTGCTGCTAATGCTTGCCCAGTAAATACCTGATCTGTGGCATCAAAATCACCATCACCATTAAAATCTATCCAACCATCAAGCACGCCTGCTTGACCCGCTGTGACGGTAACATTACTCATGCCGCAAGCAATCAACATATCATTAAACACCACACCGTCTTCATCATCGTTGGCACTGGCACAGGTTCCAACTGTATTAACGCTGACACCTAAATCATCACCAGAGGCCCCAGCATTGGGTTGACCATCGGTTTCTGTATCCACACAAGCCCCTAAAAATAAAGATGAAGCCGCATCGACACCATGTGAAGCACCCATGGCTGCAATGGTTGTCCCATAAGTATTTGGGGCATCTGCTAAATCTATGCCTTTGACAACCACCGTATAATCTTCAACTTCTCCATCCATGCTGGCACCAGTAGGACCAGCCACGCCCACTGAGCTGAAACGAAAGCGTGCATAACTCATGCTTTGTGGCACAGCATCACAGGGTACATTAATGGATAATGCATTGGCTCCTGCTGCTAATGCTTGCCCAGTAAATACCTGATCTGTGGCATCAAAATCACCATCACCATTAAAATCTATCCAACCATCAAGCACGCCTGCTTGACCCGCTGTGACGGTAACATTACTCATGCCACAAGCAATCAACATATCATTAAACACCACACCGTCTTCATCGTCGTTGGCACTGGCACAGGTTCCAACTGTATTAACGCTGGCACCCAAATCATCACCAGAGGCCCCAACATTGGGTTGACCATCGGTTTCTGTATCCACACAAGCCCCTAAAAATAAAGGTGAAGCCGCGTCAACGCCATGTGAAGCACCCATGGCTGCAATGGTTGTCCCATAAGTATTGGGAGCGTCGCCCAAATCTATGCCTTTGACAACCACGGTATAATCTTCAACCTCTCCATTAGTTGCAGCGCCCAGTGGCGTTAAAGAGCCCGCGGAACTGAGTCGAAAACGCGCATAACTGGTTGCTTGTGCCACCGCATCACAAGGCACATCAAATGTTAAATTATTAACTCCAACTGATAAAGCTGCTGATGTTCCAGAAAATAAATGTTCAGCAGCATCAAAATCGCCATCTCCATTGAAATCTATCCATGCATCAAGCTGTGGTGTTGCCGCTGAAGCGCCATTGGTCAGATTAACAGTTAAAGCATTGTTAACCGAACAAGCCACTGCCATACCCCCAACAATGGTCACACCATCTTCATCAGCACCATCAAAATTAGCTAAAGGCCCTGGTTGTCCATCCATTTCATCATCAACAGTTGCGCCCAATGAAAAACCCGGCACTATGACATGATTAGGTCCCATGGCTGCTATGGTTGTTCCATAGGTATCAGGGGCATCGCCAAAATCCAGCTCAGGTACACCAAAGAACCCTTGATCCAAAGCATAGGTATTATTACCACTGCCACCAGTGGCTACAGGAATGACCACATCTACGCCCATCAACATACCATCTGAGTCACGCAAATCTGCACCTAAATCTGCACCACCATTGTTCGGCGGTGATATTTGCACACCACCACATGCTGTATCTATGGCAGTACCATTGGCACCATTGGTAGCAATGGAAACTGAACAAGAAGCCCCGCGCGGAATAATATCACCACCATTAGCTGCAGCATAAAGCGCGTCCGTAAACGTATAATTGCCATCACCAGCTGTCATTACCGTTACAGGGTTATCCAGTCCACATTGGAGGCGTACTTCAATACCATTGACACCAGCCTCTCCAGGATCTTGAATACCATTTGGATCAGCGTCACACCACAGTCGATTGCCAATCTCCAAAGGTGCGCTGTGACAAATGGCACTGACATCTGAGACCAAAGCCACTTTTAAACCACCAAATTGCAAACCTGCGACCGTTTCACCATTGGTCCGATCAAGGTAACGTACACCAAACGAATTAATGGATAGGGGGTCAGTATAGCCAGCTGCGACCTCCCCTGTACCTGGCACAACGGTAATTCCTGCTGAAAAAAGCACGGGATGGTAGGTTGCAGAACCTGGAGGGGAAAACGGAGGGGCTTGAAATGCCCCTGAAAAGATGCCATTTTCGAAAAAATAATCATCTCCAGGACCTTCATTTAAGGGCTCTGGATTGGCTGGTGTGAAACCTGAACCAGCCCAATTGGTTTCAGCAGTTGTTGTATAAGGACCACTGCTTCCTGCACTTTCCAATACAAAATTACCCATTCCATCTGGATCAGCTCTCAACATTATGCCAGCCGTTTGGGCAAAGAAATTGTAAACAACTCTTGGCATGATACCAATAATAATCCCCTCATTATCATCAAAGACCAAATCAGTCATGACTGGTTGAGGGGCTAAAGGAGCGTTTGCGTTTGACCAAGGTGCCATTTGAAATGACGGCTCAGGGAAAATTTGATTGACGTTAAAATCCAACACTTCGCTCATGCGACTGGTGAAAGTTAAACCATCATACTCAAGCACCACTGCTGTTAAGTTGGCTAATGTACCACTTGATGCATCACATATACCACCAATAAAAACATTGCCACGATGTAAGGCCAATGCACTGGGCCTGAATGTGCCATTGACACACCCCGCACCTGAGATCGCTATTTCGTTGACATCTGCGGCAATGGGTGCAACAGCTGGGTTACCGATGTCAATTTCCAGCAAGCTGCCGGCACCCATGTTAATGGCCCACATCGTGGCTCCATCATCAGAAATTTCAATCCCCCCCAAACCTTGTTCCCCAAACCGATCCAAAACACCCATAGTTACTGGTGTTTGATTGGTTAGGTTGGTTAATGGCGCCAGATCAGCGAATACTGAGGTTGAGCCGGGCACAAAGGTATCCCCTGCACCACTGTAATCAGCGGTATAGATGGCACCGATGCCACCAGAACCAAAATCCCATTGCGGTGAAGCAATGCCAGAGAAAAAAGCTTGTAGTGTTGGCCGGTGAATAGCAACGCCAAACACATGTCCAAAATCACCATAATCTGCGTCATCGGTATAGGAACCCGTATGAACTTGGGCATTAGTAGCTGAAGTAAAACGCGTATTATATGGCCAAGAAACAATCAACGGTTCAACGCTGGCTGGGTCATACGGGGCAGCCAAGGTTGGTTGGGTCAGGTCTATCACATAACAACCCGCAATAATACGTGGATTGTTTTGACAATAATCTTCAGGATAATTCACCCCAAATCGAACATTGCTATCGCCATCGGTGGCAAATCGTACGGCATCAACACCGTTGGCCGAACTGAATAACAGCGGGTCAAGCAATGTTGTTTCCAACCGATATTGTGTTGCAACGGTTAATCCATTTAATGTGTACTGACCGATATTTGCCAGTGCACAAGATGGAATGTTAATTGCGGAGGGAATACTTGGTGGGTTGGCCGGGATTGACACTGCAAAGGTGCCACAACTGGCCGTTTGTGAAACCATCATTCCACTGGCATCAAAAGCGCTGATCACTATACCAGGCAAACCGACCTCGGCGGTATCGGCAATTCCATCAGCATCAGCATCTTTGAATACTGTACCTGTTATAGAGGCATGCAACATCGAGGGTATGATGAGCAACATGAACAAAAATAGCGTGGGCACTATTCTATGCATCTAATATCTCCTAAATCAAATTGTAAATCACTCAATTAGATTGAGTTAAGTGGGGTTTTTCACAAAATTTCATCTTTAAAATTATCATCAGCCATTGAATGAACATTGCCGAGGAAAACAGAAAGAAAATAAATCAAAATATACTTTATTAAAATTTCGTTAAATTAAACCCTACATTAACCCCTGACATAAATCAATGCCACTTTGTTAAACATTGTTAAATCCTGATAAATAATTTACATAAATGAGCTGGATTTTTACAAAAAAGACCATTTTTACGACTATATATATACATGACAAGATTTGTCCTTGTTTTTGTTTTAAAATATTAAGCTAATTGAATACACACGGAATTTTACGAATGTCCAACCCATTCATGGCACACATTTATCGCTCTGACAAAAAAGATGGTTTATATATTTATTTAGCCAAGAATACAAAAACTTCAGACCTGGACCCAGAACTGCTTAGACTACTGGGCAAACATACATTGGTTATGGAACTTGACTTAAACAGTAAACAAAAACTGGCAAAAGAAGACATTAATTTAGTCAAACAACAATTACAGGAAAAAGGGTATTACGTTCAATTGCCACAAGACATTGTCAAGAATGTTATAGAATACACATAACACGCTTGACCGATAATCAATAAAACCCCGTTATTTAACAAATCACATTCAGATCAGTCATTTATGTCAAATCCTAATATTCTCGTAGATAGTTTCAACCTTAGCTTACCACATGGATCAGGCATAAAGACATATGGGGCTACATTGCTAGATGCTTACCAGCGACTGAACTTTAATGTTGGCATTTTTGCTGATAATCAATTCATACAAGGAAAAAATCCCATCATTGATGAGGTGATGTTTTTTGACCAACAGTTTCATTTGCCCAAACAAAGATTTTATTCACAATATTTGCGTCATTATAGAGATTTATCCCAATTGTGGAAATCCAGAAAAGTCACCACTTTTCCATTAGAAATCACCAACCCGAATATTAACAATTATTTATCGAAAGCAGCTTCAGAAAATAAATACTCTTATATTTGCAATGCACACGATGCATTTCATTCTGCTAACCGTTTTTATTCTGTTTTTAAAAAACCAGTCAGTTACCGTATGAAAAAAACGCCTGACATTTGGCACATGACCACGCCATTACCGATTACAGTAAAAGGCGCTAAAACTGTAATAACCATCCACGATTTAATTCCTTTGAAAGTACCTTTTACCACATTGGATGTGAAAAATAATTTTTATCACCTTTTTAAATGGGCATGTCAATCAGCAGATATGATTCTTTCAGTTTCTGAACAAACCAAAAAAGACATCATGCAAATTTACAATGTTCCTGAAGAGAAAATTCATGTTACTTGGCAATCAGTTAAAGACATCAGCCCTTATCAACAAGCAGACGAAGAGTTTGATAACAAATACTTATCTGCGAATAAAATAAAACAACAAAAGTATGTACTTTTTGTTGGTAATATTGAACCTAAGAAGAACATCAAGTCATTAATAACAGCCATGTCATTTGTCGACCCCAGCGTTAAACTGGTGATCGTTGGCAAAAAAGCCTGGCTTTGGAAAGATCAGTTAAAAAATCTCAAAAAATACCTAAATAAAGATCGTGTGGTTTTCATGGATTTTGTTGATGATGATGAGCTGGCTGTTTTGTATCGCAATGCCAGCTGCTTGGTTTTTCCATCCATATACGAAGGCTTTGGCTTACCTGTTTTAGAAGCCATGCAGTACAATTGTCCTGTGGTTTGTTCCGGCATCACATCATTACCAGAAGTTGCAGGTGATGCAGCTTTATATATTGATCCCTATGATTACAAAGACATACGCAACAAAATTTCTGGTTTGATTGACAACCCACAATTACGAGATGACATGATTGAAAAAGGTAAAAAGCGTGTTGAATACTTCAGTCCACAAAACTATACAAAAAGGCTAGAAAAAGCCTATCAATCCATCTTATAACCTTTCTATGCTTGCATTTATAAAAAAAACTTTCAGTAGAAAAAAGAACGGATTTTTTTTCATTCATATTCCCAAAACAGCAGGAACCAGTTTTATCAACGTTCTTGATTCGACTACCAAGTTAGATAAGATATTCCCATGCCAATTGTGGAAAGAAGTGAATGAAGAAGTTGTTAAAGACACCTCACAATATGACTTATTAAGAGGACACTTTGGTGGTGGATCATACAAATTGTTATCACATCAAAACATTCACAAACTCACCATACTCAGGCACCCTAAAAGCCTTTCTATTTCGACTTATCATTTCATCAAACGTGAAAAAAATACCGCTGTTCATGATTTAGTACATAACAAAAATATGGATCTAAAGGCTTTTCTTGAAGAACCCTTAACGGCACAAAAAATCAACAATAGAATGGTACGCCATTTGTCTTTTGATTTACAAAAAGACCCCAGTGCACAAGAACTGTTTTTATCGCGCCAGAGTGTCAAGGTCGTTTCAAAATGGATCAAAACGCCTAAGAAAATAAACAACAAACAACGTTTAATCAGAGCAAAAAACACGTTGGATGAATGTTCATGGTTTGGCCTACAAGAACGTTTTGATGAATCAATGCAATTGTTTGCTTACACTTTCAAGCTTCCACCCATTGGCAAAAGCGCCCGATTAAACACACACAAACCTGATCAAAACATAGACAGCCACTGTGATACCCTCATCAGTAAACAAAACCACTATGACTTGAAGCTCTATGCCTACGCTGAAAAACAATTTGATCACAACTACCAAAACATGTTGGCAGATTTAAGAAAACCTTGCTCGGCTTCATCTTCATGCCAAGAGTGCAGTGTTGATGATTTATTGGATAAACATTATCAAGCCAATAATACCATCATCAGAAAAAATTCGGTTGAATTTGATTTTTCACAAGACATGCTGGGCAGTGGCTGGCACAGAAGAGAATTAACCCTGCCTGATAACAGTTATTTTAGATGGACAAGCCACGATTCAGCATACATAGATTTTTGGCTGGTCCCACTCAGTTATAAACTGACCATCAGAATCATCAATGCAGTTTCTGTAGATTATTTAAAGTCTTTAAACATTCATATCAATGGCACTTCTATTCCCTATGAATACGATATCAACGAAGGCGTGGTCAGGTTACTCAAAGCCGATATTGACCCATCATTGATCAAAAATGGTTTATTAAGAATACAATTTCATCACCCTGAGACCAAGACCCATGATGAAATTTTTAACAGTGATGACCAAAGAAGCTTGGGAATTGCAGTAAATTGGATTAAACTTAAGAGCATATAACTATCAATTAACCAACAACATTGTGTTCGTTGATTAATAAAGGTGCTCATGTTCAATAGAGAACGAAAACAAAACAAAATCATTTTCATTTCTGGGCGTTTCAGATCTGGGACATCCATGTTATGGCATATTTTTGATCAACTCCCACAATATTGTGCGTGGTATGAACCTTTGCACCCTAATTTGATCAGCAACATTAACCATGTTAAGCCACAAAAAGACCACATAGGAGTAACAGACTATTGGGGCAACTATAGACAACTTGGCGAACTTGAAAAATACCATAAAAAAGCTTTCGGTCAATCCCGAATTTTTTTAGAAAACCACAATCAATGGCCTGAATTGGTCACTTACCTGAATTATCTTATTCATCAATCTACTGACAAAACTGCAGTATTGCAATTTAATCGTACGGACTTAAGACTCGGGTGGTTGAGAAATCATTTCCCTGAAGCATTAATTATCAACATTGAGAGATCTCCTTTTCCTTTGTGGGTTTCGTCAAGAAAACATATTGCTGATCAACAACAAAAACACAATGAAAGTTTTCATGATGCGTATGATTTAATGCAATGGTCTGTCAGTCTGAGCAAAGATTTACCAATGCTACAGAAACACAATAATCGTAGCAGTTATTATCGACATTACTTTATATGGAAATTGTCACAATTAATGGCAAGAAGCAATGCAGATTTAAGATTAGAATTAGAAGCACATTTTTTTAACAGTTCAAAAGGCATAAAAATGCTGGAAAAAGCACTTAATTGGGATAAAGCCACATCAAAACAAGCCCAATCCTTGATCAATCAACCAGCATCATTAAAAGACCAGTCTGATAAACCACTGGAGTTTCAAAGAATTGAAGATGACATTAACAGCATTTTAAAAAAAACAGGTTTGGAAAAGCATTTTCCTTCAGCACCTTTATCAGCCATCAAAATCGATCACAGTTCAGCTTGGTCCAAATACCATTATGATGATCAACTTTCAATTGATGAGTTGATGCATGCCATTAATCTACAAAAAGATGAGTTAAGTGCAGCGATCAATAACAACAATCACTAAAAAAGTGCCAAACAATCATAAGCTTATTTGGCACTTTTTTAATTAACAGTTTAAGATGAAGTGATTAATCAATAACTTTCAAATGAAAACTCCATATCTGGACTGTCTGAACAACCCAATTGTTTAATTTTACCGCCATCATCTGGGCTGGCATATAAACATTTATTATTGTTCTTATTTTTAATTCTGAAAGTATCAGCAGATATGTATTCCAATTTAAAAATACTGTTATCAGAAGCACAACTGCTGTTTGTCATTGCATTATGATCTGCTGCTGACAATGGTTTAATGCATTGATTATTCACTGTAGACCTAAAATTCACTTCGTTTACCCCACCTGTTGGAATCACTAAGTAACTAAATGAAGGATCGCCCCAACACCCCCAGTTTAAAATTCTTGTGGTCGATGTACCAACATAAGTGAATGGGTAAAGACACTTACCATATGACTCACTTTTGATTTTCACCGCTCCTAGAGGAGGTGGAGGTATAACCACATCAGAATCACAACTGCCGGTTGTTACCGTTTGCCTTCTCCATAAACGTCCAACGAGCTTTACCTTTACTTTATATTCGGTATTACACTCAAGTCCATGGGATCCATTAAGGAATATCCCCCATCTGTAATCAGAAGATACAACAACATCAGATTCTGTAATATCATTATTTTCATAAACTGAGACCTCAGCATAACCCAAAGATTATTTTAGAAAATGTGATTGATCATCCATA
>CAYGTC010000095.1:0-14686 GCA_964352735.1 uncultured Alcanivoracaceae bacterium | reverse complement strand
CTCATTTTAACAAATTGTACTTAAATTTTCAGATAGTTATGCTGAGGTCTCTATATATTATTTTAGAGATCTTTGCTCGATTCGTGTTTAGAGTTAAAAAGTTGTAAAAATCACCACTCATCGCTGTTAAACGTGCCAATGGCCTGTTATTGAACCGCATTTTGCGCCTTGATTGGTATTTTTTTCATTGTTTTTCTCACTTATCCAGAATCGAGCAAAGGTCTCTTAAATTAAAATGTGTTAATATCTCTTTTCACAAAAATTTAAGGGTTAACATGTTCAAGAAACTTGGCTTTTTATTCATCATTTCAACCACGTCGGTTGCACAAAATTTCTCTGATGATTTCATCAAAAAAGTGTCCGATTTAAGAGATTTTGCCCTCACTGACAATACCGCCTATGAGATCACCGAATCACTGACCACCGAAGTGGGCGCGAGGCTTGGCGGTAGTGAAAATGATGCCAAAGCTGTGGCATGGGCAGTAGACAAATTCAAAGAGTTGGGTTTTGATAAGGTTTACACCGAACCAGTCACATTTCCTCGTTGGCTCAGGGGCGTAGAAAAAGCTGAAGTGCTTTCACCTTATCCTCAAGAATTAAAAATTACAGCACTGGGCGGTTCACACCCAACACCCAAAAATGGTTTAAAAGGCGAAATTATACATTTTTCAACCATTGAAGATCTGGAGAAAGCAGAGCCATCATCTGTCAAGGGCAAAATTACTTTCATCAGTAATCGAATGAAAAGGGCCAGAGATGGGAGCGGTTATAGCCAAGCCAACAGAGCCAGATCAAAAGCCGCATTGGTCTCTGCAGAAAAAGGGGCCATAGGTGCGATCATCAGATCTATAGGCACAGACCATAACAGAGACCCGCACACTGGTGCCATGAGCTCTGGAGACAGACACCCTGAAACTGGAGAAATCAGTATTTTTCCCAAAGATAAAATTGTCCCAACTGGCGCTATTTCCAATCCAGATGCGGACTTATTGGTTAACATGTTGAGTCGTGGCAAACCGATCATCATCAAATATACCCTTGGTGGCCATTGGGATGGAGAGTACACCTCTCACAATGTCATTGGGGAAATTACTGGCCGCGTCAAACCCGGTGAAGCTGTCACCATTGGTGGACACTTGGATTCTTGGGACTTGGGAACCGGTGCCATTGATGATGCATCAGGCTGTGCCATCACCATGGCAACAGCAAAACTGATTAAAGATGCCGGCATTCAACCTTACAGAACCATTCGTGTGGTTTTGTGGGCCAATGAGGAAAATGGTTTGTTTGGAGCCCGAGCTTATGCAAAAGCCCGTGAAGATGCCTTAAATAATCTCATCATCGCTGCTGAATCTGATTTTGGTGCTGGTAAAATTTATGCCATCGCCTCAAGGGTGTCTGAACAATCGCTGCCAATTGTTGCCAAAATGGCCGAGCTCATGACTCCACTGGACATAGGTTATGCGGGTAATAATGGTCGTTCAGGCCCTGATATAATACCGCTTAAAGCCGCTGGAGTGGCTACCATGGGACTTTATCAGGATGGTACAGACTATTTTGATTTACACCATACACAAGACGATACTTTTGATAAAGTTGTTCCTGAGGACATCGCACAAAATGTGGCTGCTTGGATTGTTTTCACAGCACTTGCTGCAGAATATACTGGAAATTTTGGCTTCAATCACAAATAAGTGCCAATAAAACAATAATTTGTGCTGGTTTACGCGTAAGCATATATACCAGCACAACCCTCAACCACTCATTGCACTTATACACTATATATGAATCAAGCAGAAAAATTTAATAAACAATACCCCGTCCAAATTGAATTGCCAGTTCAATGGGGTGACATGGATGCTTTTAATCACGTGAATAACACTTCTTATTTTAAGTACTTTGAATCGGTAAGAATAGCATACTTTGAAAAGCTCGGTGTTATGGGCCAAGACAATACCACCAATATCGCTCCGATATTGGCCGAAACCAATTGCCGTTATAAGTTGCCACTGCATTATCCAGATACCATCACAGTCGGTGCCAGCATTATCGAGCAACATACTCACGGTTTTTTAATGGAATATGCCATATTCAGTCATACCCATCAAAAGATTTCATCTGTGGGTAAAGGCAGAATTGTCATGTTAAATTATGCAACCCATGAAAAATTTGCAGTTGATGAACAACTGCTCAGTACCATAAGAACCATAGAAAAACATGGTAGTTGATGTGATTTAGAATGAAGCTCACTGAACTCAAAGGCATAGGTGCAAAAACAGCTGAAAAGCTGTCACTCCTTAACATCAAATCAATCAATGACTTGTTGTTTTATTTACCATTGCGTTATCAAGACAAGACAAAAATAACCCCAATAGATGAACTCACTTATTCGCAAACAGCACAAGTAGAAGGGCAAATACAAAGAACTTATCTGACTCGTACCCGCAAACCAATGCTGGTCTGCGAAATTGATGACGGCACAGACTTGTTAGATCTGAAATTTTTCAACTTCTTCCACTCTCAACGTGTCAAAATGCGTCCAGGCAGTAATATAAGGGCTTTTGGCGAAGTCCGTTTCAATCAAAACAAAGCAGAAATGCTACACCCTGAATACCAACACTTCGATGAAATGCCTCTGCCACTGGCCCAATCTTTGACAGCTATTTACCCAAAATCAGAAGGAATCAACCAAAGCACCATACAAAAAGCCTGCAAGCAAGTCATTGAAAAATTGCAAAAAGGTGAAATCAGCACAGAAGATTTTTTACCTGAAGATATATTGAAACAATGGCAATTACCTTCACTCAGTGAAGCATTGATATATGTTCACCAACCTCCATCAGACGCTGACAGCAACGCTTTGATATCAGGTTTTCACCCCACTCAACAACGTTTGATACTCGAAGAAATTCTGGCACACTTATTGGCCATGAAACAACTCAAACAAAAAGCACAGCAGTTGTTTGCACCACAATTGCCCATCAAACAAGATAAAATAGCTGAGTTTACTGATCAACTGCCCTTTACATTGACTGGTGCACAACAACGCGTTATTGATGATATTTATGCCGATATCAAAAAAAACCACCCCATGCAAAGGCTTATACAAGGTGATGTAGGCAGCGGCAAAACAGTCGTTGCAGCCATGGCAATATTGGCTTGTATCACACAAAGCCATCAATCAGCATTAATGGCACCAACTGAAATATTGGCTGAACAACATTTTAAAACTTTAAAAAATTGGTTTGACAAAGATGATATGGTCTTTTTATCTGCCGCCATCAAAGGCAAACAAAGAACCGAAGTATTAGAGAAAATCGCCAACGGCTGTAAAATTGTGATTGGAACACATGCTTTGTTTCAAAAAGAAGTGGTCTTCAGCGCTTTAGGTTTAGTCATCATCGATGAACAACACCGATTTGGCGTTCATCAAAGATTGGCGCTTAAAAATAAAGGCCAATTTGAAACATTACAACCACATATGCTGATCATGACAGCTACGCCAATACCCAGAACTCTAGCACAAACGGCCTATGCCAACTTAGATGTTTCAATCATTGATGAACTTCCCCCCGGTAGGCAAGAAATTTCAACATTATTGGCTTCCAATAATAAGATGCCTCAAATCGCTGAACGCATTATGGCCAATTGCGCAGAAGGTGAACAAGCTTATTGGGTTTGCACTCTCATTGAAGAGTCCGAAATGTTACGCGCCAAAGCAGCGACTGATACCTGTGAAGAGTTACAACAATGGTTTCCCGATATGCGTATTGGCCTAGTCCATGGCCGTTTAAAATCTGAAGAAAAGAACCACATCATGAATCAGTTCAAAAACCATGAATTAGATTTATTGGTCGCTACAACGGTCATTGAGGTCGGCGTTGATGTGCCCAATGCCAGTTTAATGGTGATTGAAAATGCCGAACGTTTGGGCTTATCACAATTGCATCAATTGCGTGGTCGCGTTGGTCGCGGCAACAAAAAAAGCCATTGCGTTTTGATGTACCAACCACCATTGGGTGAAATAGCCAAGCAGCGCCTCGATATCATGCGCCAAACCAATGATGGCTTTGTCATTGCCCGTCATGATTTAAAAATCAGAGGCGCAGGCGAATTATTGGGCAGCAAACAAAAAGGCAGTGTGCAATTCCGCCTGGCTGATCTCGAAAGAGACCAACCTTTATTTGATAAAGCACACAATTTAGCTGCTGATTTGATCAATCAATACCCCGAACTGTGCCAAAAAATCATTGATCGCTGGATAGTGGCTTCTGATGACATTTCCAATGTTTAAAAACAAGTAAGAATACTTTAATAACCCTAACCCGGATATTCCATCATAGAATGGATTTTAGGGTAAAAATGGCAAAATACATTGGAGAAATATCGCTTCAAAACCCTTATTAATAGTTTAAAAGCCTCATGGCTTTGAGGTGATTAACATGATCATTAAATTCATGTGTGAATTTAAGCAATATATGCAGCCATTTTTTTCATAAAACCATTCAGGTACAAAGTGTCTTTTTAATAAATTCGTCTAAATCATTGTTTTTCATAAAAAAATCGGCTTTTTACCGATTTGATGAAACATCATATCTAACCATTTGAACTTCATTTGAAGTTGGTATTGCTATATTAGCCACTCAATACAAACAAATGGATAGCATGAATACTTTAAAAATCACCATCATTCTTCTCTCAATTATCTGTCACATATGCAAAGCAGATGATTTCCAAAAACCAACAACAGAGCAAATCATTGAGCAATGGTTTGCCATAGATACAAGTTTTGATATCACAATGCACAAGGAATTGATCAGTAGTGATGAAAACCACCAACAATATTCTTTAAAGTTTGTCAGCGATGACCAACAACAAGTGAATGGCACATTGACCATACCACAAGCGCATACTGGTCAATTGTCTATTGCCTTATTGCTACATGCCATGGGCAGTGATCAACAATTGTGGTGGCAAGAAAATAAAATTCACGGTCACAAAATCACCCAAACTTTGCTTAAAAAAGGTTATGCAGTCATTACTTTAGACGCCAGAAGACATGGACAAAGAAAGATTGACAAGTTGACTCCAAAAGACATCATCAATAAAGCACACAGCTCAGAACCTAGGCTCTATACAGACATGATCATCGGCACTGTAAGAGATTATCGATTATTATTACATTGGATCAAAAAGCAAACCTTATTTTCTAACGACACAAAAATGTTGGTAGCAGGTTATAGCATGGGCGCACAAATGGCTTTATTACTGGCCAGTTTCGAGTCATCCATAGAAAAAGTCATCGCCATGGTTCCACCTTATGTTAAAAACACAATTTCGCCAGTAGCTCCTCGCTTACACGTATCCAAAATCAATAAGGCAAACATTTTATTTTTAGCGGCTCAAAAGGACCCCTACTCTACAATCGAGCAAAATCAAATGGTTTTCGATCACATTGCCTCAAAGAATAAAGAACTCAAATGGTTTGATTCTGGTCACCTATTACCGAACGATTATTACTTAACAGTTCTATCATTCATCAACAACCAAACTGACAAATAAGCCAATGACTACTACAAACAACAATCCCTGTATAAAAGTGTCAAATCTTCACAAGAGTGTCAAAAATCACAATGCCACCATTCATATTCTCAAGGGTCTCAATTTAACGATCAAGACCAATGAGTCCGTGGCTATTGTTGGTAAATCAGGCAGTGGCAAATCGACATTATTGAATTTATTGGCTGGTTTAGATGTCCCACAACAAGGTTCAGTGAATATACTTGGGCAAAATATCACTCAATTGAATGAAGACCAAAGGGCACAATTCAGAGCCAATAAAACCGGCTTTGTCTTTCAATCCTTCTATTTGGTGGATGACTTAACTGCTCAAGAGAATATTGCATTACCACTCGAGCTATTTGGTCATCAGCATCCACAGCAAGTCGCAAAAATCTGGTTAAATAAACTGGGATTATCTGATCGGGCTCGCCATTTCCCAAAACAGCTCTCTGGTGGCGAGCAGCAAAGAGTCGCACTGGGCAGGGCTTTTGCTTTACAACCCCCTTTATTGTTTACCGATGAACCAACCGCCAATTTGGATGAATCTACTGCAAACGAAGTCATTGAACAACTCTTTGCTCTACACCATTCCAGTAATAATTGTATGGTATTGGTGACCCATGATCCTCATTTGGCACAAAAATGCCAAAAAGTTTACCATTTGAATCAAGGAGCCCTTCATGAACGATAACCTTAACATCCAAAAGATGCCAGCTCACAGCTTGGTATTACTAAAATATTTGTCTTGGCGATTTGTTACCAAAAGAAATGAACTGTTTTTTGCCTTGTGCTTAATCATTGCTGCAAGTCTGATGAGCACTTTGGGCTTTTTCTCAATCAACGTTCAAAAAACACTGAACAATGACATCGCACAATTTTTAGGCGCGCCACTGGTCATTTCAAGCCAACAACAACTGCCAGAACAATGGTGGACTGCAACAACTTCTCAAACAACCATCGCATCACCAGCAATAACCGCTTCCTTTACTTATGGCGCAATTGGCACCAAGGGTTATCGAACCATTGCCTTGAAAGGGGTCTCAAAAAACTATCCATTGCAAAAACCATTGATCATTTCAACAGCTGACAACCAACAAGAAAATGGCACGGCACAAACTTTAAAGCCAGGTGAGGCTTGGCTGGATCGCCGAGCCATGCTTGATTTGGGTGTAACTTTTGGTGACCGCATTCAAGTAGGCAAACACCATTTGACTGTCGCTGCTGAAATCGTTCAAGAACCAGACCGGTTAACTCAGCTACAGCACTTGTTGCCCAGAGTTTTAGTTGGGTTCAATGATTTACAGGCCATTGGCATAAAAGACAGCCACATCAGCAGTGATTACCGTTATCTATTCGATGATGAACCACACATGTTGGAAAATTTCAAACGATTTTTACCCAAACTAATAGCGCAAAAACACCAGATCATTACCCCAGATGATGGCAATCATCCTTTTGCCAGAATGGCACAAAGGGCAGAAAAAATGATGGGATTTGTCATGATTTTAATCATGTTAATGTGTGGCAGTGCTGCGGCCATATTGGCCAATAAATCCATCAACCAATTCGTTAAACCTGCGGCAATATTGCGCTGTTTAGGCATCAAAAAACAGGCATTCACCATGGCGATTTTATTACAACTGACAGCACTGGTTGTGGTCAGTTGTATCTTCGGTAATATTATCGGCTGGGCTGCGCAACCTTTATTGGCACAAATACTAACCCCGCATTTAATCATATCTGAGCATGTATTCAATATCAGTGTGCCGATGATGACATTAATGATTACCTTATTGACCATATACGCTTTTATTGTCCCCAAACTGATCAGCCTCAGCGAACTATCGATTGTTAAAGTACTCAGGGGCGAACAGGAACTGAGTAAAAAGATGTTATTGAGTAACTTCAGTATTTTAGCGGCCATTTTTACCTTTTTGTGGTATTTCAGTGACAATATTCGTTTGACCAGTTATTTGTTTATTGGCATTGTTGGGATGGTATTGATCGCAATGTTGCTTGGGTGGCTGATCAATAAGTTCACCACACAATTTCACCATTTGTCTCGCGGCAGCATAAAGGTGATGTTGCGCTCATTGGGCAGAAACCCAATTAAACACATGGGTTCCATGACAACCATTGCTGTCAGCGTGATGGCCATTATCATGATAAACACATTGCGTGGTAGTTTTGTGGATGCTTTCCACCTCCAACGTTTAAGTAATGATGGTCAATTACTATTCAGTCAACTGCCTCAAAAAGCACAACAAAATTTTCTCAAGTTCAGCGAAAATAATAACCTGACCATCAAAGGCATTTATCCAACCATATCAGCACAATTGGTTGCAATCAACAACAAAACTTTAGATCAAGCCATTTCACAAGCCAGTGACAGCCGAGAAGAGTTGCGTTCACCTGTGAAATTATCATGGTCAATTGATACGCCTCACAATAACGCCATGCTTGAGGGAAAGTGGCCAAAAAACGCTAAAGAAGGTGTTTCTGTTGAACAAGAAGTCATGTCTGACCTCGGTTTGAATATGGGCGATCAACTGACATTTAACATCAATGGCCAGACACTCAACACCACCATCACCAGTCGTCGATCATTTAAAAGTGGCGGATCACGCTTCATGTTTTGGTTCATGTTTTCTGCCGATGCTCTAACACCTTACGCACACCATTATATGGGGGGTGTTGAATTCAATAACAAAGACTCAAATCAACAGCTGCAATTAATCAGCGAATTAAATCGCCATTATCCTCAAGTTTTGTTTGTTAACCTATCGGATATTATTGAGAGGACTGCCTCCATTATGCAAGCCATTACCACCGTAATGTATGTCCTGTTGATGGTCCTATTGATTGCTGCATTAACGGTCATATCGGCCAGCACTTTAGTCAATGTAAACCTCAAAGAACACCATTTAATGAGAACACTTGGACTCAGTCAATGGCGCATCTATTTAATGACCATAACCCAACAGGGTTTGATTGGGTTTGCCTCCTGTTTGATTGGCATCATTACCGCACAAATGATTGCCGGCTTAATTTTTGATCAGATGTTTGCAATGGAGTATCAGCCAGATTGGTTACAGAATACCATCATCATGAGCAGTACAACTTTATGTTTTGTACTCTTTGGGTTACTCTTGAGTATTAAAACACAAAAACAAGCACAGGCCTCAACCCTACAGATAAATTGAATAACATGAGAATACTTATTATTGAAGACAATCGCGATATCGCCGCTAACATTGGTGATTTCCTCAGTATTAATCAGCATCATGTTGATTTTGCCGAGGATGGTGAAAACGGACTTTATCTGGCAACCACTTTACCGTTTGATTTGATCATATTAGACATCAATTTGCCGAAACTCGACGGATTCAGCTTGTGCAAAAAACTGCGTCAGCAATACAACAATGCTGTGCCCATTTTAATGCTGACAGCCAGGGATGCTCTGGCCGATAAAATCACGGGGTTCAATGCGGGAGCCTGGGATTATTTGGTCAAGCCCTTTGCATTACAAGAACTCAATTTGAGAATTAATGCGCTGATGTTGAGACAAAAAACCAACCAACCCAATTTATTACAAATTGGCGATTTAACATTGGACAGCAACAGTCAACAGGTAAAAAGAGCCGATTGCACCATTCATTTACATCAAGCCAGCATACAGATTCTTGAATTGTTGATGAGAAGCTCGCCAAATATCGTTTCTCGATTGGATATGGAATATCTATTGTGGGGTGAAAATCCACCAGATAGCAATCCATTGCGAACCCACATACACGAAATTCGCCAAAAAGTTGATAAACCTTTTGTCTCACCCATGTTACAGACCATACGTGGCAAAGGTTATCGACTGGTGGCGCAGCCTTTCAGTAAGGATGAAAAACATGCTTAAACATCGCAACAACACCATCAGTTACCGAATTAAAAAAGCCTTACTCGGTTTGACATTGGGCTTAAGCATCCTATTTACTGGATTGATATTTTTATTGGTTTATATTGTTGAAGATCAAATTTTTGTTAACCTATTGCGCACCGAAAATCAGCATTTTCAGCAAATTGATGTACAACAGTCAACCCATTGGCAACCACAAAACCGTTCCATGCAATTGATTACCGAACGTAAAGATTTGCCACAGTCATTACAAAATCTTAAATACACAAAACCGGGAGTATACGAATATTTTGATGCACCACAAGCTTATTTTGTCTTATTTGATTACAGAAAAGCGCCTGTAACAAACGAACAAAAACCATACTACATCACTTATGATGTCAGCGCATTACTCTCAGTACGCAGCGGTAGAGTAGAACTAATTACCATAGTTATTGTTGTTTCGGCAATGATCATGATTATTGCCGTATTTGTGGCTTTTAGATTATCAAAAAAAATATTGCAACCGTTGAAGGCTTTAACCGATCAATTGCAAGATCACGATCACATCAATGTCGCCAAAGGCTTTTCTCAACCATTTGCAGGGGATGAAATTGGCACCCTTGCAGAACAACTTGAACAGGCATTACAAAATGTTCAAAGATCTGCTCAAAAGGCCTTCGAGTTTAATAGAGGTGTCAGCCATGAACTGAGATCACCCATTCAAATCGCCATCAATGCTACGGAATTGTTGACCATACAACACCAAGAATTGGATCAATCAGCAACAATGGATCGACTAAAACGCTCAGTCAATCAAATGGAAAAAATCTGTCAAGCATTTTTGTGGTTGGTCAGTGACAGAACATTCGAGCAACAAAAAACACATGTACATGACTTGGTCTGGCAATTAAAATCACATTATCAAACATACCTGACGAGTAACATCATAATTAAACAAACCGAAGATGAATTATATTACTGGGTACCCATGCCAGTACTGAGCGTTATCATAGAAAGTTTGATCAATAATGCCATTCAACACGGCAATCAGGATGACATACTGATTGAGATTACTGATCACATGCTGACTGTTAAAAACAACAACAAAGTTAACAATAATCCAAGCCAACAAGGCAATAAGGTATCTGAGGGCTATGGCATTGGATTGATCATTGTCAAAAGATTGTGTCAGAAACTGAATTGGCATTTAAATATTGATGACCATAAATCATCGCATTATTGCGTCAAAATTTCTGCCATTGAATCTTCAAGGAAGTTGTCTTAACGCCGATCATTTGCATTTCATTGCAGTAATCTTGTATGATACCAATAAAATCTGGAGTAAATAATGAGTAATACAGCCAAATATATTTCTTGGGCATTAGTGGCTTTTGTGTTTTTACAATCTTTGCCTTATAAATTCTCAGGCCATACCGAAACCCAATTGATATTTTCCACCATTGGTGGCTGGATGAGCTCAATCGGACTGCCCGGATCTATCAGTGATGGTTTTTCTAACTTTGGAGGATACATCATTGGCTCATTTGAATTGATAGCAGCCATTTTACTGTTTTTACCAAAAACACGGTTTTGGGGTGCGTTATTAGGACTGGGCATCATGTCTGGGGCTATATTCTTCCATCTTTTTACCCCACTGGGCGTCAATCGTGTCATCGATGAGGCAGGCAATACAGATGGTGGTGTATTATTTTATTTGGCATGTGGTGCCTGGTTATCTTGTGCAGCATTATTATTTTTGACCAAAGGTAAAACTGCAAAATAACCACAAAATGACATTTCTTTGTTCGACAATTAAACACGCACAAGCATCCAATTATTTCGTATAACGACGCCTTGCAATCATCACAGCACTGGTCATAAACATGGCCAGTGAATATATCGCTGCAGAAATTGCCAGTGTTGGACTGTTCAATAAAGTCGTTGCAATCAATATGGCCATGGTGCCATTTTGCACGCCAATCTCGATGGTTATTGATGTGCTTTGCCGGTCATTCAATGAAAATATCCGTGCGACCAAGTAACCAAAAAACATACAACAAACATTCAATGTCAAAGTGGAAAAGCCTGTGGTGACCAAACCAGCTTTCACTTGTTGCCATTGTTGAATAACGATGGCCACGACCAAGAATGCCAGAAACAAGCCCGAAAAAACATTCACCCGAGGCTCTTGTCTGATGGCAAAATCTGAGGCAAAATGCCTGATCAACATGCCAATTGAAACCGGCAATAAAGTGATCAAAACCAAAGTCAATATGGTTCTTAGTACTGGTAAATCAAATTGTTGCGCATCGGCAAGAAAATGGCTCATTGAAAATGAAACAATCAATGGAATCGTAATCACAGTAATAAGGCTGCTGATGGCTGTTAAAGTAATGGACAAAGCGGTATCACCCTTTGCTAAATGAGTGATCAGATTAGAGCTGGTTCCACCTGGACAGGCGGCAATTAACATAATACCCACAGCAATAAGCGCCGAGCTTGCCATAAAATAAGCCACAACAAAGCCCAATATTGGCAAAACAACGATTTGCCCAATTGTTCCCAATAATACCGCTTTAGGAAATACCACCACCCGTTTAAAATCTTCAAGCCGCAGCGATAAACCCATGCCCATCATGATGATAAACAATGACAATGGTAAAAAAACTTGTGTCAGTAAACTGCTTTGCATCTATTTTCCTCACCTATTGTATTTCCAGTATTGATTCAGATTAGGCTTTATCTGACTCAATTGAGCTATATCTAAAATTGGCACTCAATGGTTCCAATGTAATATTTTCGACACCAATCCACTATAAATCATAACCTTCATGTTTTTTATAGTCCAGTATTATCAATATGCTCATCATGAATGTTCCTATACCTTTTACAGGTGCTAGGCTATATGGGCCCAAATGGTTTCATTTCTGTTTTATTCAATTCGTCATGTTTTGTCATATAATTCATCATTTGTTCTACTTGAGACCTCTGATTCAGGTAGAGGTACCAGCAATACTCGATTGCAAAATTTCATTATTGATGGCCAAAATTGTTATATCACTACAATATTAGTATCAATTACATTGTGTTTCAAAAGTACATGAAAGTACTTTTTTCCTTTACTTTTCTGATACTTACAGCTTTTAATCTATAAAAAATTTAATATAAAGGACAAAAATTTATATTTAACGGACAATCTGTTGTATTTACCACAGAGATGATTAATATTGTGGCTGTAATGGAAACAATAGAGAAATTAACATGTAAACAAGCATACTTTTATTAATCATATTAACAAGCTTAAATAACAATAATGTATCGGCACAAATTTGGGATATCACAGAGTTCAAAACCTGTCTTTTCCATGGTGTTCAATATTCAATCAGCCGTCAGGATCTTCCTTGTCGTTTAAGGTTAAGTAACCCACCCAGCCCTGCAGAAGCTGCAAATTTTCCAGCAAGTGGCAACGATACGATTATCTATAACCCAAATGCTGTACCAAAAACAGAACTCGTTCATAGCCCAGAGTGTTACGGTGAAGGCCCTCACCCCCAATAAATCAACTTAATTCATCTAATGGAAATAATTATGAAAAATTTTGTACTAACATTACTTATAATATGCTTAAGCCTAATGAGCACAGTCACTTTTGCAACAGGATATAAAGTGTGTTTCTTTCACAATGTAGAGTACGCATATATTCCAGTGGTCGCAGAGTGCCCTTGGAGTCAAGACAATTTACCACCAGAAAACATAGGTTTTCCACCTGGCCAGCATGATACAGTCACACATAACCCAAATGCTGTTCCAAAAACAGAACTCGTTCATAGCCCAGAATGCTTCAATGAGCACGAAGGCGGTATGTGGTAATTGTTAAGATAATACAAACTGAAATAATCTATAAACCCTATCAATAGGTATGAAACACTATAAAAGCCGATCAATAGTGATTGGCTTTTATATTAAATGACTTATGACCCAATACAAAGGTCTATTTTAAGGTTATAATGCTGATTAATAGTTCAATATTAGTCATACATGGTTTATTCAAAGGCTGTCCAGCGCATCTTCTTTAGCTTCATTTTATTAATATCAGCGACAACCAGTTCAGCAGAAGTACCAATTTTTAACCATTATGGTACATCAGATGGACTAAGCACTTTAGCAATAAGAGCCATCACCCAAGATAAAACGGGTTACTTATGGATAGGCACTAAAAAAGGGATTTTTAAGTATGATGCTTATCAATTTATCAAACAATCCATAGTAAATGATCAAATAGACATAAAAGTCAATCACTTATTCGTTGATCAAAAAAATCGTTTATGGGTTGCAACAGACAAAAATAACATTTTTGTAATGAAAGATGATAATTGGCGTACTATTTCGACCGAGGTATTCGGAGAAAACACCTTTACAACAGCTATTACTCAATCCCAAAATGGACTCATTTGGGCCGCAACCAATCATGGCATAGGTTATTATTCTGAGGAAAATGATACATTTGTTTCGATTACAACAATTGATCAAAATGTCAGTTCATTGAACATTGCACCAAACAATCATTTGTGGTTTGGCACGAGGGGCCAGTTGAACCTTTATGATATTAAAAATAAAAAACTGCAAGAATACCCAATAAAGTCAAATCCAACAGTTACCATTCATGACATATTAATCAATCAACAAGAAGTATGGCTTGGCACTTCTAAAGGGCTGCTTATTTTTAATCAACAGACACAAAGTTTCTCACCTGGGCCTTCAGATATTGCAGAAACCAGAATTTTAAAAGTCATAAAAAATAAAGACGAGATATGGATTGCTTCAATTGATCACGGTTTATTTCACATCAATAACGAAGGGCAAGTGTCCAACTACAAAAACTCTGATTTCGAGTACTCATTATCTGATCCATATATTATGAGTCTTTACCTGTCCAATAATAACCTTACCTCTTAAATAAGCTGAATTAGATTTATGATTATTTACAATAATTTTAAGAGGTTTATCAACACTCAATGCGTTAAACAACTGTTTACCTTCTTCACCACCTTTTTCAAATATCAATGCTAAATCGGATTTAATTATCATGATTTCCTCAGTTGATAAATTTGCATTTTCTCCCGATGCATATACTCCAATTTTTCCACCATATAAAAACGCAGCTGCTCCCGTAGCCCCTGTTACAATAACCAGAAAGGACAGGCGCTTTGTAGGGTAATCCCCCCATTATTAAAG
>CAYGTC010000094.1:0-15520 GCA_964352735.1 uncultured Alcanivoracaceae bacterium | reverse complement strand
TTAATGTAGTTTTACCGTGGTCAACGTGACCAATTGTTCCCACATTCACATGGGGTTTGTTGCGTTCAAATTTTTCTTTAGACATTTTTCTTCTCTATAGCAAAATAGTTTGTTAATCAATTTATTTTATTGTTGCAAAACAGCTCTTAGCTTACCACTGTACGTTTAACACTTATCCATTATTCAAAACATGGTCAGGCACCGCCTGATAATGATCAAATTCCATCGAATAATTAGCACGACCCTGTGTTACTGATCGCAATGATGTAGCATATCCAAACATTTGTGACAATGGCATAAAACATTTGATAACCTTGCCTGACACAGAATCTTCCATGCCTTCCAAGTTACCTCTTCTACGACTTACATCACCAACCACATCACCCATATATTCTTCTGGTGTGACAATTTCAACTTTCATTACAGGCTCTAAAACTACCGGCCCCGCTTCTAACATTGCATTCCTAAATGCCATGGAACCAGCAATTTTGAAAGCCATTTCATTTGAGTCAACCTCATGAAAGGAACCATCATACAATGTCACCTTACAATCAACCACAGGATACCCTGCAATGACTCCACTCTCCATCTGTTCTTGAATCCCTTTATTAACCGATGGTATAAACTCAGAAGGAACAACTCCTCCTTTAATGTTATCTATAAATTCATAACCAGAACCCAACTCTTGAGGCTCAAGTCTAATTTTTACATGCCCATATTGGCCTTTACCTCCACTTTGCCGAACAAATTTACCCTCTTGTTCAACGGCGGATGTTACAGTTTCTCTGTAAGCCACTTGTGGATTACCAACATTAGCATCCACTTTAAATTCTCTCTTCATCCTATCAACAATGATATCTAAATGAAGCTCTCCCATTCCGGAAATAATTATTTGACCAGACTCTTCATCAGTTTTAACCTTAAACGAAGGGTCTTCCTGCGCCAATTTTGCTAACGCGACAGACATCTTATCTTGATCAGCAGTAGTTCTTGGCTCAACAGCAACCGAAATAACCGGGTCAGGAAAGTCCATCTTTTCTAATGTTATTACATCTGAAACAGAACATAAAGTTTCTCCAGTTGTCACATCTTTCATCCCAACAATGGCAGCAATATCACCAGCTCTGACTTCTTTAATCTCTTCCCTTGAATTAGAATGCATCTGCAATAATCGACCCACTCTTTCTTTTTTACCTTTAATAGGGTTATAAACCATATCTCCAGTCTTAACAACGCCTGAGTACACCCTAAAAAAAGCCAATGTCCCAACAAATGGGTCTGTAGCAATTTTAAAAACAAGCGATGCAAATGGCTCTTCATCAGCTGGCTGCCTTTCAGCAACTGTTTCATGCTTATCTGCCAAGACACCTTTAACTGTAGGCACATCAACAGGAGACGGCATCAATTCCACAACTTTATCCAGCAATGCTTGCACACCTTTGTTTTTAAAGGCAGAACCACACAAGCAACATATCAATTCATTTCTAAGCGTTCTTTCACGCAACCCCAAAAGAATTTCATCATTTGTTAGATCACCTTCTTCAAGGTACTTATCCATCAAGTCTTCGGTAGCTTCTGCAGCAGCTTCAACCATCAACTCTCTTGCATGCTCACATTCTTCGAGCATTTCTTCAGGCACTTCCTTCTGATCACACTTCATACCCATGTCATCTTCATGCCAGGATAAAAACTTCATATCCAACAGATCAATAACACCAGCAAAAGACTCCTCAGAACCTACAGGCAATTGAATTGCAACAGCCTCAGCACCTAGCTTTTTCCTTATTTGACCAAGCACTCTATCAAAATCAGCACCAGTCCTATCCATTTTATTCACAAATGCCAATCTTGGAACTTGGTATCTATCAGCTTGCCTCCATACAGTTTCCGATTGAGGCTCAACACCTCCAACTGCACAAAAAACAGCAACCGCGCCATCTAACACCCTTAATGAACGCTCCACTTCAATTGTGAAGTCCACATGCCCCGGAGTATCAATAATATTAACTCTATGACTGTCAAATTGACCCGACATACCAGACCAAAAACAAGTGGTTGCAGCAGAAGTTATGGTTATTCCACGCTCCTGCTCTTGCTCCATCCAATCCATTGTTGCATTACCATCGTGAACCTCACCAATTTTATGAGATACACCAGTGTAGTACAAAATCCTTTCAGTTGTAGTAGTTTTACCAGCATCTATGTGCGCCATAATACCAATATTTCGATATCTTTCGATCGGTGTTAAACGCGCCATTGCTGCACTACCAAATATATATAATTAACTTACTTACCATCTATAATGTGCAAAAGCTTTATTCGCTTCAGCCATTTTATGAGTATCTTCACGTTTCTTGATAGCCGACCCGCGATCATGCAAAGCATCTGACAACTCACCAGCAAGTTTTTGTGGCATACCATCTTCACCACGCTTCCTAGCAGCCTCAATCACCCAACGCATTGCCAATGCAATTTGACGGGACGATCTAACTTCCATAGGAACTTGATAAGTTGCACCACCGACTCTACGAGATTTTACTTCAACCATCGGCTTTACTTTCGATAATGCAGCTTCACATAACTCTACAGCATCACCTTTTTCCTTTTGAACAACTGCATCCAATGCACCATAGATGATTTTTTCAGCAACAGACTTCTTGCCATCAACCATTACCATATTCATGAATTTACTGATCAACTCACTTCCAAACTTTGGATCCGGAAGAACTTCTCTCTTAAAATTACTTTTCTTTCTTGACATTTTTTTAAACCTTCATTTATCCCTTAGGACGTTTTGTACCGTATTTAGAACGACCTTGCCTTCTGTCACCAACTCCAGCTGTATCCAAAGCACCACGAACAACATGATACCTAACACCTGGCAAATCCTTAACACGACCACCGCGAATTAATACAATGGAGTGTTCTTGCAAGTTATGACCTTCACCACCTATATAACTGGTTACTTCAAAGCCATTTGTCAATCTAACACGAGCCACTTTACGCAATGCCGAATTTGGCTTCTTTGGCGTAGTAGTATATACACGAGCGCAAACACCTCTTCTTTGAGGACAGGCCTCTAAAGCCGGCACATTTGTCTTGTACGCTTTTGGCTTTCTTGGCTTTCTTACTAATTGGTTTATCGTTGCCATATTATTTTTCTTTACCCTATAGAAAACAAAAGACAGACCAAATTAACCAGCCTGTCAGAATTAAGAACGGGGATTTTAGTGATTTCCCCACTTTTAGTCAAGCAATTAGATTAAATTTGACCAAAATAATTGCCCTGTATGTTTTTCACTCTTAAAAAGAGCTTTTTATATTTTCATAAAATGAAATACTTTTCAAAGCAGCCCACTTATTCATTCTAAAACAAGCAGGCATTACTCTTAAATTTCCATATTAAATTAATCTCCAAAGAGAATCGGTGAGTCATCCACCAACGACTCAGCTTCAATAGCTAATAAGTCTGACTTCAACTCTTGTTCACGGGATTTTCTACGTTCTTGATGAAAGGCTAAACCCGTACCTGCAGGAATCAAACGACCAACAATTACATTTTCTTTTAAGCCTCTTAGATAGTCCTTAGTGCCTCTTACCGATGCCTCTGTTAATACACGCGTCGTTTCTTGGAATGAAGCCGCTGATATAAATGACTCTGTTGCCAATGATGCTTTAGTAATACCCAACAACATTAATTCATATGCAACAGTGATACCGTCTTTTTTCAAGATATCTTTATTAATCGCCATCACTTCTTTCAACGACACTTGTTCTGATTTTAATAGATCAGAATCACCAGGTGAAACGATTTCAACTTTTCTTAACATCTGCCTAATTATCGTCTCAATGTGTTTATCATCAATTTTAACGCCCTGCAAGCGATAAACATCCTGTATTTCATTGACTAAGTAATTAGCTAAAACAGGAACACCTTGCAATCTAAGAATATCATGCGGATTTGGCTCACCTTCAACGACCACTTCTCCTTTTTCAACATGCTCACCTTCGAACACAATTATGTGTCTCCATTTAGGTATCAATGTTTCTACTTGCTCACCATCTTTGGTGCTAATAATTAAACGGTTTTTACTTTTAGTTTCTTTACCCAATGAAACAATACCCGCTGCTTCGGCTTGTAATGCTGCATCTTTAGGTTTTCTGGCCTCAAATAAATCTGCCACACGTGGTAAACCACCAGTAATATCTCTGTTTTTACTTGATTCTTGAGGGATCTTAGCTAAGAAATCACCAACATTTACTTCTTGTTTATTTTGAATATTGATGGTTGCCCCAGGTGGCAAGAAGTATTGTGCAGGAATATCCGTACCAGGAATCATTATTGGTTTTCCTCGTTTATTTTCTAAACGGACTGTTGGACGCATATCCTTACCTTTAGAACCCCGAACCTTAGGATCAGTAATCACAAAACTAGTCAACCCTGTTAATTCATCAACTTGCTCTTGTACTGTAACATTATCGACAAAGTCAATAAAATTAACAACACCCGCTACCTCAGTTACAATTGGATGTGTATGCGGATCCCATGTCACCACAACATCGCCACCTTTGACCTTGGCACCGTCATTGACATCGATTACAGAACCATATGGAATTTTATATCGCTCTTTTTCTCTACCAGAAACCTCATGAATAGACAATTCACCTGAACGAGAAATCGCCACAAGTTTTTTATCTTTATTTTTAACAGTTTTAATATTATGCAATCTGGCCACACCATCAGATTTGATCTGAATTTGATTATTGGTTGCTTGCTTAGATGCAACACCACCAATATGGAATGTTCTCATGGTTAATTGCGTACCAGGTTCTCCAATACTTTGTGCAGCAACAACGCCTACAGCTTCACCTGTACTAACAAATTTACCACGGGCCAAATCTCTACCGTAACACATGGCACAAATACCTGTGCTAGCAATACAAGTAATAGGTGACCTCACTTTAACATGATCTATACCGGCAGTTTCAATTTTATCAACCCAGTACTCATCAATCAACTGGCCTTGTCCCAACAATGGTTCTTCATCGGCTTCATTAATATAAACATCTTCTGCAATGACTCTACCCAACACCCTTTCACCGAGAGACTGTACAACTTCACCGCCAGCGACAATCGCCTGAATATTCATACCTTCGATGGTTCCACAATCATCTTGCGTTATCACTACGTCTTGCGCAACATCAACCAACCTACGAGTCAAATAACCTGAATTAGCAGTTTTTAATGCAGTATCAGCCAAACCTTTTCGAGCACCATGGGTTGAACTAAAGTATTGCATAACATCCAAACCTTCTCTAAAGTTTGCTTTAATTGGCGACTCGATGATTGACCCATCAGGTTTTGCCATCAAACCACGCATACCCGACAACTGCCTCATTTGTGCTGGGGAGCCCCTCGCACCTGAATCCGCCATCACAAAAACTGAGTTCATAGAGTCTTGAGAAACTTTTTTACCGTCTCTGTCTTCGACTGTATCAGTTCCCAATGCGCTCATCATAGACTTAGCCACTTCTTCATTGGCTCTTGACCAGATGTCAATTACTTTATTATAACGCTCACCAGCCGTTACCAAACCTGATGAATATTGTCCTTGGATGGCCAATACTTCACGCTCTGATTCTTGAAGAATCCCTTTCTTTTCTTCTGGTATGATTAAATCATCTACACCAATTGACATTCCTGAGTACGTTGCAAATCTGAATCCAGTGTACATTAATTGATCTGCAAAAATAACTGTATCCTTAACACCTCTTACGTGATAACAAGTGTTCAATAATTTTGAAATATTTTTCTTAGACAAAACCAAATTCAAATGTTTGAAATCAAGGCCTTTTGGCAAGATCTTGTGTAGTAAAGCACGGCCTACTGTAGTATCAATTAATTTAGTTTCTACTGTTTCAGTTCCATCATCATCAATCTCAGTCATTTTTAATCTGACTTTAATCTTGGCCTGCAATGTAACTTTTTCATTATCATATGCTCTTTGCACTTCATCTGTGTCTGAGAACATCATGCCTTCACCAGGTTGATTGATCAACTCTCTGGTCATGTAATACAAGCCAAGTACAACATCTTGTGAAGGCACAATAATTGGCTCGCCACTGGCAGGTGACAAAATATTATTGGTCGACATCATCAATGTACGCGCTTCCAATTGCGCTTCAATCGATAATGGCACGTGAACCGCCATTTGATCACCATCGAAGTCAGCATTAAATGCCGTACAAACCAATGGATGCAATTGAATGGCTTTACCTTCAATCAATAATGGTTCAAAAGCTTGGATACCCAATCTGTGCAAAGTTGGAGCACGGTTAAGCATAACAGGATGCTCTCGAATCACTTGCGCTAAAATATCCCATACTTCTGGCGTTTCATCCTCAACACTTCTTTTTGCAGCTTTGATGGTTGAGACATAATCATTTTGCAATAATTTGCCTAAAATAAACGGCTTGAACAATTCAAGAGCCATTTTTTTCGGCAAACCACATTGGTGCAATTTCAAAGTAGGACCTACCACAATAACTGAACGACCAGAGTAGTCAACACGCTTACCAAGTAAATTTTGACGGAAGCGACCTTGCTTACCTTTAATCATATCTGCTAACGATTTCAATGGACGTTTATTAGTACCAGTTATCGCTCTACCTCTTCTACCATTATCTAGTAGTGCATCAACTGATTCTTGCAACATCCGTTTTTCATTGCGCACAATAATATCTGGGGCATGTAAATCCAATAAACGACCGAGACGATTGTTACGGTTAATCACTCGTCTATATAAATCGTTCAAATCCGAAGTTGCGAATCGACCACCATCCAATGGTACCAATGGGCGTAATTCAGGTGGCAATACCGGCAACACGGTCATAATCATGTGCTCAGGACGATTGCCTGACTTCACAAATGAATCAAACAATTTTATACGCTTAGACAAACGTTTGATTTTTGTCACTGATCTGGTTGACTCAATCTCTTCATGAAATTGAACCAATTGTTGATTTAAGTTGATTTCTTTGAGCAAATCATAAATGGCTTCAGCGCCCATTTTTGCTTTAAATTCATCACCCCAAGATTCAATTGCACTGGTGTATTGCTCATCAGTTAATAATGCACCTTTTTCAAGATCTGACATACCAGGATCGGTCACAACAAATGATTCAAAATACAATATTCTTTCAATTTCTCTTAACGTCATTTCTAACATCAAGCCAATTCGAGAAGGCAGTGATTTTAGAAACCAGATGTGCGCAACAGGGCTAGCCAATGCAATATGCCCCATGCGTTCACGTCTTACTTTTGATAAAGTAACTTCGGTTCCACATTTTTCACAAACAACACCACGGTGTTTCATGCGTTTGTATTTTCCACACAAACACTCATAATCTTTTACAGGGCCAAATATAGCCGCACAAAACAAACCATCTCTTTCAGGTTTGAATGTTCTGTAATTAATGGTTTCTGGCTTTTTTACTTCGCCAAATGACCATGAACGAATTAACTCAGGCTGAGCCAAACTTGCCTTGATCGCATCAAAGTCTTGAACTTTTTTTTGCGGATTAAATAATTTAAGTAAATCTTTCACACAACTCTCCTGATATTATTCATTCTCTAGTTCAATATTTAATCCTAATGAACGCACTTCTTTAACAAGTACATTAAAGGATTCAGGCATACCTGCGACGATTTCATGCCTGCCATCAACAATATTTTTATAGGATTGATTTCTGCCGACCACATCGTCAGATTTGACGGTCAACATTTCTTGCAATGTATACGCTGCACCATAGGCTTCTAACGCCCAAACTTCCATCTCCCCGAATCTTTGTCCACCGAATTGAGCTTTACCACCCAATGGTTGCTGTGTTACAAGAGAATATGGACCAGTAGAACGAGCATGCATTTTGTCATCAACCAAGTGATTGAGTTTTAACATATACATATAACCCGTTGTAACAGGTCGATCAAACTGCTTACCAGTCCGACCATCAAAAAGTATTGCTTGACCACTGGTTGGCAATCCAGCAAGTTCCAACATTGCCTTGATGTGCTTTTCTTCAGCCCCATCAAATACTGGCGTAGCCATGGGCACACCTTCTTTTAGGTTATGAGACATCTCAAAAATTTCATCATCCGTAAATTGATCCATATCCACGCGATCATTATCTAGATTATAAATCTGAGAAAGAAAGTCCCTCAACTCGCTTGCGGCTTTATTTTTCTCAAGCATTGTGGTAATTTTATCACCCAATCCTCTGGCAGCCCAACCCAAATGAACCTCTAATACCTGACCAATATTCATTCGTGAAGGAACGCCTAATGGATTCAATACGATGTCAACAGGTCGTCCATTTTTATCAAACGGCATATCCTCTTCAGGAACAACCATTGAAATAACACCTTTATTACCATGGCGTCCAGCCATTTTATCTCCAGGTTGAATTCTGCGCTTAACTGCCAAATAAACTTTAACCATTTTAAGCACGCCTGGAGCCAGATCATCCCCAGAGGTGATTTTCTTCTTCTTATCTTCAAATTTATTATCAAATAATTTTCTTTGACGATCAATTTGCTCAGCCATTTGATCAATTTGCTCAGCGATATTAGCGTCTTTGACTTTTACATTAAACCATTCACTGACATCTAAATCATTCAAATAATCTTCAGTAATGACACCGCCCTTTTTCAAATCTGGTGCTTTTACAACCACCTGACCAACTAAAATTGAACGCAATCTTTGCTGGATAACACCACGCATGATTCTAAACTGGTCATTCAAGTCATTTCTAACTTGCTCTAATTGCTCTTCTTCAATTTTTTCTGCCCTATGACCTTTTTCAACTCCGTCTCTGGTGAATACTTGCACATCTATTACCGTTCCATAAGTACTTGATGATACTTTTAAAGAGGTATCTTTAACATCAAGGGCTTTTTCTCCGAAAATAGCTCTTAGTAATTTTTCTTCAGGCGTTAATTGTGTTTCTCCTTTAGGTGTCACTTTGCCAACCAAAATATCACCAGGACGAACCTCTGCACCGACATAAACGATACCAGAATCATCTAATTTTGTTAATGCACTTTCACTGATATTGGGGATATCAGCAGTAATTTCTTCAGTACCAAGTTTGGTATCACGAGCCACACAAGTTAATTCAACAATATGAATGGTTGTGAAACGATCATCTTTAACCACTTTCTCAGATATTAGGATTGAATCTTCGAAGTTATATCCATTCCATGGCATAAAGGCGATCAACATATTTTGACCTAATGACAACTCACCGAGATCTGTAGAGGGTCCATCAGCCAAAACATCACCAACATCAACCCTGTCACCGATATTAACGATGGTTTTTTGATTGATACATGTATTTTGATTTGATCGTGTATATTTAGTAAGGTTATAAATATCCACTCCAGGATCATCTTCACCAATAAAGTCTTCATCTACCCTGATTACAATTCTTGATGCATCAGCCATTTCAACAATACCAGGCCGCCTTGCTACTGCAGTCACACCTGAATCACGGGAAACGATTTTTTCCATACCTGTACCAACAAGAGGCTTGTCAACTTTCAAAGTCGGCACAGCTTGTCGTTGCATGTTTGAACCCATCAAGGCTCTATTTGCATCATCATGCTCCAAGAAAGGTATTAAAGCTGCTGCAACAGATACAATTTGTTTTGGCGAAACATCCATATAGCGCACTTCGTCAGCGGCTTTTAATACCACATCACCCATATGCCTACACAGTACGAATTCTTCTGTCAACGTACCTTTATCATCTATTTTCGCATTGGCTTGTGCAATGGCATACTCACCTTCTTCAATGGCAGACAAGTATTCGATATCATCTGTAACAACGCCATCAACAACTTTTCTATATGGAGTTTCCAAAAATCCATATGGATTTGTTTTCGAATAAACAGCCAAAGAATTGATCAATCCAATATTTGGCCCCTCTGGTGTTTCAATAGGACACAAACGGCCATAATGCGTTGGATGCACGTCACGAACTTCAAAGCCAGCTCGCTCACGAGTTAAACCACCAGGACCAAGTGCCGAGATACGTCTTTTATGAGTAATTTCAGAAAGTGGGTTATTCTGATCCATAAATTGTGACAATTGATTAGAACCAAAAAATTCTTTAACCGCTGCAGCGATAGGTTTTGCATTAATCAAATCTTGAGGCGCCAAAACTTCAGAATCTGCAACTGTCAATCTTTCACGTACGGCTCTTTGAACTCTGACCAAACCTACTCTGAATACATTTTCAGCCTGTTCGCCAACTGAACGGACACGTCTATTGCCCAAATGATCGATATCATCCACAATGCCAACACCATTTCTGATGTTCACCAATTCACGCATGACATCGACAATATCTTCATTACTGAGGATACTAGAACCAATAACTTCATCACGACCCAAGCGTTTATTGAATTTCATACGGCCCACTTCTGATAAGTCGTATCTGTCTTCATTGAAAAACATGCCTTCGAATAATGCTTTTGATGATTCTTCTGTTGGTGGCTCACCTGGTCTCATCATTCGGTAAATTTCAACCAGTGCCTCTAATTGAGATTGTGTTGGATCTATATCAACAGTCGATGACATGTAAGGACCATTATCTAAATCATTCACCAACAAAACATTGATTGATTTAATGCCGTTTTCACGTAATAGCTCAAGTAATTCTTCAGTTATTTTAGCGTTTGCTTCGACAATAACCTCACCAGTCTCTTTGTTTACAATTTGATTGGCAATTATTTTTTCCAACAAATAAGAGTCTTCCAATGAAATTGTTGTCAAGCTGGACTTTTTCAATTGTTTTTCGTGTCTGGCGGTAATCCTTTTTCCGCTTTGAACAATTACTTTAGCGCCGTCTTTGATATCAAAATCAAAAATTTCACCTTTAATTTGCTCTGGTACAAGTTTCATACTCGCACCCTTTTGATTTAAATTTATAGAAACTTTTTCAAAGAATAAGTCCAAAATTTCTTCTGTTTCATAACCAAGGGCTCGTAAAAGAATGGTTGCAGGTAACTTTCTTCTTCTATCGATTCTAACAAAGACATTATCTTTAGGATCGAACTCAATATCCAACCATGATCCACGGTAAGGAATGATACGTGCCGAATATAACAGTTTTCCTGATGAATGCGTTTTTCCTTTATCATGATCAAAAAACACACCTGGTGATCTGTGCAATTGATTAACAATAACACGTTCTGTTCCATTGATCACAAAAGTTCCATTTGGTGTCATTAATGGGAGATCACCTAAATATACATCTTGTTCTTTGACATATTTGACTTTCTTATTTCTTGCTGAGCTTTCTTTATCATAAACGATTAATTGTACTTTTGCTCTAACGGTTGCCCCAAACGTTAAGCCTCTGAGTTTACATTCAACAACATTAAACACTGGCTTTTGAACTACTACACTTACATACTCAAGTTTTGCATAACCAGAATAACTTTCTATGGGAAAAACTGAATTTAAAGCTTCATGTAAACCACATTTTTCATTGTCAATTAATCCTAAGAATTTATCATAAGATTGGACTTGGGTTTCTAGTAAAAATGGTACATCCACTACCACTTCACTTCTACTAAAATCTTTTCGAATTCTTTTCTTATCAGTGAATGAATAACTCATAACAACTGTCACCTACCTACAAAATATTTATATTAACCAATTTAAAAAACCTTAATTAAAGGCTTTTAATCAGCTGTTCAGATTCCAATTCTCGATTTAACAATCGCATTCTTCCTTAGATTTTCATTGTTAAATGTTTACAATGAAAATTTTTTTTCTTAAGCGACTAAAGGCCAGTGGTAAAAACCACTAGCCTTTAGTTACAGTAAATAAATTAATATTTATTTAACGTCTACTTGAGCGCCAGCTTCTTCAAGCTGAGTCTTAACAGATTCAGCTTCAGCTTTATCAACACCTTCTTTAATTGGTGCTGGTGCGCTCTCAACTAATTCTTTAGCTTCTTTCAAGCCCAAACCAGTAATGCCACGAACAGCTTTAATTACAGCAACTTTTTTGTCGCCAAAACTTGCAAGGATAACATCAAATTCAGTTTGCTCTTCAGCAGCTGCAGCTTCACCAGCTGGGGCTGCAACAGCAACAGCAGCAACTGCAGCAGTTACACCAAATTTGTCTTCCATTGCTTCAATTAACTCTACAACTTCCATTACACTCATGTTAGAAATTGCTTCTAAGATATCGTCTTTACTAACGGCCATCTTTGTTCTCCAAAATAATTTTGTTTAAATTTTAAAATATATATATAAATTCTTTCAAATTTATGCAGCTTCTTTTTGATCGCGAATTGCAGCAATTGTACGAACCATTTTTGTATGAGGTTCGGCCAATGTACGAACGAACTTTTCGACAGGTGCTTTCATAACACTCATCAATTGACTGATAGCTTGATCTTTAGTTGGTAAGTCAGCGAGTCTTCCTAATTCAGAAGCTTCAAAAACCTTTCCACCTATTGATACAACTTTTGTTATCAGCTTGTCGTTCTTTTTAGCGAACTCTTTAATTAAACGAGCAGCACAACCGGGGTCTTCTTGTGAAAATGCATATAGCAATGGGCCTGTTAATGTATCAGCCACACACTCGAATTCCGTACCTTGTACTCCGCGTTTAACCAAAGTGTTTTTTGCTACTTTCAGAAAAACACCAGTTTTTCTAGCTTCAGTGCGCATTTCAGTGAATTCATCCACCGTAATACCACTGTACTCTGCAACAACCAGAGAATGAGCTTCAGCAGCAACGCCAGCAATCTCGGCAACCACGACTTTTTTCTGTTCTAGACTTAGAGCCATGTTTACCTCCTTTGATAAACGTATCAAACAAATCCATTAAATAAATTAATGGTACTTTGGTGACCATTAGGTATTAATAGCATATTGCCTATAACACCGTCCAGGTTCAACCATCTACGCAGGCAATTAAGAAACATTGTAAAATTCAATAATTTCACCTGCGGTCTTTGACGGCCATCACTAGACAGCCCTCAAATTCTTTGACACCCTATGTCAATAATAGGGCATATAACTTTTACTTAAGATCAAGCGATGCTTGATCAATTTCCAAACCAGGGCCCATAGTACTAGAGACGCTGATTTTGACAAAATATTTTCCTTTTGCAGATGAAGGCTTCTTTTTGTTTAAATCTACAATCAAAGCCATTAAATTTTCTTTCAATGCTTCAGCAGAAAAACTCGCCTTACCAATCATGGTATGAATGATACCGGCTTTATCAACTCGATACATTGCTTGGCCTGATTTATTGTTTTTAATAGCAGTAACCACATCTGGAGTTACAGTACCCACTTTAGGATTAGGCATTAATCCACGTGGACCTAACACAGTACCTAACTTACCAACCACACGCATTGCATCAGGTGAAGCAATAACAACATCAAAGTCCATCATGCCTTTTTTGATTTCTTCTGCCAAATCATCCATACCAACAAAATCTGCACCTGCCTCTTTAGCAGCTTCAGCTTTAGGTCCTTGTGTGAATACAGCAACTCTAACGTTTTTACCTGTACCTTGTGGCAATATTGTTGCCCCTCTGACAACTTGATCAGATTTTGTTGCATTAACACCAAGTTTAATAGCAACATCAATAGACTCATCAAACTTAACTTTTGAGTTTTCGCTTAAAAACTTAAAAGCTTCATCCACATGAAAAACATTTCCAGAATCGAATTTTTCACGAATTTGTTTTAATCTTTTTCCTTGCTTAGCCATTATTCAACTCCTTCCGAATCAACACCCATACTTCTTGCAGTACCAGCAATTGTTCTCACTGCCGCATCTAAGTCACCTGCAGTCAAGTCCGGCTCTTTAGCTTTCGCAATTTCTTCTAATTGAGCACGAGTAATCGTTCCAACTTTTTCGGTGTTTGGACGACCACTACCACTCTTAACACCAATGGCTTTCTTAATAAGAATCGAAGCTGGAGGTGTTTTAATTACAAATGAAAAACTTCTGTCATTATAAACAGAAATAATCACTGGAGTAGGCAAACCTGGCTCCAAACTTTGAGTTTTCGCATTAAACGCTTTACAAAACTCCATAATATTGACACCATGTTGACCCAACGCTGGACCTACTGGCGGACTTGGATTTGCTTGCCCAGCTGCAACTTGCAGCTTGATGTAAGCTTCTACTTTTTTTGCCATTTGAATTCTCCGGGTGCAAACGCTTTCAGAAAAAAGCTCCCCATTGTTTTATAAATTATTACAGTTTTTCTACTTGACCAAAACCCAGTTCAACTGGAGTTGATCTCCCAAATATTGAGACTGCAACTCTGATTTTGCTTTTCTCATAATTGATATCTTCAACTTCACCATTGAAGTCTGAAAATGGACCTTCGACAACTCTCACCAATTCGCCTATTGTGAAAAGTATCTTTGGTTTTGGAGCATTTTCACCATCCTGCACCCTTTGCAAAATAGCATCAGCTTCTTTTTTTGAAATCGGAGCTGGATTTTCTTTTGTACCACCAATAAAACCCAACACTTTTGGCGTTTCTTTCACCAAGTGCCAAGAGTCATCATTCATATCCATTTCAACAAGCACGTAACCAGGAAAAAACTTCCTTTCACTTTGCCGTTTTTGACCTTTGCGCATTTCAACAACAGTTTCTGTTGGAACCAAAAGCTCACCAAAATGCTCGGACATATCCAACCTTTCAATCCTTTCTTGAAGAGCTTGACACACTTTATGTTCAAAACCAGAATAAGCGTGAACCACGTACCATTTCTTAGACATATAAACTCCGTTTAACCAAAGAAATAGCCGACAAGCCAGCTAAATGTGAAATCTACCAAAGACAGAAACAGACCAATAACAATAACCACCACTATAACTATCATTGTAGTTTGCAATGTTTCATTGCGAGTTGGCCATACAATTTTTTGCCTTTCAATGTTTGAACTCTTAACAAATGCAAAGAAGTTCCTACCCTTTTGGGTAGTAGCCGCAATAAGCGCACCTAAAACCATACCAGCAAACAATATCAAAACACGAAGAACAGTTGCCAATTCATCTTCAAAATAAAGATTTCCAACAACACCAGCTACAACCGCTGCGATAGCAAGCCACCAACGTAGCTTTTCTCCGATTGTATTTGTGACTTCTACTTGACTCATTTATTTACCCTTAATTTTAAAGCATTATTTTACGACATATATTCTTTAAGATTTGATGGCAGGCCAGGAGGGAATCGAACCCCCAACCTACGGTTTTGGAGACCGTCGCTCTGCCAATTGAGCTACTGGCCTATACACTTATCAAATATATAGAAAATCTTAAAGAAACTAAAGCCAGCAGTATAACACCGCTGGCAATATAAAATATCATTTAGTGATACTTATGATCAAATTACTAAAATCATTCAAAGATTTTAGCAACAACACCAGCACCAACCGTACGACCACCTTCACGGATTGCAAAACGCAAAC
>CAYGTC010000093.1:0-15728 GCA_964352735.1 uncultured Alcanivoracaceae bacterium | reverse complement strand
CAAATATTGAGAATCTAGATTATGAAACAGGACTCTTGTGCAGAGCCATGTAAAGAAATAAAACAAATTTCTTCTTTACCAGGTAAGAAGTGGAAATGTATAAAAATCTATACGGGTGAGGTTTGTGCAGATAAAATCTTGGTTGAAAATATAGCACCATTTGCCAATAAACTATTAAAAGAAAAGTTGATAAAAAGTTGGTTTTTTATTAGGTATACTGACCCTGACTTTCATTTAAGGCTTAGATTTCAATTGACTAATAATTTTGAATCTGAGCAAATCACTTTGAAATTATATGATTCATTACAAGTGAAATACGAAAACGGATTAATCCATAGAGTTGAAGAGTCTGCATATGTGCCAGAATTTCAAAGGTATGGAGGTGTTGAGGTATTACCTATATGTGAAAAATTATTCCATCTTAATAGCATCATAGTTTCAGATTTCATAAACACAACTTCTACTTATCCCAATAAAGACAAATTAAGGTGGCAAATGTGTTTGCGTTTGGCTTGGAAATTGACAGTAAGCGCTTTAGATTCATTAGAAGAAGTTGAGGAGTTTTTTAAATCAAGCGCGAAGTATTTTGATTTTGACATGAATGCCTCTAATGCCAATAAAAAGAAAATTCATGAAAACTATAGGGTTTCAATGAATGATGTCGCTGAGGCTTTATCTCCAAAATTCAAAACCACAGAAAATTCTTATGTTAATGATGTGGTATATCCTGAATATAATAATGCAGTCTTAGAATATAAAAAATTATGTAACATCAAAAAATTAAGAACTAAAAAAATTCTTAATAGCTTGATTCATATGGATTGTAACCGGATGTTTGTTATTAATCCAAGAGCTAATGAATGGATAATCTTTCACTATCTTTCCAAATATTCAAGGACTGTCATTGCCAGAAACTTCACACTTGGAAAAGAGGTTTCATCTGGTTACGCCGTTAAAGTTTGATGATTGCGGCAAGTAATTAGAATTCAAATAGATTCTTGTGAATCTATTATAAAAGAATATTTAAGTATAACCACAATACCGTTATATTTTAAATATAGACCTTCTATTGCCAATGGTGGGAATAGAATAAATTTAATTATTAAATAAGAGAAAATATTATGAAGAACTTAAATGATTCAAAATTTGACATTGAAATGAACAGTATTAGAGAGCTAAATCCAGACGAAGTTAATCTCAAGTAGGGGGGGCTGCAACTGCTCCATGCATTATAGCTCTTAGCGTAGTATTATCATGTAGATTCTTTTGTCCAGATGAACAACCTAAATAAGTAATTAAGTGAGATGCAGGCTAATAGCTATTGACTGGCTATTAGCCGTTACAAATTATAATAATTATGAGGAAATATTATGAAAAAGGTTAATAAGTCTGCTTTTGATATCGAAATGTCTAGTATCAGAGAATTAAATTCTGATGAAATCAATCAGGTAGGAGGGGGCTGGATTACGCTTCCTGTTCTTGTGTCGATTGCTCTTTCATGTTTAGGTACAGCAGTTTGCGGCGATGAAAATCAGCAACAATAAAGATTTAATTTAAATGTTAACTCGTTAATCATTAAATTAATGAGTTGAGACCTCAGCATAACTAGATGGCGAAAGAAAAAATAGAGAAAATTTATCAAATTGAGGCAAAAATCGCAGGTAATAGCTGGCTATTGACCAGATTTTTAACGAAAAGTGGATGAATTTAATCATTTTTTACTCGTCACTGTAGTTATGCTGAGGTCTCGAGTTAACTTAAATTTCATTACAACTTGAAAAGAACCATTAATAATCATAAGACATAATGAGTAAACTGTTTAGAAAAGAAGCCATTGATAATAATCGTCAACGAATGTTTGGAGATGTGATTTTAATACAGCCGATCTCATTTTGGCTGTTTACAATTGCCATCTTAATCATTGTATTAATCATCACATTATTTTTGGTTTATGGATCATTTGCCAGGCGTGAAACCGTTCAGGGGTTTCTGGTACCGGATAAAGGTGTTGCCAAAATCTATTCAACATATGGCGGTATTGTTGAAAGTAAAAATGTTATTGATGGGCAAATTGTAAAAAAAGGTGATGCATTAATAGAAATCACAACAAGTAAAGGCTTGTATGATGATTTATCAGTCAATCAACAATTGATAAATACTATAATAAACAGCAAACAACAGTTAAGAAATCGCATCAGTGATGAATCATTGGTTTTTGACAGTGAACTAAAAAGTTTACATTTATCGTTAATAAACATCAATAAAGAAATCAATCAATTAGAAGAGCAACTTGCTGTTCAAAAAGAACAACTTAACTTGGCAAAAGTACAACAAGATAAGTATCTTGAATTTAAACAAAAAAACTTAATTGTTGATGCGGAACTCATTCAAAAAAAGAACAGCTATTTAACAGCCAAATCAAATTTAGATTCTCTGCAGAGGCAGAGCATTTCTAAAAATAGTGAAAAAAATAACATATTAAAACAAATTGAACAATTACCATTAAAAAAGAAAAATACAATGCAAGGATTGCAAAGTAATTTAACTCAGTTAAATGAAAGGCTTATAGAACTTGAAGGCAATGAATCTTATGCAGTTAAGGCCCCAATAGATGGTCGAGTTACCTCTATACAAGTACATCCTGGCCAGTCAGTTTCTCAGCAAAAGTCATTGCTTACTATTATTCCAGTTGATACTGTATTATATGCAGAATTATTTTTACCCTCAAGGGCCATAGGTTTTATAAATGAGGGGCAAAAAGTGCTCTTTCGATATGATGCTTTTCCCTATCAAAGATTTGGCTTATATGAAGGTTTGGTTTTACAAGTAGCTCAAGCAGTCATAACATCTGAGGAAGCTGGGATACCATTGCCAACAAATGAACCAGTATATCGGGTAAAAGTTTCACTCAATTCACAATTTGTCGATGCTTATGGTAAGAATCTTGCCTTGCAATCGGGCATGTCTTTATCGGCTGATATTATATTAGAAGAAAGAAGTTTAGGTGAATGGTTATTTGCCCCAATTTATAGTTTAAGAGGGAAACTTTGAAAATGCAAAATCCATTATATTTACTCAAATATACAAGATCAAAAAGATTACCCGTCATTATCCAAACGGAAGTGGCTGAGTGTGGCATTGCATCAATTGCAATGATTGCAAATTATTATGGTCATGATGTCGATTTAAGCTCACTACGTAGAAAGTTTTCAATTTCCTCAAATGGTGCATCATTGAGTGGTTTGATAAAACTTGCCGATAGCTTGCAATTTGTGTCTAGGCCATTAAGGTTGGATATACAAGATTTATCAAAATTAAAGATGCCCACAATTTTGCATTGGGATCTTAGTCATTTTGTTGTTCTTAAATCAGTGAAAGGAGATAAAGTAACCGTTCATGATCCCGCTATTGGTATGAGGACATATACCATGGATGAGGTTTCAAAACACTTTACTGGAGTAGCCTTAGAATTAACGCCAACACCAGACTTTGAACCTGAAGTATTGACTGTAAAGGCTAAGTTTTCTGATTTTTGGAGCCGTATTTCTGGCTTTAAACGCGTATTAATTCAAATATTTGTGTTATCAATGTTATTGCAGGCTTTTGCTTTGGCAACGCCATTTTACATGCAATTGGTCATTGATGATGTAATTATAAGTGAAGATTTAGATTTGTTATTGATTTTAGCATTGGGGTTTGGCATGTTAATGTTGATCAATGTGCTTGTTACTGCACTGCGATCTGTTGTGATTTTATACATGGGGACGCAGTTAAACATTCAAATTGCTTCAAATATTTTCAGGCATTTATTGAAATTACCAATGGATTATTTTGAAAAAAGGCACATAGGAGATGTTATTTCAAGGTTTACTTCATTGGAAAACGTCAAAGACTTGTTAACCACAGGCATAATTGAAGCTGGAGTCGATGGAGTAATGGCCATTGGACTGTTAATAATGATGTTTTATTACAGTAAGATATTGGCTCTTGTGGTCATCATTGGTGTTATCTTGTATGTATTGATAAGGTTAGTATTATATAGGCGATATAGATTGCTGAATGAGGAAGTTATTGTTACGCATGCTAAACAAATGTCAAATTTCATGGAAACAGTAACCGCAATACAAAGTGTGAAGTTATTTGGAAATGAAACAGAACGACAATCTGTCTGGCAAAACCACTCTGCCGATAATATGAATTCAAGCATACAAGTCGGCAAACTGAATATTGGCTACACATTTATTAATACCTTTGTATTGGGTCTGGAAAATGTTCTTGTTATCTATCTTGCAGCGACTCAAGTTATTGATAGCTTACTCACTGTTGGCATGTTTTATGCATTCATGTCCTATAAAAGACAATTCACACAAAAGGCCTCATTATTGGTTGATAAATTGATTGAATTTAAAATGCTATCATTACATTTAGAACGACTGGGAGATATCGTACTTACTGAACAAGAACAAGACATCGAAAGTATTATGAAACTACCTGAAATTAAGGGGAACCTTAAATTAGAAGACATTAGTTTTAAGTATTCAGATAATGATCCAATGATACTTGAAGGATTAAATATGGACATAAAACAAGGAGAGTCCGTCGCGATAGTTGGCCCGTCAGGATGTGGTAAAACAACTTTGGTAAAAATAATGTTGGGTCTATTAAAACCTGAAACAGGGAAAGTAATCATGGATGGACATGACATACGTAAAATTGGATTAAGCGCATACAGAGGAATGATTGCTACGGTTATGCAAGACGATCAACTCTTATCAGGTACACTAGCTGACAATATCTGCTTTTTTGAACAAGATTTTGATCAAGAAAGGATTGAAGAATGTGCTGACATGGCAGCAATTCACATTGATATTCTTATGATGCCAATGGGTTATCATACTTTGATTGGCGATATGGGCAGTAGTTTATCAGGTGGACAAAAACAGAGGTTGTTGTTAGCAAGAGCGTTATATAAGCAACCAAAAATTCTGTTTTTAGATGAGGCAACTTCAAGCTTAGATGTTGCTTTAGAAAAAATTGTAAATAAAACTGTTAAAGAATTAAATATCACACGTATTATCATTGCTCATCGACCTGAAACCATTGCTATGGCAGATAGACAGTTGTTGTTAGAAGATGGAGAAATTAAAGAAGTTAAGAAAAAAGATTAACTCAATACGTTAGTATAAACCTTTGTTCTTAATATGTAGAATTTTGATGTCATAAGATAAATCTGTGTTTGTTACTGCATGTCGGGGAAATCAATTTGCCTTAAGGCCTCATATAACATGACTGCTACAGTATTGGATAAATTCATGCTTCTGGATTGCTCAAACATGGGCAGTCGAACTTTATCGGTAACACAGTCCAGTGCCATCAAGTCCTGAGGCAAGCCACGTGTTTCAGGTCCAAAAATAAAATAATCTCCATGTTGATAATTAAAGTCAACATAGTTACTGCTGCCTTTTGTGGTTAAAGCATACAGTCTTTTAGGTTGTGTTTGATTGATAAAATCGGCAAAATTATCATATTCTTTAACAGATGTGTACTCATGGTAGTCTAAACCAGCTCTTCTTAAGGCTTTTTCATTCATGTCAAAGCCCAGTGGGTGTATCAGATGCAGCTGTGTCCCTGTGTTTGCACACAAACGAATAATATTTCCAGTGTTAGGTGGAATTTCAGGTTCAAATAGAACAATATTAAACATAAAATAATTTTTATAATGTATTACCGTAATGTTAAAATAAATGATTCAAAATTAATATATATTTACATAAATTAATGTCACATAAAAATATCATAAAATCGATTGACCCATATTTAAGGTTGATCAGGTTTGATCGACCCATAGGTACATTATTACTGTTATGGCCTACATTATGGGCATTGTGGCTAGCGGCAGAGGGGATTCCTCCAATGAAATATTTGTTTATATTTTCTTTGGGTGTTTTTATCATGCGTTCAGCTGGGTGTGTAATTAATGATGTGGCTGATAGAAAATTTGATGCTCAAGTCAAACGGACAAAAAAAAGGCCTTTGGCTCAACATGATTTACCTGTACTGAATGCTTTGATATTTTTTACTGTTTTAATGATATGTGCGTTAATATTATTGATTTTTTTGAATCAATTGAGCATTAAACTGGCGTTTGTTGCTGCCTTTTTAGCAATGACTTATCCCTTTATGAAACGTTATACTTATTTACCACAAGTGTATTTAGGGGCTGCTTTTGCCATGTCAATTCCTATGGCATATGCACAGTTGCGTGGCTCCATTCATGCGGAAGCCTGGCTACTTTTTATTGCGAATATATTTTGGACAACCGCATATGACACAATGTATGCCATGGTTGACAGAGAAGACGACGAAAAAATTGGAGTCAAATCTACCGCAATATTATTTGGGGATTTAGATATTGTGATCACGCATATCATTCAAGGATTGATGTTATTAACATTGCTGTTATTGGGTAAAAAACTGGGATTAAATATTTATTATTATTTTGGTTTGATTTTGACAATAGGACTTTTCATATTTCAGAATAAATTGTTAACCACGAGAGTAGAAGATAACTATTTTAAAGCTTTTTTGAATAATAATTGGGTTGGAATGAGTGTTTTTATGGGTATATTTCTTGCAACCCTTTAAGTACTTACCTTTTCTATATTTTCAATCGAGTTTATGATTGTTGAACACCACCTTTCAGGTGCTTCCATCATTGGGAAATGACCCAGTTCAGGTAATATTTTTAATTGAGAATTGTTGGTTTCCTCATATAAAAGATGCGCCATTTTTATTACGGCAATGGGATCATTTTCGGCCCACACAATGTTTATTGGTAATTCAGTTTGTTTCAGAGCACCAATCCATCTATGCCAGAATTGGTATCTTTGGCGAATATATTGGGTTATTTGATGTAGCACAGAACGACCATTATTATGTTTCATCATGGACCATATTTCATTGATTTCATGTTGGTTAATTTTAGTGGCATCAAAAAAAATATTTTTAAGATTCCTGGCTAATAATTTTTTGCTGCTGAGTTTTATTGCTAGTGGAGCTGTAAATTTATTCAAGAGCAATTTTTGTATAAGACGCAACTGTGAAATTTCTATGTGAATACTGCCATTACATAATGTGATGGAACGAATCTCAAAAGTATTTTGAGGAAAAAGTAAATCTCTGGCAATGATTTCTGTGGTCACACTTGTGCCATAGTCATGACCAAGTATATGAGCAGAATTGATGTTTAACTTTTTCCAGAATAACAAAGCCATATCCGCTTGTTCAATCAGCGAGTAAGAATAGTTGTGGGGTTTATCTGAGTAACCAAATCCAAGGTGGTCGTGTATAACGACACGAAATTTTTGTTCTAAATAAGGCAGTACTTTATAATAGTCATAACTGGATGTTGGGTAGCCATGAAGGATGACCAATGTTTCTTTACCTTCTTGTATGCCAGAGTCGTAATAGAAAATTTGGTGGCCGTTGACATTTGCATATTGACCATTTTCATGCCATTGTTGTGCATTCATAATTTATTTGAACTGCTGCATTAATTGCTTAACTTTTTCTTCCAAAGCTTCAACCCTTTGTTCTAGTTTGACTTGTTGTGTCACATTGACTTTTACACCAATTGGATTGTTTTGATTTTGAATGTTCGTTTGAGTAGCTGTTTGATTTGCAGTGTCTGGTGTTCCACACAATAAATGTGTATAACGGTCTTCTCTGCTTCCAACATTTTTGGGTATACATATGACTAATGGTTTTTCCCTGTTCATCATTGAGTCAAGTTTTTTAATTATTTCGGCATGATCAGAAAATTCATGCATTCTTTGGGTTCTTAATTTGATCTCATTGAGCGTCAGAGGTTTTCTTATCATCAAAACCGTCAATATTGCTTTGGTGGCATTACTGAGGTTGAGTTGATTCATGACATTATGAGAGATATGGTTGGTACGGCTTCCAATATCTACATTCACCAGTGATCTTTCTTGCAATGTATTAACGGTATGTCCTACCTGTCCTTCCGTAAGGCTCATTACCGGCTCTCTGTTAGATTTTTGATTGCAGGCCAACATTAGGGAATTAAGCGTTAATGGGTAATTATTGGGTGTGGTCATTTGTTTTTCCATTAAACAAGCAACAATGCGTGCTTCTAATGAAGTGAAAAATGCTTTATTATCTTTTTCCATATCCTTCTAAATTATTTTTCTATAAATCTATTTTGTGAACTGTGTCACGTTACTGGTTGTATTGCAAAATAATAACATGAGGCTTGGATGACAGATTTAATTCTCATTCAATTTGATTAGAATAGGGGTGAAATTTTATAATTTTGGCAAATATCGATGTGTAGAGATAATAAAGATGGGGCCAATATGACAAAAATTTACATAGAATCATTAAGAAATTATGAATCATGACAAATGCACACTTGCAATCATATTATTTGAACCTTATTATATGCCAACTGTCAAAAACGGGTCAAAATTACAAACAAATGGGTATGGAAAATAATACATCGGATAATACATCGAACAATAAGGCACACACTGTTTCAGAAACAGCCAAAGTATTTCAACAAGTTAAAGCTTCTTTAGCACGAGAGATTTTTGGTCAAGAAAAATTGGTTGATAGAATTCTTATGGCCTTGCTTTCTCATGGCCACCTACTGGTTGAGGGCGCGCCAGGATTAGCTAAAACAACAGCTATTAAGGCTTTGTCTGATCGTTTGGAAGGAGACTTTAAAAGGATACAATTCACACCTGACTTATTGCCTTCAGATCTGACGGGAACAGAAATATACCGCACACAAACAGGAAGTTTTGAGTTTCAAAAAGGGCCATTATTTCATAATCTTATATTGGCAGATGAGGTCAATAGAGCACCTGCAAAAGTACAATCTGCATTACTTGAGGCTATGGGTGAACAACAGATCACCATAGGCAGCACCACTTATGCTTTGCCAGAATTATTTTTAGTCATGGCAACACAAAACCCAATTGAACAAGAAGGAACATACCCATTACCCGAAGCTCAATTGGATCGATTTCAGATGCATGTGGCGATCGACTATCCTGATGCAAATACAGAAAAAGACATTCTGAAACTAGCTCAAGACAGAGATAAAGATGGCTATGTAAAACCTGCTCGAGATTCGGTTCACTTAACACAAAAAGACGTTTTTTCAGCACAACAACAAGTGCTCAATATGTTCGTATCAGATAATTTACAATCTTATATCATAGAGTTGATTCTGGCCACAAGAACACCTGAAAAATACGATAAGAAATTAGCTGAAATGATTAACTTTGGAGGCTCTCCCAGAGCCACTATAGCCTTAGATCGTTGTGCTAGAGCTTACGCTTTTTTACAAGGACGTGACCATCTTTTACCATCAGATATTCATCAAGTCATCCATGATGTTCTTCGTCACAGACTTATCCTCAGTTTTGAAGCTGAAGTCGAAGGCATTTCAGCTGATGATATCATTGACAGGTTGCTAAAAGTCGTTCCAATTTCATGACAGATGATAAAAACGTTCAATGAATGCTACTGACAAAAACGCTGCAACCAGAGTTACAACCGCAGATTTAGTCAAACAACAGTCTCATGCCAAGACTTTGTCTTTGTCTGGTCGTAAAAAAGCAAGTTCAGCAATTTCTGGTTTACACGATTCTCGTTTTCGAGGTCGTGGTATGGACTATCAAGAGTCGCGTGTTTATCAAGGCGGTGATGATATACGGAATATGGATTGGCTAGTTACAGCCAGAACTGGTGTTGCGCACACCAAGTTATTTCAAGAAGAACGCGAGCGTCCTATTCACATTATTATGGATACCAATGTGTCAATGGCTTTTGGAACCCGTAAAGAGTTTAAATCAGTGACAGCCGCTAAGTCGGCCTCATTATTGGCATGGGCAGCCGTAAAAAATGGAGATCGAGTGGGTGTAATGAGTTACGGCCATGGCGGAATTCATCATGAAAAACCTGTTGGCGGTAAAAGAGGGATGATGCGATTGATTGCTCACTTGGTTCAAGAGGATCCTGGTCTGTCACAGTCACATGATAATGATCCAACTTTGTTGCAAGAAGCTTTAAAAAGATTGCGCAGTATTATACGACCGGGATCTTTGATTATCATCATCAGTGATTTTTATCATTTAGGTGAGGAAGTTAAGCGTCATTTAATACAGCTTAATAAACACAATGATGTTTTAGCATTGTTCATCACAGATCCTTTTGAAATCAGCACACCATTGCCAGGAAATTATGGCATCAGTAATGATAAAAGCACTGTGGTATTTGATACCAATCACTCTCGTGATGTGAACAGTATGCAAAAACGACAAAACAAACATCTCGACAACATTTATCAAAAAGTACAAAAATCAGGAGTGCCAGTAGTTCCAATATTAACCAATGATCACATACAGGATAAAATCAAACAAGCGTTAAAATCGCCCAGTTTGGCCTGGAGTAATTGGAGGAATAATCTGTGATGCAAAATACCGCTCCTGCATTAGAATTACGAGATATACACTTACCTGTTGAGCCTGGCTTTTGGCCTTTAGCACCGGGATGGTGGTTATTGATTATTGTTGCCGTTTTAATGTGTTATTTGATGGTTCGTGTGTTTTTGAAATTAAGGAAAACAAGGCAATTAAACGAGTTGATGCAAAACGAATTGAATATCATCAATACAGCATACGAAAACCATCAAAATAAACACCAATTGGCATCTGATATTTCACAATTGCTGAAAAGATTTGTTATGTATGTGCTCAAAGACAATGATGCAGCAGCCTTAACTGGTGAAAAATGGATTACATACTTGAATGAACAAGTTGGAGGGGATTATTTTGATGAGCATATTGAAGTATTAACCAATGCACAATACACACCAGAGTCTGATTTCGATGTGCCAAGTATCGTTGCAGTGATTAAAAATTATTTCCCTAAAGCCATTAAGATGAAAAAAAAGAGTGCAAGGAGGAAACACCGTGATTGAGTTTCAGTGGCCTTATGTGTTTTATGCATCAATTTTGCCATTATTGGTGTGGCTATTGCCTAACATCAAAAAAGGCAGCATCACTGCGGTGAAAGTACCATTTTTCAATAATTTTTGGAAATCTTTGGCCAGTGTCAATCAAAAAACAGTGTGGTGGTTAAAGTTACTGGCTTTGCTGGCATGGTTGCTGTTTATTGCAGCAGCGGCCAAACCTGTTTGGATTGGTGAGGCCATAGCACTTCCAGTTGAGGGCCGCGATTTGATGATGGCTGTGGATGTTTCAGGTTCAATGCAAGAAACTGATATGAAAATTAATGGTCGGGTTGTGGATCGATTGACCATGATTAAGTATGTCGCCGGTGATTTTATTGACAGAAGGGTTGGAGATAGAATTGGCTTGATATTGTTTGGTCAACAAGCTTATTTACAAACCCCTTTGAGTTTTGATAGAAAAACGGTTAAAACTTTACTGGCAGAATCATTGATAGGTATTGCTGGTAAAGCCACTGCTATTGGTGATGCCATTGGTCTTGCTGTGAAACAAGTCCGTAAGACCAGTGACAATAATAGAATATTGATATTGTTAACCGATGGTCAAAATACCGCTGGAGAGATTCAATCGATCAAAGCAGCAGAGCTTGCGGTGCAAGAAGGATTGAAAGTTTATACCATTGGTATTGGCGCCGATGAAGTATTCAGAAAAACACTATTTGGTAACAGAAGAATCAATCCATCATTGGATTTAGATGAGGTGACTTTAAAGAAGATTGCCGAAATGACAGGTGGTCGTTATTTTCGCGCCCGAAATAGCAAAGATTTGAATAACATCTACAGCATGCTCGATGAGCTGGAACCATTGGCAAAAGAGGATCAGTTTTATAGACCAACTGAAGCCATGTTCTTTTGGCCATTGAGTTTATCAATGCTATTATTGCTAACAGTATTGAGCTTGAGGAGATAAAAATGATGGGTGAGTTTTTCAATCATTTCCATTTCATCAGGCCATTGGCTTTACTTGCATTGCCTTTGGTATTGTTGATCATTTGGCGTTTATTAAAAAGTGATAACAGAAATGACAGTTGGTCAAAAATATGTGATCCTCATTTATTGGATGCAATAAAAGTCAGTAATGGCAGTAAAGGTAGCCGTTGGATGTACCTATTGTGGCCAATCAGTATCATGGCTATTCTTGCCATTGCAGGGCCTGCTTTTAGAAAGTTACCCACGCCAGTGATTAAAAATCAATCAGCCTTGATATTGGCTCTTGATGTTTCAAAAAGTATGTTGGCCGATGATGTTAAACCCAATAGGCTTGAACGCGCCAAATTTAAAATCAATGACATATTGGATCAACGCAAAGATGGCCAAACCGCATTGATTGTTTATGCAGGGGATGCTTTTGTGGTGACCCCTCTTACCGATGATACAGAAACCATTGCATTGATGTTAAAAGCCATCAGTCCCGATATCATGCCAGTACAAGGATCAAGAGTTGACATTGCTTTAAAGAAATCAGAATCATTGTTAAAACAAGCTGGCTATCGCAATGGAGACATCATTGTTTTAACCGATGGAGTTAATTTATCACAAGCACAAGCCAAAGCCGAACAATTGTCTGCAGATAACATTACGACATCAATCTTAGCCATTGGCACAGCACAAGGTGCTCCAATTCCATCACAATCAGGATTTGTTAAGGACAAAGCTGGTAATATTGTTATTCCTAAACTTGAGATTTCAGCATTACGAGAACTGGCTCAAAGTGGAAAGGGTAGATTTTCTCAAATGACCGGTGATAATTCTGATATCACGATTATCATGCCGACAACCGTTGATGATGATAATGAAAGTGACTCTGAACAAAACGATGCTTTTGATACGGCGCAATTCATTGATGAAGGACCTTGGCTGACCTTATTAATATTGCCATTGATGGTATTGTTATTCAGAAAAGGGTTATTGCTGTGTACAGTTTTTGTTGTTGGTTTACACAGCCCTAATGATTCCTACGCTTTTGAGTGGCGTGATTTGTGGTTGAACGATGATCAAAAGGCGGCCAAACACATTGATGCTGGAGAGATTCAAGAAGCTTATGATACTGCCCAATCAGAACAATGGAAAGCGACGGCTGCCTATAAGAAAAAGGACTATCAAAATGCTCAAGAACTGTTTAATGATGGCTCTGCTGATGGTTTTTACAATCAAGGCAATGCTTTGGCACACAGTGGACAATTGGAAAAAGCCTTAGAAGCTTACGAGCAATCCTTACAGTTACGACCAGACGATGAGGATACCCTGTATAATAAAAAACAGGTTGAAGAGGCTCTACAGAAACAGGAACAAGAACAGCAAAACGAACAACAAAATCAGGATGATCAAGAAAACGATCAGCAACAAGAGCAGCAGCAAGATCAACAAGATCAAGAAAACGAACAAGATCAACAAAACCAAGACAGTGAAAGCCAAGACAGTCAGGATCAGCAAGGCGAACAAGACCAGCAAGAAGGCGACAATCCTGAGCAACAACAAGAGCAAAAAGAACAATCCTCAGAAATGACCGAAGAGCAAAAAAAACAACAAGAACAAGAGCAAAAACAATTAGAAGAGGCTGATAAAAAGGAACAGGAAGCCCAAAAAGAACAGCAAGAACAGAAAGAAATGCAATTAACGCCCGAAGAGTTGGCTGAAGATGCTGAAAACAAAGAAGCGATAGAACAGTGGCTCAGACGCATTCCTGATGACCCAGGTGGGTTATTAAGGAGAAAGTTCTATTATCAGTATAACCAACAAAACAAGAAGCCAGATGAACAGGAAAATTGGTAAACCAATGAAACAAGTCAGCATAATTTTATTTTTAATGTTTCTAACATTGCCAGCATTGGCAGCAGTAACAGCTCAGGTTGATCGCAATCAAGTGGTTATTGGTGAAAGTTTTAACTTGATCATTACCGTTGATGAGAATACAACAGAGCAACCCGATCTTTCTGAATTGCATGAAGTATTCACTGTTTTGGGTACCAGTCAATCTTCTTCAACAAAAATAATCAATGGTACTTATTCAATTGAAAAAACCTGGCAAGTTGGTTTGATACCTAAAGCGGTTGGTGAAAATACCATCCCGCCAATAAAATTAGGTTCCTTATCAACTCAACCGATTAATATTTCGGTGACTAAATCAGATACCAATACACAAGCCAATGGCGATATTTTTATTGAAGTTGAAGCTGACAAAACTTCTGCATTTGTAAAAGAACAAATTATTCTTACGGTTAAATTGTATTACGCAATTTCTTTGAGTGAAGGCAATTTATCAGAGCCAAATCTCAGCAGTGCGATTGTCACACAATTGGATAAAGGCGCGACATATACCACCACAATTAAAGGCCAAAATTATACCGTCATAGAACGCCATTATGCTTTGTTTGCTGAAAAAAGTGGGTCATATGATATGAACCCCATTATTTTTAATGGCAGAGATAACAGCTCGCGAAGAAGTTTTAGCATGTTTTCTACAGGTAAACCTGTAAGAGCTGTATCAAAACCTATAACTTTTGAGATTAAACCCATTCCTCAACAATCAATAGGTAAGGATTGGATTCCTGCAACAAAAGTTCAAATTTCTCAAGACTGGAGTAAAGAACCTTTTACCGTTGGTGAACCCATCACAAGAACCATTACATTGTATATTGAGGGTTTAAGTGAAACCCAAATACCCGAGATAGACTTGGGAGACATAGACAATGTTAGGGTGTATCCAGAACAACCGCAAACACAAACTGAAAAAACACCACAAACTGTCAAGTCTTGGAAGCAGGTTAAATTGGCTTTGATACCAACCCAATCAGGTGCCATACGCATTCCTGAATATCAACTGCAGTGGTACAACACCAATACTGATAAAGTTGAATATGCCAAATTACCTCCAATGACCATACAAGTCGATGCCGGAGAATTTGCAATGGAAAAACCAGATATTGCAGACATCATGGCTGGCGAAACAGCACGGCCTGTCAATAACAATGGAGCGGCGAATGCTCGTCAATCTGTGGCTGAAGTTAAGATAGTTGAGAAAGACAGCATGATGTGGAAAGCATTAACGGCTTTGTTTGCCATTTTGTGGTTAATAACCATGATGTTGTATTTTAGAAAAAAACAGACCTCTAAGCCTGCTGAAAATACAGCCAAAAAAGCCGTAGTAAGCAAGTCACAATTGATTCAAGCCATCAAATCACAATCTCCAGATTTACTAGAACAACGTTTAATCAGTTGGTGGAATCAACAATACCCATCACAGAATGTAATTAATGTTGGTCAAATAAAACCCCAGGTCAATGATGAGATGAGGGTGTTGATTGGCCAATTAGATACAAAATTGTATTCTGCAGATTCAGACTCTCGAATTGATTATGAGCAGTGGTTGAAACAGGTCAATAGTAAGGGATTAAATATTGTTGATAAATCACAGGTAGACTTAACCTCAAAGTCTTTGCCATCATTGTATTAGCCCGGATATTTTATCAAATCGGTAAAAATCGATTTTACCTATTAAAAACAATGAGTTAGGCAGGTTTATTGAAAAGACACATTGTACCTGAATGGTTTTATGAAAAAATGGCTGCATATATTTCCCCAATATATTTTGCCATTTTTCCCCTAAATTATATTCTATCAGTCTGTCGGGTTGAAAGGTACGCAAGAGCAGAATTTGATTAGTAAA
>CAYGTC010000092.1:0-16141 GCA_964352735.1 uncultured Alcanivoracaceae bacterium | reverse complement strand
AGCGATGAAATATAGGGATGTATTTCATAAAACATGAGAATGGAATAAATATAAACAGATTTAACTGGTCGAGTAGCGATGAAATATTGGGATGTATTTCATAATTATTGAGAATGGCTCAGTTTTTATTTTATTTGTGATGATGGTTATGCTCTGATCTCATTTTAGTTAAGCACTGGCCTTTTGCCATTCGGGCAGAAACATTTTATAATTGATGTAAGATTCATATCGATAGAATTGTTGATACTCACGTTCTGTAAAATATGAGGAATACCATTTTTTTAAATAAGGAGGAAATATGCAAGTTCATTATCTTGAAATTGTAACACCAGATGTTGATACCACATGTGCAACTTATGAAAAATTACACCGTATGAGCTTTGGAGCAGCGGATCCTGGTCTTGGTAACGCACGTACAGCCCAATTGAGCAACGGCGGTATGATTGGCGTTCGCGCTCCCATGCATGAGACCGAAGTCCCTGTGGTCAGGCCTTATTTTTTGGTTGATGACATTGATGCTGCTACCGCGAACTTGTTGGATGACGGTATAGAAATTGCACACCCTCCATTGGAAATTCCCGGTCATGGGAAATTTGCTATTTATATTCAAGGTGGCAATCAGTACGGCCTCTGGCAACTATAAAGACTCTATTAAAAAATAACTGATGCCATATGATTTTTGAATCAACAATGGATCCGTTTTTATTGGATTAATCATTTATTTATAATTTCGCCTTGATGAAAACCACCAAAAAGATACGCTTGAGGGGTATTCATATCATTATTTGCTTACAACAACATCTGGGGTTACATCCCTGTAAACCCTTTTTAACTTAATTATTCTCTTCTATAGATGCCTGTCAATTATTTTCCTCCAAGGTTTTTTTGCCCATTTTCTGCTGTAATTAATTAATATGAATCATAGGATCACCCAATAATGTCCATCCCAATATCACATCTAAATATTCTGGATGATCGATGGCCATGTTTTGTTTGGCTTGTAATATGGATTGACCAAGGCTCATGTTATCTTGGGTTAAAAGTGGCATCAATCGGATGCCCAGCTCTTTTTCATGAAAACTCTCGGTTAAGGTGCTTGCACCCATTACTGCTACAGCGCCTCTGTTTTCTAATTGCATGAATCGGTGTGCCATGGTATTGAATTGAGGCATGACATAATAGGTATTCCAACAACCAAACTGATTAACCACGGTTGGTTTGTTGGTGTTTTGTAATGTCAGAACATCGCTACTGTCAAACAAGCGCTCAAATGACCAGGCACTGGGACCTGAGTGACCAAAGTAATTGGTCAATGTTGATCCGGCATGGATACTGTTGATGAGGTTTTGCTGGGCATTATTGAGATCCAAATCATTCATGTACGCCTTTTCGACAAACCATTGATGTGGCAGCGTATCAATCATTTGATTTGAAAATTCATCAAATGAGAAATCTCTATCCGTTGCAAAAATTGCCGTTTTAGCATAGGTTCTGTCAGCAAAGTTGATGATTTTATGGATACTTGATTGCAGTTCTTCAACGGTTCTCACTGGCAATCTGCCCAAAGCTATGTCAGGTATCAAGTCATCATCGACATCGGCATATAAACTGTCTACTGGTGCGTATCTGACTGTTTCATCAGTGGCAAAATAAGGTGTTGGGATATGGCTGAATGAACCAATATTGAGTTTGTTTAAATAATCATAACTGTCTCCACCCACCAACAATACTGTTTCGATATTCATCAAATTAACGGCTTGGCTGATGTAGGTTTTTATGGCATCAGCGCTGACACTGTGGTTGCTGTATTGAGCATAAATATGTTCCACGTCAATCACTTTAATTGCCAATCCTTGAGATTGGTGATATTGAACCAAAGGCTCAAGTGTGGTGATAAAATCTGGATGCGATATCATGAGATAGTCAAAATCACCTTGAAAACTCAGTGGATTTTCTGTCGCCAATTGTAATTCTGGTCTTTTGAAACCATCATCATCCACCATATGATATACACCTGAAATATACGGCACCTCTATGGCATATCCCAACTCAGTACTCATGATATTAAGGTCTGTGATTTGAATAACCTGCTCACCTTGTTGTATATAAACTGAGATAGCATCATGGTTGAAACCATTCACAATAAAGCCATGGTCACTGATAAAGCCGCTTTCTTCAAAGCCGTTATTGAATATCAGATCATTATCAATGGTGTTAATTATTGGAGTTAATGCCAAATAACCACCTGTAGCTACCATAGCACTGGGGTATGAGAGGGAAAGATCGTCCACTTGTATTAAGTCATAGGCAACACCTGTATCTGCTGGCAAAGTGACGGTAATGTTATTGTTGTTTCTTAATAATTCATTGCTGATAGCATGCGTATTGCTGAATGTCACAATACCATCTCCATAGATATCTACAACTGGTTGTTCATTGATGTCGATTTGTAGATGATGATCACCTTCTTGTGGCCAGTTCGTTGCTCCCCATGTTTGATAGGAGAATTGAGCAGAAGCATCATTGTTGATTAAGTTCGGTGTCGCGATCGTATAATCCCAACTGTTAGGTTCACTAAATACTAGCAGTGATTGATGGAACCATGGCGAGGCAGCGGGAGAAGCAAAATTGTATTCGTTGTCTTGATTGATGCTTGCTTGTGCCATATGGTAAGCACTCTCATCAATGCTAAAGCTGTTATCACTGAAGTATTCAACAACTTCAACCTGTTCAGGGTTCAATGACAATTGATAGGTTTTGTCTTTGGCGTATAAGTCTTCTGTTACTTCAGCAATAAATTCCAGATAATCTCCTGGCCCAAAAACATCAGATGAAACATGTCTTGGTATTGCAGATCCATTATAAACCAACGCAATATCATCTGTATTGATGCCTTGCCAATTGACACCAAGATCTACCAACTGCTCATAACTGACTCTTTGTATGCCTGTTTCGGTGGTTATGACCTTAATGAAATCATGTTGACCTCTGAGTGCTTGTTGTCGTGACTGTAGATTATGGCTGGCACTGGTTTTAATCGAAGACCAGTTAAGGGGTTCAATCTCTGGATATCGACCATATACAAAATTATTTTCATAAGGGCCATATTGATGGATCATGCCTGTGGCTGTTAATTCTTCAATACGAAACACCTCAATCTGTCGATTTTCTGATTGAAAATGATAATGTTGAGGCATGGTGGAATTGATGCCAGTAGCTGGTATGGGTTGGCCATTAAGTTTACGCCATTGATCATTGATAAGACCATAAATATTATAGGCAATGGTTCCAGATTCTGTTGTGGTTGACCATTGTAAATCAAATTGCTGATCATGCATACGACCATGGGTGAAAGCCAGTGTGATCGGAGTCAGTTGATTGGATGCAAACCGATAGTCTTCAACCTCTCCAGCTGTAGCGGCACCATCGGCAACTTCTGTTGCAAAGATGGTCAGTGGCTCGGTATCATACAATCGACAACGGCTCTCTAAAAAATCATCTCCATTGCTGCCAAAAGTGCTGTCCATAGGTATTGTGACACCAATATTAACGGACCCTGAGGCAATCGTTTGAGCGATGCTCTTTTCGCTGTTTGCAAAAGAACCATCATTATTCCAATCAAACCAACATGCAATGAATCCGCCTGTTGAATTGATGTTCATCCCCGCTGTGCTGCTGCCTGGTAACCACATGCCTGATGCGGTAATGCCATCATCATCGGTATTATCTGAATCTTGTGCAAAACCATTGTCAGCGGTCCAATTGCTGCCGAGTCTGAAGGCACCAGACCCTTCGTGCTTGGCAATACCATATGAGCTGGAAAGATCACTGTAATCTGCAGGGCTAACAACAGTAGAGTTTTGATAGTCAACATCAACACACCATTCAACCAAGGCCCCAGTATCTGCACCAGCATTATCTGTAATATTGATGCGCCAATCTCCAACAGAGTTCTGGCCATCAAAACCACTCAATGCATTGTTCGGTGTAAAAGGGCCTGTTCCTATGGCAGGAGGTGCGGTGCACTGGCTTTCTACTGATGCAGCGCCTTCATCATCTATGGTTGTGTCTATATTATCTTGCCCACATCCAAAAGTACCTGGAGGCGTCCCTGGTCTGTCAATCACGGTGATATCAGTTCCACTGGGGACATGTGTGACCGTTGCAATTAGGTCTCCAACCCAAGTGTGATTGGCCTGTAATGTTATATCAACATCCGTGATGTTGCCCCCTGTACTGATATTGAGGATGTGATTCAATCCTGTCGTATCGTTATCAGGAATGTCAATGGGTGTTGCGATTGAGCTACAGGTAAGCTGAGTTGCTATGGAATTGCCTGAAGTTTCAAATGCCGCTACTGTATATTCACTGTTACCACAGGAGTTGCTTGCTCTGACTCTCCAATAATATGTGGTTGCTGAGTTCAAAATCAATGCTGATGTGTAACTGGTGGTTGTTATGACCGCACTGTCAATGATATTGATAAAACCATTATCTGTTGCAATATCAATCGCATAATTAATCGTTCCACTTGTGGCGGCCCAATTAAATGTTGGGTTATTGGTGGCATTAATAGAGCCATCTGCAGGTGCATTGAGTATCACCGTGTCAGAAACCGGGAATGAAACAAACACATCAAAACTGTCTTGTTTGATGTTGCCTGCAGCATTGCCTTCTAATGTAATGGAGTTGACTCCAGCGGTTGCAGTATTGTCCACAGAAAAAGACAATACCGAGCTGTTACCGGGTATGACTGGGTCCGTTGTAAATGAAGGGCTGAATCCAGCTGGTAAAACAGGGTTAAAGCCCAAGTCTATCGGTGTATTGAATCCCAATACAGATGTGGTATCAATGTTGATATTTGCTGTAGTGGCTGGGCTGGGATTGACACAAACACTGATGGAGCTTTCTACAACATTAAGGGTATAATCAGGTTGTCTTGTGCAATTGTAACAGACAATTGAAAAATCTTGATCTGTGCCATCACCGTTGTTTGGAATGCCATCACCTGCAATGTTTGCAGCGGTAACAGTGATGTCAATGCTGCCAGAGGTCCCTGCTGGTAAAAATATGGCTTCATAATTATTGTCGTTGTCAGCAGAACCTCCTGTAACACTGAATGCCCCTGAAAAATTATTCCCCAAGTAGGCATTGCCATCTATGACTGCTGATAAATTCAAATTATTCACTTCGGGGCTGGTTCCAGTAGCTCCAGCTGCGTCGGTATAGGCCAATACCAACCGCATTGGCTCTGCGGGATTTGCGACTTGTCCATTCCACGTCCAGGTTTCTCCTGTATTATCAAAGGTAGTGACTTCGTTTTGAATGAGTCGTGGCTCATTATCAAAGGCCAGTTGCATGTTTGGCATACCATAACCTTGACTGTTGCTCGGTAAATCATCATTGGCACCAACACCCGTCAAATAAGTGGGGTGTGCGATCAGATAGGCCTTCATCAAAGATGGCGTTGGGGACGCGACCCCATGAGTATTTTGTAACCAATAATAATACAACGATGAGATTCCAGCAGCGGCAGGAGTCGAGTGAGATGTACCGGAAGAAGAAGCAAAAACCGTTTGTCCTGACGGCCTGAACTGATCGCAGACACCACTGCCGTCATAACTGCCATTGGTGCTGGCAGTGCCTTGAATATGCGTACCTGGTGCAATGATCTCTGGCTTAGTTCTATTGCCAGCGGTTGGCCCTCTGGATGAAAAGCCAATGACATCCATGGCGTTATTGGCACCATTGGGAGCGATGTTACAACCATCTGTCCAGTTGCCGTCTTCATCGGTTGGTCTTTGATTTTCAGAGGCACCGACAGTGATCATATTTTTACCATTACCAGGAGAACCCACAGTAGTCGCACCACTGCCGTCATTGCCCGCAGCAAATAGCATGATCATTTGTTGATTGCCAGCCTCGGTGAGGTCAGCATCTCTGACTCCAACATCAAAGGCTTGTGAAGAACCATCATACGTACCAGCACAACCACCACAACCCCATGAGTTACTTGAAATGGTGGTGCCGTTATCTTGTTGTTCCTTGATTAAACCCGTATCTGTACCGCTGCACCTTCCCAGGCTAAAGCCTGGTGCAAATATTCTGGTACCAGCCATGCGTCCATATGGGTTGATGCCTTGCCCGCGCTGGTAGCCTAGAGGGTCTCTGAAAGGGAATCCGGCGCGTTGATCATAGCCACCTACAATATTGATATTGATATGGCCATGACCATCAGTGCCCTCTCCCGATGCTGTACCGGCATGACAACTGACAACATGGTTCAAACGCGTTGTAGTGCCATCCCGCAATGATGTCAAAGTGTCATCTCCAGCACCGTTTGCAACATTACCATTGCCTATGCCATCGTCAACGATGTCTACTATTGGATAGTCATTCGGATTGGTGCTGAACCCATATGAGTTTAACCATGGTAGATAACCTGTTCCTGAAGGTCCAGAGTTGGCACCATTGAGGTTACCTGCAACAATTTGCCCTTGTACTTCGTCTGTTAATTCTCGATCGAAATATTCAATCACAGAGTAAACGTCATAGCGTTTGACAATGTTTTCCAAGTTATGCGCTGGCAAACTGACTGTGATATTATGGTATTTCAATACTTGATGCCAAGGGGCAATAATTTCTGAGGCAAGTGAAGTGATTAAATCACGGCTGACATCCGCTGCTTGGTGATCGACTATTTGTATTGATACACGCACCATTTCATCCGCATCGAATTGATCTGCTTGTAATCGAGCCATGATGCTGGAACCCATTTTGAAATAAGGGTGTAAAGGGCTGTCTGCATCAATGATGTGGTTGTGGTTTTTTGATGCTAAAATGCGTTCACGCGCGGTATCATCTGACCACACTAAATAAGCGTTATTGCGAATGTAATGAATCGGTTCGGCCCCCATTTTTTGTAATAACTCTAGCCATTGTTGCTTAATGGGTCCAACGAATCTCACCAAATGCAGTTGTGATCCGTGGTATTGTTCTGGATTGACACGAAATTGTGAAGGAATCCTTTCGCTGTCCTCATTTGGGTCATAATCCAAAGCATCAAACTCGATTTTAGGATTGATCAGTGTCGTTTGGTTTTTTGCTTGGGAGCTGATTGCTGAGAATTTACTTTTATCCATTCGATAAAGTACAAAACTGCCATATTGATGTAAAATTTCTATATCCGAATGGCTTCGATCAAAATTTATTGGCCCAGTAAAATTGACATTTTGTGAAGCTGTAACCTGAGCCACAGTAAACACCAATGTGAACACCAATAAAAGTTGGTTTCTTTGTATATACTTCATAATGCAATCCTCGCAATTTATTTAGTGGGTCTATATATCATATACCAAAAAGATTGTTTTTTTGAATATTAACGAGAAGAATCTTATTATTGGAAAACAGAATTTTAAGTTTTCTATGCTTTTTATTCTGACAATCACTACAAAGTAACGATCTGCGTCACATCAATTGGAATTGAGTTAGAAATACAGTCACCAAACTGAGAAAAATACCCTCTTAAGTATGAACTTTTAAAATAGGATTACTCGTTACATGTTAATCCCAATGTGGTATTTAATCGAATGATATTCATTTCACCAGAGGTAAAACCACTGTTCTCTATTGGGCTCCAGCTGAATTTTCCAGCATTACAGCCTGAAAACTCAAGTGTAAAGTGACCCCACATTTGAACATTCAAATCATTACTGTCAAATGCTGGTGGAAACATAGGTCCATCAATAATACTGGCATCTAAAGTAGCCGATACGCCATCATGTGTGCCCGTACCAAGCAACCACAAAGGGTTACCTTGTTGATCATAGACATACCAAATCACGATAACGCGTTGATCAGCCAACAGATAAACGTTGATGCCATGGCCATTTTCATCTGGGTTATACCACAAAGCACTGTGTCCAGGTACCATTGCAAATGCATTAGGGTTGCCTGTAATCAACTCAAAGGATAGATCATCCCATCTTGCTGAAGAAAGGTCGTCACTGCCTGAAGAGCTGTTGCCTACTGAAATACTCACTTCAGCTGACTGAGCGGACTCCGGAATATCTACGATGGTTTCCAGAAAGTTCCATGTATCTTCAGGGCCATCAAAAATGGACACAATCTCTGTACTGAATATCGGAAAATTATTGGCATTATAAAATTTGATGAAAAATCCTGCATCCTCTGCTTCGCTGGCTGACAAAACCTTGGCAAAACCACTTAACCGATACTGTCGAGAAGCAATAACAGGTATTCTATCCGAAAATATTGTTGCAAATCCTCCATTATTAAAATCGTCATCGATTTGCAAGCTGCCATTGTTATCATTACCATCATCTGCCACCCAAGAGAAAACAGTATCTGATCCATCAATAACATTCCAATGAGAAACACCATTATCAAAATGACCATTGTTGAGTAAATTTTGCGCTTGACAGATTTGGCTTAAGAATATAAGTATAAGTAAATTTTTCATTTTTCATCCTATGTTGTGATCACAATATTGTTAATTTCTAGAGACTTCAAAACAGCCATATGACACAAGTAAAAATAGAGAAAAATTTTTACTTGTCGGCTTAGTTATGCTGAAGTCTTTTCTAATTACCAATACGATATCAAAAATATAAATAGGACAGCATTTGTCAGCTTCCCCAAAAATAAATGTTCTTATAATTAATTTTAAGGAGATTGTAAGGAATCGTTATTCTCTATCTTAATTAACAATACACCATTTTAATTTGATATTTTTTATCGAAAATGATTGAAAAAAAAATGATTATCCTCAGTTTATAGTTGATTAAAAAAATAACTGAAATCTGAGGAACATACCATGCAAATTCAAGTCAATACCGATCATAATGTTAAAGGTGGGGATTTATTGATTCAATATGTCGAGGGTCTTTTAAAAGACTCTATGAACAACTTTAAAGATGAGGTGACGCGTATTGAAGTCTATGTTTCAGATGAGAACAGCCACAAAGGTGGTGATGATGATTTGCGCTGTACCATAGAAGCCCGTATAAGAGGCATGCAGCCAATTGCAGTTACTTATAGTGACGAAAATATTGATTTAGCTATTTCGGGCGCCACAGATAGAATTACCCGTTCAGTAAGAAAAACGATTGAAAAAAGGCGCGAAGTAAAACTGGCTCAAGCAAGGCTTAATAACGATATTGAAGAGTAGTTAATCACACAATCAACGGCGTCACATAGGTTTGTTTAACCCAAATTGAACATCAATAACTCTGTTGGACAATGGCACTTTAATGCACAATCAGAATGATCGCTTGTTGCATGTATTATTGTACTTATTTTGTACGTGGATCAAGCGCCTCTGAATGCAGAGACTCACCGGGAGTCAAATGTATAAACTTACAGCCGTTTGGAGCAGGTTTATGCCATATTCCAGTTGGAACAACAAAACAAGACCCAGAATCGACGATATGTTTAGAAGGGGTTTCACCGTCTAATAAAGTGATTTCGAATTGACCTTCCAGAATAAAGAAGAATTCATCTGTATCTGGGTGCATTTCCCACACTGGTGATGATCCTGAAATGTCACAGGCACCAATATGGGTGCGATTAAATTTTAGTAGATTGAGAAAAGTCCCAGCAGGGTGCTTGGATAACTCTTTTTTTATGTCTTTTATTTCCATCTATGCCTCCTGATTTTGAGCAAAAATACATCATATATTGATGTGTTAATCATGCATGATATCCAATCACTAATCCATAACAAACCCGAATATTTCATGAAAACGGTAAAAAAAGTTGATTTAATCCATGAAAGACATGGAGTTATCCGAAATATTTCATACAAAGGACTCAACGAGTTCTGTGACCCTTTTATCCTAACCAAATCTTTGGTATATCATTATTTTGTTCTTTGCTCAATCTAAAAAGAGCATTCGATTACCATATGAATTGCGCCATTCCTTATCTTCTGTAGAAATGGCGCATTAACATCAGTGATTGTTACAATTCGGTGATTAATCCCCAAGTGAAGGGCCTGATGACCTCCAGTCTTGTGGGTTAAATGAAATCGTTTTACCTCCTATAACTTCTCTTCCATTGTTGAGCTCGGCTTTTAAACCAAAGCCTAAATTGATATCTTGCGCATTATTATCAATGATCATGCGAAACACTCCTGTATAGGAACCATCTGTCGCATACGTTCTATCAATCGATAAAACTTGCGGATGGTTTGCTGGTTGTATTCTCCAAGAAAAGGGATCAACTGGTACACCAGCATCAACCACACTCAATGAGTAATTTAAGGTCAACTCAGGCATTACCCGACCATATAATGGCATATAAGACCATTCTACACTGTGCTGTAAGTTACCAACAACCTGAGGAGGAGGGTCCAATAACATCACCTGCCCAGAAAACCAATTTCGTATACATTTGATTGTGTTTGATGATGTTTGATAAGCTCCTGCCAAACATTGACCCAAAACTCCATGACCACGTTCATTGGGATGCCAGGCTTCTTGACAACGTTGAAAGTTATCTTCACAGTGACTTTCAAGAGCGAGGATACCATTATCGGCTGGATTTATTGGCAAGTTTAAGTCAAGTTGTACCCCTAACCAGTTCAATAGATCAACCAAAGACCTTCTGTTATCAATATGGGTGATGACTCCTCCCGATGAGTTGCGAATATGAAATGGTGTCGCCAAAGCATTGGCCAGTGATGTTGTTTCGCACAATCGAGCTCCATCAAAGGCTTGTTGAACATTGAGATAAACCACATTATGCAGAGGAAAACGACGTGAAATTTCGACTTTTGCCGCCGCTACCATTTGGCCCAACTTTGCTGAAAACCAATGCCCATCATCTAGGGCCGCTTTGTGTATCGTACAACCATGACGATACCTTTCCTGAGCTACTTTTCTAAAAACAGCTTGTGTATCTGTTTGGCCCCCTTCAGAGTTAAATCGCGAATTAAGGTTTTTTGGTAGTGGGTTGGTATAGTCTTGCATAACAATCTTGAAGCTACCGGGAGGGTAAAGCAATTGACCATTGGTACCACGCAAAGTACTCATACCCCTAATGATGTCATCAACCGCTTCAACAACGTAATTGCGTGCATTATTAAATTCTTGATTACTTGCCATATCAGCACGGGTACAACCATTATCTTGATGGCCAATTTTATAAGCATCTACTAAAAATTTTCCAATACACCCTTCTGCCGCTTTACCAAAAGTAAAATCTCGATTATTAGAACCCAGCCCAACCAAAATCAACTTCACATCATATTCAGTTGCAACGTCCAACAATTGGTCTAATTGTGGTGGCATATTTCTACCATTGGCTACCGATGGTGGTCGACTCATCGTCACATCGCGCGGTTGACCTCCCGAACAAGCCAGATTAAAACGGCGTTGAATTCCAGGTAAATTGGCCTGAAATATTGATGCATTGGCTGAACGGTGACAGAAAAAAGGATTGCTCTGATCATCCCCATTCCAGCTGGGAAAACCATTACCCAGTACGTTCATATAGTTGCCAGCCCCCTCACCACTGATGAAACTGTCACCAATAGCAACAGCAGCTGTTTGCCTTTGTGCATAGACAGAACTACACATCAAAAACAACAGCAATATAAATAGTTTTCTTGTCAGTAAATTATTGTTTATCATTACAGTAAACCTCCGATAATATTTAAGTTATATAGGTATTCATCTGATCTCTAATGAAAGACTGATTAACACCTTTTACTGGTTAAAAAAGTAAAATTTTGAAGCACTTTTATTGATTGTGAATCCTGTTTTTTTTGAATATTTATTCAAAAGCAACTGTAACGTGCTTTCATTACGTCATTGAACAATATATAAAATGACCAGTGCAGTTTATAAATTTTCAACAAGGAAAATTTTCATGAAACGACAAAGTTTTATAGTTAAACGACATTCTTCGAATATATACTTTTTTACGTGTTTTCTTATTCAAATATAAGATAAAACCACTCGCTATCTGCTGAGTTTTTGTACGATTTAAAAGCTCTTTACAATAAGCTTCACAAAAAATAGTTGTATTATAAAAATCAGAGCGCGCTCAATTTGGTATATCATTTCACCTTTTTAACATTGATCCGTTTATAATCATCTGAACAATCATTAACCTCAGGAATGCCTTGATTTATGAAATCGCCTTACTTATTATTTATAATGCTGTGTTGTTTTTTATTGATTGGTTGTTCTCAAGAAAAACCCATTACACAAGCTGAATTTGGAATTTCGGGCATTGATGTTTCATTGCATCAAGGTGATATTGATTTTGTAAAAGTAAGAGCAGATGCCATTGGTTATGTGTTTATCAGGTCTACAGATGGCATCACTTATCAAGACCAATCATTTAAAACAAATTACAATAATGCCAAGGCTGCAGGGCTTTATGTGGGGGCTTATCATTTTTATAGAAATGAGGATGATCCACACAAACAACTGGACAATTTTATAAAAAATACTGAATTAGAAAATGGCGATTTGGCCCCTGTGGTTGATATTGAAAAATTTCATCAAGCTGATGAAAGAGGCTTTGAAAAAGATTTACAAACTTTTCTCGACGGTCTTGAAAAACACTACCGCCTCAAGCCCATTATTTATTCTGGAACAAACTTCGCCAACCAATATTTGGCCAATTTTTCGAACTACCCATTGTGGTTGGCTGACTATAATCCTGGCCCACCTGAGATACCCGGCAAATGGAACACATGGGCATTTTGGCAGTGGTCAGAGTCTGGTCGTGTCAGTGGCATCACTGCGGTTGTTGACATGAGCAGGTTTAACCACAAAGATTATGAATTTCAGGACTTATTGATCAACCACAAATGATGCAGATTCACGTGACCTTTGTGTTTAATAGGGATCTGGCATAATCTGGTGTCGAATTTAATAATGATAGTCTATAGCACTGACTCAAAAGATGATTGATAAATTAAATCCGAAAGTGTTGGCACGCTATCCGGGCAAATCGTTGTTAGTTGAATGTTAGAAGAAAAACCTCTGTTGGCATAAAGCTCCAGCTCTGGTGTTGGGTCATCGCCTGCGATGATTTGATCATGATTGGGATAACCTGGCCTGCCATCAACACCATCTTTGAATGCGAAAGCAAAGGCAACGCAACCACTACTTGGTAATGGTGCCCAATTGTTATTCTCACCCCATCCTGCGTTATTGAGTGTTAATAAGCTGCCAACCAAATCACCACTGCGATCAAATTCTCCAACCATGTAGGTATTGGGTTTGGATCTGCCACCAGAATCAATATTAGGTGAAAATCCAATCAAAAATCGCGGACTTTGTTCAAAATTTTCAACACCCAAAGTAGCATACGGTGCTGCCTGCACAAAACCAAAGCGGCCCGTTTCTGTAATACCATGTTGCGCCACCAACGTTGCATCAATGTTCCATTTAACATCAACAGCTGTGCCCTCTGCTCCCAAAGGCTGGATATAAAAACCCACCTTTGGGCTCATTTTATGTTCATCACCAGGACCAGATAACATGGCCATAAAACCTTGTTGACCGAGACTCAATAGTGAAAATGTACCGCCACTGGATTCAAATGGAATGGCCCTATTTTGCAGAAAATGATTCATAAATGTATTGCTGTAATTGGTTTGATCACGTCCTACTGCATCAATGGGTAATGTTCTGAGATAAGCTGAATAACACACTGAGCCAGGCTCTGGATTTGGGTTCTCATCACCAAAACAAGCGTCTAACATACAAGTTTGACCCCATGTTTTGTCAACACTGTTATAGGCTTTTCTGTTTTCTACTGGGTGACCACCGCCGCAGCTTTCTCGGGCGTACTGTCTTGTAAACGTGTTTGCCCCTTCATGTCCAGGACGGTTAATGATGAATTTATAGATGTTTTCGTGGCGGTTATCAGGGTTGTTGGTTTGCACTTTCATGTGAGCAAAATATTGTCCACCGTCACAACTGCCAGTTTCCTCACAAACACAACCTTGATTTGCCTCACAGATAAAGTCAACCTCATTATCAGCATAACTCCAGCCGCCGGCTGCTTGGCTGATTCTGATAACATGATCTGGGTTGGTGCTGATTTGACCATTATGAAACTCCAAGATATACATGCTGGATAAGTGCGGGCCATTGGTAAAGCCCCCAGTTGGCGTCAGGTCTGTAAATGGCACTCCAGGGAAAGGTGAGCTGACTTCATTTTTAAGAAATTCTGGCCCCGGATAACCACGGCACAACAGCGCAATCAATTGACCATTGTTACTGGCAGTCATGCCATGAACTGACTCACATTTTTTGGCAAAAGAAATGGTCTCGTGTTGTTGAACGTTTTCATCAGCGCGTTTTGAAAACCGGGTCACCACCCCAAAATGGGCATAATTTCTCCAGTTTATGTCATAACCAGGGGCAGTATCATACAGCAGTTGCCAGCTGTTCTCTGCGCCATTATGGTCACTGGGTAAATAGAAGCTGTGGTAAGCAAGAAAAAAATTATCCGTTAATGATTGATCAGGATGTTTGGTCGCTAAAGCACTCATGCTTCTTGGACCTTGCCCAGCGCTGGCTCCAGCCAAGCCACTTTGCCGGTATGTAAAAGGTATGTGTGGTGCGTGTAAATAATTTCCTGCAAATGTTTGTGATTGCTGATTCAAACCGACCGAGGGGATGGGTTCACCTGCTAAGCTATAATCATGTGATAAAATCAACAACATTATTGCTGTGATTCGGAGGATTGTATTAGACATATATTTTCACTTTATATTCACTGCATATTTTGTCACTGTATTAAAGGACAACGCTTAGAATTGATGTTACTCTTTATTGTTTGATCATTCTTTGCTAATTAAACAAATAAGGCTTTTTTAAGTTAAATTTGTGAACTGGGTTGCTTAATCATATTTTGTTTGAGATTTCTTCACTCACTTTTTTCTCATTTGTTTACAAAGTTTGTCACTTATCCCGAATGTTTCATCATAGAATCGAGTTTTGGAGAAAAAGAGTATATTGTGTGTTATTGAAATTTCCATCAAAAATACATTTTTTTGACACATCATTGCCACATTATTTTGATAAAATTCTTTTTTTAAAATGACGAAATTCAAAAAAGGCACACTTAACATGCAACTGTATAAAATCAACATGCAACTGTATAAACTCAGCACTTTAATGACTCTGTTTTTTCTCATCACTTTGAGCAGTTGTGCACCCAAAAAAAACGCCACAATCCTCAACCACCAATCCCAAGCTGCATGGGTTAATCACTGTAAAGATTGGGATGACTGGGACAAACCCGGCCCAGCATTTGGTATTTTTGGTAACAGTTATTACGTCGGCACATGTGGAATTTCAGCAATATTGATCACCGGTGATGATGGCCATGTATTGATTGACAGTGGTACTGAAGATGGCGCTGAAGTTGTAGCTGACAACATTGAATCATTGGGATTTTCTGTCAAGGACATTAAATTATTATTGCACAGTCACGAACATTTTGATCATGTAGGCGGATTGGCACAATTACAAAAACTCAGTGGAGCAAGACTATTGGCATCGCCACTTGCCGCACCAGTTTTGCAATCCGGAATTGCTGCCGAAAATGACCCCCAATCAGGTCTTTCAAAGCCATTTCGTGCAGCCAGAGTTGATGGTTATGTTCATGAAAATCAACCTATTAACATAGGAAATTTATCGTTAACGCCGATCGCCACACCTGGACACTCACCGGGTGCACTCAGTTGGCAGTGGCAATCATGCGAAGGTGACCGATGTTTATCGATTGTTTATGCCGATAGCCTATCCCCTATCAGCCGCGATGACTATTTTTTCAGCGATCACGCCAATTATTTGAATGCCTACAAACTTGGACTGAATAAATTGGCTTCACTAGACTGCCAAATCGTATTGGCCCCCCACCCTTCTGCCAGTCAAATGCGTTCACGACTTGCCAGTTCTACAGGATTAATAGACAACCAAGGCTGCGTAAATTATGCTAAAGCAGTACAAACTCGATTAAACAAAAGATTGCTCAAAGAACAAGAAAAAAGAGAGAAGCCGCCTGCACTTTAAGAGTTATTTAAAATATTTAATGAGACCTCAGCATAACTAGATGGCGAAAGAAAAAATAGAGGTTGTTATCAAAT
>CAYGTC010000091.1:0-16313 GCA_964352735.1 uncultured Alcanivoracaceae bacterium | reverse complement strand
AACAGCAAAAACAATATGAAACAGGAGTTTCATGCATAGCCATGTAATTTTATTAAACAATGTCATTCCCCTCTCCCACGATTGGAGCGTCTATTCTAATACAATATTTTTCAAAAAATCTTAAAATAATGTAAACAAAAGTGAACAGCTTCTTTGACAGGCATTTTTTATTCGAATTGACTTTGAGCAATAAAACCTTTTTGGCATCAGTTGTTTCTAGCTGTGTAATTCACGAATCGTGAGTATGCAAACCCTTATAAATAAACACTTTGACGTATGTATGTGACGTCTTCACGTATTGTCTGTTGCTCTGTGTTTTTTTTCCGATATCATGGATTTCAACATCAACAAACGTTCATTAATAGGAGCACAGATATGAAACACTCAATTAACAAAATGGCTTTAATATTAGCGATATCAGGAACAACACAAGCAGCTGAATTACAAGTGGCTATTGATCAGCTCAACAGTGATAATGGAAAAGTTTATGCACAAATATTTGATGGTGCTGATCATTATAAAAATAACAAATCACTACAAGGAACCATGATTGCAGCGAAAAAAGGAGCAAATACGCTGATATTTAAAGGGTTGCCAGCTGGTGAATACGTAGTGCGAATATATCATGATGAAAATGACAATCAAAAAATGGACCGCAATGCATTTGGTATGCCAACTGAAGGGTATGGTTTTTCAAATGAAGCCATTGGTAATATGGGACCACCAACCTTTGAACAAATGAAAGTAGTGATTAAGGAAGGTCAAGAAAAAGTGATGACCAAATCAAAAATGATTTATCTTTAAGGAGAAAATCATGAATAGAAGAGAATTTATAACACATTTGGGAATATTGGGAGGCTTAAGCATGGCGCCTTCCTCTTTGTTAGCGGCAATGAATAAGGATTTAAGTACTTATCAATTATTTCAACAAGCAATGACGGTTCATCCTCAATTGATTGCACACCAAAATTATACACAAGAAAGAACAGTCGAACAATTGTTGGTTGAAGGTAAATTTCCAAAAAATTTAAAGGGAACACTCTACAGAAATGGTCCTGCATTATTTGAGCGCAATGCCTTCAGATATGATCATCTTTTTGAAGGCGATGGTATGATTCAGGCTTTTGACTTTGATAATGGAAAGGTCGCTTTTAAAAATAAATTCATTAAAACCAATAAATTTAAAAAGGAGCAAAAAGCTGGCAGGTTTTTGTATGATTTTAATAATGCTGGTTTAAAAGATCCTGAACCCATTACCAGTAGTGATACCATAAATCCTGCAAACACCAATATTTTGCCTGTCGGAGATGAAGTCTGGGCGTTATGGGAAGCTGGATCTGCACATCGACTTGATGCAAATACCTTGCAAACATCAGGAGTTGTTACCCTCAGTGATCAACTTAAAGGCATGCCTTTTTCGGCACATCCTAAAGTTGATGCCGATGGAACCATTTGGAATTTTGGTTTAGATTTTGCTTCAGGTAAAATCATTCTTTATAAATTAAATGCCAAGGGTGAATTACAAAAATTCAGTATTGTTGATAGCAATTATCATGCCATGTTACATGATTTTTTAATCACTGATAAACATATTCTGATTATTTTGCCATCAATAGAGATGGAGGCAACGGGCAAAGGATTTATGCAGAGTCAAAAGTTTAATGAGGATCAACCAATGCGGGTGATGGTGATTGATAAGCATAGCATGACCTTAAAATCTACTCATGAATTTCCCGCTTGTTTTATATTTCATTATGGTAATGCTTGGGAAGAATCTGATGGCACGATTAAATTTGATGGTTGTCGATACAATGACGTCAGTATTATGCAGGTCATTGGTGAAGCCATGTCAGGGAAACTCAGTACAAAAGAAAAAGCACATGCTGTGAGCGTGTTATTCAGCATCAAGCCAAATGGAGTGACTGAGCAGCATTTTTTTGATGGCATCAGCGAATTTCCAAGGATATACCCAGCCATGACTGGTTTGAAAAATGACAAAATATTTTCTATTGGTGCACAAAAAAACGATCAATGGATGCACAAGGTCAGGTCAATCAATTTAGATACGGGTAAAGTAGATGAATTTGATTATGGACATGAATACTTGATTGAAGAGCATATTGTTGTGGAAAATGGCAAACGGCAAAAAGATGGTTATTTGCTTGGCACTGCTCTACATTGGCCATCCAAAAAATCATGTGTCAGTTTATTTGATGCGGAAAATATTGCTGCAGGTCCCATTGCAAGGGCATGGTTACCATTTCATATTCCGTTGGGTTTTCATGGTAATTTTAAGAAGGTTTAAATCATATGAATTGAGTTGCTAAGGAATTAGTCCAACTTCTTTGAGTACACTCAGATATTTTTGCGATACCGGCACTTGCATGTCATTTTTCATGGTAAGTGTCGCTTTGCGACTGGTTTTTTTTACATCAATTACCGCATCAATGGCTATCCACCATGATCGATGCACTTGAATGCCATGATAATCTTGTAATTCTTTTAAAGCATCTTTCATGCGCATCAATATCATATGATTTCCTTTATCAGTATGCACTTGTAAGTAATGGTCCTCCATACTAAAGCAAATTAAATCATCGCCAAGTTTATCAGGGATACGGTTAAGAAAGTCCAAATGTTTTTTGCTGGTATTTATCGATTCTATAATTGTTTCTGTAGGGTTGGATCTGGCTCTATTCATGATTTCATTGAATACTTGTAGTGTGATGCCAAGAATCAATACTTTTGGAAAAAAGAAGAAAAAACTTGCCGGAAAAATTAATGGCATACCTACAAAAAGATAAGAAACATAGGCTACCACAAAAGATAGAAATATTGATCCAATCACCGGAGGAATCAGAAACATGAGTAGTATGTGTGTTTTTCTTTTGTGAAAGTACCATTGACTCACTTTTTCGACCTGTGCATAAATAAAGTAGCCTGCAAATATGAGGATTATCCAATACATAATTCGCTGTAAAAGTGCCATTTCAAAGGTGCCAAATGGTCCTAGATAACCAATCACCAAACCAATGGCTAAGTTGATCAATACTGTCCTTGCACTGGGCAGTTCAATTTTATAATTTTTATTTAAATCAATTTTATTGTTAGACAAATCTATTTCCCAAAAAACATTAAGCCAATGGTCTGATTGTCGCATTGCAATTATCATTACCTTAGAGCGCTAAGAAACAACAAATAATCCAATGAAAATTTACACATTGACCTTGACCACAGATTGATAAAATATAATACTCAATATACGCAAAAAAGCAAAATATAATGTCAGAGAATAGATAAGTATCTGATAATATTTACACTTGGAAATTGAAAATTACTCATATATGAACAAGCAATCATCTGTCATCAATAGATTAAAGTCTTATCGCTTTTTTAATGACAATAAATTCTTGGTGGCTTTTCTTTGTGTGATTTTAACCATAATCATGGTCTCTGTGTTCCAAGATTATTTGCAGTCGAAAAGGAATAGCTACCCATTTTTCTTTTCTGAGTCTCTGTTATTTAAGAGTTTTTGGCTGCTTTTTCTTGTCACTTTAATGTTACTCAAAAACGTACTTCACAACCGTAAATACCAAACACACGTGGTCATGGGATTTATTCTGGTTATTTATGTCGTGATACATGTCTTATTAACATCAGTGACTGTTTGGGGCTTGTCTGTGATTTTTCGAGATCAATCTTATGGAATCATCAAAGTGTTGACCTATACGTTGGCCAATGATTTGGTCAAAATTCTATTGGTTTATGGTTTCTTTATTTACGGATTGAAATATGTGATAGACAACAGTCACAAAGGTGAATCTGTCGATCAAATGCTAGGAGTACATGATCCTGATGCTTTGAAAATTCATGTGAATGGTGAAAAAAAGCATAAACCTGAAGCTATAAATCTCACCAATTATCTGATCATCAATTCAGGAAAAAACAATACTCGCATTAACCAGAGTGATATTCTCTATGTACAATCAGCAACACCTTATGTCTCCATTCATGTACAAGATAAAGAATACCTGGAATCAACAACCTTAAAGTCAATTGCTGAAAGACTGGATATAAGGTTTATCAGGGTTCATCGATCCAGTATCGTCAATCTTGAAAAAGTGCTTTCTTATCAATCCAGGCTGAATGGTGACTATGATTTGATCCTTGATGATGGCACTGAGATTCGTTTAAGTCGAAATTATGTCAAGGCTTTTAGAAAACGTTTTGCATCAACTCCTCAGCTTAAAACATAAACTCATCGCCTCAAGTGATTGCGGCTTGAATCGCTGATACCTCGCATGCCATCATGCAGTTAGCAATTTCAGAGGTGCCAATGGGTATAAAAAACAGTTCTTTAGTTTATGGTTCTATTGCCAAGTCGCTTCATTGGTCAACAGCGGTTTTGATTTTTGTTTCTTATGTTGCAATTTATTATCGCGAGTGGTTTGCTGAAAGTGACTTTGAAAATTGGTTGACTATTCAATTACACATATCAATCGGGCTAACGCTGTCAGTGATCATCATACTGAGAATCATTTGCCGGTGTATGGGTTTAATATCAACTCATCATACCAGTAACCGTTTGCCATACATTCTGGCAAGAATGGTTCACTTTGCCTTGTATCTGATTTTGGTTGTCATGCCGGTCAGCGGATACTTGTCTATTGCTGATTATTTATCCAAAGGAGGTGAAATCAATTTTTTCTTTATTTATGACATGACATGGTTCGTAGGCATTGAAATTGGTGACCTCATTGGTGTGGGTGTACAAGAACTGGAAAAGCTGGGAGCAGGTATTCATCACTTTACTGGAAAGTGGATTGTGGTTTTCCTGGTTATGTTACATATATTGGCTGCTTTATATCATCACTTTATTCTCAAAAATAACGTTTATAGGAACACATCATGAATAGAAATCATCTAATTTTAATTGCCCATTTATTTTTACTGCAAGTCCATGCTAAAAACACCAAAGATCAAGCGCCTGTTTTAGGAGGGCCTTGCCAAGGCTGCGAATTGGTTTATGTTGGTATGCCCAAGCAATTAAAATCAGATTCAAGGATTGTCGGACAGGGCGAAAAAGGTGAGCCACTTGTGCTGAGTGGTATGGTGTATGATTTAATTGGAAAGCCTGCTTCTGGAATCATCATCTACGCTTATCAAACCAATGCTGAGGGTCTTTACCCCTATGGTAAAACCAAACATGGTCAGCTTCGTGGTTGGGCCATTACTGATCCACAAGGATTATATCGGTTTGAAACAATAAGACCGGGTGCTTACCCAGGCCGAGATACTCTACAGCACATACATTTGCATGTGATTGAGCCAGATAAAGGCACATATTACATTGACGATGTAACCTTTGATGATGATCCATTGCTCACACAACAAAAAACTCAAACTAAAACTTGTCGAGGAGGTTGTGGCTCAAGTACGCCTGTGCGCAATACTCAAGGGGTTTGGTACATTAAACGTGATATCTTTTTAGGGAAAAATATTCCCGATTATTAAAAGCATGCCCATGTAACAGTATATTTGATGAGGATTATTAACCCGAGTATTTCATCATAGAATGGTTTTATGAAAAAATCGTATAACTCAATGTCTTTCATAGGTAAAATCGATTTTTCTACCGATTTGATGAAATATCCAGGTTAAGTATGTCTTTTGTGTATGATAAATCTTTGTTTATTGTATGAACAGTGTTTTGCTAAAAATGTGCATTGGTTAAAAATTAACCAATATGATAAAAAGCCTTAATAAATATATGTTCAGCAGATGTTAAAAAAAAGTTATACACAGGCTTATTCACAGATTTTGTGGATAACTGTAGGTAAAACTATTGTGGGATGTTTTTTAACAAAATCTGAGACAGTGCAAGACTATTGTAAAGAAAAAAGAGATAATTGAGATCCACCTTTGCTGTCAATAGTTCACATACAGGAATCATTCATGGAAATCACGGTTAACTTTCTTGAAAATCTCAGGCTTGAAGCCAAATTTGATGATTTTACCGTCATCACAGATCAACCCATTCGTTACAAGGGAGATGGCTCTGCACCGAGTCCATTTGATTACTTCCTAGCCTCATCAGCTTTATGTGCGGCTTATTTTATTAGAGTCTATTGTAATGCCCGTGACATACCAACCGACAATATTAGCGTAGCGCAAAACAATATTGTCGACCCTGAGAATCGCTACAATCAGATTTTCAAGATTCAAGTACAGCTTCCTGAAGACATGCCAGAAAAAGATAAGGCTGGAATTCTGCGTGCAGCAGACCGATGCACAGTTAAAAAGGTCATACAAACCGGCCCAGATTTTCAACTTGAAACGGTTGAAAGCTTAGCTGAAGATGCACAAGCCATGTTGATGGCACAACCAGATGATGACTACAATACATTCATTGTTGGCAAAGATTTACCTTTGGAACAAACCATTGCTGATATGACTGGTATTTTAGCAGAATTGGGCATGAAGATTGAAATTGCATCATGGCGTAATATTGTTCCCAATGTTTGGTCTCTGCATGTACGTGATGCTGCATCACCGATGTGTTTCACCAATGGTAAAGGGTCTACCAAAGAAAGTGCCCTGTGTTCTGCATTGGGTGAATTTATTGAGCGGTTGAATTGTAATTTCTTTTATAACGATCAATATTTTGGACCAGAAATTGCTGGCAGTGACTTCGTACATTACCCCAATGAGCAATGGTTTTTACCTGGGCCAAATGATGAATTGCCCGAAGGGCTTATGGATCAATACAGCTTGGATATATACAATGAAGATGGAGAATTGCGTGGCTCCCATTTAATTGATACCAATTCGGGCCGTCGTGACCGTGGTATTTGTGCGATTCCATATGTACGCCAATCAGATGGCGAAACGGTGTATTTTCCCGTTAATGTGATTGATAATTTATACCTCAGCAATGGCATGAGTGCCGGTAATAATATGTATGAAGCACAGGTGCAGTGTTTATCTGAGATTTTTGAACGAGCAGTGAAAAAACACATCATAGAACAAGAAGTTGTCTTACCGGATGTGCCACAAGGCGTTTTAGAAAAATACCCAAACATCGTCGAAGGCATTCAAGCATTGGAGGCCAATGGGTTTCCTGTGGTTGTAAAAGATGCATCACTTGGTGGTCAATATCCTGTTATGTGTGTCACGTTGATGAATCCGAAAACTGGCGGTGTTTTTGCTTCCTTTGGTGCGCATCCAAGTTTTGAAGTGGCATTAGAGCGCAGTTTGACAGAATTACTGCAAGGCCGGAGTTTTGAGGGATTGAATGATGTCCCGAAGCCAACTTTTAACAGTTATGCCGTCAAAGAACCAGAAAATTTTGTTGAGCATTTCATCGATTCTACAGGGGTTATTTCTTGGCGTTTTTTCAGTGCCAAGCATGATTACGAGTTTTGTGAATGGGATTTTTCAGGTACCAATGAAGAAGAAAATGAGGATCTATTAAAAATATTGCGTGAAATGGGTAAAGAGGTATACATTGCCAAATTTGATGAGTTAGGCGCAGCAGCCTGCCGTATCATTGTTCCGGGTTATTCAGAAGTTTATTTGGCTGAAGACTTAATTTGGGATAATACCAACAAAGCTCTGGATTATCGTGAAGATATTCTTAACATACATGCATTAAGTGATGAAGCGTTGCAAAGTTTGGTAGATCGTTTAGAAGAAAGTCAGCTGGATAACTATACCGATATCATTACTTTGATAGGCATAGAATTTGATGAAAACACCGTGTGGGGCCAGCTCACCATTCTAGAGTTAAAGATAATGATCTATTTGGCCTTAAATCAATTGGAAGAGGCCATTGATTTGGTCGAACAATTTTTACAATACAACGATAACACCGTTGAACGCGGCTTATTTTACCAGGCCACGCATGCGGTATTAGAAATTACCTTGTCTGATGAATTACAATTATCTGATTATCAACACAATCTGGGCAGAATGTTTGGCGAGTCAGCTATTGATGATGTGATCGATACTGTTAATGGTGACCTCAGATTTCATGGTTTATTTAAAACCAGCATGAATCTTGAAGGCATAGATCGGCACTTAAAATTGATCGATAGTTATAAAAAACTTCACAGAGCTCGTGGCCATCTAAAATGAAGGTTTTCAGGGGAGGAGTGTTCAATTAAAATTGAAGCCAATACATATTATTCCATATAAAAGATTTTGAACAAGGTTGATATGCAATCAATGTTTATCCAGTTGATTTATACGATATGTGTTTTAATGACTTTCAATTCAGTATCATTTGCCCACTTCGGATCCTATTAAGAGTGCTGTAGTTAGTCAGAGATCCCTCCAGAATAACCAGTAGACCAAACTCCAAAGATTTTATAGACTTAGGAGAATGGTTGATAGAATGACCATAAAGGCATTCTTAATACATGGTTTGGTGTTGGGTTATTTATTTCAAATTAATACCTTAGCCCGAATATTTCATCAAATCGGTAAAAAAATCGATTTTATCTATGAAAAACATTGAGTTAGACGAATTTATTAAAAAGATACTTTGTACCTGAATGGTTTTATTCAAGATATGCAGCCATTTTTACCCTAAAATCCATTCTATGATGAAATATTCGGGCTAGGAATAAAAATATTTTCGTTGTTCAATATGCTGGTGAGTCATCAATGTTAAATAAGTGGATTAATACCGAGATACAGAAAATTCAATCCTATCAAGGTACATTAATACAAAAAGCCATGGTTTGGGAAATGGCGATTATTGAAACTGATGATGGTAATCACCAGTTTGAACATCCAGATTGCCCATTTATTCAGGCACAAGTGCTCTATTTATGGTGTGAAAATATTGGGATTGTTAAATTCACCACTTATCAAAACAATTGTAATTGGGGCATTCATTCATTAATTTTAGAAAACACTAATGAATTAAACTATCAACCAGAATGCGACTCAATCTATAGAATGAGATCGTGTAATGCTTTTGCGTTGGGTGTATTGAGTGACGTATCAATCTTACAAGATGATAATGATGATGTTTTTGAAATAACATTGCAAATTGAAGGCTGCAAAGCGTTATTGAAAACTGGTGAGGTTGTAGAAAATCATGATGGTACAATAATAATTCGAGACAATGATGAATCAGTATTGTTATTTTTAAATGCAGAAGACAGTAAAAAAGTGCGTTTTAATGATAATACCATCATAAAAAATAATAATTCTTGATCAGGCAAAGCTGGAGTTTGATTATTGATACATTAGAGTTATATTTAAATAAGTCAATCAAAATATCATTGCCTTTATTAAATTGGAATTGTTAAATCGAGGCATCTATCAATATTCTTGCTGCTGCTTGAGCCTGTTTGGCGCTATTAGGGTTGCCTGACACTTGAGCTGTAACAATGGAGCCCTCCAACAAAATAGCCAAGGTGTTTGATAATGTCTCAGGGTCTTTCACTTTGACCTCCGTGGCCAGCTGTAAAATGAATTGTCGCATTTGATTCTTAAAGGCTTTACAGGCATCTCTTATGGGCGTGTTTTTATCTGCATACTCTCCAACAGCGTTAATAAAGATACAGCCGTAAAATTGATGGTCTGAAAACCACTGATGTGCAACATCAAATATGCCCAACAATCGATCAATGGGTGTATCAAAATTATTTTTAACGCCATTCATAAAACTGTTTCTGAATAAACCGTCATGATGGTGAAGTGCCGCCAAAATTAATTCATCCTTAGAATGAAAGTGATGGTACATGGTTTTTTTTGTCACTTTGGCTTCTTTGGCTATTCTGTCTATACCTACCGCATGAAACCCATGCGCATTGAACAGCGTAATGGCTGTATCTATTAATTGTTGTCGCTTTACTGACATAAGACTATACCGATGTGTTTATGTGCTGAATATTATATCAGTCTCATGAAAAATGCAATTTTATTGATTTAATTACAAAATCTACTTGAAAAAGTAAACTGATCGGTATACTATGAATTTCAATGTATACAGATCGGTATACTAAAAAGTAAAACATTAAACAATCAAACTCAAAATTGGAGAAAAATCATGCAAACAATTAAAACAGTAGATATCAATAATGCAGGTCATGCACAACAAGTTGTTGATGGCGTAAAAAAACAAATGGGTTCGGTGCCTAATATTTTTGCCACGATGGCCAATTCCGCCTCAGTACTTGAAGGTTACTTACAGTTCAGTGGTGCTTTGGCCAATGGGGTATTGAGCCCAGCATTAAGAGAACAAATAGCTTTGACTGTAGCGGGTGAAAACACTTGTGACTATTGTGCCTCTGCTCATACTTTTCTTGCCAATTCGGCAGGTGTAGATCAACAAGAAATTGGCTTTAATCTCAGAGGCGGTTCCAGTAATGAAAGAACCAATGTGATCTTAAATTATGTACGTGAAGTGGTAGCAAATAAAGGTGTTGTTGCAGAGTCAGCAACCAAACAATTAAAAGTTGCAGGGGTCAGTGATGAAGAGTTGGTTGAAATCATCGCCAATATTGGTGCCAACATTTTTACCAATTATTTCAACCACATTGCGGGCACTGTTATTGATTTTCCAGTGGTTAAAACTAAAGCCGCTTAAACAACAAAGATGAATGAAAAATTAAATTAAACTAAACTAAACTAAACGAGTATAACAACATGAAAACTTTAAAATTAATCAGCACATTTTTACTTCTTATGAGTTTCGCCGCATCAGCGGATTTTATTACCAACAGTACGGTAGGCGCAGGTGGCTATGATTTAGTGTCATATCAAACCGATAAAAAACCGTTACCGGGTAATGGTAACTACGTTGCAACTATAGATAAAGTAAATTATTTGTTTAGTAGTCAAGAAAATTTAAATACATTTAATAGTGATACTAAAAAGTATTTACCGCAATTTGGCGGATACTGTGCTTTTGGTGTTTCGGTTGGTAAAAAGTTCATCGGCGATCCAAATGTATGGGAAGTGGTTGATGGTAAATTATACTTTAATCTTGATAATACGATCAAGGCATCATGGGTAAAAGACTTACCAGGAAACATCACAAAAGGTAATAAAAAATGGAGAAAAATTAAAAACAAAAAAGCTTCTTCCCTCTAATCAAAGGTGAAAATATTGTCTAATGAAAACCTAATAAGCCTGATCAATGATCAGGCTTTTTTACGATTAAATTTTATGTATTGTCTTTACATATTATTAAGAAACCTACATTAGGATGACAATGAATAATTATTAATTAAGGTGATTTACTCTGAAATATAGCGGGAATTCAAGAGAGAGGTTATATGAGAAAATTTTAACCAGCTCATTAAAAACTACCATTATTCTCGTATATAATTTATTTTACACATTTTGAAACGATCTATTAAAACTCTGAAAAGTCCGCCAAGCCTTTACTTTTAAAGGGTTACGCTGTATGTTGTATACACAAAAAGGTTCATCATGACCTTAGAGAAGTTCTAATGATTACAAAATTTTTATTGCTAACAGTTCTGTTCAGTCACTCTACTTATGCGCAAAACATTTTTAGAAACAGCTTTGATTCTGGTTTGTCTGAACCATTATATTATGTAACCACATGGCAAGATGATCAAGATGGAAATGGGTTTTTTGATATTTCAGCACGTGGTTCTGAAAACACATTCTCTGAGATTACTGCCAATGTAGAACCTGATGGCAATCAACTCAATCCAGTTATCGCAGTAGCAGCTAACGGAAGTTTTGTTGTGGTTTGGGAAGATGACGTTGATAATAATGATTTTTTCCAAATCTGGGCAGCTGGATTTAATGCTAATGGATCTCAGCTGTTTAATCGAATCACAGTCAATTCTGAAAGTGCTGGCCAACAAAAAAATCCAGATATTGCCATGAGTCCCAATGGAGAATTTGTTGTGGTGTGGGAAGATGACAAGGATGAAAACGGTCGATTTAATATTCTTGGTCGTGGTTTTAATGCCGATGGTACTGCTCGGTTTTCAGATCGGCCAATGGCACTCACCGGTTCAGGTGCTTCGGTCGATCCTTCTATTGCGATGGCTGATGATGGTAGCTTTGTTGTTACTTGGGCTGACGATGAGGATTATAACGGCTTTTATCAAATCAAAGCACGGGGTTTTCAGCGAAATGGTGATCAACGGTTTAGTCCTGTGACTGTCAATTCCGAAGGTGCTGGGCAACAAATACAACCCGATATATCTCTGAACTCTAGTGGAGATTACGTTATTGTATGGGCGGATGATCAGGATGGAAATTGGTTTTATGAAATAAAAGCCAGAGGTTATTTTGCTAATGGAGGAGAAAAATTTATCGATACCACATTGAACTCGGTTGGCACAGCCAGTCAGTATCGACCTACTGTAGGAATTGCAGATGATGGTAGCTTTGCAGCAGCATGGGTAGATCAAGATTACCGCATAGTGGCTAGACAGTTTGATAGTGCAGGAGATCCTGTTTACACAGATGTAGTTCTTAATGAAAGCGAGTCAAAATTACAGAATCGACCAACAATTGGTGTAAATAAACAAGGTGGTTTTGTGGTTTTATGGAATCAACTTACTGATAGCGGAGATTTTACTCTTAAAGGGAAAAGAGTAGATGTTCAAGGAAATCTTGGACCACAATTTTCGCCAGACGCTGCAATCAGCGGTGATCAGATTGCACCATCCATAGGAGTTCGCTAATCTAATGAGACCTTATACAAACATAGTTTCGATTCAATCAAATAAACGTGGTTTTATGCGTAAAGTCCTAACTCTTATAAACATGTTTAGCTACTCTTCTCGTGATAAATGCCTTTTGTTTACCTTATTAATGAGCTTATCAATTGCCACATCAGTCACTGCGGATTGTGATCATGTTGACGCGTATATAGTAAACCTCAGCCAAGACCTCAGTGACATAAATGGTGGTGATGTCTGCACTAGTGAGGATACTGATTCTGAAATACAAAGCTGCATCGCTGATCAAATCCGAGACAACCTACCTGATGAATGTGAAACCTATTTCGACATTTTTGTTCCAGGGACTAATGCAGAGCATGGTGCCTGGAAACAGTTCAATCGCATGTTTAAATCCGATACCAATCGTGCGCATTTAGTGTTGGCTTATGATGATGCAAGAGATGTTGAAGGGATAAATTTTGATCCAGCTTTCTATGATATCGGTGTTTTAGATTCGCGAAAATCCCTCATTTTATTACTCGATGCACTTGATGATAATTTTAACGTTGAAAAGATTAGAGTGTTTGGACACAGCAAAGGTTCACACACAGTAGCTCTGGTATCTGATATTTCAAATTATGATGATGTAGAGTTTTATGCCTTCGCACAACCTGGTCGAACAGCAGTAGACATTGTACCCGTATTACCAACTATTGATGCAGGAAAGTTGGGTCGTCCTGGATACATAGAAAAATTATCAGACAATCTTGTCGGTATTACCTGGAAAAATGATGAAGTTCAATACTTTACAGGCGGAGCACTTGGGATTAGCCTTCCAGAAATTTGGCAATTTCCGGGTTATATTTGGCAAGAGAATAATGGTGGTGGTGCAAGTACTGGCGGTTATTTGCACATCGATCACCACAACAATTATGGTGGACTATATACCGATGGCCTTGGTGGTAACAATTGGCGCGATGGCGAAGGCACAGTTGAAAACGCTTTTGCCTATTGTGCCACTGGGGATAAAAGTGAGGCTGAGGACTCGGATGAATGTAAAAAGCAAAATATCACAAAGTCGCCTTACTTCTGGGGCACTCCAGAATGCGTTGCCCAAGCCTACAGAATGATGAATAAGGGTGAAACAGGAGATCTTTATAATATTGGTTATTCTGGCCCTCGCCAAAGGGGTAGTTGTAAACAATCAGAACACATTATGGAGGTTAGGTGGGATATGGATTACAGCTTTAATTTGCCAGATAGGAATTGTGTATACACACTGCGTTTTGGATTTGAGGACATTGCCAGTGGCAAAGAAAGAGACAGTTTTGAAGTGGTAGGCACTACTGATAATGATCAAGAGGACCTTTCAGCAAATGGTAGTGTTTTCGTGCCAATCCACATGCAATTGAAAATCAAAGCTAAGTTAACCGAACGTTCAGTAGGTGCAACAAATGATTGTCTAAGCGTAGCACAAAGTGAAGCTTGGATAGAGTCTCTGCGTTTAACATTCGATCATCCTGGAACCAGTGAATCAAACAAAGTAGTCACTATTATTGGACACGATGAAGGGCGAGGGGCCATTAATAATTTACACATGTTTGACAACGTTGCATGGGAACACCCTAATTTGGATGGTGATGAAATGAGGATTTATTATGAACCCCCAAAAAACTCGATAAAAATTCAAAATAAAATTGGAGATTTCTCTTCTGATGGAGACGAAGGTAACTTTCGTAAACGGGTACATTTACTGGATTGATTCAAATTCTTGACTTCGCCAGTTAAAACTAGAAAAAGGCCCTGTAAAAAATTCGGCTTGATGGAGAGGTATCAGGTTGGGTTATTTCTATTGACCTAAAAGGCCTGTAATTTCATATTCACTAATCAAGGATAGGCTTTGATTAGTGGTTTCAATATTTTCGTTGAATTCGTCATTGATGATTCGTATTTCGTCAGCACCACTGTTTATCGCAGCTGTAATGCTATTGTACGTACAATTTGAATCACTGACAAGACCAACCAAAGCGACTGTTCCTCCTCTTCTTTCATTTGTTTTGATGTAAACGAGGCTCATCTAAAACGACTGTCTGGTGGTTCAATAGCGAGTCTGAGGCAGCAGATGCCAAAGCATAGAGTGGCACTATGAGGCTTGGTGGTGACTTTCATTTCTTTCTCATTTGATGATCAATAAGTATTTACGTACACATAACGATATAACTAAAAATGTGGTAACACAAGACATCAAAAAAGCTTCATCCCTCAAATCAAATGTGAGAATATTGTCTAATGAAAGCCTAAAAAATCTGATCAATAATCAGCTTTTTTACGATTAAATTTAATACATTGTCTTTACATATTACTAAGAAAGCTACATTAGGATGACAATGAAAGATTATTCGTTAAAGTAATTAACTCTGAAATATAACTTTGTTGAGTATGAGACGTTAATACTGAAAAGAACGCAAATTAAATAGCTATACAAGTATGAGAAAAAAATTAATACAACTAATTTTTGTAATATTGACAGCAAATTTTGTTTCAGATGCTAATGCAACGTGGTCTATTATTGCTGTAGATCGAAATACTGGAGAAATTGGAATAGCAGGCGCATCATGCACCTTTGATGTCCAGGGTATTGCCTCTATTGTGCCAGAAAAACAACAATATGGAGTTTTGACGCTTACAAAAGAAACAAAACCACTGGTTCTCTCTGATCGTCTTATAGCAGACTTCAATGGATTAAAAATAGGCGATGATTTTGCGGTACTCGGAAATATCCTTGTCGGTGAAGACGTTATTAATAATGCTTTTTCACAGTACAACGTGATGCGTAAAAAACCATTAGCTGACAGGTTGATGATTACGCTTAAAGCTGGTGAGAAATCTGGTGGTGATAAAAGTTGTGGATCGCAATATGCCAGATCAGCTTTTATTTCAGTTTATGATCCAAAAAAGGAGCAATCACCAAACTCTCTGTTTATGGAATTGAGAAAGGTGGTGAGCCTTCGGTAACCCTACTTGAGCAACGGTTTGAGAGAATGAAAAAATAATAATATAAGCTGAAATCCTCATAAACTTTGAGCGCATATAACTATCAACCTGGATATAACCCTTTTTATAGGGTTATATTTATATTAATATTACAAAGTAAGGGTTATGATATTTCTGAAATAAATTTAAAAAACTACTGGTTTTACGGTATTATTTATCAGATTTAAAAGTCACTTTTTACTATTTTTCTTACCAGTAATCAGCCGTGCCCCACGGTTAAAAGAGAAATAATGCCAAGCCCAATTCATCATCACGATGAGACGGTTTCGAAAACCAATCAAGAAAAACACATGCGCAAAGCTCCACATCAACCAGGCAAAAAAACCGCTTAAAGTCAATGTGCCAAAATCTGCAACAGCAGCTTTACGGCCAATGGTGGCCAGATTTCCATAATCCTTGTAGATGAAATCATCAGGTTGAGGTGTACTATTAAGTCGAGCAATGATTACCTTGGCTACGTATTTACCCATTTGTTTAGCAGCTGGTGCTACACCGGGCACTTGTTGACCATTTTTATCAATGTATAAGGCGGTATCACCAATGACAAAAATATCATCATTGCCTGGTAAAGATAAATTATTGTTTACTGTG
>CAYGTC010000090.1:0-16360 GCA_964352735.1 uncultured Alcanivoracaceae bacterium | reverse complement strand
CGTCTAACTCAATGTTTTTCAGTGATAAAATCGATTTTTTTACCGATTTGATGAAGTATTCGGGTTAAGAGCCCAAAATAGATCATATCGTGGAAAAACATAACCTCAATGACCCCATTGGTAGTGAGTATATTCTGGCATATTATTTAGCAACTACTGATCAGTACGGATATTTTACCAGCGAAACTACTTGTTTTAAAATGGCATATTTAATTATATATCAGTGTGTTATGACAATAGCGTGCCTATTTTTGCCATGAAATAAATTGAATAAAAAAGCATTTTCACTAGAATTGTCAACAAGCTTATTCAAAAGAGTCAGTTGAAAATCAAGCGCATTATTTTTGCTATGATTTGAACGGTTTATCATTTGTTCAAACGGTAAAATCACAATATGACTCAGCGTGTTTTAAATTGAATCGGCCGACAATAAGTGTGGGTATCTCAGTGATATCACTTACTTTATATGAAAAGTATGGATGTAATCAACCATACTTATTTGAATAGATCACGAGAAAGACAAAGAGGTCATAAAAATGTTATTTAAACGTTCTATATTAAGCACAGTTGCTTGTTGCTTGTTAATGAGTGGTGCCGTGGTAAATGCCCAACAAGAGGTGCCTGTTAAAACAAATATGGGTGAGCCCAACGAAATATTTATCAAAAGGGCATTGATGGAAGATTTATCACCAGCAGCCACAGAATCCAATTTGTATTTTCTTCCGATAGAAAAATCAATAAAAGGGCAGTACAATGGCGACATTTATGTTGGTGAAAACACAGGTTTTTCTATTTCTGAAGCCAAAAAAGGCAATAGATACAGCACCATCATACTCACCAGTCCAACTGGTAAAATATACAAAGTTGAAAATGACAAAATCACCTGTGTGACTTCGGCTTGTCCACTAGACAGTGTCAATGTAACCATTTATCCATCCGATCAAGGCGAAATTCGTTCTGCATCCATCAATAATAGAAATGAAATAAAGGGCCGATGGCAGGCACAAATCAATGGCATATCAGGAGATGTTTCTGCGAAAGATTTTTTGGTAACACACGAGGCGTCTAAAATATTAACAATCAGAGATTCTGATCAAATATCTTTGGTCAATCGCCCGAATAAATTCATTCTTGAATTAAGAGATCTGGTGCAAAAGTTTTCTAAGCCTCAGTCTACACCTTTAAAAGAACTGCCTCAAGGGAGCTATAGCACAATCAGTGGCACAAAAATTGAAAACTTAGAGGCTAAGGTGACAGTGGTTCCAAGATTACTTGGATCATCGGATTCTATAGCACAGACATATGCTGTTAAACGTTATGAAATAGATATTTCACCAGAAGGAGAAATCAGTACAACCATAGGCGGTTTACCGGCTGGGAATTATAGTCTCGAAGTTGACTTTACGGCATTTATGACCGATGGAGAAGTGATTCAGAGAACTGGGTATTATGGTTTTCCTGTCATCAATTCATCAGTGAAATTAGCTGGCAACAGCTCATCTAAGATATTGGATCACAACAGATTGGAAGTGACTTTAGATGTTGATCAAAAACACAGCGATAAAACAGCTATGTTTGCTGTTTATGCAGAGATATGGAGCGATGAAACACCTGTATCTTTCATTAACACCATGGCCAATGTGGATGAAAACGACCAATTGAAATTGGCCATCGATAGCCGTTGGTTTGCCTTGGCAAACAGCCGCAATCGAAAAAATTTTGAATTGAAAAATATCAAGTTACTTGACCCTGATACTTATTTAATCATTGATGAAATGAAGTCATTATTTGTGCCTGTTTCGCGTTTTCCTGATGCTGCCTTTTCAAGAGCATCAGAGATTAACATTGATGACAGTATGAGGTACGGTAAACAAGATAGGTATGTGACTAGTGAAAATACCCGAGTTGAAACTAAAAACAGCAGAGGGGCTGTTGATGCCAGTGGTATTTATCTGGTTCATGGTTGGTGTGACAACTCCAACGCCTGGATTAATGGCCACTTTAATAGTAGGGGTGTTGTTCATGAATTCAACGGTAACAATGCCAGCTTCAGTCGCAATAACTTTGCCTTTCGTATCAGAAATGAAACCAATGCGCTTTTTTCTGATTGGTTTTCTGCGGTAGCCCATTCACAAGGTGGACAGGCAGTGACACACTTGCAAGCTTATTATTTCAGTGGGCTCGATGCATCACCTGCCCCAAGGCCGATTCAAACAGTTGGTACACCTTATCAAGGCAGTGTATTAATGGATCTCTATGTTTTCAGTGGCGCAGGTATTATTAAGCTGCTATTGAATAACAACAATTGTAATGCTGAACCTTCTCTGACTACTCCTAGCAGTCATTTTTGGAGTATATTCCTTCCTGCTGCTACTCAAAGTGAGACCTTTTTCTACAGAACTATTCATGGGTTACCTAACAATTGGTGGGAGTCATTACAATTTTGGCGTTGGCAATGTACTGTTGCATCAGCCATATTATCAGGGCCTGATGATGGCGTAGTAAGAGCGGCTAGTGCATGGTTATTGTTTGGTAACAGTATGGGCATCACAGAAGAACAATGTCATACTGGTGGAATGACTTTTCCTGCTGACCAAAGGGATGACGAAGGGCGTAATGATATTATGGATCAAATGGGCAGAGTCTCGGGAACATGGACAGCGTGGTTGGACAGAGATAATCCAAGTGGTTCAGGTGATTGGGAACTTAGAGCTGATCATACAGGAGTATGCGCAAACCCAGTAGATTACCAAGCCAGGAGGGTCAATGATGGTACTCCAGCCAATTTAACAGGAGAAGTTTTTTTTCATAACTCAGTAACACATGGTTTGGCTTGTCGAAATTCTGATCAACCAGATAACATCTGTTTTGATTACGAAGTGCGTTTTTTATGCCCTTAACAACATAACATTTTAATACAAACAAAAAGTCCAAACCAGTTGTAACTGGTTTGGACTTTTTGTTTGTGATGCAGTTTTTATGAATGGGTTGTTAATTAATAGTATTTTTTTGGAGATTAAATCAATTTTGTTAGATTAAATCATCCATGCCTACCTCTGTGGACGATTTGTATGTATGATCATGCCAAAATTTGCACTTTCTTATGATCAAAGGTGCAAAAAGTGCGTACATCAATCGTTATATTACTCGTTAAATTACTCGTGATTTTATCAAATCTTTATGGACTGGCTTATGCGCAAGAAAATATCAATTACGATTATATAGAGGTGGGTTATGGTCAATTGAAATTAAACAATAACATATCAGCCAACGGCATTTATTTTGAGGGTTCTTTTGTAGTTTCCGACCGTTTTTATCTGGCTGGTCATTATGAAACCCGTCAAGATAAGTCGCGCGATTTTGATCGTTATGATTTGACCCTGGGCTTTCACACCAATGGATCGGGATCGACCGATTTTTATATCGATGCAAGAGTTGGGGAATTGAAATACGATAATGTTGATGGTACATCGGTAGGTTTTTTTGCTGGTAGCAGAAGCGCCTTTGGTAAGCACTTTGAACTGATTACTAAAATAGGCTTTATACATGTTGATGGCATCAACCATGAGGATGGCGACAGCACAAATATTTATGAAGCAGAGGTCAAAGGGCTTTTTAAATTCACTGATCATCAAGGACTTTCGGTATCCATTGAAGGTTTTGATGGTAAAATTGGTGCAAGAATCGGGTACCGTTATTCATTTTGACGTTGTCAAAACACCATCCACAGCATGGAACCAAAATAGAGTCACTATTGTTTTATATTCATGCTGTGGTTTCACCTTGATGGGTGTCGACATCACCTTGCATCTTTATTTATCTCTATTCTTTATCATTCATGGGCTACTGATTTGCGTACTTTTAAATGTTTTTCAATAAATATTGTCCATGCCTTCACAAGCGGACGATTTTGCCCTGAGCCTATGACAAACTGTCTCAAACTAATAACTTGAGGCCCAATCATGCGCAAAACGCTTTTTATTTTATGTTTGCTTATTTTATTCAATTTTTCAGTCAAATTGCTGGCACAGCAACACAGTGAAGGTCAATACAATCATAATAAATTTGATTATGACTTACACGTCACCAATGGTGATGCCACTATTCACTTAGCGGTTTATGCTAGCAAAATTAATGGTGAGTCTTTTAAAATCAAAACATCTGATGACAAAGCCTTTTTAAAAGAATTTCAAGCGCTTCTTGATGATGAAGGATCGGAGGCATTACAGAACATTTGGTGCGATCAATTTATGCATCAAATTCCTGAAAATGCCGCATTTACCTTGAATGCTTTGGGAAATAAAGTCTTTTCGTTTTCCCCAGTCTCTGATCCAAATGATGAAATGGGCTCAGGTGAATTTATGGTCAATATTGAAGTTTCAGCCAACAACCACCAAGTGCTTTCATACCACCTGAAAAATCGTAAACCCTTCAGCCCGGCTTTTGCCACGAAGGTACATTCTTATGAATATAAGGCGACATGTTTGTCACTGTTACCAGAGCGAAATGCATTGAAGGAATTGACAGTGGCTGTTAAAGGCAAGGCTTATATGTATCCTTACAGCGAACTCATTAAGCGGGTGTATTCCAATTATAAGCTTTCGAAATGACTTTCTTGATCCATTATTTTTACCAGGAATTATTATGCCAGAACCTTTTTTCATCAGCGTGATTCATTTTTTTACCGGCAGTTTAACGCTTGCCAGTGGTTTTTTTGCCATGCTTTCTGTCAAAGGTTCACGTTTTCACCGATGGTCTGGTTGGTGCTTTGTTTTTTTAATGAGCTTGTTGGTTTTGACCGGTTTGTGGATGAGTGTTTCCAGAGAGGTCGTCTTCACTGTATTGCTGTCTCTTTTGACAGCATACAGCTTCATGACTGGCTGGGCAGCCGCATCAAGCAAAAAACTTGCACGAGTGATCACCCAAATATCTCCTTTGATATCTTTGACTATTTTCATTGGCGCTATATTTGCAGGTGTTCATGCAAAAACTACAGAAAGTGGGTTGCTCAATGGCTTGCCTACCACAGCATTTTATATGATTGCCGTAGTTGCCTTATTGTCGAATATATTTGATGTGCGTTATCTCTGTTTCATCAAACCAGAGTTAACTACAAGGTTAATCAGACACACATGGCGCATGGGTTTTTCCTTGTTTATTGCAACGGTGATTTTCTTTTTTGGCAATAATCATGTTTTACCTGATCATTTTAGGACCACATTCTATCTGTCAATGCCGGTACTTTTGGTGGTCGTTTTAACGGCGAGTTATTGCTTGTTTATTGCATTCAATTCAGCCCGAGTACCTCATCATAGAATGAAGTTGAGGGAAAAAATGACAAAATAGATTAGAGAAAAATCGCTGCAAAGTCAGTTATTCATGGCTTTGCAGCGCTTTTTGAGGGCAAAAGAGTCGCATTAGCGTTTCAATATTATCTAGCAGGGTTAATAATGATTTTTTTCATCATTTATTTTTTCAATCGATGCAGTTTCCTGTAATTGCTGGGGGTCATTGCAGTGGCTTTTTTAAAAGCTTTATAAAAAGAAGATTTGGCGTTAAAACCCACTTCAAAGGCAATATCTATCACAGCCATTGAACTGTTGAGCAAACGTTTTTTTGCCTGTTCTATTCGGTATTTGTTAACAAAGTCAAAGAAATTCATACCAATGGTGGAGTTTAAGGTTTGAGAAATGTAATTGGCAGGGGTGTTGATGTGTTTGGCCAATGTTTGTAATGACAATTCGTTGTCTAAATACAGTTGATCTTTGTGCATGGCATCAATAATCGCTTGAGCTATGGCTGCCGATTGATGTTGATCCAATGCAGAGCGCTCATACTTTTTTTGCACGATTTCATCCGGGTTCACTTCAGTGTTGCAAGGGTCTTTTGAAGTGATATACAATGTTTCAAAACCGGGCTTTTGCCTCAACCCCCAAATCGATATGCTCCAGACCATCACTAAAACGATCACATCCATCACTATGTGATCCATGAGTAAAACATTGAAAACATTATCCCAAATAATATTAACCGTTGTGATCAGCCAAACACCCCCTAGGGTCAACAATAAAACGCTTAACCAACGCAGTTCTTTGGTTTCGGTACTGGCGAATAAATCCTTCAAATGTTGATTATAACGCTTGAGCCTTTGAAGAATCTGAAAACAGTAATAACCAGACTGAAACACAAAAGTCAGCACCAAAATAAAAGTGGTGATCAGAGAAAAATCAATCCAATACTTCAACAGAGTTGGGTATTGCTGCAAAAGATTATTGCTGTTACCATCATCGGCGATGATCGAATGCAATATACCTTGTGGTAATAACATGGCTGTTATTGCAATGATCAGACCGACAATGGCCAAGTAAAAATGCTTTAAATCAGAGGGTTTTAAGCGCCAGGGGGTTTCATGGGTGATGCCCTTGACATATAACCAAAAACTCGGGGCAATCATCAATAGAGTGGGTAAAGAAAGTAACAACCAATGTAATTCGGTTTTTGGAAAGAAAATACTCACAGCTGGTTTTGCCATGATAAAACCTGCACACAACAAACACATGGCCAAGGGCAAATAAGTGTGGTACTGGGATGAACGCAAAACCAGCAATTGTACTGTTAACAAGGTGATTGTCAAAGTACAAACATTTAAGGCCAATATTAAAGGATCATTGATCATATGAAATTCTGAGGATTAAATGAATGTTGACCAATATACCAAGATTTGAACAAAAAAAAGTACAATCCTGATGGATCGAACACAAAAAATTCCTTGTTAACCTCTTGAGACGACATTATGGCTTGAAGCGGTTAATGTGGAGCTTTCATGACAGATAACGAACAGTGCAATGAACCCAAAAAAAACAATTTATCCTAACAAAAAAACAATAAATTTCAACTGGCCAACAGTGTTGTTTTTATTGATCATGACAGCTATACCGGCCATACCTGGGTTGTTCATATTAATCACCGTCTTATTTGGAGCAGATACAATCGGTGAAATATCTGTCACGGTTAATCCAATGTATTTTGATAAACCAATGGCCATTTTGATTCATGCAGGATTGGGGGTGTTATTCTTTTTGAGCATGCCATTTCAATTTTCAGGTGCCTTAAGGCTGAAAAGACCACAATTACACAAAAAAGCAGGTTATGTTGCTGTATTTTCAGGCTGCATGATGGGGGTGACCGGTGTGTGGATGCATCACTTCTTGAATAACGGTGTGTATGATGTGCGATATGCCACCATGAGCCTACAGGGTTTTTGCCTGTGTGCTGCTTTTGTCATTGCCATAAAGCATATTTTAACTCGCAACACCCATCAGCATCGCAGATGGGTGTCAAGAGCAGTTGCAATAGCTTTATCGCTGGTAACACTGGCCATTATTGAAGTGGCCTTTGTACTTGTATTGGGCGAACTTGCGCAAAATAATGAAGCGTTGATTCAATTTTTTCATGAATTTGGCAACCTTGTTGGTATGGCAATCAATATATTGGTGGTGGAATATTATATAAAGAATAAAACTGATTAATAAAAATGATTAATGACACGAACAATTTATTAGAAGAGACCTTTGAGTTTGCTCAATGTGCTGATCGATTATGGTAAGATAATTCACAATTGATAATCAATGATGAATTTATTTTAATGAAATTCATCATACTTGAACTGAAAATTATGAAAAATTTACTTTACATCGGATTGGCCTTATTAACACTTGTTTCATGTGCAAAGGTGCAAACCACAAAAAATAATAAATTTGTTTTCGATGGAATCGATTCAACAATAAAGCCAGGCGATAATTTTTTCAACCATGTCAACAAAAACTGGTCGGATAATGCCATCATTGCTGATGATCAAGTTGGTGTTGGTTATTACCGTTATCTAAACATTCCCCAAAAAAAACGCTTGGAAGAAATATTAGAAGAAGTATCGAGAAAAACGCATAAAAAGGGCAGTGCAGACCAAATGGTTGGAGATTTTTACAGTTCCGGTATGGATACTGTTGGTATCAACGAACGTGGTTATGAACCAATCAAACCAATACTGGATAGAATACATTCAATAAACACCATTGCAGAATTGATGCAATTTATTGCAGATGAATTTAAATCAGGAAATGGTTCATTGATCAGTATGAGTGTTTTTCCGGACAATGAAAACAGCAGTATTAACATGTTACATTTTGGTCAAACAGGTTTAGGGTTACCTGACCGTGATTATTATTTTAAAACCGACGACTCTACAATAAAAATTCAAAAGGCCTATCAGACATATCTGTCTACATTATTTGAATTAACAGGAAATGATGATTTTGAAAAGAGCACGTCTGTTGTTTATGATATTGAAAAGCGTTTAGCTCAAGCTCATAAAACTCGAATTGCACGAAGAGACGTTAAGGCAAATTATAATAAGCTGGCTGTATCAGAGCTTAATCAAAATCAACCCAATATAGCTTGGTCCACTCTGCTGAATAATTTAGGTGCAAAAGTTGATTTTGTTGATATTCGCCAACCCTCATATTATAAAAAATTGAATGATATGCTTGGCACCGTTTCTTTAAGTGACTGGAAAATTTATTTAAAAGCCCACACAATAAGCAATTATGCTGATACTTTGAGTGAGCCTTTTGAAACGGCATCATTCGAATATGTAAAAGTTATATCTGGGCAAAAAGTGCAAAAAAAACGGGCCCAATTGATGGTTCAAAAAGTTGATAGACAACTGGGTTTTGCACTTGGGAAGTTGTATGTAAAAAGGTATTTTAATGAGCATGCAAAAAAGCGGATGTTGGATCTTGTGAATAATCTGCAAAAAGCCTTTGAAAACAGGATAGATCAATTGGATTGGATGAGCGATAGTACAAAGATCAAAGCCAAAGAAAAGTTATATACCATTACCAAGAAAATAGGTTACCCTGATGTGTGGAGAGAATACCATGGCGTGAATATACAAAAGGGCAAATATTTTGAAAATGTAATGGCTTTAAAGCAGAATGACCATCAATATCAGTTAAACAAATTAAATACATCACCAAATAAAAACGAGTGGTATACAACACCATCTACAGTAACAGCATATTACAGCCCTCCACTTAATGAGATCGTCTTTCCGGCAGGAATTCTGCAGTTTCCTTACTTTGATTTGCATGCAGATGATGCCATTAATTATGGCGGCATAGGAATGGTTATAGGGCATGAATTGACACATGCATTTGATGATCAGGGTGCTCAGTTTGATAAGGATGGCAATGTTGAGAATTGGTGGACTGATGAAGATTATCAAAAGTTTAAAGCAAAAACACAATTGATCATTGACCGATACGACACTTATACTGTTTTAGATGACCTACATTTAAAAGGCGCATTAACGGTAGGAGAAAATACGGCGGATAATGGTGGGCTTTCGATTGCCTATGATGCTTTCAAGTTAACAGAACAAGGCCAAAGCAGTACAAAAATTGATGGTTATACACCTGATCAACGTTTCTTTTTATCCATTGCCAGAATTTGGCGTGTAAAAACACGCGATGAATATTTGCGCAATTATGTGAAAAATGATCCGCATTCTCCGCCAATGTGGCGTGTCAACGGTCCTTTGATGAACTTTACACCATTCTATGAAGCATTTGACGTTCAACCGGGTGATGAAAACTATAAACCAGAGGAAGAAAGAATAAAGATTTGGTAGAAATTATTATTTACAAATTCATAGGGTCAGTATTCTCTATTTTTTTTCGCCATCTAAATTGTACTGAAGTCTCTATTCAATAATCCTGAAATCAATGCTGTGGCCATCAGGTAAATCTTTGATTTGATGGCCAAGGTCTCCTGAAAAAAGCATCATTTCCTTGAGTGGTACTTGCTTAAAATTTGTGGCCATGTATTCTCCACCGACAACACCAGGAATGCTCATGTGGTATTTATGGCCGGGTTTTAACTCACCCAATAATTCAATGATTTCATTCAGTAATGTTGTCATGTTCCAATCATTGAGGAATTCTTGGTTTTCTATCAATTCATTATATTCTTCAATCGAATCGGCAATGACTTTACAGTAAACATCCTCAGGACATATGCGCCAAAAGCGATCGTGAATATCTTTGATGATGAGGTTGCCAAAATCATTTTCATCAACGATTTCTTCGGGTTCTATACCTGTCCAACTCCAGGATTGATTAACCAGATCGATCATATCCATATTGTTTATTGAGCCTCAAAAGTTATTTAAAGATACAAGAACCTTTCTGGTTAAAGTCATGTGACTTTAATATTTCTGCCATGCAAGCGGTGATTTTTTTGCCGCCTTGAGCAGAAGGTTCAATAGGTGATATGGTTGAATAATCAGCCTCTTCATTGCTCAGAAGTCTTAAATCGAGAACAGAAATGCCCAGTGAAAAAGCCTCTTTTAAAATAATTTCATTGAATAAGGCCAAGGCTGTCAGTGACCGAGGCTCTATACCTGGCACACAATCATGTACAGTACAGATAATGAATTTTTCAACTCGTTGATTAATGACGTTGATTAAGTCTCTGTATCTTTTTTGAAAATCCAACCTGATTTCTGTAAAAGTTTCCATGGCTGACCCCACGGTTGAAGTTGATTGTTCTAAAACATCAACCACCCGTAGTGCATCATTGCCACCAATACTTAAAAAAGCATGGGTTGTATCATTTGGTAAATGTTTTAACTGCTCATATACCTCAGTAGTAATGTCACCATCAACAGCCAATAAAGTGCTTTGATGAGCATCTTGTGGCAGTGTATGTGTTAACAGATCAATGACAGACTCTCCTAAACCGACATAGCTTGCATTGTCAAAAATAGAATCACCGATGAGTACTATGTGTTTCATTTAAAGCCTTTACTAATTCAATGGCTTGATTATTGCTGAAAAAGGTGAAATTTAATATGATTATCCTCAATTTTGTAGCAAATCACTTGTGATACCAATTGTCTTGATAAATTCTTGGTGGTGAACATCACAATGCTTTTTTATTCTCAGATGGTCATGACCATTTATTTTTTGAGCAAATAACTAAAAAATCGATGATAAACAATGAAAATTACGAGTTATTGTATATACTTTTGGTGAACTTTGTGGATGTTTAATTAAATCTGACTATTATCATGAAAAACATTGTTATCTTAACAGGTGCTGGTATCAGTGCGGACAGCGGAATCAAAACTTTTCGAGGCAGTGATGGTTTGTGGGAAAATCATAAAGTAACCGATGTGGCCACAGTTCAAGCATGGCAGCGTGACCCACAATTGGTGTTGAGGTTTTATGACGAACGCCGTAAACAAATCAGACGAGCTCAACCCAATCCCGCACACACAGCATTGGTTGCATTAGAGCGCGTTTATCAGGTTAATATTGTTACCCAAAACATTGATGATTTGCACGAAAGGGCAGGCTCGTCACAGATCCTACATTTGCATGGACAAATCAACCAGTCTCGTAGCAGCGTCGATTCAAACTTAATTTACCAGGTGGTTGGTGACGAAATTAAACTGGGGGACTTGTGCGAATTAAAGAGTCAGTTGCGCCCAAATATTGTGTGGTTTGGTGAATCTGTTCCATTGATTGAATCGGCAATACCAATGGTTCATAATGCAGATATATTACTCATCATTGGTACCTCACTACAAGTTTATCCCGCAGCTGGATTGCTGGACTTTGCCAAATCATCAGCTCGAATCTATAACATTGACCCAAGCAGTAATTTGTCATTGAATGATCATAAACTGACTATCATCAAAGAAAATGCTGCAACAGCTGTACCCACGCTGGTCAAAAAGTTGTTGAGTGAGCCATCCTCTGAATCAATTTGAACGTTTCACAATAAAAACCATAGCAATTAGAGGGATCAAGATTTTAAACTTGGCAACTCAAGAAATCAGTGTAATAATCTATACTTATTGACGATGAAACAATAAGCCATTGCCGTTTAGGATTGATTAAAAAGGGGATAAATTGATGCACAATACAGAACTATGGATTAAAGCCAGTGAAATTTATACTGAAATTTCTGAACTCTCTGTTAAACAAGCATTAGCAAGATTAGATGAATTGATTAATTTGCCATCTGAGGTAAGAGAGGCTGTGCATACACTGATTAATATTGGCAGTTCTGAAGCGACTCAGTTTTTTCAAAAAAAAATAACGCCATTGTTTGATAATGGTATAGAGCCCATCTATAAAATTGGACAAACATTGGATGAATATGAATTGGTAGAAGAGTTAGGCCATGGAGGGATGGCGCAAGTTTTTAAGGCCAAAAGAACCGATGCTGAAAATCAAAGATTTGTCGCCATTAAAGTCTTCTCACCTCGATTTAAATCCCAAGAATTGCTCAATCATTTTATTAACGAACAAAAAATACTATCAGGCTTGTCGCATCCACACATTGTTAAAATGTTACATGGGGGCAAAACCCAAGACAAAACGGTTTATTTGGTGATGGAATTGGTTGAAGAGGCATTGCCAATAAACGATTATTGTAAAGACAATAAATTATCAAGTCGCGAAATAATGACATTGATGACTCAGTGTGCTGATGCACTGGCTTACACACATGCAAATTTGATCATTCATCGAGATTTAAAGCCTGACAATATCTTAATAAACCATAATAAAGAGTTAAAGATCGTTGATTTTGGTATCGCAAAATTAATGACCAAGGACATTTCTGGGCATAAAACAACGATCATGGCATTAACACCAAGCTATGCCGCTCCTGAGCAAATTAACGCAGAGCAAATTTCTGTCGAAACAGATGTTTTTTCACTTGCAGTTGTGGCGTTAAGTTTGTTGATCAATGATGATCCACTACCAAAAGACCGATTGATTAAATCCTGTGCAAATGACGAATCTCATTTGGATTTGGTATTAAAAAAAGCCAATATTGATAAAGATTTAAAAAACATATTCACTAAAGCATTGGCACAAGAGCCTGTTAAACGTTATTCTTCAATGCAGGCATTTTCCGATGATTTAAATAACTGGTTAGACAATAAACCCGTTAACGCAACCTCACAATCATTATTTTATCGTGTTCAAAAATTTGCCAAAAGGCGTTCGGCTTTATTTGCAACTATGGTTTCATTTATGTTTTTTTTGATTGTTGGTTCATTTTTGGGTTTGCAGCAATACAAACAAATCAAGATTGAAGCAGAAAAAGCCAACCAAGTAAAACAATTCATGTTAGATGCTTTTGAGTTGACTGACCCTAATTTAAGTAAAGGGTTAAAGATCACGGCAGAAAATATTTTAGATTCAGCCAACAATAAAATTAATGACGATATTGATCCAGAAATAAGATTTGAATTACTACAAACGATTGGAGAGTCCTATTGGAAGATTGGTTATCCTCAAAAAGCAACAAATAACTTAAATCAATCTTTGCAAATAAAACCCAATAATTCTCGATCCACAGCCTTATTGTTGGAAACGCTTTTCAATTCAGAACAATATAAGGCGCTCAATGACCAATTCGCTCAATTGAATATAGAGCGCTTAGATTCAATAATTGATCAATCTACCGCTTATAGAGTAAAAGGGGCAATGATGACCAAAGAATCCAATTTTTCTGAAGCGGAACCATTGTTACTTAAATCCTTAGCGTTGAGTGAACAAATAAAACATCTCAAGTCCACTTTATCAGTCAAAAGTGATTTGGCATATTTATACCATTCACAATCCAACACTGAGAAAGCCATTGAGCTGTTAGAAAATACCATCAAAGAAAATGACAGTATGCCTACCGATACCACAATAATGCAATTAAAGAGTGAGTTGGGTAGATATTATGACAATGTAGGCCAATACCAAAAATCTATTTCAGTTTTATCTCTGCTTGAACAACAACAACGGAAAATATTAGGCAATCAACACCCTGCATTGGCGCTTACTTTAAATCAAATGGCCGACACAAATGAGGCTTTAGGTCAATTGGATATTGCAAAAAAATTATCTGAGGAAAGTTATCAAATATACTTAATGCGATATGGTAAAAAAAGTGTGAAGACAGCATCAGTTCTCAACTCGTTGGCAATATTGTACTATAGAAATGGAGACATCAAAAAATCCATCCAACTCATGTACGAAGTTGCCAATGTATTTGAGGAAATTTATAAATCAGGCTATATTGATACGTTAGAGGTCAAGACCAATCTGGCAGCACTGTTAAGTCATGATGGCAGAAATAAAGAGGCGGCTGAAATTGCCAGAGAGATATACGACAGCCGTTTAGAAAAACTTGGCCCTTTGCATGAGTCTACGATGTATACACAATGTATACTTGCGTTGTCACTGGCAAAATCATCTCGTTTAGATGAAGCACTAGAGCTGGCACAATTGGCCAATAAAAATGCACTTGAAAACCAGGGCATTGATCACCCGATTGCAGCAGAAACCTATTCAACACTGGTCAAAGTCTATAAGTTGAGCAACAATTACCAAGCTGGCATTGATATTATTAACATTATGATTTCTAAAGGTTTGCATAAGCCAAGTAGCCCAAGATACTATACCATTCTTATTGACATGGCACAGCTATATCAACTGAATAATGATTTTGACAATGCCAACTTGTATTTTATAAAAGCCATTGAAAACAGCACCACAGTTTTCAATGAAAAGCATAAACAAGTCATTAAAGTGAGACTAAAGTATGCCAAGTTTTTACATTCATTCAATAAAATGCCAGCATTTTCAGATCAAATGACTGTGATTTCAGAAATTTTAACTGAAGAAAATATTGAAGACGAAAATGTTATTTCAGAATACGAGAAACTCAAATCTCTAATGAGTGTAATTTAATCATGTTATTATTCAATCAATATGATATTCTCAAAAACACACATTAATAGTAAATGTGCTGGTATTGGTAGTTATTTAAATAAAATTATTGTTTGTCGACATTTTTTATACATGCCGTATTTATAATCAAATATAATCACAATCATTAAAATAATGTTTTAACCCATAACACATGCAAACACCTTCTCCTGTTCGTCAACATAATTTTCTTGGTAGAATAAATATCCTATTTTACTATCTCAGTGCCATTGTTTTGTACCTCATCTGTATTGAGTTGAGGGAAGTCTCTTGGCTTGATTTGACCGGATTGGCTGGAGAGCACTGGTATTTTTTCTTCTTAGGCATTTTTGCAGCGATTGTTGCCAATTCAACTGGTGTAGGTGGCGGTATCATTTTTTTACCAGCATTTATTCATTTGGGTTTAAACCCCATACAATCTCTTGCGACAAGTTTCGCCATCCAATGTTTTGGAATGACTTCAGGTTCTTTAGCTTGGTTACGCTTTTTTTACCATGAACATGGTAAAGAACTCGATCGAATGAAACACTTTTTCTATTTGTTCGCGTTAAGTGCACTTTTTTCTGTTTTGGGTTTATTGATTGTTCAATGGAATCATATACCGCCGCCCCTATCGATCAATATGTTGTTTGGTGCTTTCTCAATGATCGTGGCTTTAATCATTTTGGTGCGTGTCTATATTAATTCGAGGCAAAACAATCCAGAACGCAACAAAAACAAGCTCAGTGTACTTGAAACCGCAATATTTATACTGACGTCTTTTATTGGTGGATGCATAACTGCCTGGATATCTATTGGTGTGGGTGAATTGGTTGCAGTTTTATTAATTTTTTATGGATTTAGGGCGCACCACGCTATTGGTATTGCAGTCTGCGTTTCTGCGGTAACTGTTTTGTCAGGAGTGTGGTTTCATACCTTTGCAACACAAGCTATTGAATGGAATGTTTTGTTATTTACCGCTCCTGGGGCCATTATTGGTGGGGCTGTCGCGAGATATTTGGCCACAGCAATCGATGTCAATAAATTAAAAACATTCATGGCCTTATGGATATTGATCAGCTCTATTATTTATTTACTTAAATGATTTAAGGCCTTTTCTCAATATAAAAAAATACCCATATCAAAGAATTACATTGGGTCTTAGTAAATAAATGCACCAATAAAAAATCAAACATTGATCACAAAAAGTAATTTTTGTTAAAAAAATTATACTTTTTGTTAACTGTTGGTATGTTATATTACCCTGCTTATAAATGGAGGGGAAATTTATAAATGCCTAGACTTTTATTATTTTTGATCATGATGTCATGTCACCTTAATGCGCAAAATACATGCACAGATGCTTTTGAGGCTGATAACTTTAAAGACGCCCTGACCCTTTGTGAAAAAGAAATATCATCTCAAAAAAATCAAAGTAATGCTGAATTATTGTTAAAGCTCGTTGATATCAGTAATGAACTTGATTTAAAAGAACATGGCTCTGCACAAGAGTCCTGTTTCATAATCTAGATTCTCAATAT
>CAYGTC010000089.1:0-16698 GCA_964352735.1 uncultured Alcanivoracaceae bacterium | reverse complement strand
TTTGTTGGTATCTACATTGGTGTTGTGCTGTGTTGGTCATTTTTAATGCTGCTCTAGAACAACTGCAGTAATATATGTGAGGTTTGAGTTGTTCTATTGCTTTTTCATAAGCTTTTTGCCGCTCATGATGGCTTTGATAGATGAGGTTCTCATCGAATTCAAAGCCCAATTGTGTCATCATTTTGATGATTTCTTGACTGGCACCTTGAATTTCTCTTGGCGGATCCAAGTCTTCAATTCTGAGCAACCACTGGCCGTTGTTTTTTAAGGACTCACAGTAGCTCGCAATGGCCGCAATGAGTGATCCCATGTGCAAAGAACCAGTGGGTGATGGTGCAAATCTACCGATGTATTTTTTATGTTTTTGTCTGGTTATTACTCTGTTCCTTGTGTCATTTTATCAGTTGCTGGAGCTAAGAAATTGCCTTGAACATAATTGGCAGAAAACTTCCATAATATACTCATGGTGGCAGCATCTTGAACGAATTCACATATCACCATTTTATTTTGTGCATGCGATTGATCAATGAGTTCTTTGACTTTATTTTGGTTTTCTTTGTTGTTGGCAAAGTCTTCCATGAATGTGGAGTCAATTTTTATGTAATCTGTGGGGTAGTGCTTAAGCAGGGCAAATGAATTTAACCCTGAACCAAATTTTTCAATGGCAAATTTACAATTGAGCCCTCTAATGGCTTGAATGACTGGTTTTACATGTTTTGAATGACTGACCAGTTCACTTTCTGGTGTTTCGAAAATGATTTTTTCACCAGATATGGCATTGTCTTTGAGTTCTTGTGCCAACCACAGTGGAAATGAAGTGTTGGATAATGTATCTGTGGACATTTTAACCATTAATGCTGTATCTTTTTCTGCATCTTTTATGGCGCTAATGGCCTTCTTGATCACGTGACGGTCAATATCCAAAATTAATCCATGTCTTTTGGCAACATGAATGAATTCATTTGGCATGATCAGCTTATCTTCGTTTTTAAGACGAACAAGTGTTTCGTAGTGTTCTGTTTCGTCACCATGGAGACTGATTATGGGTTGGAAATGAAGTACGAAACTGTCTTCTTTGAGCCCGTCTGTGATGAGATCGATCCATTTTTGATGAGCAGCTCTGGCTTTCTTTTCTTCTTCAGCAGGATCAAATACAGAAATTTGTGATCCACCGTTTTCCCTTGCTTTTTCTAATTCAGTTCCCAGAATTTTTATGACTTCATTACCAGATTGGGTTTTTTCAATAATTTGTGTTAAGCCTATGCTGACAGTACAATTGAGGGTTCTTTCACCAGCGCTGAATAAATTATCGGTGATTTTCTTGACCAAATGTTCGGCCATTTGAGAGGCATCTTCAATTTGGCCTTCCATTTCTACTACAAAAGTGGTGTCATCGTACCTGACAAAGGTGTGTTTTTCGCCCATGATATCTTTGATGAAAGGGGCAATATCAGAAACCAGTAAATCAAGATTGCCTTTGCCAAGTTCTTTTTCAAGCTTCCTGTCATCATCAATGCGCATGTATAAAATTGAATAACCATTTGACGTCCCTGATTTAACTTCGTTGATTTTTTCACTGATGTCTTTATTGAAATATGCGCGGTTATAAAAGCCTGTTAAGATGTCTTTGCTTTTGATGTCGCGCAACTCTTTTTCTGCTTCTTTATTGACTTTTGGTGGTTGTACCAAAAATTGTACACAGGGTTCCCCGTCAACTGTGGCTCTATCAAGACTGACAACAGCATTGATTTCATCTCCTTTTTCAGTTTTTAGCTTCATGCTTATTTCATCATCGGGAATGATATTGTTAGCAATATCCCTCAATAGTTTTTTAACTTGTGGAACTTGCTCTTTGGCAACCAAGTTGAGAAAAGGTGTGACTTCCATCTCTTCTGCATCATCGTATTTGAAAAAATCAAGGTAGGCATTGTTGGAGTAAACATGCATGCCATCATGAATATAGGCAATGGCATCTTTAGAGCTGTCAAGTAATGAAGCGCAGCGTTTTTCAGCATTGTTGAGGTCAACTTCATATCGCCTTAGTTTTCTTCTGGTCCTTAATCCTTTAAATACATTTGATATTTCGGTACAAATTTGCTCATGAATGTTTCCGGTACAAAAATGTTGAGCGCCTGATTCATAAGCTTCAGAAATAGAATCGTTGTCAAGGTTTTCTAGAAGTACAACAACAGGAATGTCCTTGCCGACTCTATTTACACTCTCACAAACGGTATTAACAGGTAATTCAGTTTGTAACTGTTGTATCAGTATGATGTCGAATTTTTTGTGGGTTAAAAAATCATTCAAGGTTTCTTGATCAGTACACCGGCTTGGACGCACAGGTATTTGTGCGTTACGTAAAATTGATAGAATCCTTTCTGCTTCTTCTTCGCTTTTGTGTATGATCAGTAGGTGAATCGTATTATCTTTTGCCAATTGAGCTTCCAAATTATTGAGATAAAGTCAGAGTTTAACAGAATTTTTACCGTCATTAAATTAAAAAATAGGAGATTTATTCTTTTTGCCAGAGATTTCTTCCACTAATTTAGGCACTAAATATCCCGGTAATAAGCTTAACAGCTGCTGGTGAATATTGATTGCGGATTTTTTGCTCACCTCAAAGTGTTGCGTGCCCTTGGCTTTATCGAGTTGGTTAAGATAATATGGCAAAATGCCAAATTCAAAAAGGCGATGAGATAATTGACTCAGGGTTTCTGAATCATCATTGATGTTTTTTAATAAAACACTTTGATTTAAAAGCAGTGTATTTGTATTTTTGAGGTCAATAAAAACTTTCTTTAAGTCATTGCTGAGTTCATGTGAGTGGTTGCAATGAACAACCATGACTTTTTTTAAGGCAACATTATTCAACCAATTGAGCAATGTATCGTTGATTCTGTCAGGGGCTACTAACGGCACCCTGGTGTGTATTCTCAATGTTTTAATGTGTGGAATATTTTGTAATCGTGAGGTCAATTTCTGTAATGATTTTACCGATAACATCAAAGGGTCTCCACCACTCAATATCACTTCGTGAATTGTTTCATCGTGCTGAATATAGTGCACAGCATTGGACCAGTTATGGCTCGATGCATAATTTTTATGGTAGGCAAAATTTCTTCTGAAACAGTATCGACAATTGACCGCACATTGACCGTTGGTAATCAGCAATACGCGACCATGATATTTGTGTATAACGCCCTTTGTTGGTGAGGCAGCCATATCACCAACTGGATCATCACTGAATTCATCTGTGTTGTGGTGTTCGTTGTGCTGGGGTAAAACTTGTAATAAAATTGGATCATTGCTGTTATTTGTATCAATCTTGTTCAGTAAATATTCGGGGACTTTGATTGGGAAAAGGTCTTCAGCAGTTTCATCATAATTTTGAAGATGCTGAAGCTGTTGCCTTTCTAGATGGTTATTACAACCAGAGCGCCATTTTTTATTGCTCATATGTATGCCTCTATTGATGTACACAAATCTTTGAAATGAATGTTTTTATTTTTCACAGCTGAATGTTGCAGGGATGTTTGCTCTATGTCAAGACAAACTCTCATTGAGTATGCATTCTGATAAAGTCTTTTATCGGTTCTAAATAATGAACAGGTTGATATTTGGGGTTAGATAATAGCGCCAGAAAAATATGTAAGTATACAATACATAGCTGTAATCATAGTTACTCTGTGTTATTATTCGCGAATTGAAATAAATTGGAGTCAAAATGGCAACTGTAGGCATAAATGAATTTAAAAATGGCATGAAATTATTGATTAATAATGAGCCATGGAATATCACTGATGTGGATATGGTTAAACCAGGAAAAGGCCAAGCTTTTACCAGAATTAAAATCAAGAACTTACAAACAGGTCGGGTGATTGAAAAAACGTGTAAATCTACAGATAAAATAGAGACTGCCGATGTGATGGAATTGGATTATCAGTATCTATATAACGATGGAGAGTTTTATTATTTCATGAATCAGGAGACTTATGAGCAAGTTGAAGCTTCCAAAGAGGCTGTTGGTGACAATGCTAAATGGCTGGTGGAAGAAGCCATTTGCACCGTAACTTTATGGAATGACAATCCAATTGTTGTTGTACCGCCAAATTTTGTGACCATGAAAATTGTTGAAACAGACCCAGGCTTACGTGGCGATACCTCCGGTGGTGGCGGTAAACCAGCTAAATTGGAGTCAGGTGCCGTGGTGAATATTCCATTATTTGTTCAAGAAGGCGAAGTCATAAAAGTTGATACCAGAACTGGTGAATACTCGGGACGCATTAAAAGCTGATATCGTGCAACAATCATGGAAACCACAATGCCCGTTGCAAAATTTAAAACAACGGGCATTTTTATTGTCTCAAATCAGGGCTTTTTTTGCTGAAAAAGGAGTGCTTGAGGTGGAAACACCAATTCTGTCCTCTGCGGGCAATACAGATAGGCATATTGAAAGTTTTTCTGCGCAAGCCATTGATCCAAATAATGCAAAAAGCTATCTCAGAACTTCCCCAGAGTTTCATTTAAAAAGATTGCTGTGTGCTAATATTGGTGATGTCTATGAATTGGGTAAAGTATTCAGAAGATCTGAAGTCAGTAAAACGCATAATGTAGAATTCACCATGCTTGAATGGTACCGTAATAATTATGATTATTGTGATTTAATTCAAGAGGTTGATGAATTTTTCAAAGCTATTTTATATTCTTTTGGTAAGAAATGTAGGCAAACATCAGTTGTAACATTTTCTCAATGTTTTGATGATTATTTATCCATAAATTTAAGCCAGATATCTGATCAAGAATTAAGCAACATCTGCCAAAAGCATGATTATGACGGAAGTTTCTTACTCAGAGACGAGGCTTTAGATTATTTATTTGCCACACAAATTCAACCACAGTTTGATAAAGAGGCCTTAACATTCGTTACCATGTATCCTGCATCTCAGTCTGCATTGGCACAAATAAATCCTGATGATCAAAATACCTGTTTGAGGTTTGAAGTTTTTTTTCAAGGGCATGAATTGGGCAATGCTTATCAAGAACTGACAGATGGCCAAGAGTTATTAATGCGATTTAATAAGGACAACAATCACCGAAAAAAATATGGCTTTGATTGCGTTGAAGTGGATCATCATTTAATTGATGCTATGAACAGTGGGATGCCTGATTGTTCTGGAATAGCCGTTGGTGTAGACCGGTTATTGATGGTTTTATTGGATTGTCAAAACATTAATGATGTGATGACTTTTACTGCAATTAATGCATGATTTGTGTTGTGGCAGCGGTCATCACGTAACATGATGTTTTTAGATGAAATTTATAATGGTTATTATTCGTAAAATACTCGGAAAATTCTTTATTTTTTTTAATGATTTATTTTCTCCTCAAGCAATCACTCGATCAGCCCAACGACAAGCAGATTTAGATCAACTCACACAGCATATAAAACTTTACCAGTTCAATGCATGTCCATTTTGTATCAAGGTCAGACGGGCTATCAGGCGTATGGCGTTGAATATAGAAATAAGAGATGTAAATGAAAACCAGCAATTCAAAAGTGAGTTATTAAATGAAGGCGGGCGCATACAGGCGCCTTGTTTAAGGATAATTGATGAAAAGGGTCAGAAAATGTGGCTGTATGAATCTTCTGATATCATCCAATACCTGCAAAAATTAATCTAATTTCCGCAGGTTTTTTGTAGTTGTTATCAATACTTTTTGCCGTTATTGGCGATGGTGTTGGACTGTGATAATGTGTTGTTTTCATATTCTTTTCCAAGCATGACGGCAAGCCCTGCCCATATTGAAGAAATCAATGCTCCTAACATTGCGACAGCGGCCAAACCCAATCCAATGCCCTCGGTCAGTATTGCAAATAATGAGCCACTGATAGCATCGCCACCACGGTAAATGACCATGTCAATCACCGGTTTGGCTTTGAAACGTTCTTGCTGTGAAACTTGAGTAAATAGCATTTCTCTTGCAGGTCTTGTAATTGCATAATTGCCTGATTTTCTCACTGTTTGGAGGGCTAAAAAAATAACCACCACAGGAGCAAAGGCCAGAATAAACATGCCTACTGTCAATATTATTGGCATCAAGGCTAAAGTCAATGGCATGCCGAACTTTAACGTCAGTCTACCAGTGACGAAAAATGCCAATACAAAAGTTAAACTGTTGACAACCCAGTCGATACTGCTCAATATTTTGACCCGATCAGGGCGACTGAATTCTGCCAATAAATGCTTTTGCTGAAAATAGATGAATGAGCCAATAAAAACATAAAGCAAAATAAAACATCCAATACTCATTAAGTTTTTATTGTTGATTATGGCTTTAAAGCCCTGATGCCAGTTTCCGCCCAATGATTTTTGTTTGTTGTCAAAATTACGGGTATGGGTTTTTAGTTCGTGCTTTCTTACATGATAGAGGAAATATATCATCGGAATGACTAACAATAAACCGCAGGCCGCAATCAGCATCAGTGTTTCTAGACCCAGTTTTTCAGCAAAGAATGATGGTATCATCGGCCCAATAATGGCTCCGGTGCTGCTTCCTGTTGCAATAATAGAGAAAAGTCTTGCGCTTTGTTCTTTGGTAAATGTATCAGCCATAAGGCTCCAAAATACTGATAAATGGAATAAGCTGAAGGCACTGACCCATACATAAAATGTTTTTTCTATGATTTGTGGGTTACTGAAACTGGCTGTTATGAGATAAAAAAGCACGAAACTGATGGCAAAGCCGCCATAAACAATGGGAACTACGTGTTTAAAATTAAACTTTGAAATCAGTAAGCCATAAATGGATACAATGGCTATACTGATAAAGAATTGTAAGTTCCACAAAAAACTGACTTCAGCATCACTCCAGTCGCTGGCCATGGCATCACGAACAGGCCGCAAGATAAAATAGGCAGCCATCAGAATGAAAATCATCAAGAATGAAGTAATTGTTGCTTTTAGTTCATGTGGTTGAACGTGCGAAAGTTTCATAATGATACGTTGTGTTATCGACCTGTTTTTATGCATGACATTGACTCAGTATTAATTTGATGTTGTATCAAGCATATTGATGAGGGCCTCTCGATCAAATTTATAGGCTTGAGATTCATTGAGTTGAATGAGTTTTTTTATCACACCTTTTATGGTCATTTCTGCCTCTCTTTGATTAGGAACAACCATATATCTGTGTTTAGGTTTGTTATCAAACAAAGCATGGATAACCGCATTGGATACTTCAGTTGGTGGTTTAAATTGAGATCTTTCTGCAGGTATGAATTTTTTTAGGTTTTCATGTTCCTGTTTATAAGCTGAATCGTTGGTGTTGGTGTGATTGTTTTTCATTCTGTCACGCATGCTTTTGATTACATTTGAGTTGTAATTGCCTGGTTCGACAACACTTACCTTGACCTCGAACTTTTTCATTTCTGCGGATAACGCATCAGAAAATGCTTCAACAGCGTGTTTGCTCATGCTGTAGGGGCCTGTTAAAGCTCCGGCTGTTACGCCCAGTAATGAGCTGATGTTGACTATTCTTCCTTTGCTTTCTATGATCAATGGAGCAAAAGCTTTAGTAATGCGATAGGGGCCAAAAAGATTGACGTCCATTTGAAATTGCATGGTCTCTTCGCTGACTTCTGTCATGGGCTCTAATACGGCGACACCAGCATTATTGACTATGCCATAAAGACCTCTGCCTTGTTGTCGTATTTTTTTTACGGCGGCATCAATATCTGACTTTACTGTGACATCTAACCTAATGCCTTGTACATTTTTCATGGCACTTAATGTTTTTATATCGGCTTTTTTCCGTGCGCCTGCGTAAACAAAGTAGCCTTTCTTCGCAAGATTTTCAGTGATGTTTTTGCCTATTCCACTGCTCGCACCTGTAACCAAGATGGCCTTTTGAGAGGAGTCCTTAGCATTGCACAATTGAACATATATTAGTAACAAAAGTATTATTGAAGTGATTTTCATATTTTTCTCCTGGGGTTGATTATTTAATTAAATGTCGGTGAGTTTTCGATTGGATGTAATGCTCTTACAATAATTTTCCATTGATCGGCAGATTTATGTAAAAGGTAGCTTGCTGCAACTTCTTGCACAATGCTGTTATCGTTTCTAGATAAAATGGCAATGTTGCTGGCAATTGCAGCTTGAGGGTTGAGTACCTTGAAGTGCGTTTTTTTCCAACTGATCTTTACAATACCTTTTTCTTGGAATTGACTAAGAAAATATTCGGTATTGGTTTTTATAGGTTCATGCGATTCAAACACCATGATATTGTTTTGAGGTGGTATTTGAAATGAAGGAATATTCAGATCATTTGTCGCTTTTAATAAGGCCTCCTTCTTATTGTTATCCTTGATATAGTCATTGTAATGATCCAAATAGTGCTTAAAGAAAATTTGGATTTCTTTGTGTAAGTGTTCGAAATCAGTATTTTTGGCCAAACACGTGTTGTTGAATAAAAATAGAGTTAATGGTATGAACAGTAGTCTTAATTTCATGGCGGAGCCTCCCTTGATTTACTCAAATACGATGGTGTTTTCTACATCATGTAGCGTTAATGCTGCAATCTTCCAGCCATCTTCGCTTTTGTACATCATGAAAGTAGCGGCAGCTTTATTGAATATATCGCCATTTTTTTTGTACCTGATACCAACATTACTGGCAATGGCTGATTTTTCACTTAATTGGTGAATGTCAACCTTTTCCCAACGCATGTGATCAACACCAGAAGTGCGCAGTTTATTGAGAAAATTTTGTGTTCCAATGGCTAATTTAAGGTGTGAGTTTATGACCCTTAATGGGATGTTTGGTATGATTTGCAGTGCAGGTAAATGATAGCTCTCGGCTGCTTGAAGGATGGTTTCTTTATTGTTGCTGTTATTGAGGTAATCATTGTAATGTTTGAGATAATCATCAAAAAAATGATTCAATTGTTGATGATTCAGTGCTTTTTTTTGCTCACGGGTTTGATGAATATCATTTGATGAATGTATCTCAACAGGGTCAGGATATTGTGCTTGACATACTGACCCAATAAAGATGGCAATAAAAATTAATAGTTTTGTTTTCATTTCTGTCTCCTGTGTGTAAAAAATGTGATATCAGAATAACAGTGAAATCATGATGGTGGTTTTTAATAGACAGAGACGTTTATTGTGTCGATTAATACTCAAATGCATAAGAGTCTGCTGTTTCATCTATAAAAAATTGAGTTTTGTCTATATCACAAGCCTTTTAATCGACATTGTGCGGTAATATTAGGGCAATCGTGATTTAATAATGCTCTGATTGATCTCTGGTGGTTTTGCACATGAAAATATTTTCACAACTGCATGGTTATTTTCAAAAAACATGGTTGTTGATAACGTTATTTTGGGGGTTCGTATTTTTGTTAAATACCGGCCCTCACTGGGAGATATATGCTTCAAATATTGAACTGTTCGAAAACGTTGGGGTAACTACTGCATTACAAATGTTTTTGGCTTTGATTACCATACAAATACTCATACCTTTTGTGCTGAATCGTGGTCACAAGCTATGGTTCTTTATTGGTTTGATTTTTTTGGTTTTCATTACATCAGAAATTAATGTGGTCATCAGATACTTTTACCTAGAACCTCAATACCCAGTCTTTTATCAAAACTTTTTAAGGCTTTATGGAGAGATGCCATTTGCTGATCGTATGTTGAGTCTTTGGACCCTGAAATATATTTTTTTTAGTAAGTTACCTCTGTTTTTATCGCCATGTATGGTTCTGGTTGCGTATAATTTTCATAAAAAGCAGCAAGATTTGTTACTGTTGAATGAACAGAAAAGAAAAGCTGAATTGGCGGCCTTGAAGAATCAATTAAACCCACATTTTATTTTTAATACTTTAAATAATCTTTATGCCTTGGCATTAAAAAAATCTGATCAAACACCATTGGTTATTGAAAAACTGTCGGATATACTTGATTATGTGTTATATAGGTGCAATGACAAGTTTGTCTCGTTGAATAATGAGATTGCTTTAATTCATAATTATATGGATTTGGAAAAGCTCAGATTTGGTAAAAGAATTGTGTTTACTACGGATGTACAAGTCGATCATGATGTTCGCATTGCACCTTTGATATTATTGACATTGCTTGAAAATGCCTGCAAACATGGATCCAGCCAAGAATTGAAGCAAGCTCATGTGAAAATAGCCATTAATGCATCAATTACGCACATTGATTTAATGATAGAAAACTCTAAACCCATTGGCCAAATAAGCATTAAACAACAACCTGAGAAGATTGGTTTGCAAAATTTGCGTAAACAGTTGCAATTATTATACAAAAAATCGCACAAGCTTTCAGTGCAAGAGACAGATGAGCATTATAAAGTCACTTTAACGTTGAATATAAGATGAGCCAGTACAAGTGTTTGATCGTTGATGATGAAGAATTGGCAAGAGAGCTTATAGCTTCTCATTTGAGCCAGTTCAGCGAATTTGAAGTAATTGCTTGTTGTGAAAGCGCAATTGAGGCCAGTCAGATTTTGAAACAGCAAGCTGTGGATCTGATTTTTCTTGATATTGAAATGCCTGTGCTCAAAGGCACAGAGTTTTATAAAAGTTTAGTGAATAAACCCCAAGTGATTTTTACCACGGCTTATAGGGATTATGCTGTAGATGGGTTTGATTTGGATGCGATTGACTATCTATTGAAACCCATATTTTTTGCACGTTTTTTTAACGCCATTGAAAAATTTTTAGCCATAAAAAAGCATCAGAAAAGTCATTTGCCAAACAATCAGCAAGACACAGCTGTCACAACTCAGGAAAATTATATTTTCGTTCGCAAAGATAGGAAACAAGTCAAAGTGGTATTTGATGAAATTTTATATGTCAGCGGATTAAAAGATTACATTGAAATTCATATGCGAAATCACACCCATGTGATTAAATGTGGCATGACAGCCTTTGAAAAAAAGCTCCCTCATCAATTTATCCGGGTGCATCGATCTTATATTGTTAACCGAGATAAGATAACCGCTTATACTCAACATGACATTGAGATTGATCAAATTGAGATTCCCATTGGGGAAATTTTTAAGGCAAGACTCAAGCCTATATTGGATCAAACTTAATCATTCTTATTAGAAATCGGCTTTTTTAAGAGAATTAAAGCACCGTTGTAATCAATGAGAGAGCATTAATGATAAAATCTCATATTGATGTTCATCACAATGACCTGACATCAATTTATCTCTTTATGGATCAATCAACAGCGTTAGAGACAATTTAATGAGATATAGACTCATGACTTTATGCATGATACTGGGGTTGACCTCCTATGTACATGCAGGTGTTTTCAATGAAAAAAACATTTTAATTAATGCCATCGAAAGACAATATGTCATCAAATTACCTGATGGTTTTGACAAAAAAAGGAAGGTCCCTTTAATCATCGCCTTGCATGGTGATGGAGACAGTTGGAAAAAGTAAAATAACACCATCACTCGGAAGACATTGGAAAAAGCCACCAATCAACATCAAGCAATTTTGGTTTACCCCAAAGCAAAAAAAGGTTTTTGGAATGATGATTTGAATAAGCAAGTCAATATTGAATGGCAATTTGATGATGTTAAGTTCATTGAAAAAATGATAGATCTCATGCATGCAAAACATAATATTGATAGTGATAAGGTGTTTGTAATAGGCATGTCCAACGGTGGTGTAATGGCCATTAAATTGGGTTTGGAGTTGAGTGAAAAAATCAGTGGCATTGCTGTTGTATCGGCACAAATGGAATTTAAAAGGCAATATTTACAATTGAACAATCCACTGTCAATGATATTGATCAATGGAACAGTGGATGCTGTTTTTCCGTATCAAGGTGGTCAATTAAAACCTTTTAAGTCAATCAAAAATAAGGGGAAGGTTTTATCAACGCAGCAGACTATTGACTACTTTGTTAAAAACAATGGTTGTCAGGAAAAAAGCGTCATTAAAGAAATGGATGACAATACAATGGATATGACTAAAATTGTCTCCAACATATATGAGGGTTGTCAACAAGGTAAGTTGGTTAAATTGATGAAAGTAATTGGAGGAGGGCACACATGGCCTGGCGGCAAACAATATTTGCCAGCAAGTTTGATTGGTCCTATGTCTAAAGAAATCAATGCGAGTCAAGTCATTTTGGATTTCTTTTTGGGCACTCATCAATGACAATCTTTGCTGTGATTTTTTGTGGCATCACCACTGTTTTATGATTTTGTCATTTTTTTGACAAAATCACAGATAAAATGTCGTAGTCGTATTTTATGTAAAGTCTAGATGATATAATCCTCATTTTGGATAGATGAGAGATTAGGGGCAATTTCTACTATGACAGATTTTTTTACGCATGAACGTACAGAACCAATCAAAATAGTGCTTTTAGGAGCCGGAGAGTTGGGCAAAGAAGTCGCAATTGAAGCACAACGGTTTGGTTGTACTGTGATAGCAGTTGACAGATATGATGATGCTCCTGCGATGCATGTTGCTGATCGTTCTTATGTGATCAATATGATGGATGGTAAAAAGCTCCGCGACATCATCGTTGCTGAGAAACCTGATGTTATAGTGCCTGAAATTGAAGCCATTGCTACCGAAGAATTATTAAAGTTAGAAACTGAGGGGTTCAATGTAGTACCTACAGCTAAAGCCACTCGACTCACTATGGACAGAGAGGGCATACGACGACTGGCTTCTGAACAACTGAATATCCCGACCAGTCCTTATCAGTTTGTTGAAACTTTCGGTGATTTTGAAAAAGCAGTTGAAGAGCTTGGGTTGCCATGTATAGTAAAACCGGTGATGAGTTCGTCCGGCAAAGGTCAAGTTTTGATTGATTCAGATACAGATATAAATCAAGCCTGGCAGACATCTCAAAGCGCTGGGAGAACGGGTACTGGTAAAGTAATAGTTGAGGGTTTTGTTAAATTTGACTATGAAATCACGCTGTTAACAGTCAGGCACATTGATGGTACAACATTTTGTGAAGCCATAGGACACAGACAAGTCGATGGTGATTATCAAGAATCGTGGCAACCTCAGCAAATGACTGACGCCTCTTTGGCAAAAGCAAGAGACATTGCTACAAAAATTACCGAAGAATTAGGTGGATACGGTGTATTCGGTGTTGAATTGTTTATTCGTGGGGATAACGTTATTTTCTCTGAAGTTTCACCACGTCCTCATGATACTGGGCTGGTGACCTTGATTTCTCAAGATATCAGTCAATTTGCTCTACATACACGAGCAATACTTGGATTGCCCATTCCAAGAGTTAACCAAATTTCACCATCCGCTTCTTATGTCATTACAGCCGTTGGCAATGGTAAAAATCCAACTTTTTCTGGTATTCAAGAAGCCTTGAGATTGCCAAATACTGATGTTAAGATTTTTGGCAAGCCTGAGGTTGTTGGCAAAAGACGTGTTGGAGTTTGTTTAAGTAAAGACAGCTCTGTTAATGCGGCAAGAAGAAAAGCTGAAGTTATGCAGGAAAACATCAAAGTTGAGTTGAATTAGTGGATAAAGAAACCGATGTAATACATCAAGCATACGCAAGTTGTCCAAAGCACGTTGAACTGTTGTTGAAAGATGAATTGTTGTCTTTGGGCGCTGATCAGGCTGCGGAAAAACTTTCTGGTGTGGCTTTTGATGCCAGCAGTGAAGTGTTGATGAAAGCTTTATTGTGGTCTCGATTGGCCAATCGAATTTATGTGTTGATTAATCATATCAAAGTCAATGATGCTGAATCTTTATATGATGCAATTTATCAAACGGATTGGTTGGCAATCGTTAATGTTAATCCTCAAACTTTAGCCATCAACTTTAAGGGAACCAACAAAGAATTGCGCAATACTCAATACTCATCTCAGGTGGTTAAGGATGCAATTTGTGACCGTATTCGTGAAACCCATGATACCCGCCCAGATATTGTTAAAACTTTTGCTGATTTGTCCGTCAATGTTGTGTTAAAAAACAATCACATCATCGTTTATCAAGACATAACAGGCAGGAGTCTACACCAGCGAGGTTATCGTCAGAGTTTGACAGCTGCACCATTAAAAGAAAACTTGGCTGCCGCTGTATTGTATAGAGCCAATTGGCCAGAATTATCATTACAGAATTATAACTTGATTGATCCAATGTGCGGTTCAGGCACTTTTTTGACTGAGGGGTATCTGATGGCTTGCGATATTGCGCCTGGATTGACAAACCCCAAATATAGCATCAATACTTGGCAATATTTTGATCAGCAACAATGGCACTCATTGATTGAAGATGCTAAACAAAGGATGCAAGATGGCGCCAAACGTTTTAAAGGGCAAATCATTGGTATAGACCACCATAAAGATTCAGTCAAAATTGCAAATGAACATGCCTATCAACTCAATGCAGAAGACCGTATCAGTTGCCAAATGAAGGTTTTTGATGAATTTTCAATACCGAGTCAAAATAACCTTATTGTTTGTAATCCACCTTATGGTGTGCGTTTGAAAAAAAATGTTGATCAGGTGTGGGAAAGATTAGGACAGTGGATGTCAAATAGAGCACTTAACAGCAAAGCCGTTATTATGACTTACGCAAAAAATCAGGGGTTTCTTCTGGGATTAAGGGCAAAAAAGTCATGGAAATTAATGAATGGTGATTTGTTAATTACTTTAATGGCATTTGATATAGAAAGTGAAAATCGTCTGAATGCACGAGAAGGGCAAATGTTTGCTTTATCAGAAAATTCACAAATGGTGGCAAATAGGATTAAGAAAAACCTATCTCGTTTAAAAAAGTGGGTTAAAAAAGAAAACATAACCTGTTATCGAGTGTATGATGCAGATATTCCGGAATATGCTGTGGCTGTTGATATTTATAATGATCATATCAATATTCAGGAATATAAAGCCCCAAACAACATACCAGAAAAGAAAACACAAAAACGGTTGTCAGATGCCATTTTAGGTGTTCAATCTGCATTGGGCATCAAAAACGATAAAATTCATATTAAAACCAGACAAAAACAATCGGGTCAGAATCAATACGAGAAAAGTAAGCAAGATGGCAGTGATATTGTTGTACATGAACAAGGTCGAAAGTACCTTGTGAATTTGCAAAAATACCTTGATACTGGACTATTTCTTGATCATAGGTGGGTTAGAGGACACATACAAGAGGTTGCACATGGTCGTTCCTTCTTGAATTTATTCAGCTATACCAGTAGCGTTACGGTTGCTGCAGCATTGGGTGGAGCGACAGAATCTGTCAGTGTGGATTCATCAAAAACATACATTAACTGGTCCAAAGAAAATTTCAAAATCAACAAAATGGACATATTTAAACATCAGTTGGTCAGGAATGATGTGTTGATGTTTTTAAGTAATTGTCAGCGTCAATTCGATCTTATTTTTGTTGATCCGCCAACCTATTCAAACTCTCATTCTAGAACTACAGATTGGGATGTGCAAAGAGACCATAAACTGTTGTTGATGGCGTGCAAAAAGGTGTTGAGTCCAACTGGTTCTATTATATTTTCTAATAATTATCGAAAATTTGAACTTGATTCATCACTGAATGAAGAATTTACAATTGAAAATATAACGCGACAAAGTTTATCACCAGATTTTGAAAAGAGTAGAATTAAACGCAGCTGTTATCGACTGGAATCACTATGATACAAGAAATGAACGAAAAAAAGACCAGAGAACAACTTCAACAAGAGTGCGCACCGCTTTTCTATAAAGAAGTTGAGCGTTTTTTTGCCAAAGGTATGTTGGTTTTGGTTTCTAAAAATGTTGATATCATTAATGTGGCATTAATCATACAGGACGACAATGTGCAAGCGCTACAAAAATTGATTGATGAAGGGCAAGTGGTTCGTGTGAACGATAATCATGCCATTCAATGGAGTCAACAACAATCACAATTGCTGGCGGTCACTGCTGTGCCTTGGCTTTTGGTGCAAGAAATCTGAAGCTTTCTTGATGTCATTTCTTGCCATGTTATATATGTAGTGCTGCATGTAATCGAGACATATTGATTAATTTATATCCTTATAATATTTTATAAAGTCGATAAAAAATGAATTTTATTTTTATATAACAAAAACTTATGTTAAGTATAAAAAATACAATTTGTGCATAAACTCCAATCTGTTTTGAAGTGTTCTGGTTATAGAGGGGTTAATCATACATATAGTTGCCAATATTTCTGTGAAGTTTATGCTTGATGAACTGCCTCACTAAACTCTTGTTATTAAATGAATTTTTGATTATAATGTAAATAAATTTACATAAAATATTGAGTTGTGGGGAATCATGAAAGACCAATTTAGAAAAAAAAAGTTAACTAAAACAGCTAAGGTGACACTGCCTTTTTTTGCATTATTTGGTGGTAATGGTTTTGCGACAAGTCGGAATCCATTAACATTACAAAGTTCTGGAAAACAACCTGGAAAATCGGTGGTTTACGTCCATGAAGTTGAAAATGTAGAACTTCCGAGTCTTGCTCTAAATGGTACGCAAAAAGCTAAGTCACCTTTTGTAGCATTTACAACTCAATCAGTTCAGCCAACTAAAAGTGCACAATCAAGTTTTCAATCCAAAGCCTTAGCTTTTCTGAAACATGGCTCTGCACAAGAGTCCTGTTTCATAATCTAGATTCTCAATATTTGAG
>CAYGTC010000088.1:0-16818 GCA_964352735.1 uncultured Alcanivoracaceae bacterium | reverse complement strand
GCCATGAATAACTGGCTTTGAGGCGATATTTCCCCAATCTATTTTGCCATTTTCCTCCCTAAATTCCATTCTATGATGAAATATTCGGGCTAAACTCCATGCTATGGTGAAATACCGCATTCAATTCGATCAACAATTACATTGCTCATTAACAATTAAAAAAAGCCAGTGCTATACTTACAGTTTTTTGTAAGATTCGCACATTGAATAGTAAACAATAATCATTGATATATAATCCCATGAGTAAGTTGGGATAAAAATAGGTATTAAAAATGAATGAAATTATGGCTTTTTGTGGACAGATTTCACAAACTGAGCAGCAACAATGGTTAAGCGCATTAACCGATCTTTCAGATGACGTTGATATTATGGCTTTTGAACACTTGTCAAACGAACAAAAAAAGCAAGTAAGGGTGGCCATTGTTGCAAATCCTGATCCGTTGGACTTAGATCAATTGATTAACTTGCAGTGGGTACAAAGCTTATGGTCAGGGGTAGAAAAGCTGGTATCTCAACTCTCCAATAAACAGGTGAGGATCGTTAGAATGATTGATCCACAATTATCCAGTAATATGGCTGAGGCTGTCCTGACTTTTACGCTGTTTTTACACAGAAATGTGCCAACCTATCTCAATCAGCAAAATAAAAGACAGTGGATTGAGCATGAGCTGATTGATATTAAAGATCGAAATATAGGTATTTTAGGATTAGGAGAGTTAGGTAAAGCGTCAGCTGAAAAACTGGTGGCAAATGGATTTAAAGTGTTTGGTTGGAGTAGAAGCCATAAACAAATAGATGGTATAGAATGCTTTCATGGCGATAGTGGATTGGTAAAAATATTAAATAAGTCACACATCCTAATTTGTTTGCTGCCTTTAACCCCTCAGACCGAAAACTTACTCAATAAAAACACCTTAAAATACTTGCCCAACAATGCCTCACTGATCAATTTTTCACGCGGTCCTATAGTTAACGAACAAGATTTATTAGCTTTGCTAGAAAGCAGGCATCTAAACCATGCGGTATTGGATGTGTTTAATATCGAGCCATTGCCTGAGGATCATCCGTTTTGGCGTTCTTCACAAGTGACCGTATTGCCACATATCTCTGCTCCAACCGATGTAAAAAGCGCATCAAAGATTGTTGCAAGCAACATTAAAATATTTTTAGAATCGGGAAAAATACCACAATCTGTCAACTACAAAAAAGGCTATTAAGGGACCAATTGGGGACCAATGGGGTTAGAGTCATTGATGCTAAAAAATCAGCAACTCTGCCCCATTGATTTGCAAGCTAAGGAAATGATCATTGAAAAATTAAATTTAAACCAATAGATTTGATGAGCTTTTGAAACACTAGTCCTCAAGAATCGAGTTCATACTTTGCACAAATCTTGGGTCTTTGATTAACTGAGAGGCTTTTGCTATGATGTCTTTTGCTTCTTGATGTCTGTTATTTTCTTTTAAAATAGTTACCATATAATAAATATCATCAATAAACATTGATTAATTAGAATCGTCCTCATGATTCAGCATTGACTTATAAAGTATTTCAGATTCTTGATATTCCTTTTCTGGGTTAATATGCTTATTTAAAATATCAAATCGACCTGCATCAAATAAATCTATTTTTACATATTGATAGACTAAGCTACTTAAATTGGGTCGATTGGCCTCTATCCATAAAAAAAGATCTATTGTTTCTTGAGGTTCTTTTAAATATCTATTGAATGATTGAAAATCTGAAAAATTAAGAATCAAATTGTCATTATTGATGACATTTTGTTTGGCATTATTTCTAAATTCATTATATTTTTCTTGGACGTCTGGGAAAATTTGACCCAATTGATACCATTCTTGTATTGCATAAGAAGAACGGACCCCGATAAAGTAATAACTATAGTTGAGAGAGTGTTCATTAATCCATATGTACTTCAAAAGGGCTTTTTCATAATTTTCATTCTTAACATCATCTCTTGCTTCTCGTAATATCACTTTAGGAATAGGGTTTTCTGGTGCAACCCATATTTGATCAGAACAATTACTCAGAAGTGATACACAAAATACAATTAACATTATTTTAAATTTCATAAGGTCTCCCTGGTCATTTTGAGGTTAATATTATAACAGACAAACCTATATGATTTTTGTTGTCAAAAGAAAGGTGCTGATTAATGTCTGATTAACAATTGAAAATACCAATGATAGAATCAATGAGGGCAGAGTCATTGATTCTAAAAAATCAGCAACTCTGCCCCATTGATATCTTCATTTAATCTTGTTAATCAGATTTCTGTTTCACTGGACCTGAAGGTATCCATGGCGCACCTGCCTGTATAAGGGCTGATTTTAATGCCGGAAACTCGTCTTGCATCAGTTTATTCAATTGTGGTTGTAATATGCCCAAGGCGTCTTTTACAAAACCCATTTGTTGTTTTTGAGTTGCAGTAACGCCCCATGTATTGGCTCTGGCAAACTCAATCATAAATAATCGACTTGAAACAGATGCCGGCACTGAACCCATGCCATTTCTGGATTTTTGTCCATTTAAGACTTCTTCAGCAGAAAAAACAGACGTTCTTAATTGTTGGTATTTAGACTCTAAATCACCGGTCACTGCCGTGGAACGATCCATTGCCGTACGAATCGATTTTAACTGGCCTTTCAACTCATTCACTTGGCTATTGGCAGTGGATACTTGTCTTCTGAGCGCCTCAACTTCACGTATCAATTGGCTGCGTTGTTCAGGTGTCACGCTGCCAGATTCATTTTCCTGGTGCAAGGGTTTGACATTAAAGTTGACACCAGAGGCTAGGCTGGTGACTTTACCAGCGACGTTTGCGTACAAAGCAGCCGAGTATTGACCAGGCGCAACCAATGGGCCTGTGTCACCAAAGAAGCTTGGCCCAGTACCCAGCGCATTGGCTGATGGATAGCGTAAATCCCAAGTGACTCTGTGCAGGCCTTTTTTGGCATTGGCATTCACTTTGCGTACAATATTGCCTTGCGTGTCTTTGATGATCAAATAAACTGTGGGATCAGCCGTTCTTAATTCGGCTTCAATTTCGTCCCATTCAGGATATAAAGGGTGTTTGTCTTTCTTAAGATTCTTTTTCTCATTGTCTTCGCGAATTTGCTTAGCTGATTTGATGCCGTCGCGAAGGTAATAAGTAAAAGTGGCACCAAATTCCGGGTTTTTGGCTTGGTATTCAAAATCTCCATGTGAATCAGTATGCATGCCATCAGGGATGTACCACAGCGCATCACGCGCAGCAAATAATAAAGCTTCTTTTTTGAGGGCTGTTTCACTGACTGTTCGCAAAGGTGAATAATCATCTAAAATGTAAATGCCACGACCAAAACTGCCTGCCACCAAGTCATTCTCTTGTCGTTGAATTTTAACATCACGGAAAGCAATGGTCGGCACATCACCCGTTAACTCAACCCAGTGCTTGCCAGCATCAACCGTGAAGAATAGGCCAAATTCAGTGCCAATAAATAACAAATCCTTGTTGACATGATCCTGAACAATGCGCCAGACCAAATGCTTATCAGCTAAGTTTGAAGCAATCGATTGCCAAGACTGGCCGCGGTCGGTACTTTTGATCAAATAAGGCTTATAATCACCATATTTATGGTTATCTAAAGCAACATAGACCGTGTCTTTATCAAATAAATCCGCACGGATGTCATTGATATAAGCCGTCGCAGGGATGCCCTTGATGTTGGCAAGCTCGTAGCGTTGCCAATTTTTGCCGCCATCTGATGTGATCTGAATCAGACCATCATCTGTGCCTGCATACAAAAGGTTTTCATCAAGAGGCGACTCAGCGATATTGGCAATGGTGTTAAAATCAGACATGGCCAACAGATCAAAGCCTGAATCGACAGACCAGGTTCTGTCCATGACGGGCATGTGCATTCTGTTTTCATTTTTGGTTAAATCCCCTGAAATAGCAGTCCAACTGTTGCCCCTGTCTTCAGAACGCCAGACGCGTTGCGAGGCATGATAGATGCGTTGAGGGTTATGTGCTGAAACTAAAATTGGTGCATCCCAATTGTATCGTTCTGCCGCTTCACCAGGGCTGGCTTGTGGTTGAATCGAGACGTATTCATTGGTTTTTCTGTGGTAACGAGCGAGGTTGCCTTTTTGTCTTTGTCCATAAACAATGTCAGGGTTGCCGGGCTCTGTGGCTGGCTGATGTCCATCCCAGTCAAGAATCAAAAACCAGTCATTATTCTTAATGCCATGCTTTTTTGTGGTACGTGATGGTCCACCTTGAGATGAGTTATCTTGGGTGCCACCATAAACATAATAAAAAGGTTTTGAGTCATCAACGGCAATTTTATAAAACTGTGTAATCGGCAGGTTGGATAGAAAACGCCATTTTTCCATACTGTCCCTGGTTTCATAAATACCGCCGTCACTGCCCACCAGCATAAAATTGGCATCACTGGGGTGAAAAGCCATGGCATGGTCATCGACATGCTTGTGTTTATTGTTCAGTGGTTTCCAGGTTTTGCCACCATCATCTGTGTATTGACTGTAATTGCTGGCCATAAATACGCGATCAAAGCGGTGAGGGTCGGCAAAGATTTCTTGGTAATAATGCGGTCCTGTTCCACCACCTACCGCATCTGACATCTTGGTCCAGCTTGCGCCTTGATTGGCTGATCGATAAAAACCGCCTTTGCGTTGATTCAGTTCAATGGTCGCATAAACCACATCAGGGTTCTTGCTGGATATGGCCAAACCAATTTTGCCCATATCGGTTTTTGGTAAACCCTCAGTTAATTTGCGCCACGTTTTTCCGCCATCATCGGTGGTGTGTATACCAGAGCCAGGACCCGTGCCGATATAAGTCGGCAGGGTTCTTTGTCTTTGCCAACTGGCAGCGTAAAGTTTATCCGGGTTACGAGGGTCAATGACCAAAGAGGTCACGCCGGTCCATTCATCAATTTTTAAAACATGCTCCCAGGTTTTGCCGCCATCCACAGTTTTAAACAAGCCCCTTTGACCGCCTTTGCTCCATAAAGGTCCTTGAGATGAAACCCATACAGTATTTGAGTCCTTGGGGTGAACAATGATATCGGAAATATGTTCAGAATCTTTCAAACCCATGTTTTTCCACGTTTCGCCACCATCTGATGATCGGTATACGCCATCGCCAAAGCTGATGTGTCGCCCGCCATTATTCTCGCCGGTACCAACCCAAATGATATTGGAATTACTCGGGTCAATGGTGACATCACCGGTTGAATACACCGCCTGCTTATCAAAAATAGGCTGCCAAGTAATGCCCGCATTCTTGGTTTTCCACACACCACCTGAGCCAACAGCAACATACCAGATAGATGGATTATTTGCATCAATCTCAATATCTGCTATTCGTCCGGACATATAAGCCGGACCAATATTTCTGAGTTTCATGCCAGAAAACAACTTTTCAGTCATTTTTTGTGATGCATCTTTTTTAGCAGCTTGTGCAGGTGTTGTGATCAAGCCAATGAGTAATGCCACAATAGTTATATATTTCATTCGTATCCCCAATTTTTGATAGGTATTTTTTATAGAGGCCTGTGCTTGATTCTGAGTGATTGAGAAAAGGAGTTAAAAATTTGTCAATCAAGGCAGAAAAAGCTGTCTAATAACCAGTTATTAGTGAGTTTTTTAACTGGCCCGATTATTTGATAAATATTCGGGTGGAGTGATAAATTTTTAAACTTTGTATCCACATTCGTGAATTATGCAAAGGACTCCAATATTCTAATAGAGATCATTGTTTGATTCTGGATAATTTAAAAAAAGAGTAAAAAAATCTTAATCAAAGCAACAAAAACCTCTAGCAATTGGCTAGTTTGGCAAATAGTCGAACCAATGATGGTTTAAAACTATTGATCTTTGAATACAAATCAAACAAAAATCTCTGTATATATTATAATGATATAATGTATCATTATAAAGATAAATGTGGTTTTTATTCTATTTTTTATCAAGAGACCTCAGCATAACTAGATAGTGAAAGAAAAATTGAGATTGTTATCAAATTGAGGCAGAAATCACAGGTGCCAGAGTCGTTGATTTAGAATCAAGCAAAAGCATATGTAACAAAAGCACCAAATGAATAAAAAATTTATAGATAATATGCGTTGATTAGAAATTGATTTTTATTATATAAAAATATGATTATGCAGGCACTTATTAATAAATGCCGACATAATGTTGATTTTCAGTAAGGGTAGAATCATTTTTTTGAACGTTTTAGTTTTTGATTTTTTGAGGGTTTGATAATCCATTAGGGAAGTTAGTAAGTGTTAATTTGATGATTTAGATATGAATCATTATAAAAAGATTTCAATATTGATGATAGCTTAACGAGTGTTTCAATAGATAACCATAAAAAAATGTACAGTGTTGGATAAATATGACAATTGACATTTTTTTAAAACAGAGTAACATGTTAGCTAAAAAAATACTCACTAAACCATGACACAAGACTTATTCGCACTATTCATATATACAAATTTAGAAATCAACCCAAAATATCGCATAAGCCATGATTAATCATCAAAATATGCTCATTGTGTTATCACGAGATTTTCAAACAAACAAAATAATAAGGAGTCAATGTGACTGAATCCCTTCAAGATCAGCAGTTTTTAACTGATTTAGAAAAAAAGCTGTGGAATGCAGCTGATAAATTACGTTCTACTCTAGATGCCTCACAATACAAACATACGGTTTTAGGCTTGGTGTTTTTAAAGTATGTCTCTGATTCATTTTATATACGCCAAGATCAACTCAAACAGCAATTCCAAAACCCAGATCATGATTATTATCTTGATCCAGAAGATTATGAAGGTGTTGAATCTGAAGAATATCAACAGTTTCTCAATACAGAATTAGAAGAACGGGATTACTACACCGAAGCCAATGTGTTTTGGGTACCACAACAAGCCCGTTGGAAATTTCTGCAAGACAATAACAAAACCGTAATTGGTGGTGCTGATTTAAAACTCAGTGATGGCAAAATAAAAAAATTCAGTTCTATTGGTCATTTGATTGATAACGCACTGGACGCAATCGAAGTGGTAAACCCTAAACTCAAAGGTGTGCTAAACAAACTTTATACCCGATTACAAATTGACCAAACCAAACTTGGTGAATTGATTGATTTAGTGGCAACCATTCCATTTAAACATGAATCTTTAGACTCAAAAGACATACTTGGACATGTGTATGAATACTTTCTAGGTCAATTTGCCTTGGCCGAAGGTAAAAAAGGCGGACAGTTTTACACGCCCAAATCTATAGTCAGTCTGATAGTACAAATGCTCGAACCTTTCAAAGGACGTGTCTATGATCCTGCAATGGGTAGTGGTGGGTTTTTTGTGCAATCAGAGCATTTCATCAAAGCTCACAAAGGCAGGATTGGTGAAGTTTCCATCTATGGGCAAGAATACAACCACACCACATGGCAATTAGCGGCCATGAACATGGTGATACGTGGCATCGACTTTAACTTCGGTAAAGAACCAGCCAACACCTACACCAATGACCAACACCCAGACTTGCGTGCTGATTTTGTCATGGCCAATCCACCTTTTAATATGAAAGAATGGGATACAGGTGTGAGTGATGAAGACCCACGCTGGAAATATGGAAAACCACCATCAGGCAACGCTAACTTCGCCTGGTTACAACACATGCTCTACCACTTAGCCCCTAATGGCAGCTTAGGTTTGTTATTGGCCAATGGTTCTATGAGTTCCAACACCAAAGGTGAAGGTGACATTCGCAAAGCATTAATTGAAAATGATCTGATCGAATGCATGGTCGCCTTACCCGGTCAGCTATTCACAAATACCCAAATCCCTGCCTGTATCTGGTTTTTGACCAAAAACAAAGGCGAACGCACCAATGCAGCAGGCAGAAAACTGCGTGATAGAAAAGGAGAAGTGCTCTTTATCGATGCCCGAAACTTGGGCTATATGAAAGATCGCGTCCTACGCGACTTCACACAAGATGACCTCAACCAAGTCACCGAAACCTATCACAACTGGCAACAAAAAAGTCCTCTCCCTGTGGGAGAGGATTTAGGTGAGGGCAAAAAAATCACCCATCCCAAATTAATTGAACTGGCGCGAAAGTTGAGATCAGATCAAACGGATGCAGAAAATTTATTATGGCAATTGCTCAGAAATCGCCAACTTGCAAACGCAAAATTTAGACGACAACACCCCATTGAAAATTACATTGCGGATTTTTATTGTCATGAGCATAAATTAATCATTGAATTGGACGGCAGCCAGCATCACACCAGCGTAGGTAAAAAACAAGATGCAATAAGGACCAAAAGGCTCAATGAATTGGGCATTAAAGTGATTCGGTTTGATAATAGACAGGTTTTGGTGGAGACGGAGGGGGTTTTGGAGTTGTTGCAGGAAGCCCTCACCCCAACCCTCTCCCAGAGGGAGAGGGGGTATGTAGACATCACTGGCTTCTGCAAGTCAGTCGAACTAAAAGAAATTCAAAAGCACGACCATGTCCTCACCCCAGGTCGTTATGTCGGAGCAGCCGCAGAAGAAGACGATGGAGAACCTTTTGCAGAAAAAATGGCAAGACTCACAACACAATTAAAAACACAGTTTGAAGAATCCGATCGTTTAGAGGTTGAGATTAAAAAGAACTTGGCAGGGTTGGGATATGAGTGTTGATTTACGCAGTCTCTGGAAGTCCGCTGGAGGTAGTGTTCCTGACCATTGGGGATTCAAAACAATTGAAGAATTGCTCGAACACTCAAAGTCAATTTCAGTTGGTGTTATGTACCCCGGTCCAAATACTGAAGATGGAATTCCATTAATCAAAGTATCAGATGTTAAAAATGGAGCAGTCGTCTCAGAGCCAGAGTTTTGTGTAAGCTATGAGGTGGATGAAGAATATAAACGAACGCGCTTAAATGGAACAGAACTTCTGATCACACTAGTTGGTAATCCTGGTGATTGTGTAGTTGTCACTAACGAGATGTCTGGATGGAATGTTGCTAGAGCTTTAGCCGTTGTTAGATTGGATGATATTCAATTGCGCCCTTGGCTTCGTTACGTGCTATTAAGTAAGCCTGCTAAACACTTAATTGAGGCGCGATTAAATACAACCGTCCAAAAAACTCTTAATTTAAAAGACATTAGAGAGCTAGGGCTCCCTATTCCGCCAGAAGATGAACGAGAAGATATAACTAATGTAATTGATGCGATTGAGGATAAAATGCTTCTCAACCGCCAAACCAACCAAACCCTAGAACAAATCGCCCAAGCCATTTTTAAAAGTTGGTTTGTCGATTTCGAACCCGTCAAAGCCAAAATTGCTGCTAAACTATCAGATGAAGACCCCGAACTCGCCGCCATCTGCGCCATCAGCGGAAAAACACAAGAACAGCTAAAAGACTTAGATAAAATCACCATAAAACAACTCAAAACTACCGCTGCTTTATTTCCAGATAAACTGGTTGAATCTGAATTAGGAAAAATACCTGAAGGGTGGAATGTCGAGAATATAAAAAGTTTTAGCGAAGTGACTGATTTCGTTGCAAATGGTAGCTTTGCTTCTCTAAAAGAAAATGTCACGTACTTGGAGAATGGTTATGCAATATTAATACGATTGACAGATTATAATGCGGATTGGTCAGGAACTTTTAAATTTGTCGATGAACACGCATATAAGTTTTTGAAAAAAAGCAGTATTTCACCTATGGATATTGTTATTTCAAACGTAGGAGCTAATGCAGGAACTGTGTTTAGGGTACCAGATTTAGAACAGCCAATGACTTTAGGGCCTAATTCAATTTTAGTAAAAAGTGATCTAACACGCCTTTATCTTTTTTATCATTTCACAAGTCATTATGGACAACATCAACTTGATGGTATAAAAAGTGGGAGTGCCCAACCTAAGTTTAACAAAACTGATTTTCGATCATTAAATCTTTTAAAGCCAACAGATAATGTACTTATCGTATTTAATAAACAAATTAATATAATTGAGAACATATGTTTCAACAATGATAAATCCTGTAAAAAATTAGCAAAGTTAAGAGATACATTGTTACCAAAACTTTTATCTGGATCTTTAGAAGTTGAACAAGTTGCTTAAGGAATACAAATGTTAGAAAGAATTCATTACATAAAAGGAATAGGTTTATTACACGATGCAAACGGTGCACCTTTTACTTTGCAGAAAGCAAGTTTGATTTATGCAGATAATGGTCGTGGTAAATCAACTCTGGCATCATTGTTCAAGTCATGTTCTTCAAATGATGTGCAACTTTTATTAATTAGGAAAACTATTGATGGTACAAATGCTCAAGAAGTAAAGCTTCAATTCAGTAATGGACAGAATTCAATATTCCAAAATGGTAGTTGGGATAACCAAAGGCAAGACCTACTTGTATTTGACGCTGATTTTGTTGAAAAAAATGTGCATTCTGGCAGCCAAATAACTGCTGGTAATAGAAAAAGTCTATTACAATTTGCATTGGGTAATACCGCGGTTTCTGCTCAACGAGCATATGATTTAAAGAATGAAAATCTGACTGATGCAAATAGTGATGTCTCAAGAATAATCCAAGATCTTTCATCTCACCATATAGGGTATTCGCTTAAACAGTTTAGGGATATTAATCACATAATAGACTCTGAAACAAAGGCTGAAGAATTAAGTCATAGAATTTCAGAATCAGAGGGAATACAAAATATTCAGTTACGATCGATGCCGGTTGCAATAAATATACCTATTTTAGATGCTAAAGAAATAGTATCTACTCTCAAAAGTTCGTTAGTTAATATTGATGTTAATGCCGAAATACAAGTCAAAAAACACTTTGAAGGCCATGGTCATCAATTACTTGAAGGGTGGGTTTCTTCAGGACAAAAGTTTTTAGATAAAGAAACTTGTCCGCTTTGTAACCAATCATTAGATGGGATTGAGCTTATACAGGCATATAGAACCTATTTTAATCAAGAGTACAAAAGTTTAATTGGTGATGTAAATCAATTAGATAGCAAGGTTTCAATGTTGTTCAGTCAAAACATTGCTGATAAGGTTCAGATTGAATTTGAAACAATAATTGATCGGTTAAATCATTGGCAAGATAAAGTTCCTTGTGAATTACCAAGTTTAAATATACAAGATATTAGGGATAGACTTACATTATTGAGCACTTATGCCTCAAAATTAGTAAACCAAAAGAAGCAAAATATATTAGAGAGTATAAGTAATGAAGAAGATGCGACCTACATAAATACTCTTTGGGGTCAAATAATTCAAATTATTGAAAATCTAAATCAAGTTCTACAACCACAAATTGATGCCTTAAATCTGTATAAAGCTAATTTAGCTGCAACTGATGTAAGTCAGTTAAGAGTAGAGCTTAACAATATAAATTGGTCAATAAAAAGATATGACCCTGCTGTAGTTCAATTGTTTCAGAATTTAGATTCTGCAATTGATAACGTAACAGGCTTAAAAAATGAAAAAGAAATAGCTAAACAACAACTTTCACAAGTAATGTCCCAAACATTAACAAGCTACAAAGATGCAATTAATAAACATTTATTACAGTTTGGAGCTTCGTTTTCAATTACTGAGTTAGATGCGAACTTTACAGGAGGAAGTGGAAAAGCTACTTCGAATTTTGCTTTAGAATTGAGAGGAAAATCAATTGCATTAGGTAATGGAGACAATGCTTTTAAGATGACATTAAGTGAGGGAGATAAACGAACTTTAGCTTTCGCATTTTTTGTAGCATATTCTGAAACATTATCAGATTTATGTAATAAGATAATAGTAATTGATGACCCTATGTGTAGTTTAGATTTGAATAGAAAACAGCAAACAAGATTGGTTATAAAAAATCTTCATGATAATTGCCATCAGATAATTCTATTGGCGCATGATGCACACTTTTTAAGAGAGTTCAGAAATGATTTATTAAGGCCTTCTGGTACTAACCCCCTAAATATTCAAAGTTTAAGATTAAAGGCTATAGTTAATAATTATAGTGATTTTGATATTATTGACTTGGAAAAAGAATGCGAATCAGCTTATTTCAAGGCTCATAGGTTATTAGATGAATATATTCAAGGTCAGCATCCTGGTTGTATTAATGTGGCAAGATCTGTGCGACCAATGCTAGAGGGGTATCTTCACCGTCGTTTTCCTGGTTTGATACCTCAAGGCTTGTTGTTTGGTTCAGTTGTTACTTTAATTAATGACTCGCTACAGCCTAGTCCTTTGGTTCATGCTCAAAATATTACGGCCGAGTTAAATCAGGTCAACCGTTATGTAGGCCAATTCCATCATGATACAAATCCTGCGGCAGACCAGGTTCAGGTTATTGATGGTGAACTCAGAACTTATGTAACAAGGGCATTAAAAGTTATACATAGAGGATTTACATGATAACCGAAGACCAATTAGAACAACTCTGCATCGAATGGTTTCAAGCCATCAGTTATGATTACATCTGTGGGTATGACATTGCTCCAGATGGCACAAACCCTGAGCGCAGTGATTATCGCCAAATAATTCTGCATGATCGTTTATTAAACAATCTTCAATCTTTAAATCCGAATATTCCACAAGCGACTTTAGAACAAGTGGCTTTACAAATGGCTAAATCTGAAACGCCGATATTGATCAAAAACAATAAAGCTTTTCATCAGTTGTTGTCCCAAGGGGTGAAGGTTGAGTACAAAGATAAAGGTGAATCTAAAGTAGAGTATGTACAGTTGGTGGATTTTGCCAATGTTGCGAATAATCAGTTTTTAGTAGTGAATCAATATACCATTACGGGGACTAAAGGCAATCGACGACCTGATTTGATTGTGTTTATCAATGGTTTGCCCATAGCTGTGATTGAGTTAAAAAATCCTGCGGATAAAAATGCGGATATTTGGTCGGCTTATCAGCAATTGCAAACTTATAAAGATGAAATCCCTGATTTGTTCATTTGTAACCAAGCGATGGTGATTAGTGATGGATTGAATGCGCGAGTGGGTTCTTTAACTGCCAGTAAGGAACGCTATATGCCTTGGAGAACGGTGGGTGATGAAGATGATAAGCCACTGTTTGAGTACTCTTTAGAGACTTTGGTTAAAGGATTTTTTCGACCTGATTTGTTGTTGGATTATATTAAGAATTTTGTCTTGTTTGAAAATGATGGAGACGTGATTATTAAAAAGATTGCGGCTTATCATCAGTTTCATGCCGTCAGAGAAGCGGTGAAAGCCACGGTTATTGCAGCCAGACAGGGAAACGTTATTGGGGAAAAAAGAGCGACTTACGGCGATGAGGTGGTGCCTGGGTCGGGCAAGGCAGGGGTGGTTTGGCACACACAAGGCTCGGGTAAATCTATTTCTATGGTGTGTTATGCAGGCAAATTATTAGCCCAACCAGAAATGAACAACCCAACCATAGTGGTGGTGACCGATCGCAATGATTTGGATGGGCAGTTGTTCAATACCTTTGCCATGGCTAAAGATACTTTGAAACAAACACCAGTTCAAGCAGGTGATCGTGATGAGTTGCGTGATATTTTATCCTCTAGGCAATCCGGTGGTATTATTTTCACTACCATTCAAAAGTTTGCTTTGCTTAATGAAGAAAGTAGCCATCCCATATTAAGCGAAAGACACAATATTGTAGTGATCAGCGATGAAGCCCATCGCAGTCAATATGGAGGTAAAGCTAAGCTTAATCCTAAAACGGGTCAATACGCTTTTGGCTATTCTAAGCATCTGCGTGATGCCTTACCACAGGCTTCGTTTATCGGTTTTACTGGTACGCCAATTGATACCACTGATAAAGACACCCGTGCAGTGTTTGGTGATTATGTTTCCATTTATGATATTCAAGATGCGGTTGATGATGGTTCTACCGTGCCTATTTATTATGAATCCCGATTGGCCAAATTAGATATTGATGCGGCCGAGATGGAAGCATTGAATGATGATGTCGAAGAAGTGATAGAAGATGAAGAGGACATTGCCCAAAGAGAAAAAACAAAGTCAAATTGGTCTACTCTAGAAAAACTTGTAGGCAGTCAACCACGTATTGCTCAAGTGGCAGAAGATTTGGTCAAACATTTTGAAACTCGACAGGCCTCTATTGCTGGTAAGGGCATGATTGTTTGCATGAGTCGCGAAGTGTGTGTGGATATGTACAGTGCCATTATTAAATTGAGACCCGATTGGCATGATGATGATCCTCAGTTAGGTGCTATTAAAATAGTCATGACTGGTTCGGCTTCTGACAAACCCAAGTTTCAATCACACATCTACAATAAAAAAACCAAAAAACGATTCGAAACAAGATTTAAGGATGTCAATGACCCATTGCAGTTGGTGATCGTGCGTGACATGTGGTTGACAGGATTTGATGCACCCAATTGTCATACCATGTATATTGATAAACCGATGCGTGGACATAATTTGATGCAGGCCATTGCCCGAGTGAATCGTGTCTTTAAAGACAAACCTGGTGGTTTGGTGGTGGATTATATTGGCATTGCTAATGAATTGAAACAGGCATTAAAAACTTATACAAACTCAAATGGTAAAGGCAAACCAACCCATGATTCCAATGAAGCCTATGCTATCTTGATAGAATACATGGATAAGTTACATGCCATGATGCATGGTTTTGATTACAGTGACTATGAAACACAGGCATTGCAATTGTTACCTGGTGCCATGAACCACATATTATCGTTGGTGGGTGTCGATGGTAAGTTGGATGGTAAGAAACGATTCTTAGATTTTATGGCCAACATACGATCGGCTCATACCTTATGTAGTACTTTAGATGCAGTAAAACCATTGCATAAAGAAGTGGCTTTTTTTGATGCGGTTAAAAATGCCATCACTAAATTTACCACCATTGATAAGCGAAGAACCGATGAAGAAAAAAACTCAGCCTTAAAACAAATCATAGATAACGCTATTTATTCAGATGGAGTGGATGATATCTTCAATTTGGTGGGGTTAGATAAACCCAATATAGGCTTATTATCGATAGAATTTATGGAAGATGTGGCTAAGTTGGAACAAAAGAACCTTGCCGTTGAGCTATTAGAACGCTTGTTAAAAGATGAAGTGAAACACCGCATGAAATCTGATGTTGTTTCTGAAAAAAAATATTCAGAACGAATTTTAGAAGCACTGAGAAAGTATCACAACCGCGCCATTGAAACAGCTCAAGTGATAGAAGAACTGATTCAAATGGCTATGGATATGGCCAAAGATGCAGAGATAGCAGAAAAATCTGGTTTAAACCCTGATGAAATTGCCTTCTACAGAGCCTTAATCCAAAACGAGTCAGCGGTCAGAAAGTTGGGCGACAACAACCTCAGAGAACTGGCTATTTTTATCACCAATAAACTCAGAAAAAGCACCACGGTAGATTGGCAAGTCCGTGACAGCGTAAGAGCAAGATTGAGAAACCTAGTAAGACGAGCCCTAAGAAAGTGGAAATACCCTCCAGACAAAGCCGAAGAGGCCATCGAGTTGTGTTTGAAACAAGCTGAGGTTTTAAGTCAGGGGTGGAGTAATTAATGGCAATACCAGATTTTCAAGAATGCATGAGACCTTTTCTAGTGGCGTTAGAAAAAGGTCAAGTTCATCATTTTAATGATGCATATGATTATGTTTGTGAATTTTTCAATGTGAGTGATGAAGAAAAAAGAAAATTACTGCCTTCTGGAAAACAAAGGATTGTCAAGAGTAGATGTAGCTGGGCTAGGACTTATATGAAAAAAGCTGGTTTGTTAACCAGCCCCAAAAGAGGCTATGTACAAATTACTGAAAGCGGTAAAACAGCACTTATTGATAGAACAGATAATATCAATGTAAAGTATTTGAAAAAAATATCATCAGAATTTGTGAATTTTCATACAGCAAAGCCTAAAGTCTTGGGAGCAAATAAAATAGAGGTAAATTTTGACTCAGCTGACCCTATTGAACGTATAGAACAAGCCTATGCAGAAATTGAATCAAACCTTGTAGCTGATTTACTTCAAATAATTAAAGATCAGAGCCCAGTTTTTCTTGAAGGTTTGGTCGTTAAATTAATGCACTCAATGGGTTATGGTGGGTGGAGTCAAGATTCTGGAAATACCACCCAATACACTGCTGATGGGGGAATTGATGGTTTTATAAACGAGGACCCATTGGGCTTAGAGACAATTTACTTACAGGCAAAAAGGTTTTCAAATAATAGTGTTGGTAGACCTGATATACAATCTTTTGTTGGTGCACTAGAAATGAAAAGGGCTAGAAAAGGGGTTTTTATTACTACGAGTAAATTTAGCTCAGAAGCTATGGAATATATCAAAATGATAGAAAAGAAAGTAATTTTAATTGATGGAGAACAGTTAGCACGATTGATGATTTTTAATGATCTCGGGGTAACATTGAAAGATTCATATGAAATTAAAAGCATTGATACTGATTTTTTTATAGATGACTAACATTTTAAGGGTAGTATAAATCAAAGGCGTTTATTTGTAAGCGCGAACCAAACTACGTACTTGCTTGTATAAAATTTTCTGGTAGCAACTTCTCAAAGTCTTGGACAAATCAATGGGGTCAGGAAATCAATGGGGTCAGAGTAAATTGATTTAATGAAATCAAAGTAGTTGATCTAAATTAGTTATGAAAAAATACCTACCTAATCAAAGGGGTCAGAGTAAATTGATTTAGTGAAATCAATGGGGTCTGGGTAAATTGATTTAGTGTAATTGCTTTTTTCCTACAGATATTTAGGAAA
>CAYGTC010000087.1:0-16869 GCA_964352735.1 uncultured Alcanivoracaceae bacterium | reverse complement strand
GTATAGATTATATCGTTGGCTATCAAGAGGTTAGGAGTTTATCAGGGTCGACTAATTATCTGAAGAATGACAATGGATCTATGTTATCACAATCTCTATCGCATTGCCTATTTTCTGATTCACAGATCAATCACTCATCAATTTCAATCGGTGCAAAAATAGACTGAATAAAGATTTTGCACCGATTGAAATATTATTAATACAATTATCGCACCCGAATACTCGCCAATGGTAAATCAGTTTGTTGTGCCCCAGGAGGTCGGAATTCAATTAAATTGTCGGGATCATCGCTGGGCATGATGATAAAACGGTTATTAAAACCATCTGTATTGGGCCGCCACACTCCATAATCATCAATGCCATCACCATCATAGTCGCCAGTCAATGGCGTATCGGTTGGATCCATGCCAAAAAAGACCTCATTAAGCACAAAAAAAGTATTATTTGCATCGTTTACCACATTAAATTCATATTCAGTGGTTCCTCCTATATCAAATCCATATGTCCCTATTCCTGAATGCCCACCGTTTACTGGCGCATCACCAAGGAAGCGACCCGGCAACAAATTAACACTGTCAATAAAAATACCACCTGGTGATTGCAAATGTAAATTGCCATTTGTACCATTATAAACTCTTACAGCTTGATTACCACTGCCCTGTTGATCATCAACAAACACCGTGATATCAGCAATGTCATCACCTGTGTGATCAAACCCTCCAGCTATTTTAAAGTCTGATGCCACACCTTGACCTACATTAAAAATTTGTTGTTGAAGATCACTGGATTTTAAAATGACAAAAAACACAGAACCTGGAACATTATCAGGTGCAACAAACCAGGCCAAGTCATCTAATCCATCGCCATCATAGTCGCCAATTTGCATATCATCGAAATTTAAAAGTGTTCTTAGTCTGATCAATAAATCATCAGGTCGACTGGAGCGCCTGATGAAAAAATCAAATCCTCCAAACTCATTATCAGTACGAAAAACCACATCGGTGATGCCATCACCATCAAAGTCACCACCACTGGCCAGAACAGGATTAATATCCAAACGAGCCAGTTCAATTAACCCCAGAGCCAAAGTATTGCCATTACCCAAATTGGAAAATATTTCCAACCCTATCATGTCATTAATAGTATTCCAAGAAGTAACAAAATCACTTAAACCATTGCCAGAAAAATCAAATTGGGTCTTTTTACAACTGCCCAACACATCTGAGGTAGGCAAAAATGTTAGGTTTCCAAACGCTTGTTGTGGCACTTCAAATGATGAGGCAAAAATGCTGTCAATGTTTTGATTAAACGCTAAATTCGCTGAAAGCACTTGACCCACAAAATTATTCGCATTGTCAGAAATATGCAATGTCCAAACACCATTGGCTTGATCAGCGGTGAGATCTTTAAAAGCACCATTTAAACGGGTGGTACAACCGCCATGAAAACTGTTGCTAAAACCAGCAGTGATGGTTCTGTATGAACCGGAAGGAATAGCGCCCGAGCTATTATCCAATGACACTTGCCAAAAATCCTCGGGGGCTTGATCATCAAATATATAAGTGCCATTCAGATCCGTCCTAAATCCAAGGCCAATAGTATTGTCTTTTTGTAAACCCACCCGTGAAAAAAGCACCATTTGTGCAATACCATTGGGAGCCGTCAATGTTGCGTGTAAATCTCCCATCCATGGATGTTGTAGACCCAATTGGACGGCCATGGAGTCTACGCTGCCAATAAAAACACCAGTGGCATCAATTTCAATACTCACCCCTGTTGCATCATTGTCTGGTATATCAAGCGGAAAAGTAGTGCCAGCCGTCACCACAGTCGTATTGGTATCATGTGATTGTTGATTGAGGTATTTTCTGTTATTGATCTGTAGACCATTGGACAAACCATGAGATACGCTGTTGATGTTAAGCACCTCAATAGATTGGGCAGCGGTAAGCGAAGGCATCATCAATGCACTTAAAGACATCAACAACCCTATTGATAAATACCGTATTTTATTCATAAAAACCTCTAAAAAATATTCCTCTAATATTAATATAAGCGAGATTTGATTGGCAATTCCCTCATGGGTTTTTATTTTTTATCCATTTTTTTAAGAATCATTGGATTAATTCAATAAAAAATATCATTGTATGCAAAATAATATTCTAAAGAATCTTCATCCACCCAGTTATAACTTAACTCAGCTGCTAAGGTATTATTTTTATAAACCGGTAAAATATAGTCATTTTCAAATGAAGCATTAATGTTTTCAATAAAACCCTCAATGACTTGTTCTTTAAGAAACTCAAAAAAACCACCGCATTGTTCTTTGCTGGTGAGCTTTTTAACATTGATTGGAAAATAATCCCCCTCTGTCATGATGGTATAATCAATCATAGGCTCTTGACAAAACTCTGCGGTTTGATTGTGGAACACATAGTACACATCATTGTCATGAAAAAATGCATGATTTTTTTCAACACCTTCATGTTGATTTACGTATTGACTAGGATAATCATAATCCTTTAAATACACATCAGCGATAGATTGTTGTTGATGGATTGGAATAAACACATCGATATTTTGAGGATAACCGTATTGAGTAATCATCATCATGTAGTCTGTAGATAAAACCACGTCTTTATCTTTAATGTATTGTTTAACAGATGCTTGCAACTCTTTGCCAGTAAAGTTTAATAAACTTATCTGTTCATCTTTGCGGAGCACTTTATTAATGTTTTTGATGCCCAGATCGTAAAAAGCAAACAACTCATCTATATTTTGAGCACTTTTAAGTTGTTCATATTCTGCATAATAATTAAGAATATAACCTTCGCCATGTCCTTGATATGCCTTTTTTTCATCTTCGACAGTTAAATCACCTGAAATTATATACCTGTGAACGGTATTGGTGGGTTGAAAAGTGCATTGATCTGTGGATTTAATTAAACCAAAAAAAACACTTTTGGCCTCTAACTCACAAACCTTTTGACCATCAATACTGATGACGACTTGTTCGTTAAGCTGCCCATCTGAAAGCTCAATATTAAATTGTATGTCATTGGCAGCAAAAGCTGTTTGACAAAAAAACAACACAAGGATTTTTTTCATATTAAAAGACTTCAGCATAACTATGATAATAAATAAAAAATGATTCAAATTAAATTGAATCTACAGAGGAGTTCATATATGCCTCCTTTGACTGCAAAACTCGGCCGATCTCTGTCAAACCTACAAGAGTTATAACGCTTTTGGCAAATTTCTTGCCCCAAACTTCTCACTCTTTTCAATTTAAAATATACTTATTTTAACAAATTTTCATTAAAGCAGAGACACAGGTTTATCTATAGCCTCATAAAAGTTTTTTATCGCCTATTATTTTTTATAAATTCATTATTGATCTTTTTCGTTTGTTCATCATCAATGTTTTTATGAATCAAATTGCGCAAACCGTTGAAATATTTATTAAATGTGTTTTTATAGCCAATGCTTTCTTGATTAATTAATGCTTCATTTAAATGATATTCCTTAAGCGATGAACTTATGATAGGAAGCAACCTTTCCTGAGAAATTGGTTTCATTGCGAGTTTACATGATTTGTTTTTGATGAAGGTGTTTAAAGCCCTATAAGAATCAATTGAGTTATTAGCCAATGTAACAACTTGAATTTGTGGATAAGTTAAATTTATTTCATTAATAATATTTATAATGCCTTTAACACCTTCAGCATTGTAATCCAACAGCATAACACTCACATTTTCCAAAGCATTTAATGCCGTCATTAAATGGCAGGCTTTATGAATAACTTTGGTTTTATTGAAAACATCTTTTCCAAGATGCATGTAATATCTCCAATCCGACTCTGATGCACAGAGGACAAGCAAATTTGTATCAGAACTCATAATTTCACCTTTTTCATTAAAATTCTCTAATATGCTTACTAAATTTAATTAGCTTCACAAACCTTTAGGCCTTGTTTATTTGTTAACTACACTGAGTATAGGAACCGATTGTTTAATCGGTAAATTAATGACAATTTTGGTACCAGAATTAACTTTACTTTCCGCAGTAATCGTACCGCCATGGCTTCTCATGATTTTTTGTGAAATTGAAAGGCCTAAGCCTGCGCCTTCACCTATATCATGTGTCGTATAAAATGGTTCAAAGATATGTAACATGGATTCTTCATTAATTCCGACTCCATTATCAGAAATTTCGATTATTGCAAATCCATCAGTAAAACCTGTCTCTATATGAATAACCCCTTTGTCATTAGAAGTCGCTTTAGCTGCATTACTTATAATATTTATAAAAACTTGATTAATTTTTGATGCTTGGCATTCAATAAGCGGCATTTCTTCTGAATATTTTCTTATGATTTCCCTCTGAACCAATAGATTTGAACAAAGGCTAATCGATTCATCAAGGTTGGTGTGAATATTTGCTGTTTTTATATTTGCCTTATCAAGCCTACTAAAATCCTTCAAGGAACTTACCAGCTCTGAAATTTCATTTAACCCATAAGATGAGCCTTTCAATAACCCTTCTATTTCACTAATGGTTTCTCTTTTCCTTAAGCTTCTATAGGCTAAAACCATATTTTTGATTATCTTTGGAAGATTTCTTCTTTCATCAGATTTCTTCTGAAATTCGTCAGAAATCAGTGCTATACATTTCAAAATCTCATCTAAATCACCCATATTTAAACGAATTGTATCTACATTATTTGATACATAATCTAATGGCGTATTAATTTCTTCTGCAACACCAGCTGCCATTTTTCCCAAAGAGGCCATTTCTTGTGATTTATTTAACTCTTTTTCAGAGTTTTTCAATTCTTCAAATGCAACTCTTACTTCATTTGTTCTTTCTATGACTTGTTGATCCAATGATTTATATAAAGACACAAGGTTCCAAATGATGTAAGCAATACTAACAAGTAAAAAGGCTATATACCAAAATACATATTTGTTAAAGTTTTCAATCGTTTTATTTGATTCATTTAACCAATTTTTCCATGCCTTAGATAAGCTGGCTAAACTAGTGTCGGAGGTTGAAGCTAATGCCTTGCTCAAATAATTATCAGTCATGTCTTTTTCAGCTATAACAGTGTTAACATGATTAATAAATTCAATCGATGCCGTTAAAGAGTATTCAGGCATTTTCTTTTCAGATTGATTTAATTTGGGCATTAATAGTTTAAGTCGCTCTTTACTTGTTATTTCATCTAATAAAGAGTACTGAAGTAACTCTTTAATAACATCATTATAAAGTTTTACAGACTCAAGCAAATTCTCTTTTTCAGCAATAGCCATTAACTCTTGGCCTGCCATAGGTGCATATTTTTCCGAGTTACGCAGAACAGAATTATGGGACTTAAAATTTTCAATTAAATCTTTCTTAATTTCAATTTCATTTTTATATTCTTGAAACTTTTTATGCAATACATTATTGACCACATCCATTTCAAGAAAATAAGTGTTTTTCATTTCCTCGATAGACTTATCCAATAATGAACTAGATCTAGCTAACCTGTCATAATTACTATCTAAGTTGAATCGGCTTCTTAGCGCATATTCACTGACCTTAGAATCATAACCATCAATCGTCAGTAATCTTTCAGTAATATCCTGACTAATGGCATCATTATCAGGCAATGTACCCTTATAATAAAACAACCAAGAACCAGCAACTGCTGCTAACAATACAAAAATGGATATTATATATCTGGATTTCATTTATTTAACTCCTTCTGGTATATCACCAACTAATGTTCCTAAAAAAGCTATTATCGATTGCCTATCCTTTATTGGTACTTCCCTACCTAGTTGAAATTCAATCATTATGTCAACAGCTTCTTCAATTGTTGCAACAGAACCATCATGAAAATAAGGTGGTGTTTTCACCGCAAGCCTCAAGCTGGGTACTTTAAAAACCCTTTTATCCCATTCATTACCCGTTACATTAAACCTTCCTAAGTCTTTGTTTAAATTATTTTTGTTTAAGTTAATGTCTTTAAGAACCCCAAATTTTTGAAACATATTTCCCCCAACGTTTACTCCTTGATGGCATGAAACACAACCGTAAGATTTAAACAGTTTATAACCCCTGATTTGCTCAGAATTCAGAGCTTCTTTATTCCCTCGAAGATATTTATCAAATAATGAGTTTGGTGTAGTTAATGTTTTTTCAAATTCAGCAATTGAATCTGTGACCCTTTGTTCAGTAACCTTTGAATCGCCATAGGCTGCTTCAAAAAAATGATTATAGTCATTAATTTTTGAAAGCTTTTCAATGGCATCAGACCATGATTCCATACCCATTTCAACAGGGTTTATCACGGGCGAGGCTGCCTGATGAGCCAAATCTTTGGCACTGCCATCCCAAAATTGTAAAAAATTATAAGTTGAATTGAATACAGTCGGTGAATTTCTCTCACCAAACTGACCTTTTACACCCATAGAAACTGAAGTGAGGTCAGTGCCATATTTCATGGCCAAGTCATGACAACTGGCACAAGAAATTGTGTCATCAACTGATAAGCTTTTGTCAAAAAATAATTTCTTACCTAAGGCTACCTTATTTACATCAGTTATGATGTTTAAAGGAATCGGTGATATTGGTTCTTGCGAATAAACATTGATAGAATTTAATAATATAAAAACTATTATTGCAAACATAAATTGGCCAAGATAAGGACTCTTTTTTATTGTATGCGCAGCTTTTTTTGGTTCATGCAAGAACAATGGTACTTCTATCAATTTTTCACCCCAATAATAATGGCTAATTTAATATGATATTAATGCCATTTTAACTAAATTTTAAATAACTCAAACATGTGTTTTTTTACATAACAAAATTCATAATGGGTATAAGTAGATTTAATCAACGAAAGATACCACAAAACAACATTATCAAATTTTAATAAAACGTATGTTTGAAATTGTATATGATAAGAAATAAAAAATTAGACCTAACGCTGATAACTGAATTATGCAATTATCGCTTAATTCAATTTGAAAAATTGGCTTTTCAAAGCGTTTTTTAAGTATCAATACTCCCCACAACTCTCACTTTACAATACAAAATATCAAATAGCTAACACTTTTAGCGCAACAAATGTTAATTTTTGTGAACTAAATCACAAAATAAATAGTTTTGATATAATAAAAACAAAAGATAGATGTGCTTACAGCAAGGGAATAAAAACGACACATTATATACGTTTGATAACAAGATGATCAATTCATAGATATTAAAGTTTCACTAAACTCAAGCATGGAAATTCATGCCTTACCAATTTTTAACAATAATAGCGACTGCTATTTATACAACAGGCCCAAATATTGACTACAATAAAGCATGTATACATATGTGCGATTCATACCTGATGTTTAGAAGTTTAGGGTTCATCTGACAAATTGCTTGAAAAAAACCAATCACCCCCCAATCACGATCCAAGCAATGAAGTCATATATGAACACTTCTGATTGATTAACTTTTATATAATCACTCCTTTAGTTTTTAATTCAATGATTGTGGCTTTAGATAAATTCAACTCCCTAGTCAATACCTCTTCTGTTGAGGCACCCAAAATCGGCGGTGGTAATTGATAAGACAAGTCTGACATTGAAAACTTTAATGGATTAGCGATTTGCGGCACTTTTTGATGGCTTTCGTCCAATAAATCAAACAACATATTTCGGTGCTTGACCTGAGGATCATCAAAAGCTTGTTGAACATTGTTCACTGGTCCACATGGAACGCCAACTTTGTGCAATGATTTGAGCCAATACTGACAACACTCAGTCAAAAACGCTTTGGCCAGTTGAGGAATTAGGGCATTTCTGTTCTTTATTCGTTGAGGATTAGATTTAAATCGGTGGTCCTGCACTAAATCTGACAGCCCCAAAATGTGGCAGGCTTTTGCGAATTGTTCATCGTTGCCAACGGCCAAGAAAATTTCACCATCATTACAGGTAAACGTTTGATAAGGCACAATATTGGGATGACCATTGCCATGTCGTTTAGGAACATTACCGCTCACCAGATAATTCATCCCTTGATTGGCCAACATGGCAATTTGTGTATCCAGCAAAGATACATCAATGTGTTGGCCCATTCCTGTTATATTGCGGTAATTTAAAGCTGCCAAAATGCCCGTTGTGGCGTACATCCCCGTCATTAAATCCGTGACCGCAACGCCAACTTTTTGCGCCTTTCCACCCGCTTCTTCTGGATCTCCGGTGATACTCATCAATCCGCCAGTTGCCTGAATCATGGCGTCATAACCGGCCTCGCTCGCCTTTGGCCCAGTTTGACCAAAGCCCGTGATGGAGCAATAAATCAACTCTGGATTCAAACGAGACAAACTGTCATAGTCCAAACCGTATTTTTTAAGACCGCCTACTTTGAAATTTTCAATCAACACATCGGCTTTTTTTGCCAATTCAGTGATCAATTGTTGCCCCTGTTTTTGAGTGATGTCAATACAAACAGAATGCTTACCACGATTAGCCGTCATAAAATAAGCAGAAAGCGATGCTTCAGTTGACTCACGGATTAAATAAGGAGGCCCCCAATGACGTGTGTCATCACCCATAAAGGGTTTTTCAATTTTCCAAACAATGGCACCAAAATCAGCGAGGACCTGACTTGCCCAAGGGCCAGCAAGAATACGACTTAAATCCAGTACTTTGATACCATCTAATAATGTTTGTGACTCATTGGGTACAGTATTTATTGTTTTTTTTGACATGAAAAAAGCCCTATTACATTTGAATTAAAATCAATGATTCTTACTCCTTTGATATCTTTAAAAATAATCATCCCTGACCACGATCAATAATCTCATCAATCAAAGCCTATAAACCAATCGATACGAATACTTTTTTTGTAATTTATCATGCTTAATTCTGGCCTTTAAAATAAGCCGTGGTTTTATCATCATTGGGAAACATCAATTCGACTTTATATTCACTGACATTGACATCTTGAACAGCGCCCAAGTTGGCGATGATAGAGAAAAATGAATACACCTCACCCCCAAGTCTGATCTCCGAGGCCAACACGGGTTGTTGGTTATCGAGCGCTTGCAATTCATCGTTTAAGGTAATTTTTTCAGACAGTTCTTTTTCCAGTTGTTCTAACTTCTGCGAACTACCGAACATGGCCATTTCACTTCTTAATCGCATCAACAAATGCGCAACCGTGTAACTCCAATTGACAATTTTTGACTGTTCAGGATCATCGGCAATGAGTGCTTGTATCAAATTACTTTGATGAGCAAAGCCCATTTCGGTCATCAAGTGCATGGCGTTTTGATTGACATTGATGATGTCCCAATCTTTGTCTAAAACAATCGCAGGATAAGGCATGTGATTGGTGAGCATCAAATTCATGGCATCAAACACAGGTTTCAATTCGATTTCAGGCTGATCAAATTGACTGAATACTGGCGCAAAGCCAGCAGCCAATAGGGCCTTGTTTATTTCATTTTTTGATACGCCCAAAAAAGTACCCAGTTTTATGATCATTTGTCGACTGGCTTTTGATCTGCCGGTTTCAAGAAAACTGATGTGCTTGCTCGAGATATTGCTATCCACTGACAATTGCAATTGACTGTACCTGCGCTGTTTACGCCATTTATTTAATATGTACCCAAAAGAATTTTTCATAGGACCATCATAATATCATCTTTCCATAAAAACCATTACCTCTAAGGTAATTGTTTTGAGATGTGATTTCAATACAATGGAGCTTTATTAATCAATTAGAGGTTTATTATGTCATTAGCATTCAGAGCACAATTGATGCAATGTGTTGCCATTGGATTTATGTTATTTTGTCTAGTTTGGGCGCTGGCTCCCTATACATCAATTAATTTACCAGCTCGGTTCCTTATCGATGTAATCGATTGGCCACTCGATAATTTATCTGCCGAATTAAGTAGAAATGTTAAATGGCTGTCTTCTATAGGCGCAGGGTTGGTCGCTGCCTTTGCCATTTTTTTATTCGGTATCGTAGCACCTGCAATTAAGGCAAACGATACAAAAGTCATCCAGATATCAAAGTTGGCAATTATTGCATGGTATCTGATCGATAGTGTCGGGTCAATCGCCTCAGGCGTCACATCCAATGCTGTATTTAACACGCTATTTTTCATTATGGTCATGACTCCTTTGATTGGCATTAGGAAGCAATAAAAAAAACACCATCCCCGGTACCAACCGGGGATCACGGTTTCCCCTCATTGAATGGCTGTTTTACTGATTATTAACCCAGCCACATTATTGATTGTATTCAGGGTAGATGTATTGACTGAATTTGTTTTCAATTCTTAGTAGCACATCAACTTTTAGTAAAACAATTTCTTTAATCTTATTAAACCTGATAGCTGTGATTCAATTGCTTAATATGACTCTCAATCAATGAATTTAAGCGAACTGAGTCACAGATTCACTCTTAATCCATACAATCGTTTGAAATATTATAAATCTTGTGGTATTTTAATTAGCGTTTTGATAACAAGAATAAATAACAAAACACCAAAAAGAGAAAATTCATTCAAAAATTTAAGGGGAAAATATATGATCCGAAAAAATACGCTCATGTCATTAACTTTACCATTAATGATGGCTTGTCCATCCATGGCCGCAGCAAAATTCATGCAAAACAAACAATTGGCCGGCCCGCCATCAGAAATTGAATTCATGCAACCTGCAGCCGCTGAAAAATCAGCTTTGCTATCTAAAACTGCATTGATTCCTGTTAAACTTCAACAAACAAAAGCTGGTAACTGGTTCTGGAATTCACCATTACCTGTTGATAGCATTGATTTCAATTTTATTGTTTTCGCGAACGGCGCAAAAAATTGGCAAATTGATTTAGTCAACCCTGTGACAAAACAAGTCAAAAGTGTACAGGATTTGGCAGTTGATCAAAAATCAACAGACTATGGTATGGATAATCAGCAATATTCAGGCGAACAATATGGCTTTAAGGATATGGACACTGGTCAATGGCAAATCAGAATTAAAACATTAGGTGAGCCAGATCAAGTTGAAGGTTTCATCATGGTTTCTAACAGTAGCAAATATCTATTAAACAGTTACAAAACCAATGCTGATCAGATTGTCGGTCATCGATTGCATTTTGTTGCTCAAAGCACCACCAATGAAGACACCATTGAAGTATTGAAAGATTACAATCCGATTCAATCATCATATATGCTCGTCAGTTACCCCAGTGGTAAACAAGAAACCTTTAATATGTATGATGACGGTTTACATGGAGATAATAAAGCTAATGATGGTTTGTTTGGCGGTGATTTTATAGCTCCTACAGCTGGTGATTACCATGTGCAAATTCACGCTAATGGTATCAATCCAGATAATACGCCATTCTTTAGAACCACTGAACACTACGTACCAGTGATTGAACAAACATTGACCATGACTGATAAAAGTGTTCAAAGTGCAGTGATCAGTGATAACCGTTTGAATATCAACATGAATGTTCAAGACCATGCCAAATCTAGCGGTAAAAACTATAGGATTATTGCTGAAGTTTGGGGAGAGAGTAACGATAAAGCCGGTCTGATGCAACCAGTTTCGTGGATCAGTACCATAACCGAAATTCAGAACAATCAGCTCAACATTGAATTAGATGCTCGATGGATTGCCATGGCTAAAGTAGGCAGTAATTTTGAACTGAGAAACCTCAGGATTGAAGACAGCGATCACTTCATCCCATTGGTTTCAGAAAAATCAGTCAACCTTAATGTTGATGACCTACCCAAAGCAGCCAATAAAGCATTCAATGGTCTCATTAACGAAGAAATGATGATGGGTGTTCGTCCTCCTGAGTTAGATTCAAATGCCAACAAGGCCGGTCGTAGATTATTATTGGTTCATGGGTATTGTTCAGGCAATGTCTGGGGACCTGTAGCGAATCAATTCAGCAGCAGATCTATTTTCCTTGATTTAAATCAAAACAGATCACATGATCAATTTGCACGAAGAATCAGAGACTTCGGTGCACAATATAGCTCATTTGGTATTGTCGCTCACTCTCAAGGTGGAGCTGCCAGCTTACACCTCCTTACTTATTATTGGAGTGGTTTAGATAGGTCTTCTGGCGGTAGAAAAATTCAATCAGTTGGTACACCTTATCAAGGTACACCTCTTGCTGGTAATTTAGCCGCCTTAGGTAACATTTTTGGTGCCGGTTGTGGTCGTAACACCAATCTTACCACCTCAGGTGCTGCATCATGGTTATCAGGTATTCCGACTTCATCACGTAATAAAGTCAACTACTACACCACTTCATTCACTGACAAATGGTGGAGACCAGACTGGTGTAGCTTAGCTACTGATTTATTCCTCAGTGACCCTGATGATGGTGTCATCGAGAGATCTAGAGGTCAATTAAGTGGTGGTATCAATCGAGGACATAGAACTGGTCAGTGTCATACCAGTAGCATGAGAGATCCTGCTCAAACCAGAGACAGCGGTCGTAATTCAACCATGAATGCTAACGCTGCTCGTTAAGACTTTACATTATAGATAATGTATTTAAGGGTTTCACATTGTGAAACCCTTTTTTTTACCATCAATAAGGTCATATATAAACTCACTTGATTTGATACACCATTCTAAAACCAGCCTTGACTAGAGATCTTTTAAATCAAAATCTCAGACTCTATTTGTCAATTGTCACTTTGAAACAGTTACTTTCAATGGCTGTAATACCGATATTGCAATTGATGAATTGTCCAATAACATCAATATTCGTCAATGTATGAGAGCTCAGCTTTAGTGTGGTAAAAACTCCTCCTTTAGCAAGAACCAATGGAAGCAACAATTGGTCACACAAGTATTCCCCCACAGCAGCAGGTGAGTCCAAATATTCCTTCATATGCGCAATTGCACGATTCGCAACCTTTTCTGCTGAAAGTCTGCGTTCACCAACCACTTCTACTAGCTCAACTGTTTCATTACTAAAGACCCGCAATGAAATAATATTGCCAGAACCAACAGACTCAACTTGATTAATAGATAAATCATCATCAAGCCAAGCCAGCTTTTTCTTGACCTGTAATAATTCTCGTTCTGCCACTTTTTTGGTAATACCTGATTGAGTCACAATCGCCTGATTTACTGTAATGTTTCCCCTTTCTGTCAGATTAAGTGTTTTCACATCGCTTAATGGATAAATCTTAGCCTGCCATTGCCCTCCCCCTTTAGGGAAAAAACCATAGGCTTTCAATGCAACATCAACTTTGATATTAATACCAGCCAAAGTCTTTAAAAAACACGCTTGAATAAAATCAAAACTTGGAGCCATACCATTGTGTGTGCCACCAGAAAGCGTAACTGTCGATTCACCATTTGCCATGAGTAAAGCTGGCAAAATCGTTTGGAAAACCAAACTGGTGCTTCCCGCGCTGCCTATAGCAAAGTCATAGTCACCAGCTTTAATTGCAGAAGGGCTAAATTCAACGCTCAAAGATCCCAGTTCATCACCTGTTACTTGCGCATTACAAATGGCCTGGCTGGCACGAACACAGGTTAAATGTTGACGTAACAGGCCAGGCTTTCTTCTGCCTGCACGAATATTTTCTATGCGTACATTTTTCCCCGTACACATAGATAAGGATAAAGCACTGCGTAACATTTGCCCGCCTCCTTCACCTTTAGACCCATCAATAATTATCATTTCTATTTCTTTTCACTGCCTCTATCATTAAATTAATAATTTACCCAATAAAACCACAGGGTATTTAAAAATCCAGTTAGCTCATCAATTCAGTATTTAATGGAATCATGCCTTACGGATTAGGATATAACTGCTGTCGAAATACTCGTGGTGTCATGCCTGTGTGTTGTTTAAAAGCCCGATTAAATGGCCCCAGCGAATTAAAGCCACAATCATAGGCGATGGTTGCTATATTAAGATGTTGAGAATTGGCGTCCTTGAATATCTGTATAGCACGATCGATGCGATGGTTATTCAACAAATGATTAAAATTTCGGTAGTGCAAATGACCGGTAATACAACGTGTGACTTTGTATTCCTGCACTCCGATATAATCAGCTAATGTTGCTACTTTCGCATTGGGTTGCGTTAAAAAAGAATCATCTCGGATGGCTTCAAGGATATTATGAGCCAGTAATTTTGTAGTTTGTTCGTCATTTTTTATATCCAAAGTGTTTTTGAAGTGTGACGATTTATCTGTTGACATTTTTAAGCGATATTCAATAGCCAAACGGCTCCCAACCAGACTGATGATTGCACAAAAAGTCAGTAACGCATCATACCTGTCTCCAGCAAATGTTCCTGCCTCAGCACCCATGACCCATAAAACGGCAATAAAGACAGGAAGACTAAAGACACCAAGGAAAACCATTCTGAATCGACGCTCATTGATTGAACGAATCTTATTGAAGCCGTTCAACGTTTCATGCCATACAAAAACAATGGCAGTGATACAGACTATGGTTGCGACATTGTTGAACACCCTGAAGAGTTCATTGGTGACTTCATTAACACCCACTGGAGACCACAATGCTTCGATGCCTTCAATCACTATTATCATTGGCACCACAAGGGTCTTCTTAGATATTAAGACATGGTTTTTATGGAACAAGGTTCGACTGAGCAACCAAAACCATGCGCAGCCACCCGATCCAATAACCACCATAACATAATGGATAAAACCTGAAGAATCTGCCGTATATCGAGCGATGGTTGAACTTAAAATGGACAAGGCCAAGCACCACCATATCAATTTTAATGGGTTTGAATTCTTGATACGGGCCAATAAATTAAACATGGACGGCATCATAAATGAATGCTGTTGATCTGTAATAATTTGTCTATTCACATGACTCATTTGATTAACGTAATTTTCTGCATCTAATATTGGCTGATTTCCAAATCAGCATGATTAAATTTGTTGAATAAAGATAATGGGCTTATCTGTTCTATCAGCAAGTGTAGCAAAGATGTATTATAACATAGCTTTTCGATGACCAGCCGTGCCATTAGTCAAGGTATTCTTGAGGATTTGTAAAACAGTCAAAACAGAAAAAAACAACCCAACTAATTATTGAGGATATTAAATGACTAAACAATTAACTTTAGCCCCTTGGTGGAAATCTGATACATTAGCACAAAAAGCGCTTAATGGATCATCACAATTGTGGTTTTCAGCGGTATTAATTGGCCAAGCCATCTTTTCATTTTACATTGTCATGTTTTACTATAAAGCCACTGTAAATAAAGATCTTGAACGCTTCAACCAAGTCATGCCCGCGGGATACATTGAAGGCGATTTTATGGGTAATGTTGCTGTTATTGCCCATGTATTATTTGCAGCCATTATTACCGTGGGTGGATTAATGCAGCTTTTACCTCTTATACGACGTAAATGGCCATCGCTACACAGATACAATGGCAGACTGTATATTTCTGTAGCCACGATCATGAGTTTTAGCGGCATGTTTATGGTTATCACCCGATATGAGAAAATCATCGGCGGATTATTTGGTCACATAACCATTATGATCAATGGCTTCATTATTATAACTTGCGCAATTATGGCTTTTAAATACGCACGCCAGAAAAATTTTACCAAACATAGGATATGGGCACTGCGTTTATTCCTTGCCGTCAGTGGCGTATGGATGTTTCGAATCGGTTTGATGGCATGGTTGAGTATACATGGTAAGCCAGTAGGGTTTGATCGTGTTAGTTTTTCAGGGCCTTTTTTAAATACATTGAATTTTATAGTTTATATTTTGCCCTTATTCATTCTTGAAATCTACTTACAATCTCAGCGCAGTCTTTTCCCACATGTAAAACTGATGACAGCGTTTATGGTTATTCTGATCAGTTGTATTTTCATCATCGGCGTCTTTGCTGCAATGATAGGCATGTGGCTGCCATCGATATAGGTCAATAATACTTCGCATTGTTAAACTGCCTCTGGGAATTAATCCATGGATCACTTGATAAGCAATGAAGTTATTCATTGCTTATCAAGTGACTTTAATAAAAATATGCAATCATTCATAACCCCATCAACTCACGATTCTGGCCCAATTGACCCTAGCCCGAATATTTCATCAAAACGGTAAAAAATTTGATTTTATCTATGAAAAACAACGAGTTAGTCTATTTTTGTAAAAGTATACTTTGTACCTGAATGGTTTTATGATGAAATATTCGAGCTAGTTACTTTGCTCTAAGACATGCTGACAAAAATTACTGTAAACCTTATCCAGAATTCTACTGAAGCAAGATTCAACATTATTCAGTGTTATTTTTTCGATATCAACAGTATAAATATTGCCCTGACCATCCATTTTGATATTGAATAAGAATGCATCATTCGAACTGATGTGATGATTGATATTACAAAACTCCAAATCAGGAATGATGAATTCAAATTCACAATAGAAATCTGTTCCCATCATACTGAAATCAACTCTTAAACTTTTATTGTATTCAACCTTAAATGAACTTAATTCCATGGTATTGATATAACTACAAAATTCGTCTATATACTGATGAGAACAATGGACCAATTTAGAATAATTATTATTTAATTTTTTTAATCTTTTATACGCTTTATTTTTTTCCATCTTTATACTTTTTTCTAGTAGAACATAGCCTTTTTAATGATTTTTCATAGAAATGTCAGTCTTACAACTTAAACTCTTTATGGTAAATATTAAGAGTTTGATACTGAGCTGACAATGCTTCATGAGACATTGTGGATAGTATTCATAAAAATCAATTTTTTATATAATGAGACCTCAGCATAACTACCGTGACGAGTAAAAAATGAGGCGAATGTCACTGGTA
>CAYGTC010000086.1:0-16870 GCA_964352735.1 uncultured Alcanivoracaceae bacterium | reverse complement strand
TCACTTTATATGGCGCTAAAAATCCGTCTTGGATGCCTTCTTTTAATGAGTAGGTGTAGATCGGCTCATTGAAATAGTCGATGTTTGAGACTTCTTCGGTTTCTTTGGGTGTGGCCGTTAGTCCGATTTGTGTTGCTGGGCTGTAGTATTCGAGTATTTCACGCCAGGCGCTGTCTTCGTCTGCACTGCCACGGTGGCATTCATCAATAATGATCAGATCAAAAAAGTCGGGGCTGACTTGTTTGTAGGCTTTTTGGTGTGCTTCAGGGCCTGTGATGGCTTGATACAAAGCCAAATGAATTTCAAAAGCCGGATCAATTTTGCGATTTTTGACTTTGGTCATGGCTGTTCCAAAGGGCTGAAAATCATCCAGGTAAGTTTGATCGACCAAAGCATTGCGATCAGCCAGGAACAATATGCGCTTTTTGTGCTTGGCTTTCCACAATCGCCAAATGATTTGGAAAGCAGTGTAAGTCTTTCCGGTGCCAGTGGCCATGACTAATAAAATTCTGTTTTGGCCTTTAACTATGGCTTCTATGGTTTTGCTGATGGCCTGAATTTGGTAATAGCGGGGCGATTTATCCGTGCCATCTGAATAATAGTCTTGTGTGGTTATTTTGACCTGTTCTTCGGTTAAACCTTTGTGTTGATTTAAACTGCTTATTAATGATTCAGGGGATGGAAATTCATCCAAGGAGATTTCTCGCTCTAGCAACTGATCTTTTTTGGCGATGTTGTTTCTAAAAATAAAACCATCGCCATTGGAGGAGAATATAAATGGCACATTGAGCAATCGGGCATAATCCATGGCCTGTTGCATACCATTGCCGATTCCATGCTTGTTGGATTTGGCCTCAATCACTGCGATGGGTTGACTGTATTTGCTATACAGCACAATGTCAGCGGCCTTGACTTTCTTACGCGCGCCCACTTGACCACGCACTACCACTTTACCATCTCTCAAATAAACTTCTTGTCTTATTTGTGACATGATATCCCACCCAGCTTTTGTTACTGCTGGCAGTATGTATTTTGTAATGATGTCAGTTTCAGTGAGTTCTTTTTTATCCATTGTGTTTGATGTTAGCCACTAATTTGTTTATATTAAAATTGCGTTTCCATCTTAAGTTAATATGATAACGGATTGACTCAAAAAGTCAATGGGCTTTTATTGGGCCCTTGCTCTATAATGTGTGTTTTAGTTCAAATAATGGGCTTGATTCTGTTAGTCGCAGACATGTGTATCTGCTTTATTTATTGCAATGGATTTTGTAATCAATGGTATCAGAAACTTGTATTTTTTGCCCATTGAATGCGTTATGCTTTTTTGATTTAATGAACTTAAAGTGTGCTAAGGTGCCTGTATGGGTATAAAAAGGGTGACATTAGCCGTTTTATTGATAATTCCATCGGGTAAAAAGACATGACGTATATTTTTTCAGGGTTTGGCATCACTATAAAAGATAATGGGTATTTTGAACCATTCATCAGGGGGTATTGGGGTGATTATGGCCATTAACTCTTGCCAAAAAACCAGTAAATAATTTGATCAAAAGTTAATAAGATATGAATTTAAGCCCGCTATTAATCGTTGGATGTGTTTTCCCAATCATCAGTTGGATTTCTTTGATAATTGCCACCATCAACCAAAAAATTTTAGGCATTCACTGTTCACCAGCATTTGTTCCCATAATTGGCCCTGTTTTACTGAACAGTTGGTCTATTCAATCTGGGCATCCAGTTTGGTTTCTTATTGTTCCGTGGGTACTTGATATTGGAACGCTGTGGTTTTTATTTTTACTTCCGAACATGATAAAAGAATATTGGCAATATTCAAAATTCACCAGAATTTTTGTTTTTCATTCAAAAAAAAATCATAAAAATATAGCTCTCTCAATACACAAGAATGAACATTTCATCATTAAATTCAATTGGCAACGTGAAAAAAATGAAACTGGAATCATTTCCATGAATGATTTTGGCAAATACACAATAGCTGATAATGGCGACTATACTTTAACCAGTCATACTGGTACAAAACGCAAACTTTACCCAACCAAAGGACATTATGTTTGTATGGATCATGAAAATAAAGAGGCATCAAACATTGACGGTTATACATTCTCAATACATAAAAAGTAATGGGGCGAATATAACGGAGGCTTTTTTCGAATGACAATGACCTAATGATTTTGAGTCTTTATGTCAAACATTGGTATATTGTTTTAGTTACAGGGTTATTTATAACCATATAAACGTAATTTATTATTCGTGAATTCAATTTCAAACTGACCAATTGAATTTAATAAATGCAGTATCTTTCTCATATTTTTTGCATCAGACTTCATTTCAAGCCATTCAATTTCTTTGTAATCATACCAACCCTTTGGATAGCCACTAATCATTGATTCCATTGAATGGTCGTAAAAATCAAATTGATAGGCAATGTCATCATCAATGTATATGTCTCTGATTTCATCATCCCAAATAAGTTTTACATTTGAATGATCAATCAACACTTCATTTTCAGACAATTCGCACAGAAGTTTCACCCACTTCGAATCATTCATGAACGAACTTGAAAAAGACAAAGCGATTTTATCTTTGTTATTTCTGGCGTAGTCGAGCTTATGTTTCATTTTTTTATTTAAATTAAAAATCACCCAAAATACAATAGAAAGCGATACTGTATTGCTCAGATTGCTCAATATATTCCCAAGTATCAGACTGGTGAACTGTTATGTTATGACAAAATCAAACCAAAAGGGATGAACACCCTTTTGGTTTGATTTTATATCTGAATGATTAAAAAAGGAAATGTTGGCAATGAAAGTTTCTTGAAAATGTACTGGTGCTGCTATCAGTATTTGTTACCGTTAAACTGACGCTTATTGTATTGAGGGTTAAACCGCAAGACACAAAGGAAAACGGCGTAGTGCTGCCTGTTGACCATGAGTATGATTGCGCATTGGGCGTGTTAGTCACTTCACAAAACCAATTACCGCCGCCAAGTGGCTCGCAACTGAGCTCCGCATGAGCTGCCAGGACAAATCCAAAATTTAATATTAAAAATAAAGCCAATTTGTTTTTCATAGATTACTCCAATTGAATTAAAAAGTATTGATAGTTTTATCAATGCCCTCTATTCTATGGTTAAGAGCTGAAAACAGTTATCAATATCAAGCCTTAAAAAGATACGATTTAACCAAAAACCGTTAATTTTAAGCCTAAAATTGTAAATTTTGGTATTGACCAAACTAAACAAACCACGCTTTACCTATAATGAAGACTGATATATGCATTAAAGAGAAAAAGAGTTTCATGTATTATCATTTTTATCATAATTTTTTAACAGTGGGGAAAGAAATGAAAACATCATTAAAAACAGTATTAGTCATTATCATGCTCGTTGCATCAGGAGTAACCAATCAGGCTAACTCATCTATGGGATCGCTTAAATCCTGTCTACATAATCACGATCAATATGCACAAGTTGCACCCAATCAATCCTGCTCTAACTTACATGCTGGTCATACGCATCCTGATGGATGGAATCCAGATGATTGTTTACTGGAAGAATTTATTGTTGGCGGTGAAATATACTGATTCAGACACACCATTATTTTATGAACAAACCTCTGAGAGGTGGCATTCATTGTTAATCAGAATAATTGTACTGCTGATTGTATTTACACCCCTTTATTCTCAATCACTTTCCAGGTTAGGGAATATATCAACGGCAGATGGTCTTCCCAGTAATGTCGTCAAAGACATTGCACAAGATCACCATGGGTTTATGTGGTTTGCAACCCAATCGGGTTTATCAAGATTTGATGGTTACAACCTTGAATCCATCCAACTCGATGAAGCAACCGAATTGTCTGACGTGACCAGCTTATTGGTTGCGTCAGATGACACTTTATGGATTGGCACCAAAAATAAAGGTTTGTTTTTCAGGCAGCAGGGAATAATCAAGCACTTTCCACTCAATTCATCGCCTTCAACTAAAAAAATGAGTATCACCAGCATCACTCAACAGCCATTAGGTGATATTTGGGTTGGAACCAAAGATGGTTTATTTAAGATAGACAACGATACAAAAACCGTAAGTGCGGTGGATGATTTCAATCATGAGATCGTTGTCTCAATTGCTCTTGCTGACAAGCAAAACTTATGGGTTGCAACCAAAGATGCTGTTTATCAATACAATGATCAAACAAAAAAAGAAGTAGTAATTCGCTCCGAAAAACCTAATAAAAACCGCATTGTTTATATTGACCATGATAAAAAAATTTGGCTTGGCAAAGATCGGGGTTTATTTCAGTTCAACAGTCAATGTCACTGCTTTGAACTGTTTGATGAGAGATTTAAAAATACAAAAATACACAGTCTTGTAGCCAATCAGAAAAACTTGTGGATAGGATCGCTCTATGATGGCCTTTATCAATATTCATATGACTCAAAAACCATTCAACATTATCAATATGACGAAAGGCACAATGTCGGACAACTGGCTGATACCAATATGGTATCATTACATGTAGATGATAATGATGTATTGTGGATAGGCACATTTCGGGGTGGCATCAACCATTTCAATTTGAGTTCAATGGATTTTGGCTTGACCAACTACGATCATGATTTGATGTATTGTGCCAAAAGCTTGGTTATTTATGATCTGTTTGAACAAAGCCATCTTTTATGGGTGGCGACAGAAAAGGGCTTAGTGAAATTAAACCATAGCACTGAGACATGTGATTTGTATCAAATCACTCAGGAATTTACCAATTCAGTGCGTTCTGTTTATATAGACTCCAGTGATCGATTTTGGGTGGGTGCATCTAAAACCTTATATCAATTTGACCCCATAAATGGTCAATTTAAAACCACCAATACTGATGCCATTGATTCATCCATCATACTTTTGATTGAATATGAAAACAATCAGTTGTTACTGGGCAGTGTCAATGGTTTATATGCTTATGACATTGATCAAGACACCATAAGTAAAATTGAATCGGTTAATCCAGAACATTCAAGCCTTCGTTTTAATAATTATTCAGTCAATCAATCAGGGCAATACATTTTTGCCACACACAGCGGTTTGTTTGTTTTGACTGAAGATATGAAATTGAAACAATTGATGGATGATTCAGCAATACATAAAGACAGTTTAATTTCAACCCTCTTAGCTGATGAGAATGGTGGCTTATGGCTAGGCACAGGTTCAAAATACTTATTGTATTTAAATAAGGATGGAAAAGTTGAAAACAGAACCAAGGCAATAATTGATCAAGACATCCAAATTCACGATATTGTCAGACACAATGGTGAATTGTGGATTTCTTCAAATATGGGGATGTTTAGATATGACTTACTGTCTCAAAAAGTCACCCATTATGATGTTTATGATGGCTTGCAGGACAACGAGTTTGTGATCAGTTCAAGTCATCAATCACCAGCAGGAAAAATATACTTTGGTGGAAAAAATGGATTCAATGCATTTTTTCCTGATCACATACCTAAAAAAGACGCCCCACCCAATTCAATGTTTTCTGCTATTCGTTTAAATGGACGTCAATTGACAGTTGGCAATAAGACCAATGCTGACTATTTAATAGATAAGAACATTAATGATATGAGCCATTTGGTTTTAAATCACAAGGACAGCAAGATTGATATCGAGTTTTCCACCTCTGACTATTCTGATCCAAACCAGAATAAATTTGCCTACCGTCTGTTGGGCTTTAACGATGATTGGGAAGTTACATCGGCAAAAAATCGACATGCCATTTATACCAACTTAAACGCAGGAGAATATGATTTTCAACTAAAATCCGCCAATAAATATGGCGTCTGGTCAACAGACATTAAACAGTTATCGCTGACCATCTTACCCGCACCATGGTTATCTCTGTGGGCTTATGTATTCTATTTTGTGGTGGTTTTATTTTCGATATGGGGCTATGTGCACTATAAAGCGATATCTGCCCGCAAAAAAGCCAAAGAATTAGAAGCCACCATTGTTGCAAGGACCAATGAAGTCAACACTCAAAAGCAAAAAGTAGAAACCTTACTGCAACAAAAGAATGAAATATTTGCCAACATCACCCACGAATTTAAAACACCACTGACCTTAATCACTGGACCGCTGGAACAATTGGCTCAAGAAATTGATTGGGCCAGACATACTGATATGATTAAGATGGTTCAACGCAATTCACAAAGACTGATGTTATTGGTCAGTCAGATTTTAAAATTATCTGAAGCTGAATTACAAAAAGATTCCCATAAAGAATCTCAAGCCATTCACCCCACATTAACCATGCTATATGAAGCTTTTAAACCCATTGCAGACAGTAAAGACATTCGTTTACTCATGGATAACAATGTGCATGCCAATATCTGCGCCACTGCTGAATGTTTAGAGGTGGTGGTGGGCAATTTATTGTCCAATGCTTTCAAATTCACTCCATTGGGTGGTGAAATAAAAATCATTTCTGGATTAAAAGGAAATCATGTATCGGTGAGTGTCATTGATACAGGCAGCGGCATAAAAATGGATGATATAGATAAAATTTTCAATCGCTTTGTTAGACTGGATGCGCATAAAAATACCCACGGCACAGGCATTGGTTTGTCTGTAGTCAAAGAAATCACCCAGGCCAATGACGGTTCGGTATCAGTCGAGAGTGAATGGGGGGCTGGCTCAACTTTTACGGTCACCTTTCCAATGACGGAAATCAGGCCCAATATCAACCGCTCAGACCAAATGCTTAAACAGCTTGTACAAAACACAGCGAGTGAAATCATTCCGGAAAATAAAAAAACACATCCGTCACAAACATTTTCTGGAAATAACATTTCCATTCTTATCATTGAAGACAACAAAGACATGCAAACCCATATTGGCAATGTGCTTGCTGAACGCTTTGATTGTTTATTTGCCAGCAGAGGTAAAGAAGGCATAGCCTTGGCCTTAGAGGAACTGCCAGACATCATCATATGTGACGTCATGATGCCAGGATTAGATGGTTATAAGGTTACCAGAATTCTGCGTAACGACAGCAGAACATCGCATATTCCCATTGTTTTACTGACTGCTTTGAATACCAAAGAAAGTCGCATCAAAGGTTGGCGTGAAAACATAGACATTTATATCGCCAAGCCATTTGATGCCTTAGAGCTGAATGCACAGTTGGACAGCATTTTAATCATACGTAAAATATTACAACAACAAACCAATAAACTGATCAAAACCAATGGTTCACTGAGTGCCCTGAACTTACCTCAACAAGATTTAAAGTTTATCGACAAACTCAAAGATGTGATCAGTAAAAATTATGCCAACAGCCATTTTCAAAAGGCTGACTTGGCATCAAAAATGGCAATCAGTGAGCGCTTACTGCATAGAAAAGTAAAGGCATTGATCGATGAAAGTCCGCTTAAAATGTTACGAGACTACAGGCTGGAAAAAGCAGCCATCGGTTTAAAAAACGGCTATCAGGTGAGTATTATCAGTGAAGAATGTGGCTTTAACTCTGTGCCCTATTTTTGCCGATGCTTCCGTGAAAACTATGGCGTTAGCCCAAAAAAATACCAAACCCTTCATAGAAACACAGGCAGCTCCAAATAACCATGGCGCAAGTACATTCACTAAACAAAAACGCATTTAAACAAATAAATTTTATTACAGTTTTCCATCATTACAGTAGTGATAATCCAACAATCTAGCCATTAATTGAGTGTCTCATAATTTGCGCTCTGACTTATTTTTTGTAAACTTAAAGTATTATTCTTTTTTGGAGTTATAATCATATTAGAGACCCTTGCTTGATTCTGGGTGACTGAGAAAAAGAGTTAAAATGTGTCAATCAAGGCGGAAAACGCAGTCTAATAACCAGTTATTAGCAAGTTTTTCAACGATGAGAGGCACTTTTTTAAACTTTTTATCTTCATTCACGAATCGAGCAAGGTCTCTATTAGAAGTATTCTCTATTAAAAATTAAAGGATAGACTTATGAAACTCAAATTCCACTTAAATTCGGCTTTATTGTTCATTTTTATTTTATCTGCTTGTACTCACAAATCGCGAATCTCAGAAAAAAAAGTTTATCAACCCGTTAAAAACACTGTATCAACAACCACTCACCAACATAAGACAAAAAAGGCTAAAAATGTAATATTACTTATTGGTGATGGTATGGGGCCCCAACAAATTGGGTTGTTACTCAGTTACGCTCGTCAAGCCACAAATCCTGTGATCGACTCAAGAGTTACTGCATTTGATAGACTATTGAATGGTAACGGTCAATTGGGTGTTTCAATGACTTATGCTGCCAATACCTTGGTTACAGATTCTGCAGCATCAGCAACTCAAATCGCTTCTGGTAAAGCCGCTGGATCTGAGATGATTGGCGCTGATGAAATGGGATTTACTGCAAAATCCATCGTAGAAGTAGCTCAAGATTTGAACAAATCAACAGGGTTAATTTCTGACACCAAGCTCACACACGCAACACCCGCTTCTTTTGCAGCACACCAAGCTCATCGTACCATGGAAAATGACATCGCTTTAGATCTGATTAATTCAAATGTTGATGTGATGCTTTCCGGTGGTTTGCGTTATTTCGTTCCAAATGACGCCAACAATCCTGACTCCGAAAATTACCAAGAAGTAAAAAACATGGTCAATGGTGCATTTGATTTTTCATCAAATAGGAATGATGACAAAAATTTATTGAAATTGGCACAACAAAAAGGATACAAACTGGCTTTTACAAAAACAGAAATGGAACAAGCTGATGATAAGTTATTGGGATTATTTGCCAATTACCCAATGGCCGATGCCATTAAAGTACTCAATGGAAAGAATGATAAGCAACCAACACTCAAAGAAATGTCAGAAAAAGCCATTCAAACGCTCTCAAAAAATGATGCTGGATTTTTCTTGATGATTGAATCAGGGCAAATTGATTGGGCATCGCATGGCAATGACACTGGTATGTTGTTACATGAAATGTTGAAAATAAATGAAACACTAAATTATCTTTTGGATTGGGTTAGTCAACGCGATGACACATTACTTATTGTGACTGCTGATCACGAAACTGGCGGTTTTGGCTTCAGTTATTCAGCAAACGACTTGCCTTCATCACAACCATTGAAAGGCGATGTTTTTGATGAGAAAGCAGAATTCAAACCCCACTTCAATTTTGGAAACACAAAAATTTTAGACAAGTTATACCAACAAAAATTAACTTACAGAGATATATTCATTGAGTTTGATGCTCAAATTATTAACGACTATAAAAATGGTGATCGCAGTTATGACCACTCCTTGGCTTCTAAACTTGCGACCAAAATCAATGAAAACACCTCTTTTAAAATATCGGATGCTCAAGCTGGACGAATATTAATGAAAGAATACAACCCATTTTTAACTCAAAATCATAAAGAATTAAGTGATGATATGGTTCCGAAAATGAATGCTAACGATGCTTTTTTTGTTTATCAAAAAGACAACCGAAGCAATCTTTTGGCCATAGAAGTCGCACTACAACAAAATGTCGTCTGGGCAACAGGGACTCATACGTCCACTCCAGTACTGATTTTTGCATTAGGTCCTAATCAAGAGGCTTTCGGGAAAATAATGCACCATACTCACATTCATTCTAAAATCAAAGAAGCTTGGTCAGAATAATGTATAAACCACTTACATCAAATCGTATGGGCATTCCTTTTTACAGTGAACTGATACTTTTCAAATAGCAAGATTGCACATAATGCTGCGTTTAAATTCAGATCAAAGGCTTCGGCAATGGCATCGACGGCTTTACTTGCAGGCATTGCTTCATCTTTATTTTCTTCATAACCCTGGTATAATCCAGCCGCGATTATAAAAACTTGTTGTTTGTTGCTAAAGCTGATGTCTATTGACTTTCCTTGACAATAATTATTCATCACCTCAGTATCCAATACTCAACATTTTGAAAGAGCCCCAATGACCATACAACTATTTATCCTTATCGAATTGTTACTTCACGCGCTGATAGCTTAATTTATGTTCTGTTTTGCTACCATCTTTGTGCTTCATAACGATGTATCCATCGATTTTATCAGGGCCATTTTGGTAAAAACTTAAACCAGAAAAGTGTACGGCATGTTCTTCAACTTTCACCAAACGAAATTTTACAAAATCATTTTTTTCTTCCCAAGCAGTGAAATCCGCACCAAAATGTTTGACCAACAATAGCAAACCTTCACCCTCTTGTTTCAGCAACATTAATTCATAAAAATTAACGCCTTTTTGTTCATCGAATAATTTCCACATACCCACCATTGTGCCAGCTGATGCAGGGTTCCAGACTTCTTCAAATTGACTGCCAAAGGCACTGCCTTGCCATGAACCAACCAACCACGACACATCATTCAATTGGCCTTTGCCCAGAGGGTCTTCTTCTGGCAAGTGATAAGTGTGTTCAGTCAACCTTTCTTGAGCGGTAGCAATACCAGAGATAAGAAAGATTGTAAACACAATATAAATCAACGTTTTCATGATGGTTCTCCAAGTTCTCATGTATTTTTATTAAATATAACGAATAAACAACTCGATTATCGACAATTGAATATTATTTTATTGCTATTATCTCATTTCTTTAGGTGAAAATTGTAAAGGTTTATTGGGCAACTCATCACTAGCAATTCCAATAGGTCCATTCACTGATGCATAGATTTTCTTTGTTAACCCATTTTTTAATAATTGCCAATTCACCATCAGTTGGATAACGGTTATATTTACCCCTCATTTCTACAATCTCATTGTCAGGGCCGACTTCAATGGTAATCAGCTTCTTATATTCTTCAGCATGGTATTGAGCTAACGACCAAATGGTACAAGAATTATTCCTACAGGAATTCACATAAGAACCGACACAATGACCAAGCTCTTTGCCTTCTTTGAAGAGCTCACAATTATTTGTTAACTGTTTGATGGAGTGATTATACACATTCCCATTGGTTTTAATGGATTGATAGGGTTTTATATCAGAGCGCTTAAAATGTATTAAATCGCCACGTTTGAAAGCACTGGTGCCTCTGTGCCATGCTGATACCAAGGCAAGTAAAGTATTGGGGTTTCTATTATTAAATGAAAAGTTTGGTTGCGGTGGTGGTAACATAACTAACACACCATCTTGATAAGCTTCTTGTTGATCAAATTTCTGATAATTGATGAAGTCAATGATTGGGCCAATTTGAGATTTATCAATCATTGGATTATTAATGATAAAAGTAATGAAGCGCTTCCAAAACTCTTGGGCTTGATAAATTTTTGAGGGCCTGGCCGCATTAAACTCTCTAATAATCCGCACATTGCCTCCCAGACTATGAATAATTCCCCACCAAAGGGCCTCTTCGACGGAGTAATTTTCTGGCGCTGTTCCAAAATAGTGCGCTATTTTTTTTGTCACTTTTATCTTAGATTTTTGTTTGCGTAGACTCTCACCACGGATCAAATTTACATACCAATCACGATAACGGTAAGAACCTTGATCGTTTCTAAACCACACCTGATCCATGAATAATGGTACTTCATATTTCCCAAAGAGGTGTCTTAATAGATGAGAAAACTGTTTTCTTTTATTATGCGATTTGGGTTTCCAATCCTCGGCTTTTCTGATCCATTGTTTGTTTCTTTCAAAGATTTTGATAAGACCTTGAGCAAATAGATAATCATTTCTTTTTATTTGAATCGTAGAATCTAGAAAATTACCCCTTTTAAATACAAGCGTCAAAAATTCTTGGAGACCTTCAGTAGAGTTAATTTTTAAATACCTACTGTTTTGAATCAGTTCTACTATACCTTTCCACTTTAAAGTCAACTTTGAAAGGTCTTTTGCAGTTAATTTATCGTTGCAAATATCGGCAAATAATTTTTTGTAATTGGTGGCCATAATTTACTGAGCACCTTCTCCAAAATAAGTAATAATATTACAATTCTAGCATTGATTATTGATTAGAGACCTCTGCATAAGTCGTGAATCATGCAAAAAAGTTTGAAAAGCTCAATTTCTGCGTTAGAAAACTCATCAATAGCCAGCTATTCATAGCGTTTCCTGCCTTGAACTTAAACTTTTCAATTCTTTTTTCCAAAGACCCAGACTTATGCAGAGGTCTCCATTAGTTATTTTCTTTAATTTCTATTGAGTACTCACTGTCATAAACCATTATATTTGACAATATATAACAGGAGTTACACTCAACTCTTTACATGAGTGAATAAATGATGACAAAATCCAAACCATTTGTGGAATATTTCCCTTTGTTGGCTTTCCATTAGCTAATTTCTTAAACTCTTTGGAAATAGAATTTTTTGATATAAACGAACAAACAAGCACGCATTTTCTGTTTAATGAATAATCGCTTAGAACCTTGTTTAAGTAAATATTTAAATTGGCTTCATTTCCTTTTCTGATTCTTGAAATATTGGTATCTGGTCCTCCATATGGCCTATAGAAATTTTTTGGATCAGCCATTGGCTTATTCAAAAACTGTTCTTTAGTAAAAAACATATTTCCTAAGTTTTTAATACCTTGTCCAACAACATCATGAAATTTACTGGCTGAATTTGAAACCTCGCCATGTTTTGAGTGAATAAACTCAATTAGAGGGTTTGACCTCTCATATTTGATTGTTATATGATCAGCCCACTCATCGCCAAGATCATCACAAAACATATAATCAACTTGGTGATACTTATCCTCAACTAATCTGAATAAACTTTTTTCTTTAAATTCCGTGCATTTTTCTGTGTAGCCACTACCTTTTTCAGAATCAGCAGATTTGAGTTGATTCAGAGGCTTGAAAAGTTCTAGAGCTCCTTCCAGAGCAACCAACATATTTCTATCTTCAAAACATGCACCTCCAAAATACATATATTGAGGTTTATCAAAACAAATAGTGTACCAACCTTTTTTTATCAGGTAGTTATTAAGTGTAATTTCTTTTCCATTCTCAAACACTACATATCTAGATAATCTTTTTGAGCTGAATGTAAGACTTTTAGGATTGGCTTTAAGCTTTGCTAATTTTTTTATCCCTTTGAATTGATTTATCTCTTGGTTGAGGTCTATCTCAAATACTTGGCTCAAAAATGAAATAAATTTCTTTCGAACCCATTTATTCAATGAACAATATTTATTACTTTCATTTTTGTATTTGATCTCAATTTCATCATTAGTTAATTTTTCATCCAAAGCGCCTATTTCAAGAAGTATTGAATTTGGTTTGCTAACATCTAAGACATCATTTAGATTAACGGATGTGGCGAATAAATCTAAAAAGGGATTACTATGTGCTTGATTGATAATCTGCAATAATTGGCTATCAATCCACTTTAAAATATTATCTATTCCTTGTCGAGGAGATGACTCAACAACACGGCCTGAAGAAATGTTGAATGTTTTTATAGTATCTTGGGATTTAATTTTTAAAAAACATGGAATTGATCTTCCAGTTATATGTGTGGATAAGAGCCCATTAAGATTTACGGCTTCATAAGACCTGGCTCTGATTGCTTTATCAGAAACAGTCATGTTTCTAGCTGAAAGCTTTTGAAACTCTACATCTTTTTCATTGATTGCTTTTGTTAGATTTTCTTGGTTAATTAATTCGAAATGTTCATCCATAAAGCCTTTAATATTCGAACAACTCTTCTTAATGACAGCAACATATTCACCAATCTCAACAATTAAAATATATGCATGGATTCGATCATAGTATTCTCTTTCAGGGTCATGAATAAAATAAACATCTTTAAGTGCTGGAAAAATCCTTAATGAATATTTACAGGGACTCCCTAAAATATCAGTTTCTTTTCTTATTTCGTTCTCAATAAAAGCGGGCTTAGAATTCGGGTCTCTGTTTTCAGAAGCTAAATCTAAAAGTTCGGAGATAAAATCTTCACTCAATTTCTCAGGTTGAATCTTGTAAAATTGAGCATTCTTAGTTAGCTTGATTTTTTCTAACATAAGCAACTATAGTAAAATGTTATTTCAAAATTGTTTGGAAAATTTTTTTTCACTTCAATACTCCCAATCTTCATGAGCCAAAGGTGATCGATTTAATAGATCTCTGCGTGATTTCCAGTCTGGCATGAGGTCATTTAATCGTTTTTTAAATCGTTCATTATGGTTGCGTTCGTGAAGATGTATCAGTTCATGAACCAGTAAGTACTCCAAGCACTCCATTGGTTTTTTTGCCAGTTCTAGGTTAAGCCAGATACTGCCTGTTTCGGTGTTGCAGCTTCCCCATTTTGTTTTCATTTTTTTAATTCCCCAAGCACTGGGTTCTTTTTTTACTTTTGGAATCCATTTATTCAATAACTCTGGAACCATATTTTTTAATTGCTCCCTATACCATTGTGTTATGAGTTTGTGTTTTCTCTCAACTGAAGATCCAGGTCGGACAAACATTTTTAATTTGCCTGATTTGAGCAGCTTCATTCTTTGTCGGCCAGTTTCTTGGATCAACTCCAATTTCAGTTTTTTACCTAAAAAATAATGGCATTCGCCTGAGATATATTTGCGTTCGGATTGTCTTGGTTGATTTTTGAAGTCTTCTTGTTGTCTTTTGATCCATGCCAATTTTGAAATGACTGCTAAGCGAACATTTTCTTCTGTGGTCTTAATCGGTGCTGCCACTCTGACTCTACCATCAGGTGGATAAACGGCTAAATGAAGGTTTTTAATGTCTTTGCGAATGATTTGGACATCGATGCCATTGACTGAGAGGTGAGAATTTTCAGTCATATTACTCATACTCAGACTGGTTCTTAATAATATCCATAACATCATCGATGTTCACATCATAACTTCCAATCTCTTCTTTTACTGCATTTTCAACAGCCCGACTTTTAAACTTGTTACTTTTCCAATCGGCTTTTTTAGTGTGACGAATCGCCGTATCTAATCTAATGACCAACTCTTCATCTCCATTTATATTATCAAATAATGATTGCTTCGCTTTTGTATCAATTGAACTGGGATATGATTTTTCTGTTTCGCCACTGCGAACCACACCAGCTGCGATTTCTTTGACAAGTTGTAAATACTCCTCATATTCAATGGCTTGCTCTCTTCTTTGTTCTATCAACGCATCTAACAGGTCAGACATTTTGTCATAATATTTCGGATTGATGGGTTGTCCATCAATGATGACTTTACGAATATTATTTTCAATGGTTTCTGCCATAGATTCAGGCACATTGTTGCTATCTGGAGCTGTGGGATAGAGTTTGGCTTTCTCAACGATCAATTCAATTAAACCAAGTTCTTCAAAATCGATGACTTTTTCACTGTCATCGGCTCGTATATAGGTATCCAACAATCGCCTCATTGCTGGCTCGTATTTTTTCATATCCACTTCATCTCTAGAGGCCAGTTTAATTTCTTTTCGCATGAGGCTAAAGTGTTCAACTTCCTGTTTGATGGTTTTGGCTTCTTTATCGCTGTATCCTGCTGCAATCATTTCATTGGCCATATTGGCATAAGCCCTGACTAGAGCCGCCACATTTTTGTATAAAGAAACCCGCTTATCCTCATTGAGCTTTAGATCATCCGTATTTCTCACATCTCCACAAAAGTATCGCTGATAATCAATCAATTCTTTGGGTTGCATGACCGGTTCACACAAGGCTTTGGTGGCCTCTCTGGCTTCTTCTAGACTTTCTTTACTTTTAACCAATCGATTGGTTAATAAATGATGAACATCTTCCTTGTCATACTCATCAAAAGCGCCACTGGTGTAATCGGTGATTGATGTTTCTAAACTATTAAACAAATCTTTATAATCAATGATATAACCATACTTTTTGTCATCACCATCTAAGCGATTGACTCGACAAATGGCCTGAAATAAACCGTGATCTTGCATTTTCTTATCGATGTATAAATAAGTAGCCGAAGGCGCATCAAATCCAGTGAGTAACTTATCCACAACTATCAACAGACGCATTTGTCCTGGCTCATCTTTAAAAAAGGCTTTGGCTTGTTTTTCAAATTCTTCGGCCTTTTTAATCGCTTCAGCCTTTGGTATTTCAAAATAATCAGCCAACATGTTCTGATAGATTTCATACTGATGTAGTTTTTCTGTGGCTCCGTCCCCTGTTTCTTCACCTTTTATGTCATTAGGAGAAGGCAAATAACTGGTCACAATCGCACATTTACCTTTGAGTTCTGTTTTAGAAAACATTTCAAATACTTTACAAGCTTGATAAATACTGGCACAAACCAGCATGGCATTGCCTCTTTGATCCATTAGGCGAGACTTAGTATCCATATCAAGTAAAATATCATTCACAATTTGATCGAGTCGAGAATAACTAGAAAGCACTTTTTGCATAGTACCCCACTTCTGTTTAAGCTGAACTTTGGCCATATCCGTTAGCCCCTTGGTTTTTGCATCAAACCAAGTATCAACTTTATCCTGTGAAGTTATGTACTGATCAATATCCCGGGCCTCGTATTGCAGATCCAAAATCACCCCATCAGCCACCGCCTCATCAAACTTATAGGTATGAATAAATGTCCCAAAAACATCGATGCTTTTTTGCTTATCCTTTTTCAATAATGGTGTGCCAGTAAAACCAACAAAAATGGCTTCTGGCAGGATCGCTTTCATCGCCTCGTGTAATTTTCCTGATTGAGTGCGATGACATTCATCAACAAAGACAAATAAGTTGCCTTTGGCAGAAAAATCTTTGGGCAGGTTCTTTTTTAATTCATCAATATAATCTTGTGTGGCTTTTTCTGCTTGTATTAAGCGACAATTAACCTGTCCGGTGCGCGTCAATTAAGATGGCCGGTTGTTT
>CAYGTC010000085.1:0-16967 GCA_964352735.1 uncultured Alcanivoracaceae bacterium | reverse complement strand
CCATAATCTTCTGTTGTGATACAGTTCATCCCAGTGCCCTACCTCAGTGTAGTATAGTTTAGCTGATGACAGTCACCCTCTTGGTTGTATTGTTGTGCAAGGGGCTTTATCTTGCGGTAAATCTGGAGCCTCAGTTAAGCAGGCTTTGATCACCAAACGTCTTGAGGGCGAACAAGCTTTATGTGAACGTTTTGCTCAAGCACAGGAGAAAGGTGACTTTTCTTTAGATGCGGACCCTTCTGCAATGGCTAGATACTTAGGTACAGTTTTGCAAGGAATGGCTATCCAAGCAGTCAGCGGAGCGACTACTGAACAACTTATGCAAATTGCCGAACTTAGTTTACATGTTTTTAAAAGCTTACAACTTCCTTTACAAAAAGCTTAATAACTACCCGTTGTGCATTTGGAGTAAATACCTATTTGTTTATACATGATAATTCTTCTATATCTTGAAGGAAACTTTTATGAAGTGATTAATATTTTATCCATTCATTAAGTGTTATGCTTCGACTTTTCTAGGTCATAACTCAATTGATAAAAGTTCATATTTTGTTGGCTTGACTGGAAATGGAAATGCTTTGTTACATGTTCATAAGTTTTTCGTTCAATGACTTTCGTTGTTAGACGTAACACTTCAGATGTAACATCTCTATTATTGAGTTCCATAATGATCCAATCGAAAATATGTCATGGACCAAATTGACAGTATTGGATTCATTAATGGCAAAAGCCTGGGAGCCTACTAAGCTAGCTAAACTGAACATCATTATTAAAAACACATATGTGATGTTGACATTAATAAAACTTATCTTTTGAGGTTGTTTAAATATTTTCATGATTTTATCGTTTGAAGTGTGATAGGTGAAGGCTAGTTGCTAATAACCCTCACCTGATCATGTTTAAAAAGTTTTGCGTGTTGCTTGTGTAGATATTTTTGGAAAATCTACTTCAACACCAAAACTTTCATTGAAATAATTTGTGAAAGTGTTGAGTGCTACATGAGCAAGAATTTCAATGATTTCTTCATTGCTAAATCCTGCACTGTTAACCAGTTCGATATCAGCTGAAGTTGGATGGCCACGTGATTCAACAATCGTTGTTGCAAAATTTAAAACTACTTGGGTTTTAACATCGTCAGATTGTCCGTTCAGATTAGCTGTTAATTCAGTTTCACTGAGACCGGCATTCTTACCCAAAAACGTATGTGCAGATGCACAATAGTCGCATCCATTAAGGCCAGCTACTGTCAGCGCAATTTGTTCACGTAACTTTTGATCCAGTACGCCACTAGATAATGCACCGTTGAAATTAAGGTAACCTTCAAGTGCAGCTGGAGCATTAGCAAATGTGGTAAAAATATTTGGGGTACTTCCCATTGCTTTTTTCACAGCGCCTAGTAATTCAGCGGCTTTACCTTCAGGGTTGGATACAGGTTGTATAGTCATGGTTATTCTCCTATTATGGTTTTGTTTAGTTTATCGTCTAATTCTTTAGTATTTATTTTTCTACAATACTGAAAGAACTCTGTTACTGTTTCGGCTTCTACGCCTCTAGCATTAAGTTGTCTTTCATACTCACTGCATAAATCGTCAAATTCTCTGTGGTTCATATTTTTCTCTTGTTACTCCAAATCAATGTTGACCAATCGATAAACAATTGAATTAAAAAACTCAAAATATGCTTTTACGATTTTGAGCACTGTACTTTCATAGTTTTCATTCTGACAAGATCCTTGAAATTACAGTGCATCATTCTTTTAATGCTAATTTCAATTTGTCTAATCATTATTTATATACCTTTACTATTATTGACTAATCGGTCAACAATAGTAATATTAGCAATAGTTAACCAATCGGTCAACAATTATTTTGTTTTTTTTTCTAAACAATTAACTGTATTGATAAAGCTCTGTTGAGATCATAAATACTTTATGATCGATATTTGAAAAGTGAAATTATCACTAAAGCTGAATACAGAACAAGTCTCATGTCAGTATCATGGTATATGTAAGCGATTAACGAAAACATCGCAAGAATGTCTACCAAGGAAGGTAAATGTACTGTTTACTTTTGGGAAAGCAGATTCAAGAGCCATTCACGTACAGCCAGTAAAATACAATAACTTTTTTCACTTCATGAAAACCGTCATTATATTTACCTTTATACTGCTTGACCAGAGGGCACTATTGGCTTATCTGCCAGCATAGGCTAAAAGTAAGTCCGATTTTTGCGGGGCAAAAGAAGTGCTTGCTTTGTGCCGTTATGCGTGTGGATTTGAACCATATCCGTGCAGGTATAGCTAAAAATCTAAACAGTTCATGTTTTATCTCAATAAAAAGAGCATATTGGCAATCAGTATTTGGTTAATGATAATGATGACCAGCTCTTTTAACTTTCCAGTTACATTGATTTGGTGAATGAAACAGGGCATCGCCTTAAAGATTATACTCAATTGATGTGGGTCCTTGATTAGTTTATGGATATCCAACTAATTTTCATTCCACTACAAACTAAACTCGACCAAGCCTTATTCAAGACAAGCATCCTTGATAACTCCTTGTTTGCTATTGACAGTAGAAGAGCTTTAACATGCAGCTCTTCTGTTGTACTGACTACTTAGTCGGTAGAATTGGCGTAAATATTGGACGGGTATTAGGTTTATTAATATAGTCGTAGTGAAAGGTGCCGTCCCAAATTATTTTTAAGGCGTGGTCAATCGCCAATTCGAACTGAGGCAGGTGCCCATATTTAGGCTCAAGTCTTACCGCCATTTCGTATGCAACGCGATCATAAAGATTACGCAACCAAATACCCACGTAGTCATTTTGTTGCTTGGCGCTGCTAAGCTCGGCCATGTTTGCGTACTCCGGCATAACTTCGAACCAAGTGCTATATAAATCCTCAATGTATTGCATCGTAAGATCAAGATCTTGGCGAGACCCTACATTAACGTGGCCTAGGTTGGCGAAATCCCATTGCTCACCAGCAACATGTCGCAGGTAAGTGATGTAACCATTCATGCTCTGAACACCGCTGATACCATGCAGCGGTAGACGATCTGCGTGGATGAAATCAACGAACATGATGGTTCTATCCGGGAATAAAACGTAACTGTCAGCCTTGCTATGACCAATACTGACTGGGGTAGCGAGCTTGATTTTTTGCCCATCAAAGTCGAAGTAGCCTGCCCTGCCCGTGACTACTTCTGTTGGTCGCGGGATTGACTGCTGATACTCATCAAAAGAATTGACTAAGTACTCAGAGCCAACAATTCGCAGTTTACCGCCGCGTTTTTCCACGCCTGCGCGCAGTATGGCAGCACCGCCCAGATGATCTTGGTGAGGGTGTGTATAGACCAAGGTTGTGACGGGGTTAGGCGTAATACTGGCGATGCGATTCAATAACGTTTCTACATCTAGACCGTCCGGTGAGTCCACTAACAGAACTTCACTATCACCCACATACATATGCATGTCATGCAGATTATTAAGAACCCAATAGGACCTATCCGTCAGTTTTTGGATAATGCTCTCACCGAAAGGATACTCCGAAAGGTCAAGCAGTTGCCCAGGTTCAAGCTTGACCGTTTCAGACGGTACAATGCGTTCACGGTCGGTAGGGATAGGTACCGCGTTGTGAATCGGTTCTACAAACCTAAACGCGTGCTGGTGCTGTTCAACTTGCGAGAAATACATGTCAGCAAAGGCTAAGAGCGCCACAAAAGTGATCGCCCAGCTCAGTAAGATCGAGGTATTCTTTTTCATGATTTTTCTTCCATCGTTGTTGGTAAGTCTTTCGACCAAGCAGCAATATGATCAGCAATTTGCGTTAACTTAACCCCAAACGTTTTCTCAAGTTCAAGCGTGTCGATTACCATGTCATCGCCGTCCAACTTCTCGAGCGCGCCGTATAAATCACTCAAGGCAAAGGCGGCACCTGGGCTACCGATTGCATCGCCAACCCGTTTGCCAAACTCGGCGGGAGTTATTGGCGCAAAAGTAACATCTCGGCCAACCCAATCGCTTAGCAAAACAGCTAGCTGCGAACCAGTTACGGCATCAGGCGTGGCAATCTCAAACGCTTTTCCAGCCAGCTCTGGACGAGACAAGGCCGCAACGGCGATAAGTGCTTGATCCTGATGCGACGTCCACTGAACCTGAGTAGTCGCCGATAGCGGCGGATAATCAAGAACGCCTTGCGAACGTAGATTAGGTAGAAAAAATTCGGGTTGAAGGTTCTCGAGATAGACAGCAGGCTGGAGAACAATTGAAGGAATACCACAACCCAATACCGCTTGCATGCCGCCGGTGCCGCCGTCAACGACCACTGACGAAGGGTAGCGTGAGCCGGTTGGGCCACTTGTTGTATAGACCAATAATGGCAATGCCACTCGATGCGCCGCGGTAATAAAGGCTTTTAACCAAGTTTCTGGGTCTTCAGGCTTGTGCGGCATGGGCAAATGCAGAAACGCGGCATCAACGCCTTGTAAGGCTCTGAAAATCGCGTCTTCGTCATCAAGTGTTGCACTAAATGCTTGAGCACTAGGGTGCATTGCTGAAATCTTATTGGTATCTCTGGCGACAGCGCGAACTGTCAAGCCCTTTGCTAAGGCTTCGTTTACAACGGGTGCGCCTTGAGCGCCTGTTGCACCAAAAATTGCTACTGTGTTTGTCATGATTTTTCTCCTGCTAATTATGTTAAATGATTTAAATTTTCAAATACTAGATGACCCTTGGTCACTTGCTGCAGTTTCAGCAATCATTCTCTTTAGTTTGACTTGGTTAGTATTTGTACGTATTATGACGGACATCAATCGTTTCCATAAGACGATCAATTTAGAATGATGAGTTCGATATATGAGTACAATTAAATTTAACCACTTACATCTATTAGCCATTTTCTCGACGGTGGTCGATGCCGGAAGTTTTGCTGCAGCAGCGCGCAAGCTTATGAGTAGTCGTTCGCGTATTAGTGAGCAGGTTGCAGCTCTGGAGTCAGACCTTGGCGTTCGCTTGTTGCAGCGTTCCACGCGCCAACTAACTATCACAGACGAAGGCAAGCAAGTTTATGAGCAGGCGATCAAACTGTCGGCCATTTTGCAAAAAGTGGAATCCATTACCACGCCAGCCGTGCCAAGCGGCCGTGTGACGATAACCATGCCCCATGACATAGCGCATAGGTTTGTGTTACCTGCGCTTGCCGGCTTTCGAAAACGCTACCCTGAGATCCAACTTGATATGATGCCAAACGATACGCGCTTAAATTTAATCGGTGAGCAAATAGATCTGGCCATCCGTATCGGCATTCCCAAGGATGAATCGCTTATTGCCCGTGTGATGCATGAAGAACGAATTGGGGTATTTGCCAGCCCGTCCTATCTCAAGCAAGTAGGCGGCGTAAAAACGCTCAAGAGCTTAGAGAAATGCCATTGGATTTTATTCAGCCAATTGCAACACAGCAGTGTTCAACACATGCGCCACAATAATAAATTGGTGGAAATAAAACCAAAATCCTTTTACCGCTGCGACTCCCCGCTACTGATTCAGCAAATGGTAATACAAGGCTTAGGCGTTGGCAGCATGATACCCAACACAGTAGAGCAGGAAGTCAAAGAAGGCCGTTTAGTGCAATTGATGCCGTCCCTAACCAGCGAGCCGATGGTCTTTGCACTGGTTTACCCATCTCGGCACCAAGTACCGCCGCGCACCCGAGCGCTTATTGACTACTTGCTAGAAACGAAAATATTTAGTTAACTTTCCCCGCGTTCATAAATAGTTTTGCGCTGCTACGCGCTTACAAAGCGATTTCAATGTTTGCATCGTCTTGCGCGGGTGTTGCACAACACAACAAAATTTCACCGGCATCGGGCTTAAAGCTCGGGTCGGTTCGATAGGCAACCTTGCCCGATGTTAGCGTAACCGCACAGCTCCCACATGAACCGTTGCGGCAACCAAAGTTGGGCGCCAGCCCATGGTTTTCAGCAAAGTCGAGAAGGCTTCCATCTTCACGCGCCCACGCTTGTTCAAACTTAGAGTTAGCGAATGTAACAACGCCTGACTGAGCTTCTTCTAAGGCCTCAGCAGGGCTATTATTCACATCGTCAGCAAGCCGACGACGCACTGACGATGAGCCGAAACTTTCGCTAAAGATATTGGCATCATCAACGCCCATTTCTCGCACCATATCGTAGCTCGATTGGATAAAACCACTCGGGCCACAGAGGAAAAACTGATAATCAGCGAGCGCCAAAACACTCTGTAAAATCGCCGGTGTTAAACGACCCGCAAAATCAAAGTCATGCCCTACACTCTGGGTGAGCTCAGGCTGACTGACCACCGAAACATAGCGAACTAAGCCATTGCTTGATGACGCAATTACGTCAAACTCACTCTTAAAGGCACGATCAGCAGTCGTGCGTGTTACATGCACAACAATGATGGGGCGCATAGAACGAGAACGAATGCTCTCGGTAATGGCCGTACGCAGCATCGATATCATCGGTGTTATGCCAACGCCTGCGGCGATCAACACGGCGGGTCTCGATGTTTGGGTGTCCAATGTGAAATTGCCACGCGGCGCTTGCGCTTCTATTACATCTCCAGGCTTTAAATTGTCATGCAAATAAGACGACACAAGACCATCCGCTGCGCCGTTGCCGCCTTCGCGTTTTACTGAAATTCGATACATTTTATCGTTCGGCGAAGAGGACAACGTATAAGTTCGAATGACCGGGTCACTCGCCTCATTGGGTGTGATGCGCAGTGGTAAAAACTGCCCCGCTTGGTAGTCGAAAAGTGCTTCATCATCCGCCGGCTGTAAGTAAAATGAGCGAATCGTGGGACTATCATCGACGATGTGAGCAACGTGATAGGCACGCCATTGCTCGCGTTTTTGTTCCAGCTTGAGAAGGCTTTCTGCCTGCGCCCAATCGCCAGTCAACAAGGTGTTGGGAGAGTATTCACCAAAGGTCCAACGTATTGGGCTGGCATTTTTTAAACGAACGCCATGATCAACGGTAAATTTCCAAGCACGTTCTGCGCCACGGAACGCTTCCAATTCTTCGGTCTTGTCCCAAATTAATTCGGTAGTGCCGGTTAATTGCAGAATATCGCCGTTTTCGAAATCGATAAAAAGCAACCCAGCTTTTGGATTAACCTGTAGGTTTCCAAGCGTGTTAAACGCAAAATTACCCTTATAGTCTGGGATGGTCAGCACATTGCCGTCAATTTTCACAAAGCCGGGCTGCCCTCCGCGGTGATTAACATCAACGCCGCCAGTATCACGCTTATCATCTATATTGTTGTGGCTGGCCACAAAAAAGGTGTCGGCAGCACGTATCATGCGTACCGCTTCATCATCAAGGCCAGCAAGCTGCTGCGTTTCTAGCGTGATAGACGCAGCGGGGTCGCGAACAAATTGCATGGCACGGGTTTGAATATATTGTGGGCAATTACCAAACGACTGCACCACATCGACATGCACTCCCTCACCATCCTGCTTGCGTACAATGCCATTAATTCTATTACGGCGGCGAGTGTGCATTTCAATACCAACAAAGCTAACCGGCGCATCAGTTTTGGCATTCTCGAAAAATGGGTCACCCTGTATTGACGACGCGGCAATGGTTAACGCACGATCAGTCGGTGTGCTCACAAAACCGGTATTGCCAAACAAAATAGAGGCCCACGGCGCACCGTTTTGGTCGACACTTCCGGCAATAAAAAACGGCAAATTATGGAAAAATTCACGATGCTGCTCCGGCACAAACGGGCGCATAATCTGCCTGCCCATTGATTCTTGATATTCTCTTATACCAAGCCGCTCTTGCAATATTTGCTCGCCTCGATGAAAAGGAGAAGTGTCTTTATCCCATCCGCTAAGTTGTTTCATTTTACTTTCCACTAAATATAGTTTGAATATAGTTTTTTATTTGGTTTTAGAATTAAGTATTGTTATTAATAAGAATCTAAAAACTAAATTACTGACTCAGTAATCTTGACCCTTAAATACCCTTATTGATGCTAGTTTATTTAAATTACAGGCGGGCCATCAGGGCAATCAATTAAGTAGCCCCAGCCGCCGTGCTCGAATTTTTTTGCGACTTCTGTTGAGTTTCCTTCGGCCAATAAATTTCCATCTTGGTCCAAAATACTCCAATTTCCATGAAGCAAAGCGATGTCACCATTAATAATTTCGCTGGTAATATTGGAAATAAGCGTAGGACGTATTTTAACAAAGTCTGTAAATACGCTGCGAGCGCCTTCAAGACCCAATATTGGCGGCTCAGTTGGCGGGAAAAATATCTGGCAATCTGGATGGAACATTGAAACTATGCCCTCTAAATCTCCTGCCTTTAAAAATTCCGCTACACAAGCCGCGATATCGCTAGGTTTTTTTGCTGTATTTAACTTCATGGTTTTTACCTTTGCTTTGAAAATTAAGCATTGTTGTCTATATCAAGAATCATTTTCCACGACCCATCTGAATGGCGTAAATATGCTAAAGCCAAGCGTCCTGATCCGCCACCAACTTCACCGGTTTCTTTGTTTGTCATCTCTACATCGTAATTAGCCACTACAAAAGCCACATCATCATAGATCGCTATATGGTCGGTATTGAACCCAGATTTAAAGGTAGCTGATTCAATTCTCGGCGCATACTTTTCTTGAATAAAATCAATTCCCACCGTTGTTTGGGATTTTTCATTTGCAGCAATAACTTCTGGGTGACATGTATCTAGCATACCCTGAAGATCACCGCTATCAAGGCTGATTAACCACTGGTTCACTGCTGCTTGAACAGCTTTAATATCATCTTTATTGGTCATTTTATAATCCTTAAAATTAATTGTTCTATCGAATGTAACTTCACTAATAAGACCATTTCCTTTACAAAACAATAAAAATTCTCTTCAAGAGAAAAGTTGGATTTCATTGCCTTGCTTGAAATGAGCTTAGTTTTTTTGCTTGCATTACTCTTGTTCGCTGGTAATATCAAATACTGAAAAAATGCCTATAAATTTTTAAACGTATTATTTAATGGCAAATTATGGAAAAATTCACGATGTTGCTCCGGCATAAACGGGCGCATAATCTGCCTGTCCATTGATTCTTTCATTGATTCTTGATATTCTCTTATACCAAGCCGCTCTTGCAATATTTGCTCGCCTCAATGAAAAGGAGAGGTGTCTTTAACCCATCTGCTAAGTTGTTTCATTTTACTTTCCACTAAAATTTATTTTCAATACAGTTTGTTAGTCAACAATTGGTTAATGTAAGGGGCCCCCGCTGAAGAGGCCCCCCAATATGGCTATCAAGTTCTGCTTAGGCAATGAGCCTTACGCAACCGTTTGTAACGCCGCCAATGCTTCTGAAGGTTCAGACCTTGTGCGGTAGTCACGCTCAACACTGGCCAACACTATTCGGCCATTTTGATCGACTACGTAGGTTGCCGGTATTGCTAGTGACCAACCACTTTGGTCGTTAATACCAGGCAAATCCAAACCAAACGAATCTCGGTACATAGCTATTAATTCTTCGGGGAATTCATAAGCAATACCAACCGCTTTGGCAAAGGCATTACCGGCATCGGTTAATACCGGAAAGGCGAGCTCATTTTTCTCTATCGTAGAAAGCGAGTTATCGGGTTTCTCAGAGGTCACGGCAATTAGTTGCCCACCGGAACCTTTTATGTCACCTAACAAGTCTTGATAAGCACGTAGTTCAAGATTGCAGAATGGGCACCAGCCACCACGATAAAAACTGATAATAGTCGGGCCTTTGCTTAACAATGTTGACAGTGTGACCGAGTTTCCATTTTGGTCACTCAAGCTCGCATCTGGCAAGGTATCACCTACCTTTAATGCTTTATCACCTAAACCTTGCTGCTCAAAATCAGCCGTCACTTTGTCGATTTTCTCAACCAGCTCTGGTGGTAGTTGTTGCTCTAAATTTGCTTGTAATTCTCGTAATTCTTGTTTAATTGACATGGGTGTTCTCCGTTAAGTTTAAAATTAGCGCTCTCATTAAATAGAGAGCGCGTTGTTAGATAATTTAAGTGATTGTTTGTTTAATAATTGCGTGACCGCTTCAACAAAATTGCTTGGGTCATAAATACTATCGATCACCCCAAGTTCACGATCATGCTGATCGAGCACCAAACAAGTGGGGTACGATCGAATGCCGAGCGACGCTGTATGGCGATAGCCCTTGCGAACCAGAAAATCATCGTCGGTAGCGGCTAAAAGCGCCTCGATGTCGAGCGCTGGCAAATCAAGTTCAGTCGCTATTTTGTCGTAAATTTCGGCATCATTAAAACTAAGGCCATCTTCAAAGTGCGCTTCCTGTAAGCGGTGCGCGAATTCGATCACTTTATTTGGCGCTATCTGTTGAATTTGCAGCAAGGCATGATTGGGCGGTGCTGAAAAAATTTGCCCAGTACCGGGTGCCTTGATCATATTAAAAAAGGCTTCGCTGCCATGGCGCCCGGTCTTTAGCTTTACGCGCCCAAATGCCTCAGTAATATAGTCAAACATATTGCTATAGGGCTGCACTCTATCGCCTGAAAACAACCCCCCAACCGCCAGTTCAATCGTGACGTTGGGGTAGCTAGCGGAGAATTTACGTAACGCCGAAATAAAGGCATAACACCAACCGCATAGTGGGTCGTGCCCGTAAATGAGCTTAATATTTTCTGCTGCTGCGATCGACGCGATGTCTGTTTTTACGATATTCATGTTCATTCTCCTAGTCATTGCTTGCGCTTAAAGACCGCGTAAAAATTGACGCATTTTGTCGATCACAAAAGGTGCGTTTTCTTCCAACACAAAGTGCCCGGCGTCAAGAATGTGATAGTCAATATTCTTAACATCTTTTTTGTAAGCGGCCGCACCTGACTCAGTAAAAATAGCGTCGTTTTTACCCCAAGTAATTAACATCGGCGGTTGGTTATCTCGCAAATATTTCTGCCACACTGGGTACAATGGAAGATTGTTTTTGTAGTCGAACATCAAATTTAAATTAAGCTCTTGAGCACCTGGTTGCGACATTTTCATATAATCGAGATTCCAGTTATCAGGGTTAATTCCAGATGGGTTACGGGCACCATGGGTGTATTGCCACTTCAAGCCTTCGAGGCCAAACATCATCTGCTTTTTTTGCTCTTCTGATTCAGGTGTTCTTTTCGTTGCAAGGTCAGCGAGCACCAATTCGCTTAGACCTTCTTCATAGGCGTTACCATTCATCACTACAAAACCAGCAACCTTTTTAGGGTTTTTAGTTGCAATTCTGAAGCCAACAGGGGCGCCAAAATCGTGGATCACCAGCACATAGCCGTTTAGACCGCGTTGATCTAGAAGTTTTTCCATGGTGATTGCCAAGTTATCGAAGGTATAGGCATAATCATCGACTGATGGAACTGAACTATCGCCATAACCTGGATAGTCAGGTGCGAATAAATAAAATTCATCGCCTAGCGCAGCCAATAACTCTCGATATTGATGAGAGGAAGATGGAAAGCCGTGCAATAGCACAACTGGGGTTTTTGATGGGTCACCGGCTTCACGATAGAAAATATCGATGCCATCGACTTTTTCAACACCGTAGCGCACGCGATCGAAATTTTCGTCTGCCTGCGCGGTAACATTGAATATTGCCAATGCAATAAGTACAGATAAGATAATTGAATGTTTTTTCATTTTGTTGCCTCTTGGTAAAGTGTGATTAGATTAAATTTAGTGCCGCAATCATGCTCTCGGCCCAAGCTGTTAATATTTAATATTGTTACGTTCCAAAACTTCGTACCTTGCTAATCCAGTTAAGCATTGATTTTTCCATTCCAACCAACGCTGGTGTCTTGTGCAAGGCTTGGATGCGGTAACCATTGTTTTTCTCTTTAGTTTGGTGAAATTAGAATGTGTGGGTATTATGATGGATACTAATCGTATCGATAAGACTATTAATTTGGAATGTAGAGTTCGATATTTGAGTACAATCAACTTCTATATTTGTCGCAGCTGGCCATTTTATAATGGGTATCCATATTTCATTCTTTAAACCTTCTTCATACGCATTACCATTCGTAACGACAAACCCAGCTACTTTTTTTGGATGTTTCGTCACTTTAGGAATACCGATGGAAGCACCATAATCTTGAACCATTAATACATAGAGACCTCTGCATAAGTCTGGGTCTTTGGAAAAAAGAATTGAAAAGCTAAAGTTCAAGGCGGGAAACGCTAGTAATAGCTGGCTATAGATTAGTTTTCTAACGCAGAAATTTAGATTTTCAAACTTTTTTACATGATTCATGACTTATGCAGAGGTCTCACATAGTTATTAACGCCTTTTTTAATAAGAATTGTATCGATGCTTTCGGCTAAATTGTAAAAAGTATAATCATCAACACTTGGAAATGAGCTGCCACCAAAACCTAGGTAATCAGGTGCTATTAGATAAAACGTATCCCCTAACTCTGAAAATATTTCATGATATTGATAGGTTGAATGAGGAAGTCCGCATAAAAGTACAACTTATTTTGTTTAAAAATATGTTGTCCGAAGGGTAAACAATTAAGTAAATTTTTTAGGATTTTATTGTTTTTAAATAAGTCTTTGCAATCTTTAGTGTTCTGCTTTTGTCGATTCCAGCTTTACAGTCAGACATCATTCCGGCAATCATGATATTTACACCTAATGCAATATCTTCAGGCTTTAAATCATTTCTAAAATAGCCATCACTTTGACCTTGTGCAATGTATTTACTTAATAGTTTTTCAATTCGATCATTTTGTCGAATTAAAATTTTTCTTACTTTTACATCATGAGGACCACGTTCAACTAAGCAATTATTTTTATAGCATCCTTTGCGCTGACTTTTACCAGCAGCAAATTCAACTATCACCACTGTAAGAAGGTTTTGCAAGCCTTCTTTTGGGTTTGCTGATTTAATCAAGACCTCCTTAAAACTGGCATAAATACGGTCAATGTATGTTTCTAAGGTACGTATAAATAATGTGTGTTTGTCTCCAAACGCCTTATAAATACTGCCTTTATTTAACTTCATAGCCTCCATAAGGTCGATCATAGAAGTCGCTTCGTATCCTTTAATCCAAAAAGCGTTCATTGCTTTGTCCAATGCTTCATCGATATCAAACTCTCTAGGTCGTGCCATTATATTGATCCTCAAATTTTAATGACCAAGCGGTCAACAACAAAATATTATCAATTGGATACCAATTAGTCAACAATAATTTTAAATTTTCTTTATGTGAAAACAAGCTTGGATTGGATAAGCAGAATCAATCAAACAATTGATCTGGAACTTATCTGGGACATGCATTGGGACATGCATCGCTTAGTAAGAATCGATTGAAAGGGATACATGTCCCAGATTAGTTTTAGAAAAAATATCTTTCAATTTCACCAGCATATGTCAAAATTCTTGTCCCCTTGTTGATTTGGAATTTAATGCAGCTGTTTTTGCTGTTGATGAAAACATTGATACGCCAAACGATTTGTTGGGTGAAACTCAAAATTGTGCCATTCCACCACAAGATATATTTGCAGAAGAAATCATATTAGACCTTCCAACACCGGTCACTTTACAACCAGGCAAATACTTATTAGCCATACAACAACCTGCTAGGCCGAATCAAACTATTTTCATTGGCACCTCAATGGATAAACTCACACCCAAAGAAAGCTGGATATCTTTTTTCATTAAAGGTGAACCCAATTGGGTAAATTTTGAATTTTATGGAATAGAAGAAACATTGATGATTAGGGGTTATTTTCCTGAAGTCGTTCAACAGGATGTTATATTTAAGAATGGCTTTGATTAATGCAAAAAGGGTTAGTGCTCTTTTTGGTATACTCTATTGCGAAATATATCGAGTAAATCAGCTAATGATTAAATACAAAACAGTCAGTACGATCACAGCCTTTATTTCAATGGTGTTATGTATTGTCTTAGTTTTTTTCCCGAAGTGATTTTTAGATTATTTAGCATTAAAGAGCACAGTACTGCTTTTTTTATTGGCAGAAGAGCTGCCATGCTTTTTTTAGGAATATCTGTACTTAGTTGGCTAGGTAGAAATGCTTCGAATTCAGAATCTAGGCAAGCCATTTGTCTTGGGCTTGCGATTTCTATGATGGCTTTAGCCTTACTTGGTACAGTTGAATTCGTTCGTGGGTATACGGGCTTTGGAGTACTCCTCGCTGTTACTACAGAAATTTGTCTCTCTGGGCTGTATTTTAAAATATGGTTCAGATATCATAAATTATAAACCAAGATTTTCCAAACTATGGGGCCTCTTTTGGTTCTGAATAAGTTCAGAACCGCTTTAACTCATGCATATCCCCGATTAGTTTTGCGCCAGCATCTGACAGCGAAGCGGTAGAAACCAGCGCTTGGATCCGTCGAGGCATCCCCATCCAAGCCGAAACCATTCAACCTGGTAGCAACCAAACTTTAGGTTTACAACTTGGAGCTGGGGCATATATGGATCGGATCGAAGTTGAGTACTACTACCAAACCGATGGTAGTGTGATTGATTTAATCTTCAAAAACGGCTTTCAAATCGACTCCAATTGATTCATGAGATTGAGTGTAATAAGCAAACCCACATTACCAGAGCTTTGATATACTAACAGGAAACAAACAAAACTAGAGCAAACAACAAGTACACACACATTTTAAAGAAGCCAGTTTAAGTTTTGAGACTGGTTTTCGGATAAATCAGCTGTCGTTTTTGTTTATTTTGATGAACAATTGATAGTTTTAGGAGGCAGGTTAAGGTTTATTTAGATTTAGCCTGATTTAAAACGAGTTGGACTGTTGCAGACAGAATATGCGGTTATGACTTATTTGTCTATTCCAAAGTTGAAACCAACTTCAATCCTACACTGAACTTCTTACCTACTTGTTTGCAGTAAACATCGGCCTTCCTGAAGAAAAAATCCAACTCTGGTTTACTCGTTTGCTCACCACAAAGATAACGTTCGTAAAGTAGTAACTCGAACAAACCAGCCCATGTCATGAAGGTCTTTTATCAGACCAATCAGAGTTATTGTTGATCTTTAAATGCCAAGGTTCACTAGTTTAGAAAAGAAGGTAACAACTCATCTGGTTGGTTTTAAGCCACTATCAAGTTATGCTGGTATGTTGATTTCACCAAGGAACCGTGTCAATAAAAAATTAATTATACAAGAGTGGGATAACATCTTAAGGATATTCGCTTCACTGGCTATGAAGAAAACAACCCAGTATCAAATCATCCGAAAGCTTTCATCTTACCAGGCTAACTCCACTTTGAATGCACTGATGGAACTAGATAAAATTTTGATGACAGACTACTTGCTTGATTATGTTGACTCACATGAAGTAAGGCAAAATGTTCAGGTGGCTTTAAACCGAGGTGAGGCTTACCATCAATTAGCTGCAGCAATATCTAAAGTAAGTGGTAACAAAGTTTTAAGTGGGCATAATGAAATTCAACTAGATATTAACGCTCAATCCATTAGGCTCATTGCTCTGTGTATCATTTATTACAATGCCTACATGTTATCCGGTCTATATAACCATTACCTGCAAGATGATAATGAAATAACAAAGCAAATCATCCGGTTTTCACCGGTTGCATGGCAGCATATTAATCTGATTGGAAAATATGAATTTTTCATTGATGAAAAAAAACTTGATATTCAATCACTTATAGAAATTATGGCCCGAGAACTGGACAAGAACAATGATTGAATTAATCTATACTATCAATAACTTACAAACAATTTCGGAAATTTTGTCCTTTTAAGTAACGAACCCCGAATAGGTATTTAAGTAAATGACCAATAAGGTCATATATGATCTTATTGGTTCTTCTTGTTTTGATAATTAGCATAAAAACAGTGACAACTCAAATAGTGTATATACGTCAGGTGTATGGATTCATTTTAGTGAATGAGTTGTTTTTTCTGTTATTAAAAAAGGACAAAAAATTTTCTATTTAGGATCCAAATACTTATTTTTAGTGATTTAATGAACATTTGATCTTAAACGCAGTGACTAACGCTTAAGAAAATCATAAAATCATTTGAATAAATGAATCAAAACATCCTATGCTTAATAAAAAATCTATCTATAAAATAACAACTGTGTTACTCGTCAGTCTTGGTCTCATTTATATTATTTGGAGCAAGAACAATAATCAACATACATTTGATATGCCCTTATTTATTGCCCATGCTGGTGGAGGCATCAATGAGCTGACTTATTTGAACTCGTTGGAAACTTTGAATCACAACTACCAGTTAGGACATCGATTTTTTGAAATGGATTTCAGTTGGACCTCGGATGAAGAGTTGGTTCTGATCCATGATTGGGTAAAATCTTATAAAAGATTATTTAACAATGATAGCAAGATTGCACCCACTGAATCTGAGTTTTTATCACTGGAAATGAACTTTGATCAAACGCAGTTATCACTCAAACAATTTGCACAGTGGATGGTTAAACACCCAGATGCAGTATTGGTGGCTGATATTAAAAAGGACAATATCAAAGGCTTAAAAAAAATGCTGACTGTGATCAAGAACCCCTTTAAGCGCATTATTCCACAAGTTTATCATCCAAAAAACTACCAAAAAATTCAGGACCTTGGTTTCAAAAATATTCTTTTTGCGATGTACAATACCTTTAAGCCCACTGAAGAATTATTGGAATTTATCCAAAACAACGATTTAATTGCGGTTTCCATCAAACCCATAAGAAAAGATTTCAATGAAATCATAAAAGTGATTGGAAATTCTGCAATTCCTGTCTATACATTAACTGTCAATGACCCAGAACAATTTAAGCGCCTTCAAGCATTGGGCGTGGATGGTACTGTGACAGATTTTTTATATCCTCAGTTGTAAAAAGTTTTACATGGCTCTGCACAAGAGTCCTGTTTCATAATCTAGATTCTCAATATTTG
>CAYGTC010000084.1:0-17008 GCA_964352735.1 uncultured Alcanivoracaceae bacterium | reverse complement strand
CAGCAAATTTCCTAAACATCTGTAGGAAAAAAGCAATTACACTAAATCAATTTACTCTGACCTCATTGATTAGATCAACTACTTTGAATTCATTAAATCAATTTACTCTGACCCCTTTGATTCACAGAAAGACAGTTTGGCCTGGCTTTTTTCACCTTACTTTTAATGTCATCAATCATTTATAAATAGCATATATGTGTTGCTACTTAATGATCAATATGCAATCTCAAAGATACTTTATTCTGGCATATTTCGAACATTAAAGACTTCGACTTTAAGTTATTTTCAAATAGAGAAATACCAGTTTTTTCACAAGAGTTATGGATTGATTACGCTTCGAATTCACTTAAGAAAAGATTTGACTTCAGTCTCTGTTAAATACCGCCATTGCCCAACTTCAATATCAAGACTGATGTTTCCAATCTTTTCTCGATGCAACTTAACGACTCGATTGCCTGTAGCCTTAAACATGCGTTTAATTTGGTGAAACTTTCCTTCAGTTATTGTGAGCACAGCCTCTTTTCGACCAACTAACTCTAACTGTGCTGGTAGTGTTGATTTTTGCAGGCCTTGTAATTGCATGCCTGATTTAAAGTGATCGACTGCATCTGCCGTGATGTTTTTGGAAACAAGCACACGGTAAACTTTTTTACATTTATTGGTTGGCAAGGTTATACTGCGTGACCAGCGACCATCATCGGTGATCAATACCATTCCGGTTGTATCTGCGTCTAATCGGCCGGCAACGTGAAGTACTGATACTTTATCCACTTTTATGTAATTGAACAATGAAGGATAATATTCATCTATGTTTGAGCAAATCGTCTCTGCTGGCTTATGCATCAGAATGTAACGAAATGCTTGCGCTTTTAACTCAACACCACATAATTCAACAGTATGTTTTTCAAAAACCTGAGCTGATTCACTGGTGACCACACAATGATTAACTTGTACATGTCCCTCTTTGATTTTTTGCATGGCCTCATGCATCGTTAACACCGAATTTTTACAAATAAATTTATCTAAACGCATTTTTCAATTCAATAATAATGATTATGGCGATTATAAAACAGAGCATAATACCAACGCTTGATTTTTTATCATTGCCTCTCTAAAAATAAAAGGAAAGCCTGATTTATCAAGAGTGCTTTATAAGAAACATAAGCCATTCAATCACTTTATTTTGTTCGTGTGTACCTCAATACTTTGCCTTTAAAAATCCCTGAGGCAAGTTTTGTGTAACTGGAGTCATACTGAACATGCTGGTAATTGTGCGTCAGCATTTTTTTAGTGAATTGAGCGTGATTGGATCGACCAGGATCGACAATAATGACCTCAGATTCTGCATTGCTGTGTTGATTAATGAAATAAGACAATAATAAGATGTGCTGCTTTTCATACAATATATCAGAACCAATGATCACATCAAATTTACCCAAACCATCACTCGGATCTTTCCAATCTGCCCTCAAAAAAGGTATGTTTGCATGATTATTCAAGCGAGTATTTTCAACTAAAAATGCACCAGACTCAGGATGGATATCGGTCGCCGTTATGTCCGCATTGAATGAATTCAGTAATAAACTTGACAAAGCGATGCCACAACCCACTTCCAAAATACGTTTGCCTTCAAATGCAAATGATTCCATTTCGTGTGCTAGAATTTGACCAGAGTCCCACAAAACACCAAATAACGGCCATTGTGCCGATGATATACCCAAGGATTCGGCTTCACCCAAAGGGTCTGCAAATTGTAATTTATCCCTTAATGACCTGATGTGAATATCGCTGTTTTCAAATTCAATCGTTTGGTATTTGATACGAAAAGTCTGCATGATTTCAACCCATTGTGTAAAAACACGCAACAAGCACAGATCGTTAATGATTCGCTACGTTCATTAGTAGAGTCACCACTATAAGTGAATTCTTACAAATCACAAGACATTCATTTTAAATAAGCAAATATCAAGAACAATTGTTGTTTAATGGCGTATTGCCCTGATCTTTTCTGAACCAAGTGCAAAAATAATGCATTTTATCGGCTTTAACACTTACCATTCAATCATACTTTGAGTTTTTTTATGATTAATTGGCATGTCTCCTTTGCCAAAAGGGCTGTGTTTTCCAGCGCATTTCTTGTCGATAAAATAAATCTTTGTGGTTAAGATAATGCAACCAGATTTGGTTGATTTGTTGGGTATATGTTTTTTCAAATTGATGTATGGCCTCTTTATCAGAGTGATTGATTACATCATATTTATTGATCAAATCAGTCAGTTGAACCGCACAGGCCATGGCATTGAACATGCCTTGAGATGACAGTGGATCAAAGCTGATGGCAGCATCACCAATTGCTGCCCAGCGCTGTCCAACCACGTGTTGTGAACACGTTGAATTAGCTGGCACCAAGCCATGCAGTGTGCTGTGGGTTTGATCGTCATTTTTACGATGATCAAAATAGTTATGCATGACACCATTTTCTTTGGCAAAGACAATAAATGATGCTTTATCGTCTTTGAAAGCCCGATTCATCAGGTCTGAATCAGAATGAAAGGCCACCACTCTTTTGTTTTCTGGTAATACAGCACTGTACCACCAACCTTGTTCAACTGATGCAATGGTGCTCATGGTGTTTTCTTGCCCATTTGGTAAAGTCAACCAACACGCCACAAGCTTATCAATGTGATGGCGTTTAATCCCTTGTTCTCTGCTAAAGTGCGACTGGCGACCACTGGCGTCAATCACAAAACCTGCCTTGATAGACTGCTGTTTGCTATCCGTATTGATGACGACTCGCCAGCCATTTTCATCTGCTTGAGATTCAGAGTATTTGACACCCCATAAACATTCAACACCTCTTTGTGCTGCAACAGTTCTGAGATACTTTTCAAAATCCTGACGGTTAAGGTTTAATACATGACCATCAGGATTGGCAAGGTGATCGACAATATGACATTCATCACTGCCCCAATAGGATTGCATACCGATGTTCTTGCGAAAAGTTTCTTTTGGTAAATCCTCCCATAAATTCAAGCGTTTTAGAATTCTTATGGCAGCAGGAGCCAGTGACTCCCCTATGCGCGGCTGAGGTTCTATTTTTTTATCAATCAACAACACGTCATATCGATCAGATAAAGCGATGGCGGCAATACAACCTGCAATGCCACCACCAATGATCAATATATCTGTCTGAATATCCTGTACCATTTATTCTGGCATAAATCGAGCAAAACGCACTTGTTGCTCTGGTACTCCCACTTCCTTGCGTGGTGTTTTTTGATGAGCAATGGTTTTTGTTTTAGCCGTTTTGTGTGTTTTAGAGGCCAATAAACCCAACAATTTTTCCACACTTGGTGTCAAATCATGCTCCTCAACCAGTTCATGTGCAACCAATTTTGCCAAATGGGCTTGTGCATCTTCCATGAGTTCTTGCTCGGTCAATAATTTTTTCTCAGAGAGCTGACTGACTGCACCATCAAGCATATCAAATTCACCTTTATCCAGATCTTTTTTGGCATTCAATAAACCATTGATTTCATCCAAAGCTTCAGATAACAATCTGGCTTCTTGCTCTTCAGAAGGAACGATACCAACCTGCATGTAAGCAGGGAAATTAGGATCATCAGGTGTACCAGGTCGTGGTTGTACCACCGCCAATTTATCAAAGTATTTGACCATACTATTGATCTGATTGGTCTGTGTTGCAGGCATACCATCCAGAGGTAAGTCATCTAGCCAGGCTTGTCGATAGGCAAAGGCTTCTTTACGTGTTTCCTCAGGTAAGTTGGCATCAATGGTTTCATGATACCGCTCTTCATTGAGCATATTATTGGGCACCCTTGCTGGCCAGAAAGTTGGCAAGTATGGATCATATTCAGTGGTATATCCATCACGACAACTGGCCGTATCGGTTTGCCATGGCACAGCCATCCAACGCGTAATGCCGCCCGCTACTTGTCCGCCTAATAGCGGCCCTGCTGAAAGCATAAATACATCGCTGTTCATGGTTGACCCATAATAATTGGTGTCAACTGATGGTACTTTGGGTGCATGCTTCAAACGATAAGGTGCACTATACATCCCAGATGTACGCATCGGCCACGTCATCTCACAACCAGGATGGAATGCATCTGCCAAACAAAAATCCATTGCTGCTTTGGTCATCATATCCGGTTGCTCTGAAACTGGCAAATCATCAAGCCTTGGTGGGGCTGCATTATGCGGACATTCTGAAAGAGTATCAACAAAGTCTGCATCAAAGTCGCCCTCAACCCACTGATCCAAAAATGACAATTGCAAATCTGATAAAGTAGCGTGTTGACGCACCGAACCCATGGTAGGGATCGCCACAGCATCGCCATACAGCCATGGCCACAACTGCGGTGCTTCTGCTCCAGAAACGTCAAATCTGCGAAAATTATTGGAGATGGTTCTGCGCATCTCATAATTGGCCGAACTGGGATCGTTTAATTTTTTAACCCATTCGGCCGTTGTATAATCAAATTGACCACCCCAACCAAAGGCCGCAGCAAAACCAGCATTGACCCATTGTAAATTGGTCATGCGCTCAAAAATTGGCAAAATATCTTTACTGAATGATGGTCTGGCTGGGCGCTCTAACATACCAGATTGTACCGCTACATCTCGCATCAAGTCCCACATGGTGCGCACTGATTTTTGCATGGGCGCATAATCTGGCGGCGCACAAATGACCCATGCCGGATCTACTTTCAATTTCACCCCCTTGTATTCAACTTCAGCTGTTACTGGTCCATCTGAAATATCATCATGCCAACCTTCATTATTAGCAAAGGTAATGGCAATATCTCCATTGATGTTTTCAGCATCACCATGTCCACCGAGCATAATTAAACGCCCTTTGTCATCGGTATGCATTTCGCCCAAATAGACTTTTTTAGAGAAAAACTTGCCTTTAAATTTATGCCCTTTTGTTATATTTGGACCAGAAACTGACTGTTTACCACCATCAATCAACAGTTTCTTTCTGTTTTTCACATCAATGTTACGTAACAGTGACGGTGGTATATCTGGATTTTGGGCATCAGGAATATCCAATGCAATTTGGAACTGATACCACGATGATTTTTGATTGGCTAATTGAGAATGCCATTGAATGTCTGCATTATCACAGGTCAATTCTTTGACAGCTTTGCCAGCAGCATTGAAACCATAGATTCTGAATTGTGCGGCTTGTCTTTTGAGGGCTCCAGTTTTATCCCGATAAGCATATTGGTCAGCTTTGGCTTCTGGCTCATCAACCAATGGGCCAATAAAGTAGTCTTTTTCACTGTTGCCAACCCTCATGACACCGATGGGTGGATAGATTCCTGCTCTGACAATACAATCGCTGTCTTCATCGGTATTGCCCATAAATGCCGGGCAACGCTGTGCTGGTTCTTGCTGTTGTTGACCATTGGCCTGATGGCGTGCTTGAGCACTGGCAGCGTAAACCACTTTTCTGGCCTCTGCAATACTTCCGATGGGTTCATGAGCAGCTAAAGTGCGCCAAATATTAAAAGCCAAATTGCTGCCAAAATCTGCTTGGCCAATGGCAGTAACATCTTGTTGAGGCAGGTGCAAACGTGCGATGCAGACAAATGGGCTTTGTTCTGTGCTCCAAACGTTTTGGGCATCATTTAATGGCATATCTTCGCTGGTTCTTAATTGAATTTCAAACCTAAATGTGGCTTGATCATTTCGCAATCTTTTTTCTAAATCCAGCTTAAGATAATTTTTGTCATCAAATGGCGCGCCTCGGTAAGTATCCTCTGGCACCAATCGGTATTTAACAATCTGTGATTCACCCAATTTAAAAGGTAAGATTGCCCAATAACTGGCACTTAAACAACTGGCCTCTTCTTTGGCCATAGCAGCCAATATTTCACTCACTTTCGGATGTTTATCCAAATAAGTATCATAATCGCCATCAATAACACCTGCTGTGGTGAATTGACACATTTGTTGTGCATCTGTTGCAAAGAAACGGTCAATATTTTGAAAGATAAAATCAGCATTATTACCACCACCAATAAGTTTTGAGCCTTCTACTCCAAACAGTTTCAAACCAACACCAATGGTGGTATGTAAATCAGAAGCCCTGGGGTCAGTGTCGCTTGAAAAACGCACTGCGCATTCATAGGAGTCCCCAGAAAATATGCCGAGCTTGTACTGTTCTGGGATGTCTTTATTGATCACGAAATTACCATAGGCAATGCCGTGTTGCTTTCTAAAAACGGCCCTTTCGGCTGGTTTTTGTCCGTTTTCTATCCGTGTTTTTTGGCCCATTTCCACAAACATCTCTTTAAGGCGCTGAGTCACAGCATCTATATTACCGTCGCTGTCCCAACATTGGACATCATTGGCAGTCGGATTGTGGTCATCATTGGGATTTTGATTGTCTATTTTATCTTTCATTTTTAGCTCGTTGGTTTTAAAAGTGGTTAATTGTTGTAATCCATAACTATTAATTTTTTGTATCCTCCATTTATAAAAATACGCTTTTGTTACCGGAAAATCAAGATTTTTTTGTAAACCACAAAATCATTTTTGTTCAATATGATTGTTATTCATAAACTCATACCAACAATCAAGCAGCATGAATATTAATAATTTGTGTATGGCTGAAAATGGCTACTTATTTGGTTAAAATATAGGCATGTGTTATAATTAAAAATAAAAGGAATTCATGCTTTTTTATGTACAGATATCTAGCCGTACCATTTAAACCTCTAACTTATCTTAAGAGTAAAGGTATACATAAGAAATTTATTTTATTGTGGTTATTGGCCTGTTTAGTGATTATTCCCAGCGGCATGATTACCAGAATATTTGAATTAACAGGCATTCCTTTTTCACTGTTTGATATTGATTTCCATGTCACCATATATTTTCCATTATTGATTTGCATCCCTATGTGCCTATGCTTTGGCTTTCTTTGGGCTGCAATTCCTGCTTATTTCTCGACCTTTTTTGTGGCATTAATTGGCGATATGCCAATGCACTGGATCATTATGTTTTCGTTTTCAAATCCAATAGGTTTGGCTGTCATGATCATGGTCTATCGAGTCACTCCAACCAGAATTGATTTTAAAACAAAACATTCATTGCTATTTTTTATTATTCTCAGTTTTCTCTCCGCCTTATCAGGGTCAATAGGATCATTTATTTGGACGTACACCAATCAGATTAATTTACATGATTTTTTTAGGGTTTGGCAAGGCTGGTGGTTGGGTGGATTTTTACAATCTATTTTCATCTGCGTGCCTTTGTTATACTTTTTTTCCTCAACATTATTAAGTTGGCGGAATAAGATGATAGACCCTTCAATTTTACAAAATACCAGAGGAACCAGAAACGGAATCAAACTTGCCATCAGTATTGTGATGGTCATTATCATTCTCTATGTATGGTTGGCTTTTCAAATTAACATCATGAATATTGAAGACAAATTATTGTTGATCAATGATCAAGATATCCGTCAAGAGATATTGAATGCAACCAATGTAATCAATTTCCCTGTGACTGTATTTATTTTTATTATCTTATTTTTGGGTTATTTTTTCTTTTACTTCACTGATTATTGGACATTAAGACTACAAGAACTCAATAAACAGTTACTCAAAACCAATGGTCAATTAACCCAGCAAAATGAACGCATGTATCAACAATCAATCCACGATTCATTGACTGGCATCTATAACAGAGCCTATTTTTTTCAGAAACTGCGGGAAAATTTTGATGCCGCAAAAAGTCAAAATAGTTCTCTTGTATTACTGATAATGGACTTGGATTACTTCAAGCTCATAAATGATAGTTATGGGCATCAAACAGGCGACTTGGTACTTAAGAATTTTACGCATGAAATATCATCATTGGTCACCGATGATATGATTTTTTCACGCCATGGTGGTGAAGAATTCTGCCTAATTGTTCCTCATTATAACAAACAACAAACCAAAGAATTAGCAGAAAGTATCTTATCAAAAACCCGAAAAATGACCACTCAACATTTCGATGAAACCATCTCTATTACAACTTGTATCGGTATCAGCCTTTTATCAGATCATGAGCACAGTATTGACGATTTTATTGAGACTGCTGATAAGGCCCTTTACATCGCCAAAGACAACGGACGTGATCAATATCAATTACTGTAAATGATATATTGAAACCAGCATCAGATTATTTTCCAAGAAAAGTGGGTAAAAAGACTTTTTTGACAATGGCAAATGGCAGTTTATCTTCTTGGGAATTATAAGCACTACCGGTAAAAACAGCCACCATATTTTGTTCAGGAAAAACCATCACATATTGGCCACCATTGCCAGTAGCCACTTGACCTTTTATCCACTGTTCTTGTACTAAAAAAGGAATATTCCACCACATAAATCCATAATCAAGATTGGTGATTTTGGTATGAGGTGTGGTCATGTTTTCAATCCATTTTTCAGATACAATTTGTTTATTATTCCATTGTCCTTTATTTAAAACTAGTTGACCGATTTTCGCTAGATTTCTGGGAGACATGTACAATCTTTTCCCTGAATCTATGACTGCTTTTTTACGGGTGTGTCCCCATTTTACATCGCCAATACCCAAAGGTTCAAATAAATGTTTTTCTGCAAAATCGATAATGGATTGCCCAGAGGCTTGACTGATGATTTCAGCCACTAAAATGGCACCCATAGAACAATAATGGGCAACGGCACCTGGATCATTGGCCATAGGCAAATTCAGGGTATATTGTAACCAGTCTTTTTTCTTATAAACTCGGTCTTCTTGCCCTTTGGATTTTTTATCCCAATCATTACACGCCAAACCTGTAGACATGGTGGCCAAATGCCTGATGGTAATGCGTTGCTTTCTTTCATCAAGGTTTTTCTTGGCCACTGGCTTTTTTAAATATTTGGTGATTGGATCATCAACACTACTGATGATGCCTTTATCAATGGCAATGCCCAATAAAATAGATCGAATGCTTTTGGTCACTGATCGTAAGTCATGGTTTTTATCAATTGAATATTGATTAAAGTACTCTTCAAGGACTATGGCTCCATTTTTAATCAACACAATGCTGTCTAATTGATGCTTTTCTTTTTGTAATTGACTAAAAAACATCTGGATTTTAGTCATGTCCACATCCAACGCTTGCATGTCTTGTGTTGGCCAATTGTCATTGATTGTGGTTGGTTGAGTGTAATCATAAGCTTGTTGAGCATGACTGTTATGCGCTAAAAAAATGATACTGTAAATGGCAATTAAAATAGGATACAAATGATTCCCCATGTCTACTGTTGAAGTTATTGATCTGTGCGATTCACATGATCTGTTTATTATGACGCATTTGGCATTAATATTTGGTTAATTTTTGCATCATTATTCACAATTAATGGATCAAGTAATCACCGAAACTTTGACAGTAAATAGTCAATCGCCATTCGCGACCTGACCGGTAAGTATTTGCGATTGGCATACACAATCCATGTAGCTCCTCTGTTCTTCCAGTAACCTTTGAGCACAGTTGTTAATTCTCCACTAGATAATGCTTCACCGAAACTGGTTCTTGGCATATAGGCAATGCCCATACCGGCTTTACAAGCATTCAGAATGGCCCTAACACTGTTGGTACGTACTCTTCCACGCACATTGATGTCGATGTTTTTATTGTTTTCTGTAAAAGACCAACGGTTATAGGTACTGGAAATACAGGAATGAGATTTCAAGTCATGTGGGGTTTGAGGGTAACCAAATTTTTCCAGATAGTTTGTACTTGCTGCTGTCACATAACTGTGGTCAGATAATTTTCTGGCAATCAAATCTGAATCAACTAATGAACCGACCCGAATGGCAAAGTCAAAGTTTTCTTCCACCAAATTAACCATATGTGTGCTGTAATCTACCTCTAAATCCAGTTGAGGGTGTTGAGCAATAAACTCTATTAATGCTGGCACCACATAATTTTTAGAAAATTCTCCAGCTGCCGTTACACGCAGTAAACCACTGAGTTGCGTTTGACCTGCCGTCACGATTTCGTTGGCTTGGTCAATACCGTTAAGTAGATCTACACAATGTTCGTGATATATGACTCCTGCATTGGTCAGACTCACTTGTCGAGTGGTACGGGCCACCAATGCAATGCCCAATCGAGATTCAAGATCTGCGACCCTCCTGCTGATGTGTGAAGTGGAAACCCCCAATTGTTTGGCTGCGGAGGTAAAACCCTGAGTTTCAGCCACAGCTACAAATTCTGTTATGCCTTCAAATACAGACATTATTGCTCTCCTGCAATAGTTATTTGCCAAAAAAGCATATTATCATCAATTGAGAAATAAAATACAATGGGTCTACATTATATTTACAGTCATTCATTCACAGAGGCAAACTTATGACAAACCATCCAGAGAATAAAGCTGTTCGTTGCGTTGTTAATCACTATTTAACAGGGATTAACGATATTCAGAAGGCAAAACATCACATTGAACAGGCATTTTATTCAAGTACAAATTTGCATACATTAGACGAACATAACAACCTATCATTCCAACCCAGAGACAGTTTAGTCAATATGGTTGAAACCGGCCAAGTACCAAATCACACCAGCCAGATTCTTGACATAGACATTATTGACAATATGGCAATGGCTAAAGTTGAAATTGATTTAGGTGATAGGCATTTCTATGATTTTCTGACATTATTGAAATTAAATGTTGGCTGGAAAATTGTCAGTAAAACTTATATCACTGTCATGAAATAAATACCAAAAAGGAGATCTACATGAACACATTAGTCAATTTATTTCACCCCAATATTGAAGAGTCTCGCGTCAATTCAGTGTGGCGTGATGCATTGGATAAATCACAATCCATTACAATCAATCAACCTTATGCTGCCTATCCTGACTGGCGTATTGATGTCAACAAGGAGCAACAATTACTGCTTGAGAACGATGTAATTATTTTCCAATTTCCTTTCTTATGGTATTCGATTCCTCCTTTGATGAAAAAATGGTTAGATGACGTATTAACTTATGGATGGGCTTATGGAAAAAATGGCAAGGCATTACAAGGCAAAACAGTCATGTTAGCCACATCTACAGGTTGTATACAGGAATCTTATCAAGCCGGCGGTGACAATAAATATTCAATGACTGAGTTATTGAGGCCCATTCAACAGACCTTTGAATTGACTCAAATGCGCTATCAAATACCTTTTATTTTTCACGGTGCTGCGAACGCTGATGAAGTAAACATAAAATATTCTGCCAAACAATATACTCAAATAATCAAAGCCCTAAAATCATAGTGCTTGATTCACACATTTATAGGTGTGTGATGATTGTCTTAAAAGAATTAAAACATAATACAGAGAGAACACAACATGAATTTTTCCTATCATAACGCAACAAGAATTGAATTTGGTCAAGGCCAAATAGCAAGCATTAAATCACTCATTCCAATGAATAAAAAAGTAATGGTCATTTATGGTAAAGGCTCAATTAAAAGTAACGATATTTATGATCAAGTTACAGTGGCTTTAAAAGATCATCAATGGACTGAGTTTTCTGGAGTAGAGGCCAATCCAACCATTGAAACTTTAGATAAAGCAGTGACAAGCATTAAAGATAATAACACCGATTATATTTTAGCCGTGGGCGGCGGCTCTGTCATTGATGGTGCCAAATATGTTGCGGCGGCGGCTTGTTATGGTGGTAATGGTTGGGACATTCTTACTGGAGAGCATGTCATTGATGCAGCACTTCCCTTGGCAGCGGTATTGACCTTACCGGCAACAGGGTCTGAGTCCAATAGCAACTCAGTGATTACTAAAGGTGTAACACAAGAAAAATTGGCATTTGCTCACCCTTTAGTACAACCTCAATTTGCTGTGATGGATCCAGATGTCATGAAAACACTGCCCAAACGCCAACTTATCAATGGTATTGTTGATGCTTGGGTACATGTTTGCGAACAGTATCTCACCTTTCCAACTGGCGCACTTGTGCAAGAAGGCTATGCAGAAATCTTATTGAAGTCATTGCATGATTTGGCTGAAAACTTTGATCAACAAAATGACCAATGGCGAGCCAATTTAATGTGGAGCGCCAATCAAGCGCTGAATGGACTGATTGGTGCAGGTGTTGCTCAAGACTGGGCAACACACATGATTGGTCATGAATTAACCGCGTTATATGGCGTCGATCACGCCCGATCTTTGGCCATCATTCAACCATCTTTATTGAGAAGTCAAATAGACAACAAAAGGGCAAAACTAGAACAAATGGGACAAAATGTATTTGCTCTACCTCAAAGTGAAAACCTCGCAGAATTAACCATAGAAAGCATTGAAGTCTTTTATCATAAACTTAATGTTGCAACCTCATTAACCGAGCACAATACTAACAAGGCAACAGCCATTGAAAACATCATCAAACAACTCGACTTACATCAACAACACCAGTTGGGAGAACATGCCAATATCACTTTGGCTGAAACCCGTCAAATTCTAGAGCAAGCAGTGCTCTAAAGGCATGTTGTTGTGCTGATGTAACATCGATTATTTTTAAACTATTATTTAACGAGTACCTGTCATGAATAAAAAAAACTTAAACCTTTTAATAAAAACGATTCTTTTATTTTCACTGTTTCTAATAGTGAGCGCAAATGTATCAATGGCTAAGAAACCTGTCACACAAAAAGCTTTAGCGATCTCTGCACAGGACCCAAGTTTGCAATGGCAAAAGTGTCCAGATTTTTTACCCTGTACGTTTGCAATATTACGTGGTGAAATGGGCAGTAATCATATGGATATTTTTTTGAAATTTCCCAGCAAAGCACAAATACCCTATCATCGTCACAGTTCAGCAGAACATATGATCATGATATCAGGAGAATTTCATACCACTTATCATCATCATGAAAAAGTCATTTTATCTGCTGGTGATTACGCCTATGGCCCATCCAATTTAGCCCATGATGGATATTGTGCAAGCGATAAAGCTTGTCTTATGTTCGTTGCCTATGAAACACCATTGGATGCTCACCCTTTATAAAAACACCCGCCAACTCATTTAAGGAATTCATTATGATTAACTCAGATTATTATTCGCCATTAATTGATGCAAATCAATTGAAAAAGACACTTGATACAGTCAAGATTTTTGATGTTCGAGGCCGATGGTCTCCGCAACCCTTGGCATCGATTGATGCTTACAATAAAGCTCACATTCCCGGGGCCATATTCCTGGATTGGACGACGCATTTCCTACAAGCCGATGTACCAACCAATCTGGCAGCAGTTGCCAAAAAAGCCAAAGCCCAACAAGCATTTAAAGATTTGGGCATATGTAAAGATGACACCATTGTTTTATATGATGATTATCATCACATGTTGGCTGGTCGTGTATGGTGGTCAATGCGGTATTGGGGGTTCAATAATGTTAAAGTGCTTAACGGTGGCTGGAATAATTGGGTCAAACAAAGGTTTGAGACCAGTGATGTGGTTCCTAAAATAACTCCCGGTTCTTTTGTTGTTAATCAACAAGCCCATTTAAAATCAAGCCTCAACGAGGTGGTAAACCGCAATAATGACGTGTGTTTATTGGACGCCCGAGGGCCTGTTAATTATCAAGGCGACAGTACAGATCCCCGTTCAGGACACATACAAGGCGCCATTAACGTCCCTTTTTCTGAAATGTTGGATGAGGCTACTGGGTTGTTTAAGGATAAAAAATCACTAGAAAACTTGTTTAAACAGCAAATAGTAAACTATTCGGATAGCGATATCATTGCTTCATGCGGATCAGGCTATGCCGCAACGGTTGTATTGTTGGCATTGAAATCAATGGACATTGAGGCCCCTTTATTCGATGACTCTTTTTCTGTATGGAAACAAGACGAATCGCTGCCAATAGAACAAGGACTGGGTTATTAACACGACTAGATATGATGTTTTGACTTGTCCATCATATCTAGATAATAACATCCAATGAGCAACAGAATGTCATGTGTGCAGGCTTAATATGATAAAATCCTGCTCACATGCAAAAACTCATTAAACAACTTAAGAACAATGAGATCATAATAATTCTCAGTTGTTTTGTTGTGCTCATCACTTTAATATTGATCAGCAAAGACTATTTGGCTTCAATGATTTTTGCTACTGCATTTGATTTATCCGAGTCTTTATTATTCAAAACCACCATTGTGTTGTTTTTAGTGCCGGTATTCATGTTTAATTATTGGAAACATTTAACCTTTGAACACAATATAGATTTTACCAAGATCATAACTTATCTGATTCCTGCTTGCCTCTTACACATCATTATTGCCAGCTGGTCCATTACTTTTATTGCACAATATATTCTTAATTTACCTTTGACTTTTTGGTCTGTGATAAAAATCTTGATCAACCAGGATTTGGTTTTTCTCATAACAGTTTATGGCTTGATGTTTCTGCTTGCTCGTTACTATTCACTGAATTTAAATAAGGGTAATAATGAAATCAATCAAACATTGTCAGTAAGAATAGACGGACAAAGAACAACGATCAACATCATCGATATAGACTGGATAGGCATTGAATCATCCTATCTCATCATATGGGTCAACCATAAAAAATACCAACACAGTTCATCCATAGAAAAAATCATCAATAAATTAAACAGCAATCAGTTCATCAGAATCAACCCATCGACCATTGTTAATCAAGCAAAAATTGAAAAGATACACACACGACCTGATGGGGATTTTGATATTTATCTGAAAAATTCACACAAGCTGATTCTCAATAAAATATACAAAAACATCCTCGACAGAAATAGATAAACAAGAGGTTATAGAGACCTTTAACAATGCACCTGTCAATTGAATCCAGCGAAGAAGTTTAAATCGATATTTTCAGCACATTATTTTTTATCTGGTACCGGATTGCCACAAAAATCAAATTCATAACAATAGATATCATATAGTGATTCCATAATTTTCATGACATCTTCGCTGCATATTGAATAATATAATTCGCGGTGCTCTCGCCTAAATTCGATCAACCCTTCTTCTTTGAGTTTTTTTAAATGCTGAGAAACAGAGGTTTGTGGCAGTCCAGTTGCTTCTATTAAGGTCGATACATTTTTCTCGCCTTGTGAAAGTTGGCAAAAAATCATTATTCTGCTGGGGTTTGCAAAACATTTCATCAATGATGCAATATCTTCTGCACGTTGTTGCATGTATTCAACCTGATCCATTGAAACCTCTTTACATTTCATGTTTTCCTAATATAATATTTTTCTCATATTATAACTATTTAATATTACAAATAAACAATATAATTTATTGACTAAATATTAACACGTAATTATAGGAATAAATAGGCATGCTAGAAATATTGGGTTACTTTGCCACTTTTTTCATGGGCATAACACTGGTTTGCATAGGCGGTGGAGGATCAATTTTAATGGTGCCCATTTTGGTTTATCTTATTGGGGTAAACCCTCTAGTAGCAACAGGTCACTGACTATTGATCCTCGGTTTGGTCGCATTATTTGGCGTGACTTTCATATTCGTTAAACAATTGTATTAAAGCCAATTTGGAGATTTATTATGTTAGTAGAAACATTTTTTGACACACAAACTTTTACCTTCACCCATGTTGTCGTTGATGAAGATACAAAAAAATGTGCCGTCATAGACTCTGTCCTTGACTATGATCAATATTCAGCAAAAGTATCTACTAAAAATGCGGATAAAGTCATCGCCTACATAAAAGACAACGGTCTTAACAATGAATGGATTTTAGAAACACACATCCATGCAGATCACATCAGCGGAGCTTTTTATCTTAAACAACACATTGGTGGTAAAACGGCAATAGGATCAGGTATCAAGGACGTTTTAGCCAAGTGGGTGCCATTATTTAACGCCTCAGGTGAGGTACCCACCAACGGGGAACAGTTTGATCATCTATTCGAAGATAATGAACACTTTATTATTGGTAATTTATCAGCAAAGGTCTTACACACACCAGGCCATACTCAGGCATGTTCAAGCTATCATATTGAAGATGCCGTATTTGTTGGTGATACCATTTTTGCACCAAACATTGGTACAGCCAGAGTCGACTTTCCTGGTGGTGATGCAAAAGACTTGTTCCATTCTATACAAAGAATATTTGCCCTACCCGACCAAACGCGGGTATTTTTGTGCCACGATTATCCTGCTCAAGGCCAACCACCACTTGCCCAAACCACTGTGGGCATACAAAAAGCCGATAATATAATGTTAAATGAAACAACAACTTTGCAAGAATATGTCTTAATGAGAGAGGCCAGAGACAAAACATTAAGTGTGCCCAAATTGATTTTTCCTTCTATTCAAACCAATATACGACTTGGAGATTTTGGCAGCAAATCTTCCAACGGTATCCAATACTTAAAAATACCAATCAACCTACTTTAAACAGGTTACCACCATGAACATTAATCATCTCACAAAAAATGTGGCTGTTTCTCCACAGATAACCATAGCAGATATTGCAACATTAAAAGCCATAGGCTTTAAATCGATCATCTGTAACAGGCCTGATGGGGAAGATAGCAACCAACAAAGCCATCAAGAAATTGAAATCGAAGCCGATAAAAATGGCCTGTCATTTAGTTACTTACCTGTCATCAACACAGCAGTATCTAATGGGGCCATCAGACAATTCAAAAATGACTTGAAGACTTTGCCACCCCCAATACTGGCCTACTGTCGGACAGGAACTCGGTCTGCAACCTTATGGTCATTTAGTCAAGCATTAGAACGAGACATTCCAGAGATCATCAAACGAACAAAATCTGCTGGTTATGATATGTCGAGCGTTATTAGGCACATCATCAATAATGACAAACAGAAAAATAAATAACTTGATAAGGCCCACGATTGTGTATTAAATGTGCTTGTCTAGATATGATGTTTTGACTTGTCCATCATAATATCGCGAGGATTATGAAAGA
>CAYGTC010000083.1:0-17025 GCA_964352735.1 uncultured Alcanivoracaceae bacterium | reverse complement strand
ACGTTTTTTTATGCATTAATAATTGACAAGTCAAAACATATCAACCCGGATATTTTATGAAATCAGTAAAAAAATCGATTTTATCTATGAAAAACATTAGAACCCTAATTAAATGTGTTTCTGAGATAATAAAATTTGAATGTTTAACCAAAGTTAACAATTTTAAAAAAACCGTATATTGTTGTTTTTAAATACTATTTTGATCAAACCAAGATAATATTGGCTTGCATTGTTGCACCTCATTGTTGTAAGATGTAATGGTGGGGTGAAAATGTTGGGAAGCATTGAGCATTAAATATATGTCTATGTATGTATATAGATTTATGACTCATGCTTTTTTTGACAAGTTCTTAATATCCCCGTTTTTTATACATCAACATTATTACGTAACGGATTAGTCGAAAACAATATGTCTTATCAACTTTCAAACAATGGTTTACGTGCGCTGAATAATAATCAATTTAAAGATGCATCACCAGATTTTCATCGAGCATTAGAAGAAATTGATCAATTAAAAAACAGCGGTGGAATTTTATCAAAAAGCACACAAGATATTGCCCAAGTTTTATTGGAAATTGGCCTTATTAACAAACAGGTTATAAGCAACTCTATAGTCACTCTTAACAAAAAAAGAGACCAGGTCTCCCTCATAAAGAGCAGTTTTGTTAAACTGCTAAAAACTGATTTTCATCAAGATGAAAATTTATGGGACATGTTACTCAATATTGAAAGTGCTGACGACAAAGACGGATTATTGTGGTTCATGAATCGAATCATTACTTATACCCCACAACCCATGAGAGACAATTATAAAGATCTTTTCCAACAATTAATGGAGTTAGAAGATGAATAGCCAAGACAATACTTTATCAAGATTGATATATATCAGTAAAAAAGACATCTACCTAGATACTAAGGATTTAAAAGAGATTCTGTTAAAGGCTCAGCAACATAATGTATCCCATGATATCACTGGTATGTTACTTTTTAACAGCCGTTTTTTTCTTCAGGTGTTAGAAGGCCCGAGAAAGAGCATCAACAATCTTTATCATAAAATTGCACAGGATAAAAGACACAGCGATGTTCAGTTATTACAAATGGGAAATATCACCAAACGACAATGGCGTCAGTGGTCTATGGAATTTATTTCCATAACAGATATTGAACTGAATATTTATGAAGAGTACATGGGCAAAGGCGAATTTAACCCTTATCACCTTGACTCAATAAGTGTTGATGACTTTTTAAGCGATGTGGCCATTGCCATCAATAAAGTATAAATTCAATATATTCTGAACAATATATATTCATTATACAATGTGAAAGTCATGGCATCCTAAAACAAAAAAAGCAGGCCACATTGGACCTGCTGTTTATTGATAAAAGCAAATGGATGATTACTTTTTCACTTTCATAAATTTAAGTGTGAACCTGTCGGTATTGCCTGAAACAGATTTTCTGCCGACTTCATAGCGCAATTCATCATCTAGGTGAAAATGTAAATCACTGTAGTCCAATAAAATAAACCCTGCGTCTTGAATTTCTTTTATGGCCAATACGGGGTCAATTCTTCTTCCGTTTTCATCGTTGATTTTCTCCATGTGTCTGCGCGTGTGATCAATAACGCCGTAAATACCGCCAACTTTGAGCGAATCCCACGCTGCATTGTTCATGGCTTGTCTACCAGCTTTATCAAAATTATGATAGTTTCTGAAGGTAAGCACCATATCTATATCAGTCACCCCCAAATCTGCATTTTCCATGGTTGGTAAACGCGCACCATCTTCTCTGGAAAACTTAACATCTTTGGCGAGCACTTTAATATGGTCAAAATCTTTATTGTCATCCAACAAAGATTTTTCTACTCGGCCTGTACCATAAGCTATTGACAGTTGCCCTTTCTCTTTGAGTACTGGTGCTAATAGTTTGGTATACCAACCACCACCTGGCAACAGTTCAACCACTTTCATGTCATCTTTGAGGCCGAAAAATTTCAACGTACTGACTGGGAGTCTGTTTCTGTCCCTTTCTTTTTCGCTACTTGTTCTGATCTCTGCCGCTAATGCAGTTTTAAGCTTTTCTTCAACTGGTTCAAAATCATCAGCATATGCACTTAAGCTGATGACTAAAAGTAATAAAATTCTCATGTGTTCACTCTTCATTTTGTTTGTTATAGATGTATATCGCGTAAATTGTATATTCAATGCTACTTGACCATGTAAATTGATTAATATTACAAAAAATTGAGCAATTAATTCATACCGAGTTAATAACTCAGGAATCAATGGTGATTAAACCGGTACCATTATGGATTGGATACAGGTTAATAATTTAAATCATCAATAATCAAGTTATCAACCAAAGTACTTGGCGTGTAATAACCTGATTTATCACTTATTAATGTATGTTCTAACATTTTGAGACTGCCTGATACGGTTAATGTATAACCATTTGATGTGACCAGACGCAATTGCCGTGTTTCGCCTTTATCATTGCTGACTTCACCCCATAAAAATGTCTTAAGTTTCGCTCTTTGTTGATCATTGGGTCCTTTGATTTTTTTATCAATGCGCCTTTTTAAGAAATTTTGAATGAAACCAAGGCCCAATAATGGGCGAATATAGTTCATTTTTTTGAGTTTTTTGACCAAGTTAGGTGATGCGGGAATATACACCTCAATATTGGGGATATTGGTGGTAAAGTGTGCTGTAGATACATCGCCCCATGGAATGGTCATGGCCAGTTTTTCACCATCACCAAAATCAATTTTACGTGTTTTATATGCCAATGGAACTGAAACGATCTCACCATTTTTCCTGACTTTGCCACCGTGGGCTAAGCCTTCTACTGAGGTTTTTGCAGTACCAGGAGAGAAACCTGATTTCGAGTCAAAGCCCAAAGCCAAGTGTGTGGCATCTGGCATCAAACCCTTCAATTGTGAAGCCAAACAATCGGTCGGAATCACATCAAATCCAACGCCTGGGCATAAGATAACCCCAGCCTCTTTGGCTTGTTGATCCATGCTTTTTGCCAATTCAAAAACGGCAATTTCACCAGTAATGTCCAAATAATGCGTGCCACTGCTGATACAAGCTTTCATCATGTTTTCAGCAGTTTGAGAAAACGGCCCTGCACAATGAATCACCACATCTATGTTTTCCAGCTGCTCTGCGATTTGCTGTGAGTCGCCCAAGTCAAATGTCACATACTCACAATTCAGCTCTTGTGCCAATGATTGGATCGTTTCTTTGTTTCTGCCAGCAATGACAGGACTCAAGTTTTGTTTAATCGCCTGTTTAGCAATTAAGGCGCCGGAATAACCGTTGGCGCCATAGATCATCCATTTTTTCATTTTTTAATACTCTTCATTAATTTTATAAAAATTTTCTTCTTTTGATTGAGGAAAAACCCTGGAGCAATGCGCTTAATCCAGTACTGTATTCGCGATTCTTTGTGTGTAATGACCAAAAAACGTCTTTTTTCAACAGCACGAAAAATGTCTTTTGCCACATCTGTTGCGGTGACGCTAGAGTTTTTCATTTGCTTTCCAACAAAAGCCTTGGTTTTATCAGATGACGATGTCATTGAATCGACCAAGTTTGTTTGAAAAAAGGCAGGACAAGCCACGCTGACCCCTATATCGTGCAGAGCCATTTCTCCATGCAACGTTTCAGAAAAAGCTATAACACCTGCTTTGGCGACGTTATAAGTCATCATACCAGGCATCAAAGCAACACCGGCAAAGCTCGCCGTACTAACAATGTGCGCTCTTTGAGATTTTCTCAGTAAAGGTATAAAAGCTTGTGTACCATAAATCACACTGAGCAAATCTAGATTGATCAACCTTTGCCATTCAGCCTCGGTGGTACTCTCAAGTGTTCCGGCACTGGCAACACCTGCATTATTGATGAGCACATCAATATGTTCGTGTTTCGCACTGATGGCATTGACCAAGTGATCAAAACTGCTCTTTTTACCAATATCGCAATGATAATATTCTGCTTGTTGGCCTTTATCCTGCAACTCATTAACAAATGTCTGTCCCAACTCATCTTGAATATCAACCACCAGAACTCGCCAACCTTTTTCAGCATATAATTCTGCAATGGCTTTACCCAATCCACTTGCGGCTCCTGTAATAACAATATTTTTCATCATCTGTTTACCTATTTTTTATCAATATACTTAGTACGATTGATACAGTTCTTATTGTATCTGCCCTGTTCTATAAAAAACACGCTGAGCTATTGTTTTACAGTATACAATATTAATAAATAAATATCGAGCGCTCGTTCGATATTGACAAAAAAATAAAAAGACATTACACTGTGCATATATCTTCCTGGAGCACACTATGAATTTTGCCATCAATCAAGCAACACAATTAAAATTGGATGCCATTAATGACTTTCTTAAATCTAAGGTCTATCCAATTGAGCCATTGTTGTTAAACCACCAATGGAAAGAATTGTTTGTTGAATTAAACGGATTGAGAAAAGAAGTCAAAGCCATGGGATTGTGGGCGCCGCATATGCCTGATAACGCTGGTGGCACTTTTTCCAACTTAATGGATTTGGCGTTAATTGGTGAAACACTCGGCCAATCTCCTTTGGGACATTATATTTTTGGTTGTCAAGCACCCGATGCTGGCAATGCAGAATTGTTGCATTTATTTGGCAGTGATGCACAGAAAAAAGAGTGGTTAGAACCTTTGGTTGCTGGTGATATGCGTAGTTGTTTTGCCATGACAGAGCCTCATACTGCAGGGTCCAATCCAACATTATTGGATTCAACAGCTGTTCTTAAAAATGGTAAATGGCACATCAATGGAAGAAAGTGGTTCACCACTGCTGCTGAAGGGTCAAACTTTGCCATTGCCATGGTGGTCACAGACCAAGCAGCACAGAAACACAAGCGTGCCAGCATGATCATTGTCCCCACAAATACACCTGGGTTTGAATTCATCAGAAATATATCAATCATGGGCTCAACTGGTAAAGATTATTTCAGTCACGCAGAAATTGAGTTTAAGGATTGTCAAGTGCCCCAAGACCATTTGATTGGCACCGTAGGTTCTGGCTTTGCCTTAGCACAAGAACGTCTGGGGCCAGGTCGAATTCAACATTGCATGCGTTGGTTAGGTATTGGTAAAAGGTGTATTGAGATCAGTAAAAAATTTTTATTAGGCCGCAAAATATCAAGCTCACAGGTATTGGCACAGCAACCTTTGATGCAGGCACAAATTGCCGAATCTTTAGCAGAGTTATCAGCAGCAAGACTGATGGTATTGGAAACCGCCTGGAGCATTGAACAAAATGGTTTTCAAGCTTCAAAAAATAAAGTGTCGTTGATTAAATTCCACACCGCAAATGTCGTACAAAGGGTCATTGATCGCAGCCTACAGTCTTTAGGAGGGCTGGGCATGACTGACGATACTGTCATAGCAATGTTCTATAGAGAAGAGCGTGCAGCACGCATCTATGATGGCGCGGACGAAGTCCATAAAATAACTGCTGCGAAACAATTTTTAGCAGGCTGATGGATTTTTCAACCTTTTGCAAGCACCACAAATTAACCAAGGTGCAATTATTCAGTGAGTTTTTTGATGTATTCGAAGACACCTTCGAAGTCAAGAATAAAAAATTAGCGATAAAAAAACTGCAAAAAATCATCACAGCGACATTTAAATTATCGGCTGCTCAAGGGTTTGCCAACATGACCTTGCGTCAACTTTCTCAAGAAACAGAAATCAGCATGGGTGGTTTATATGCCTATATTAAAAACAAACAACAACTCTCGTTATTCATTCATCAATTTTTAAATGAATACGCCAGTAAGGTGTTTGCTGAGATTGAACACGAGTACCCACAAGAGAATGCTATCGAAGAATTGTCTTGCGTTATAAAGGTTCATGTATACTTAAGCGAAGTTCTCAGACCTTGGTTCTTTTTTGCCTTTATGGAAAGTAAAAACCTGGATAAAAAATTGAAAAAATACGCCATCGCTTCCGAACTATTGGTAGAAAGTAAGTTAATTAAGATCATAGAAAGGGGCCAAAAAGATGGCGTTTTTCAGCAATTACTCAGTGCAGAAACATTGGCTTCTCATATCAAACCACTACTGCACGACTGGTACTTAAAACGTTGGAAATACCAACAAAGAAACACATCAGTAGATGACTTTTGTCACTCTGTAATGACATTCATTAATCAAAGTCTGGTTCTGGTAGATTAGTACTGGCTGATTAAATTTATAACATAGGATAAATAATATGAGTGAGATAATCGATCAACCACAATCAGTCAGAGCAGAGGACAGTTTAGACCATCAGGCACTTTCTGCTTATTTAATAGAGCATTTGCCTGGCTTTGACAAAGAGCAACCATTAACGATCAAACAATTCTCTGGGGGTGCATCTAACCTCACTTACTTATTGTCATGGGGAACCGATAGCCATCAAAACGTCATTTTGCGCACTTCTCCACGTGGTGCAAACATTAAAGGCGCCCATGACATGGGCAGAGAGTACAAGGTACTGAATACCCTTGAAAACAATTTTGCCTACTCTCCTCGAGCACTTCTATACTGTGATGATAAAGAAATCATCGGCCGCCCTTTTTACTTAATGGAAAAAGTCGAGGGCATCATCGCAAGAAAATCCTTCCCTATGCCAGTTTCAGCAGAACTTGCTCAACACCTTTGCAAAGAATTGGTGGATGTTCATATCGCTCTGCATGAAACTGACTTACAAACAACAGGTCTCATAAATCTGGGTAAAGCCGAAGGTTATATACAAAGGCAAATTATAGGCTGGAATAAACGCTATAGCAATGCCATCATTGATGGTTCTTTACCGGCAACAGAATTGATGCAATACCTGGTTGAGCACATGCCACAAGACAGCGAAACCTGCTTGATTCATAACGATTACAAATTTGACAATGTTGTTATTTCTGCAGAACAACCACATAAAATCACAGCGGTATTGGATTGGGAAATGACCACTATTGGCTCACCTTTGATGGATTTGGGCTGCTCCTTAGCCTATTGGGTAGAAAAACATGATCATCCTGCCATGCAAGCCATCAGAATGATGCCAACCCACCTTGAAGGCATGATGACTCGACAACAAATTGTTGACTATTATGCAGAGAAAAGAGGTCTAAAGATTGATGATTTCAACTATTATTACGTTTTTGGCTTATTCCGCTTAGCCGTCATTGTCCAACAAATTTACAAAAGATATGCACAAGGTAAAACCACCAATCCTGCTTTCAAACCACTTGGAGAAGTGGCAAAAGTATTGATATTAAGAGCCACTAAATTGATCTCTTCAATTAAAACTTAAAACAGATACCCCTTAATCAAACTCGCGCAGTGTTTTCTTTCTCTCTTTGATACTCGCGAGTTTTGATGCTAAAAAAGAACTTAAACAACTTGTATCTAGAATAATTGGCTTTGACTTTTTCATTTGATACAATTATGTCAGCACAAATACTGATGCCCCATCATGAATAAGCATAAAAAACAAAACCATGAGACTGAACGGTTATTATTAAAACCAACAAACGAAGATGATGCTGAATTCATCTTATCACTGATGAACACGCCAAAATGGTTACAATTTATTGGTGATAGGAATGTCAAGTCATTACAAGATGCGATAGATTACATAAAGGAAAACATCATGCCACAGTTTGATCGGCTTGGTTATGGTAATTTCACGGTAATAAGAAAGAACGACGGCGCTAAAATGGGCAGTTGTGGCCTGTATGACAGAAAAGGCTTAGAGGGTGTAGACATCGGTTTTGGCTTTTTGCCAGCTTATGAAAGACAAGGTTATGCTTATGAAGCATCATTGAAAATCAAACAGTTGGCCTTTGATGCTTTTGACCTTAAGTCCATCGGCGCCATTACAGACACCGACAATATTGCCTCACAAAAATTATTGGAAAAACTCGGTCTTCAATTCATCAAGACCATTAATTTGAATGACGCAGATGAAGAAGTGATGTTTTATCAACTAAATAACGACAATCAATAAAACCCTATCTGGCTTATTGATTGTCTTCAAATATGTGCATTTTTATAAACGCTAATGACTTAGCGATATAAGCAACTTTTGACTCTTTATATTCAAATGAATGCCCCTCATCCTTTAACACCAATAATTCCGAGGTTAAATGTGCTGCATCCATAATGGCTTTCATTCTCAATGAGTTTTCTATGGTGACTTGTTTATCCTTTTCACCATGAACCAATAATATTGGGCGCTTTACTTTATCCGTCAGGTAAACAGGTGATTTATCAAGCATAGATTGCAAATCTGTTTCGGGATCCCCTGCAATTTCCTTCATAGACTTTAACAACTCCTCATTATTCTTGATTTGACTTGAAGTAAAAATCAATGGAATGTCTGTAACACCAGCATAGGAAACTGCACAATTGTAACGATCTGGATACAATATGGTGAGCATAATCGCAGAATAACCACCATAACTACTACCCATAGAACAGATATTGTTTTCTGATATCGGATAATTTTTGAGCACATGATCTACCATGGTATTGATATCGAGTTCAATTTTTTCTCCCCATTGTCGATGCCCAGACTCCTTGAATTTTTTACCAAAACCGCCAGAACCCCGATAGTTAACTTTCAAAGTTGCAAAACCTTGCGAAGCATAAAAGTGCTGTAAACTACTGTTATAAGCATAATCTCTTACCCCTATTGGACCTCCATGAGGAATAACGATCAATGGTGATTTTTTTGCCTGACTTGCATCTTCAGGTACAACCAGATACTCCTCAATAACGAGATCATCTTTTGAAGTGATTTGCACAGTATGAAAAACACCTTTTGTTAAAGTATTGTATTGTGCATCTTGATCAAACAATTTATAAATTTTACCGCGATTGATATTGTATAAATACCAGGCACCCTTAGTGTACTCATTGATGCCCAATAACAGAACAGTGCCTGTATTTTTATCTTGATGAACGCTGAATAATTGTAAATTTGGATTTTTGGCTCTGATGTCTTTGAGCACGTCTTTGTTGGATTCAAAATATTTGAATTTATAAAATCCACTTTCAACGTATTCTATTCCAATGATTTCACCATTAACAGGGTCTGTAATCACATCTTCAACATCATAATCATCATCTTCATAAAATGCACCTTTGTGCGAAAAATCTGCTGTTGAATATTCATGCACCGATTTCTTATCGCCAAATTCATCTGTCAAAACATAAAACGATTTCCCATCTCTGGATAGCATTTTAGGGACAATGATGTCATCAAATGAATCGTAAGATTTTATTCTCAACCATTTTTTTGTATTTACATCAGGCAAAAACCACGCTTCAATAACAGGTGAATCATATATAGAATACACAGCAGTGATGACAAATCGTACTTCACTGTTGTGATCAGTCAACCAATAAATACTGTCTTTGAGCTTTTTGATTTTTGCATATTTTTTCTTAAGTGTTTTCTTTATGGTTTTTTTGGTGCTGGTATCAACTTTATAAAGCCCCCTGTATTTAGATTTATAACTTGAGCCATTACCAAAGTATATGAAATTTTCTTCAGTGGGTATTGGATCAATTAGCCTGCCATAAGAAGGAATAACCAGATGCTCAACTGATATAATTTTATTACTTTTATCTATCCCTAAATGAGCAATCAAATTAAGTGGCCCTTTTTGTGTTTTAATCCGGAAAAAAATTGAATCTTGATCTATCCACTCTATGTCTGTGATGAATGAATATTTGGGTATTTTTTGTTTATAGATTGTGTATGATTCAAAAGATTGTAAATTCAACACATTTATTTGCGTTATGTCATCTATAGTAACTGTGTAAAACAAAAATTGACTATTTGGGCTCAACTTACCCATAGATTGGTTTTTTTCTTTGAAATATTTTTCAATGTTTGTAAATTTTTTGATTTCATCCTCGATGCCATCATCTTTGCTGAATTGCTCGTAATCTTTAATGGAGACATGCTGCACCTTTTTTTTCTCATCATCAACATTATTATCTAATACGTCTTGATAATGCTGTGCAAACCTATCAGGAATTTCTCCTTGAAATTTAAATGGGTATTGTTCCGAAACAGTGGGGAAATTATTCTTAAGATTACTGTACTCCGATGAATACTGATTGTTGTTGATGATAAACAGGCTTCCCTTATTGCCTTGAGAGACTAAATCCAGATCCCACGTTCCTGGGTAATTGATGACACTTGGCTCAACAGTAAAACGGAACTCTGATTTTTTAAAATCATAAAAAAAATACCCTCCTGATGTGTATTTTTTAAACCTGACCCAATATTAACCCTGCTAGATAATAGCGCAATTCAGGATATCAAAAAATATTCATATCAAGGCGTAGTTTGTAATTAAGGGTCATTCCCTTGATAAAAACTACAACGCTGAGATGATTATTTTTTGATATCCCTGTCTTATTGATATATATGAAAGGTCACAGGTTATTTGTACATAGACTGCGTTATCAGCATTTGATATAGAATAACTAAACCTGCACGCTGATGCCTTGCTATGAACAAATAACTTGTGACTGAATTTGCGCTATTATCTAGCTGGGTTAATAATAATCACCTGCTTTTAGTTTGATCAAGGCTTGATGTTTTCCTTTTGATACACTGTCAAATCTCAATTGTTTACCGCCATCAACATGCCAAATAGTAAAGTATTCAAATTCTGTTTGTGTATCGATTGTTAAATACAAATAACCTTCATCTTCAGCCAATTCTTTACCTTTGCCTTTTAAGATAATTACTTCATTGGTATCAAATGCAATAGCATTTACAGATTGAGAAAAAACACAAATTATTAAGCCACAAAAAACAAGAGCCCATTTGTTCATAAGATTGTTGTCAACTGCCGCTGATTTTTTGCAATGATGAGTTATATTAAAGGTATACATTTATTGTGCTGTCCTGTCTCTGATTTAAATTGATGAGTAACCCAATCCAAATATTTTATCAAATCATTAGAAAAACCGATTTTACCTACAGAAAACAATAAATTAAATGTATATTGACAAAAATACTGTGCAGCCAAGCGGTTTTATGATGCATTAATTCGAATCAGATATTTACTTACGCGGAAAAGATCACCAAAAGTATTAATTTTTAATGATTTATTTAAATCCGTCTTAATTGCCAGGTTTTTTGAAATATTTACTTTCAATAAACATGACTTCTCAAGAGACCAAGATAATGATAATAAAAGGGTTTTGTAAACAACCCGTTATTCGTTAAGTGAGGTTTCAACCATTACCACCAAATCATCTGCTGTCAATTGACCATTGACCGTGAGATGATTATCGCTTTGGTATTGACTCAGGTTTCGTTTGGTGCCACTGCCAAACCAACCATCTGCTTTCAATGAATAACCCAATGCTGAAAGGGCCAATTGTAATGCCCTGACATCAAGGCCACGCATTAAAGGGTTGTCAAAAACCAACCTTCGACTGCCTACTTCAGGGCCTGTAAAACTGCCCTTTGGAGTGGCATCAAGTGTGCTTGTTGAAATCTCATGATGGCGAATCACCATGGGTAAAGGCAAGTTCCAAAAATCTTCCATGATCATGTCAATAAAGGTATTCATTCGATAAGTTGTACGGCGCAATATGCTGCGACGGTGGTTGGCCAACCATTTATGCCGGGTATTTACATAAGCACTGAGCCAGTTTTTTTCTCCCAAAACCTCCATATGCCCTCGCTCACGATTGGTACGGTGACGCATATAATCCCATGATCCATGAATGGTACTGTCATAAACAATGGCCACGCCCAATGCCGTTTGCAAGCCTTGATTTTGTGCTCTTTTTTCTGCCAATTGCCAATAAAATTCATCAAAAAATTGGTCTTGAGTGTCTAACATCACCGGATCATCAGCGCAAGCAGCCAATATGTTGTGTAAATGTTGATCGTGGTCGAGTGTTATGTCTCGATTTTCCAAGGCAATGAGATAAGGGCGCAATTGTTTGGCATACCGAGCATCATTGGCATCACAATAACGCGCTATCAATTGATACAGATTACCTGAGCCCAATGTTGTTTGTGACTTCCCATACGTTAAATGACCTGAATCACCGGGTAAAACAGTAACCGTACTGTAATTGCCTAATACTGCATCGGTTTCAAATATATTTACAATGCCTTGCGCAGTTTGTTTTTGTATGTGAGTTAACATTGAATGCCCTCGGATCAACAGAACTGATCATCAATTTCAATGGTATTATTATACACAAAAACACATCTTTGTTGAAGGTTGCGCTTGGGGGGGGTAGACTTTCTAAAGGTTTGATTTTTTTCTAAATTTGATATTTTAAAAGCCCCTGATAAATTAAGGGGGGAGAAATCAGGGGCTTCTTAGTGGAACCTTGTATCGGCTTTATTTTATCTAAAACCAGCCATTGTTGCTGCACGTTGTCTATGAACACGCGTATTGTCATTGAAGTTCGATGTACCGAATGGAACATTTTGGAAAGATTGATTAGGATTAGAAAAAGCACCCAAACGTGGCTGAGGGTTAGAGCTTACTGCCATAACACTTCTGCCATTTCTACCAGGAACCACATAACCGTGACCAAAGCGGAAAGGACTGGTGGTTGGATCATTGTCATGACGTGCTCCAAACAAATGTCCTGCTTCATGTACAAAAGTAAAATCAGTACAATCATGATCAACTAAGAAAAAAGCTCTGCTTTGGTTGGCACCAATGGCATCTGCTTGACCACACAAACCTCCATTTCTTAAGAAGGTAGTCACTAATACTACGATATCTGCATTTCTTTGGTTACGCAATGAACCTGGTACTGAATCAATAAAACCATCATTGGTACCTCTTAAGCGTCCCAATAAAGCGGTTGAAGAAATACGAGGCTCTGCACCTGCCAAAAATAATCCAGCATTACGGACTTCTATGTCAAGGCCATTGGTGTTATAAACTTGATTGGATTGCGTGATAAAGAATCGCATCGCATCACCCAACGCAGCATTACCGCCAGCATCTCTGGCTGCTTCAGTGGTACCAAGTTGCATAATATTGAGCACACTGGTCATGCGGGTCGCCACAGGTGGTTTTTGATCAACCTTGAAAGATTCTTTTGGTGTGTCGTCTTTGTGACTTAAAACACTAAAATCACGTTGTACCATGATATAACCATCGCCTTTTTCCAACGTTCTGATTTCATAGACCAAACCTTCTATATTGATTTGTCCAAAAACACGCTTGCCATGTACCATAAATAAAGCTTGATTGGCAGTTTGTGCTAAATCGTTTTCTCCATAAAAAGCGCCTTGTTTAAGACCCAAATCAATGTTACCAACCCAAGCATAAGACTCATCGTCTATTTCATAGGTTCTGCTTAATGTGGTTTCGAGGTTTAATTTACCATCAAAATTAAGATTGATACTGCGATTATCCGCACGTAATGCATCGACATTGAGACCTATCATCTGGATTGATGAAAAACTATCATTGGCCTCTAATGCATTAATGACCGTTGAAGATGCTCTCATTGCATCGACTGTTTTTGTTTCGGGATAAAACAGATCAGTTTGTGCTGATACTGTTGAAAAAATACTGCTGGTTAATAATGTTACAGCAGCAAAGTTTTTTAAAACTTTCATTGTGAATTTCCTCTTTTTTTGATTGTTAAAGCTAATACCCAAAGCCAAAACCAATGAGATGGTAATTCTCAAAAAGTTGTGATCACGGGGTGTTAACCAGACATTTATATTTATGATTCATGACAGAATTATGATTATATTTATGATGATTATCTGCAAGATCATTTTTATTATTATAGATTTGTACATTTATGTGAGCACAATTGTACAAATCAAGGGCTATTCTACAGCAAAATGGCTAAAAAAACGTTAAAAGTGTCACATTATTTATGTGTATTTTTTTTTGATTTTTTTATTGGTCATTTTTTCACGTTTTTTTCACTCTTATTTTACATTTTATATACCGTTAACCCGAATATTTCATCAAAACGGTAAAAAAGTTGATTTTATCCATGAAAAACATTGTGTTAAACGATATTTGTAAAAGTAAACTTTATACCTGAATGGTTTTATGATGAAATATTCAGGCTAAACGCCATCCATCAACCTTAATCGAAAATATAAGATTGATGGATTACTACTTTATAAAGTATCAAATGATTTATTGACAGACCGTTGTCTGTGGTTCAAAAGTTGAACTGAATATTTGTCCAGCTGTGCCAAAACCAGGTGCAAATAATGTAAAAGTTACGAGGGGAGAGATGGCATAACCATTTTCCGCATTCGGATCACTGATATACCATCGGCCAAACAATTCTGTACCATTAACCAATTGATCACCGTCAAGTATGATACTTTGTGAAATATGACCATCATTATTGTCTGGATGAGATTTAAGTGTAGTGGTTTGGTAAATCAAACTGTCTTGCTGCTCTGGCGGGTTGGCAAGGCCGGGATCACTGGTATCAGCAATAAAAACAGCTTGACTATTGCCCAGAGCATTATATACAGCAATGGTAAAACTGCGATTGCCAACTATGGGTGGTTCTATGGCGATCACAGCCGGTACTTTTCCATCGGTACCAGCAATGCCGCTGCCCGAAATGCTTGGTACTCTGTTGCTTTCACTGAACAGTAGAGGACTGGTAAAAGGCCCTGTTTCGTTGACAACTCGCGGGTCAGTTAATGGTCTGCCTAAAAATGCTGCCAAATCGGCTTTTTGTTGTGCTGATAAATTCAATGGCCTCATACGATTATCCAAATTAGGATTATTAAAGTCCCCACCTCTATCATAAAATTCAATGACTTCTTCAATGGTGGAAAAACCACCGTTGTGCATGTATGAGGTTTGACTGGCAAGGCCTCTGAGTGGTGATGTCTTAAATCGGCCCATGTCTCTGTTAAGACCCGTAACATCAAAACGGCCTTGGTCTTCATTATTGGGGGTAACACCTGTATTATGAAAATCATTATTGGTCAATAAACTGCCGCTGTGACATGCCTGACAGCCTGCGGTCCTGAACACATTAAAACCTCTTCTTTCCTGTTGTGTCATGGCATTGTTATCACCAGCAATAAATGCATCAAATGGTGTTTGGTTGGCGTATAAGGACCTTTCATAACTGGCAATTGCCATCGCTACCTTTGCAGGTGTAATGGTAGTTTCTCCGTAGACCTTTGCAAACAATTGATAGTATGAGTCCAAACCAATCCAGTCAGAAAGGTCTGCTGGAACCAATGGACTCAACGCCAAGGGTGATGATTTCTCAAGGGTATTGATGACCTCAGACCAACTGCGACCGACATGACCCATTTCCTCTGTACTGGTTGGCGGGCCAATGGCTTGATTTTCCAGTGCAGCACCACTTGAAAGCACAAGCTCACCTGTCAGTGGATCAATCAATTGATCATCTGCACGACCATCCCAAAATAATGTTTCACTATATCCAGCATTGATGCTCGAAGGAGACTTTCGCCCAGTTACTTGTGGTTCATAACCATAAATACTGTCAAGATAGTCACCTTGTTGACAACTCTGTGGAACGCCGGGAGATCCAATCACATCATCGGCGGTTGCAAATGTCATATCAGCACCAGGATTGATGGCTTGGATGTTAGTTGCCGTTGCCCGTGGATCTGTGCCACCATTGGAGAGAATGTGACAAGAAGCACAGGAAACGGTTTTGGTTGATGACAATTGCTCATCCCAATATAACACTTTACCCAACATTATTTTGTCCGGACTTGACGGATTACCAATAGGGTCTATCGGCGGTTGCAATGGAATGAGATTTTGAGCAACACTTAAACTGCATATGCCCATCAATATTACTGAAAAAACAGCTCTCATCATCATACCCTCATATATTTTCTGATGTATACATAGTATAAGCATAATGTGGAGCAATTATGGAGATGATGTTAATTACTTGTTAATTTCACTCTCATTAAGCTAGACCTCAACATAACAATGATAAGAATTGAGAAATGATCAAATCTACCAGTATTTTGTTACAAATTTTGTCAATGGTAATGTATTAAAACTAAAGTCTCTAAACATGATTAAACCCCATAGCTGATTGAGTTATGGGGTTTAATTATTAGCGAGAACGGTTATTATTATTCTTCTCTGACTCTTTTTTGGTATTCTTCAGTGCCTTCAGTACCTGGCAAAGCTCTGGCATGTTGTAACTCATGAACTTGCTGATAAGGTGGTAATGAATAACACTTGTCACAAGAAAAACTCACACCCATATTTAATTCATAATTATTGACAGTATTGGTTAAGATAAATGGCCCTGTGGTTACAGTTCTGACAGAGCCCGATCCTGGAACTGGCCACGGCCAAGATGGTCCACCACCGCCACTGTATGCGCTACAAAAGTTGTGGGTTGAATGAAACACTTGATATCTTTCAGGGTCTGAATGACCCGGAGGTACTGGTATGCCACTGGACATCGCCACATTGGTGGCACCGCTCCAGTTAACATTGGCAACAGTAACAATAGTGCCGCGATGACACCAAGGCACTGCATACGCCTGTACTCCAATAACCATACCCAAACCCACTGTCATTAATTTATGTTTTAATTTCATTGTAATCTCCTCTTTTTATGTGCCCTCATTTGTTATTATTGTAGAGCAATTGATTGTTTAATTGATGCTTGGCTATTAGCGCCAAACGCCAAACCATGATACGGCGAGGATCGACAAATGTGTAGGTCAGACTGGGGAGAAAATAGGGTATGAACTGGGTTGATTTGAGAAATAAATCAACTTTTTATTTATAATTTTATATTGCAAGTATTTGATTTAAAGAATAATTAAAAACATGCTGCACTGAAATAAAAAACATGAATTTATAAGGGCAATCAATTAATGATATTTTTTTCTAAGGATTATGAGTCAATTCATTTATCCTTAAGAGACCTCAGCATAACCCAAAGATTATTTTAGAAAATGTGATTGATCATCCA
>CAYGTC010000082.1:0-17127 GCA_964352735.1 uncultured Alcanivoracaceae bacterium | reverse complement strand
GAATAAAAACAGCAAAAACAATATGAAACAGGAGTTTCATGCATAGCCATGAAAAGTAAATGGAACAGCTTCTGCTGTTTGAGAAAAGAAAAGCGAACATGCTGAAAGAATTAATGTAAATATAAAGATGTGGGTTTTGTTAAACATTTTGATATGCCTCTGTATTAATGTGTTAATTAGTATATTTCAAATTCACAGTAAAAACAACTTATAGTACATTTAAGTACATTAATAAATTAGAGATATAATATCTATAACACGCTACTTTTAGCAGTTTTCTACCATTTTTTAAACACTATGAGACCTCAGCATAACTACAGTGACGAGTCAATAATGAGGCGAATGTCACTGGTAAGTGAATCTCGCCGAATTAAATTCATCAATTGGTCCGAATTTTTGATTAAAAATTCTGACTCATCGTCAAAAATCTGGTCAATAGCCAGCTATTACCTGAGATTTTGCCTCAATTTGATAACTATCTCTATTTTTTCTTTCGTCATCTAGCCCGGATATTTCATCAAATCGGTAAAAAATCGATTTTATCTATGAAAAACATTGAGTTAGATGAATTTATTAAAAAGACACTTTGAACTTGAATGGTTTTATGAAAAAAATGGCTGTATATTCATTGAAAGAATCAAAGAAGGCTATCCCAAACAACGCCAACATGTTGAATCACCTTAGTATTACAACCCAGTCGAGACCATTTTGAAGGAAAGTGAAAATCAGAACCAATTGAACCTAATAAACTATAATCTTGACATAGTTTCAAAAGATAAGCACTTTTATCTGGTGTTTGAAAGCCATTCAAAATTTCCATCCCTTGCCCACCAAAATTTTTGAAATCTTTTAAAAGCCGCTTCAAATTACTATTGGTTAAGCCGTAATATAATGGGTGGGCCAAAACAGCAATACCACCAGACAAATTAATAACATTAATAACCTCTTCAAAAGGCAACCAATGACTTTTAATATCACACACCTTACCTGAACCAAGAACTTTCTTGAAAGCATGTTCCCTGCTCTTAAAAATACCCTCTTCGACCAAAATTTCAGCAAAATCAGGTCGTCCTATCTGACCAAAGCGCTTTTTAGACATGATCTTCTCATAACCATCAATTAACCCAAAGCGCGTGAGCTTTTCACTGATCAACTGTGCTCTCAAGCAACGCGATTTTTTTTGTGAAGCAATTGCACTCAATAGATTTGATGAATTAACTTGAAAATTAAGTCCTACTATATGAACACCTATCTTATTCCATGTTGTAGAAAACTCAATACCAGGAATAATTGTTACTGTCGTATTTATTTTATTGAGTTCACCATAAGCATCAATGTTATCATGATCGGTAATTGAGAAAATCTTAATACCATTAAATTCTGCTTGCTGGACTAACTCTTGAGGAGAAAGAACGCCATCAGAATAATGACTGTGACAATGTAAGTCAACCAACATTAAGTTATGGCTCTTGCATTATTTCACTGACTGTGAAAAAAGAGCCAAAAACAATAATTCTATCATCAGCACTGGCTATGAGTTTTGCTTTTTTATAAGCGCTTTTTATGCTAGGAAAGGAAATAATTAATGCAGCAAAATCAGACAAGGTTAACAACAAACTCTTTGTTGACAGGGCTCTTTCAGATTGAACTGATGAAATACACCATACATCAATAGAATGTTCAAAAACATCCAGCCATTGCATAACATTTTTATCTTCTAAAACGGCAAACACTGCAATGTTTTTCCCTTTAGGTGGATTATCTTCAATCCATTTATTCAATGAATGCGCAGCCTGTTGATTGTGTGAAACATCAATGATAACTTCAGGGTTATGTGATATGGTCTCTAGTCTTGCAGTTAATTGGACATTTTCAAGGCCTTTGTTGATGCCTTCCTCAGACAGCTCAATGTGATCTTTTAAAGCATACAATGCAGCAATTGCTGTCCCTGCATTAATCAATTGATAATGGCCTTTAATGTTTGGTCTATTGAATTTTTCAATATCTAAAGGGCCACTGAATTTTAATTGTGCGCCAATTGCTTGGGCATGATCAATAATGGCTTGTGGGCAACTTTTATCTCCATAAATCGCCGGTTTATCAGCCCGCATAATGCCAGCTTTTTCATAGGCAATAGATTCAATATTGTCACCCAGCCAATCAGTATGATCAATATCTATGGTTGTAATGATGGCACAATCAGTATCGACCACGTTAACGGCATCAAGGCGCCCACCCAATCCAACTTCTAAAACCGCCACATCGACACCCTCTTGTTTAAAAACAATCATCGCTGCTAATGCTGCATATTCAAAATAACTGAGTGTTAAGTCATAGGTATGTTGTTCAATGATTTCAAAAGCATTGATTATCGTTTCATCAGAAACCATATCGCCATTGATTTTTATTCTTTCATTGAATTGTAGAATGTGAGGTGAAGTAAAATCGCCTACTTTATAACAGCAGTGATGAACAATACTCGACAGTATCGCAACTGTCGAACCTTTGCCATTGGTTCCCGCGACTGTCAAAATCAAAGGCGCAATTTTATCCAATTGACAACGCTCATAAACTTTCTGAATTCTGTCTAAACCAAGATCAATAGATTTATTATGTTTTGTCTCTAGCGACTTTAACCATTCATCAAGCGACTTGTTCTTGTTCTTCACCGTTGTCATTTATAACGTCATCACTGTTTGTTTCCTGGTCAACTCGTAAAATACCATCTGGCTCAATTGGGGCATATTTTTCTGCATATAATAAGTCTAATAATCGAGATATGGTCTGTCTCATTTCTCTTCTATCAACTATCATGTCAATGGCACCATGATCTTGCAAAAATTCTGCTCGTTGAAAACCTTCAGGTAATTTTTCTCTTACCGTCTGTTCAATCACTCTTGGGCCAGCAAAGCATATCAGAGCATCTGGCTCTGCGATATTAATGTCTCCAAGTAAGGCCAGACTGGCTGAAACACCACCTGTTGTAGGGTTGGTTAAAACAGAGATATAAGGCAACCCTGCATTCTGTAACTTTTTTAATGCCGCAGAAGTTTTAGCCATTTGCATTAATGAAAATAAAGACTCCTGCATTCTGGCACCGCCTGATGCCGAAAAATTAATAAACGGTATCTTTTTTTCTAAGGCAATATGAGCCGCTCTAACAAATTTCTCTCCAACTACGGAACCCATGGAGCCTCCCATATAGCTGAAACTGAAGGCTGAGGCAACGATATCTCGTCCTAATAATTGACCACTCATGGCTATAAGCGCGTCTTTTTCTCCAGTCTTCTTCTGAGCTTGTATGGTACGGTCTTTGTACTTCTTTGAATCTTTAAATTTTAATGGATCTAATGACTCCAGGTTTTTCGCAATTTCACTAGTGCTGCCCTCATCCAAAAAACTCAACAATCGCCCTCTTCCTGTTAGGCGCCCATGATAACTGCATTTTGGACAGACTCTACCTGACTTTTCAAGCTCAGGTTGATACAATACTTCATCACATTTCGCACATTTCGTCCACAAACCTTCTGGTACATTTTTTTTCTTGTTACCGCCTTCTGTACGGATTCTTGTTAATTTAATTTTTTGAAACCAACTCATTGCATTCACCTTACTGATTTGACCTATTCATTGATTGCATCGGCAATAGGCTTTATAAATTCTGTTATTACATGTTCACATTCACTTTGATTGGCGCATTTATCAAGCTGCTTTACCAGAGCAGAACCAATCACTACCGCATCAGCATATTGAGCAACCGCTTGAGCAGAGGTCACATCACTGACACCAAACCCAACGGCAGTTGGCAAATCAGTTAATTTTTTAACTATCGCCATTTGTTCAGCCAAATGTCCATACTCTACCTGACTTGAACCAGTCACTCCTTTTAATGCCACACAATATACAAACCCAGAGCTCAATGACAGTATGTATTTTTTTCGTTGGTCATCTGTTGTTGGTGAAATTAAGAAAATTTGTGAGATGTGATTGTCCTTTAATAATGGTCTTAACTGGTCCGAACCCTCTGGTGGTGCGTCAACAATAAGCAAGCCATCAATTCCACATCTAGAAGCTTTTGCAACAAATGCATCGTAACCAAATTTTTCAATGGGGTTAAGGTATCCCATCAACACAACTGGTGTATACTGATCTTGTTCTCTGAATTCGCTGACTATGTCTAACACTGAACTCAGGGTCATTCCGTGTTCAATCGCTTTTTCAGAAGATTTTTGTATCACCACTCCATCAGCCATTGGGTCTGAAAAAGGCATACCTAATTCAATAATATTAGCACCATTTTTCACCAGCGCATGCATAATTGGTACTGTCATCAATGGATGTGGATGTCCAGCTGTAACAAAAGGTATCAGCGCTTTACGGGATTCAGATCTCAGCTTATTAAATATGATATCCAATCTATTCATATTTCAATACCCTCCAATTCAGCAATGGTATGTACATCTTTATCGCCTCTTCCTGACATATTGATAATAATGTGTTTATCTTTATCCATTTTTTGAGCAAGTTTTACCCCATAGGCAACAGCATGTGAACTCTCTAAAGCAGGTAAAATGCCTTCAATCTCTGATGTCAAATGAAATGCATTCAGCGCTTCATCATCATTAGCCAATACATATTTGGCCCTTTTTTTCAGATTTAAAAATGCATGTTCTGGCCCAACACCGGGGTAATCTAAACCTGCAGATATTGAATGTGTCTCAATAATTTGACCATCATCATTAGACATAACATAGGTGCGATTACCATGAAGAACGCCGATATCTCCCGCATTAATTGATGCGGCATGTGCTCCAGTTTTCATGCCTTTGCCTTCAGCTTCAACACCGTATAGATTGACAGATTCATCATTTAAAAATTCATGAAAAAGCCCTATCGCATTTGATCCGCCACCAACACATGCAACCAAAGCATCTGGTAAGCCTCCCACCTGTTTATCAAACTGTTTTTTTGCTTCCTTTCCTACAATTGAATTAAAATCTCTAACCATTTCAGGATAAGGTGCAGGGCCAGCTACAGTACCAATAATATAGAAAGTATCATCAACATTAGTTACCCAATCACGCATGGCCTCATTCAATGCATCTTTTAAAGTCTTAGAGCCTGAACTAACACTAACAACTTCAGCACCCAGCAGTTTCATACGGTAAACATTTATGGCTTGTCTTTTTATGTCTACTTCGCCCATATAAACGACACACTTGATGCCTAAACGGGCTGCAACTGTAGCTGTTGCAACACCATGTTGCCCTGCTCCTGTTTCCGCAATGACACGTGTTTTACCCATAGCTTTAGCTAAAAGTATTTGACCAACAGTATTGTTGATTTTATGGGCTCCTGTATGATTTAAATCTTCTCTTTTAAACCAAATGTGCGCTCCTCCAACAGTTTCAGTCAGCCTTTTAGCGAAGTATAAAGGCGATGGCCTGCCAACATATTGAGCTAAATCTTGATAAAATTCAGCCAGAAAGTCTTCGTCATTTTTATATTTATCATAGGCACTTTTCAACTCAGCAAGACAGTGCATCAGCGTCTCTGAGGCAAAAATGCCACCAAATTTTTCAAAGTATCCTCTATTATCAGGATAATCGTAATAATTAGTCATTTAATTTTTCTATAAATTGTTGCATTTTGTGTTTACATTTAATTCCTGATGATTTTTCTATACCAGAACTCACATCAAAGCACTTGATTGAGGTTTGCGTTTTTGCTTTCATTATATTACTTACTTTTAGTCCACCTGCCAGAATCCACTTATTGGACAACTGATCAGGTATTTTACTCCAATCAAAACTTTTACCGCTGCCACCTATGGCTTTTTGACCATAATTATCGATCAGATATCCGCTTGCATCAGGGTATTTTTCCGCATACGACAATGGATCTATATCATCGGCCATCGGGATGGCTTTCCAATAAGGTCTTCCCCATTGACTACAAAACTCTGGTGACTCGTTTCCGTGAAATTGTAGCACATGAAGGCTACATTTATTTAATACTTCTTGTATTTCAGCAGCACTATTATTAGCAAATAGCCCTACACAAACCATGCTTGGAGAAAGTTTATCAATGATACTCTGGCAAGTTATTGAAGTAATATATCTTTTTGATTTTTTAACAAACACAAAGCCAAGTGCATTACATCCAAGGTCTTGAGCTATCAAAGCGTTTTCAACTGTTGTTATTCCGCAAAATTTTGTAAAATATCTATTTTTCATGTGTATGGCGTGGTAAATGATCCTCTATTGGAGATTCAGGTAAATTAAATTTCTTAGGGTATTTGACTATATTAAAAGACAAACCATTTGGCGGTGCAGTAATACCCGCTTTAGTACGATCACAACTCTCTAACACTTCTTTCATAAAACTCACAGTTTTTTCACCACGTCCTATTGGCAACAAAGTTCCAATAACGTTTCTAATCATGTGGTGTAAAAAACCTGAAGCTGCTATGTCCATAACCACAAGATTGTCTTGCCTTTTGACGCTCACAAAATTGACAGTTTTAATCGATGTCTTTGATTGACAGGCTGATGAACGAAAAGCATTGAAGTCATGTTCTCCTAGCAAGCATTGAGCAGCTTGATGCATTTTTGTGGCATCAAGTGGTAACTTTTCCCAAGTGACATTGTGTCGGTTAATAGCAGGACGTATCCATCTGTTTAAAATAACATATCTATAACTTCGTTGAATTGCTGAAAAACGCGCATGAAATTCATCTGCAACTGGTTTGATCCAAATCATCGATATCCCTTCTGGCAAATTTGTATTGACCCCCATAATCCATTGGTATTCTGTCCTGTCCGCTACCGAATCAAAGTGTATAACCTGCGCTGTTGCACTGACACCTGTATCAGTCCTCCCACAACAAATCAGTCGAATATTATGATTTGCTACTTTTGATAACGCTTTTTCTAAACAATCTTGAATGGTAGGTTGTTGAATTTGGCTTTGAAATCCCAAAAATCCATGTCCATCATATTCTACACCACAAGCATATCTCATTATATTAAAACCCCATATAAAATAAGGCTGTTAGATTGCAATCAACCTAACAGCCTTAGTCAATCGTTTATAAGAAAACTTATATTATGAGCTTTCTATTTCATTTTTCAATGATTCAGCTTTAGCTTTTTGATCATCGTTACCTTCTTCGATAATTTCTACAACCATCTGTTTGGCACCATCAATATCACCCATTTCAAAATAAGCTTTAGCTAAATCCAATTTAGTATCAATTGCATCATCACTGACCAGATCATCAAAATCTAAACCTATATCAATGTCTTCTTCATTTTCAGTATTCATGTCGTCGTTCATACTCAAATCTAAGTCAAAGTCCTCTCCAAAATCCAAATTCAAATCGACACCTTCATCTGAATCTTGTTCGTCACTCATTGTTAGTAATTCATCAGTATTAAATTCTAAACCTTCAAGCGATGCATCATCTTCTACTTCATTCTCCAAATGAGCCTCATCAACCCCTAAATCAAGATCCAAACTGAGTTCTTCATCTATTACACCAACAGACTCCTCTTCTAAATCATCTAATTCATCCAATTCGTCAATGTCAAAGTCTAAAGTAAAATCATTATTCTCCTCTAATGCTCCATCAATTGATTCTTCGAAATTTTCAATTTCCTTTTCAATTTCAGGTTGATTCTCTGAAGAATCAAGGGCCTCTTCATCAGCTAACAAATCATCCAAATCCAAGTCAAACATTTCTTCGGAATTGTCATCATCTAATGTAGGCACCTTTTCATCCATGTCAAATACTTCTGCAGCAGTATCATCAACAAAATCACTCACCACTTCTTCAGTAATATTTTCTTCTAGGCTCAAATCTTCAATGGTATCGACAAATTCCTGACCATCCAGATCAAATTCATCAATATCTAGTTCAAATGAATCGTCTTGTTGCTCATCCATCATAATGACTTCAGGCTGTGAATCATCATCTGATTGATTCTCTAGATTAATTTCTTCTTCATTTTTATCATCACTCAGGTCGATATCATCCAGATTCGTTAAATCTAAATCAGTTGCTTCATTGTTAAGTATGGTGTCATCTAGTGCAGCATTTTCTCTAGTTTCTGTTGTTTCATCATTTTTATCAGGGCGATTGGAAATGCTATCTAAAAAGCCTCCTTCATCCTCAACTTCCATTTGATCTTTTCGTTTATAAAAGACAAAACCTAATATAGCCAGTAACAAAGCTCCAAAACCAATCAATGCTTCATATTTATAATTCATGATTTTATCCATGAATGAGCGCTCTTGAGGTTTTACTGGTGCTTGCACAGCATTATTAACTTGTGTAGATTCATCTATAGCATCAGATGCTTGCTCATCATCGACCATGCTGTCGCTCGACATCGTATCATCAGTCATGCTGTCACTTGACATGGTATCATCTGCCATGCTGTCACTTGACATGGTATCATCTGCCATGCTGTCGCTCGTCATGGTGTCATCTGCCATGCTGTCACCAGTCGAATCATCGCTGGACATCACATCGGCACTGTCCCAAACATCATCAGTTGTTACATTTTCTGACAATTGCTGTTGTAACTGAGCTAAGTTTGTATCCTTCAGTGATAAAGCAGCTTTTTGATCAGAAACAATCCGTTCAAGTTCTTTGATTCGATTGTTAAGTTCTTCGTTTTCTAAATTTGAACTGACCAAATCTTCTTGTAATTGGTTAACCCGGGCCCGATTTCTACTGTCTGAAGCATTTGAACCACCAGTACTGTTATTATTGGCAGAATCAGCATCATTGGGTGGAACCAGTTCAATGCCATAATCTCTTTGTGAAGTTGCTGCATTTTGATTTGATTCACTGCTGGTTTGTAAAGTTGACCATTTTTGTGTTTGCGTTCTCACTTCTGAAATGGCTTCATTATTAGATATCAATGCCACTTGTTCTGAACTTGGCATATCCAATATTGCGCCTTTCTTAATGAGGTTCATGTCATTATTTTGAAAGGCTGATGGGTTCCCGTCAAATATTGCCACCATCATTTGTTGTGCAGTTGCTGAACCTGAATTATAGCGCTCTGCTATCTCCCAAAGAGTATCTCCTGATTCAACAACAACTTGGTTTGGAGCTGTGTTATTGACCTGACTGGTATAATTAGATTGGATACTTTCTGTTTGTGATGAATCATTAATTTGTTCAGGTGCATTATATGTTTGAGTTTGCACAGGCTCAGAATAATTTTCCTGTACTTGTCTAGAATTGAACAATGGCGGATCGAGCAATAATGTATACTCACGCAGTAAATGACCATTTGACCAATCAACAACCAATAGTAAAGACACAATCGGCTCACTAACTGGTCCTCTTGATGTAATTTCAATGTATTTTTGGCCATTATTTTCAACCAAATTCACTTTGATATTTGATGGCACGTATGTTTTATCTAAACCAACTTTTTGATACTCACTGCTTGATGCCAATGATACGGTTAGGTTTTCAATCTCTTCATTACCATCCAGAACCAGTGGAATTTTACCTTCCAAAGTTTCATCTAGTGCTGAATTGACCTGTAATCCTCCCAACCCTAATGCATGACTTTGCGATGCGGCAAGTATAGATAAAGGAAGAATTAATTTTCTAAAATTTTTATTCATTTATGGCTCCAAACAACTCAATGAAATATTACATTTTTATTTTTACTGATCTTTAGTTAAAAAATACACTCATATGATTATACTCAGCATAATTAAATCAACTAAAATCAAATTTCATACCCATCATAATTATGATTCATATGTCCCAGCAAAATTTATATTAACTAAATCTTAAGCACAATCCAAGAATTAATATTAAAAAAACACGCTAAGTTACTAAAAAAGCTGCATTTTTATCATTTTTTCTGCAATTTGCACACTATTTAATGCAGCACCTTTGCGTATATTATCTGAAACCACCCACATATTTATCCCGTTTTCAAGAGAAATATCTTTTCTGATTCTCCCCACAAAAACTGGGTCATTGCCAGAACTGGTGACTGTTGGAGTCGGGAAATCAAGCTCATTATTATCACCCATCAATTCCACACCCTCTGCATCTGTAAGTATTTTTCTCACTTGTTCAACAGTTATTGGCTGTTTTGTTTCTAAGTGTATGGCTTCAGAATGTCCAAAAAAGACAGGAACTCGAACACAAGTTGGATTAACTACAATTTCTGGATCCAGAATCTTTTGTGTTTCCCAAACCATTTTCATTTCTTCTCTGGTATAACCGTTGTCCTGAAATGTATCAATATGAGGTATCACATTAAAAGCGATCTGCTCAGAAAACACTGATTTTTCTACTTCCTTAAAACTCAACAATGCACTGGTTTGTTTTGCCAGTTCATTTATTCCGTTTTGTCCAGCGCCAGAAACCGCCTGATAAGTTGCCACATTGATGCGTTTAATGCCCACAGCCTTGTGTATTGGCGCCAATGCCACAAGCATTTGAATGGTAGAACAATTGGGGTTAGCTATGATATTTCTATTGTTAAAATCGTTCAATGCATCAGGATTTACTTCAGGAACTACAAGTGGAATGTCCTTTTCATTACGGAAATGTGAAGTATTATCAATGACAATACAACCCGTTTCAGCTGCTAATGGTGCATATTTTTCTGACACAGAACCACCAGCAGAAAACAAAGCCAAATCAACTTGATTGAAATCAAATTCAGCCAAATCCATAACAGATAAAGTTCTACTACCAAACTGAACTTTCTTATTAACACTTCTACTGCTTGCCAGTGCAAAGATATTATCTATTGGAAAATTCCTTTCTTTTAAAGTAGACAACATCACTTCGCCTACTGCACCTGTTGCACCAACAACTGCTACATTATATTTTTTATTCACTATAGTTTCCACAAATTGCATTATTTCTCAAAACATGATCCATTATAACCAAAGCCAACATGGACTCAACTATTGGAACTGCTCTAATACCGACACAAGGATCATGTCTGCCTTTAGTAACGACAGTCACATTATTGCCATACTTATCTATTGATTGAGCAGGAATTCTCAAACTCGAAGTGGGCTTAAAAGCCACATTAACTAAAACATCTTGTCCTGAACTGATTCCACCTAAAATACCACCAGCATGATTAGACAGGAACTGGCCATCTAAAATTTCATCGCGATGCACAGAACCCATTTGAGCAACACTGTTAAATCCAGCTCCAATCTCTACACCTTTTGTTGCATTGATGCTCATCATTGCTTGTGCAATGTCAGCATCCAGTTTTCCATAAACAGGTTCACCTAATCCAACAGGCACATTGGTTGCTTCAACTCCAATATTAGCACCAACCGAATCACCCATTTTCCTCAGTTTATCCATGTATTGTTCAAGTTCTGTAACTTGTTCATCATTTGCACAAAAAAAGGGATTTTTATCCACTTCATTCAAATCAATTTTATTAACATGAATATCACCCAGTTGTGCAAGCCATGCACGAACCTCGATGTTAAACTTTTGTTTGAGCCATTTTTTTGCCAAAGCACCAGCAGCAACCCTCATGGTTGTCTCACGCGCTGAAGAACGTCCTCCACCTCTGTAATCACGTATGCCATATTTATGCCAATAGGTATAATCAGCATGACCTGGGCGAAATTGACTCTTGATGTCTGTGTAGTCTTTTGATCTGGCATCAGTGTTTTCAATCAACAATGCAATTGGCATGCCTGTTGTTTTTCCTTCAAAAACACCAGAGACAATTTTCACATCGTCTTTTTCTTTCCTTTGCGATGTGTGTCTTGACTTACCAGATGCCCTTCTCTTCAATTCAAACTTAATTTCATCTTCGGTAATGTCCATTCCTGGAGGAAAACCATCTATTACACAACCAATTGTTGGTCCGTGGCTTTCTCCAAAAGTAGTTACCTGTAGTAACTTTCCAAAAGAATTATATGACATATTTTGTCTCTAAATAGGTTTTAAATAAATCTCGGTATTCTAACAACTTTTCTTTACTAAATACACAAACTCCTTCACCACCATATGAAAAATCAATCCATTCAAAATCTATGGCACCAAAGGCATTTTCTAATAATTCATGGGTATATCCTACTTCTAGAAAAAGTAATCCATTTTTTTTCAAATAATCAGGCGCTGTAAACAGAATCTCAACAGGAATTCTCAGTCCATCCATACCAGTAACCAATCCTTTTTTTGGTTCATGTTTATATTCTACAGGCAATTCTTTATATTCATCATCACTGACATAAGGGGGGTTGGTTAAAATGACATCATAATGGGCTTCGATGTTATTAAACAAATCTGAATGAATCACATTAACTCGGCTTTCTAATCCATGGATCTTGCGATTTTTTGTGGCCAATTTCAATGCTTGCTGAGATATATCTGATATATCAACAGTAAGATGTTGGTAATGATGTGCTAAGGCAATACCGATACATCCACTACCTGTGCATAAATCTAAGGCGCTGGCTGCTTGACTCATATCATTCCATTGATCAAAACCATATACGATTAACTCAGCAATTGGAGATCGGGGTATCAATGCCCTTTCATCAATATCAAAGGTCAAACCCGCAAAATCAACTTGGCCAAGAATGTAGGCCATAGGCTTAAGGGAATTTATCCTTTGTTTAACGATTGATTCGCTTTGCTCAACCAATTGTGGATCAATAAGCTCTGACCCTGTACTTAAAATTGTTTTAACATCTTGGTTCAGCAGTTTCATGAGTACCATCATGGCTTCATCCTGCTCATCAATAACAGCATGACCAAAAAATGCATCAGATGTTGATAATTGTTCAATTAGGTGATTAAATAATTGTTCTTTTGTCACTTGTTTAGCAACTTTCACTAAAAAAACGTACAATGCCTATTGTTTTAAATATAGTCAATATTTTTCATGAGCAAAGACACAAATTTTAAAGGATTGATATCACTGGGCATCATTATCTTAGCAGCAGTTGCTGGGTTTATAGCATCCCAATTCTATTTCACAGATAAAAATCAGATCAAAAATTTCAACAGCTTATTGGTTTATCCAGAACCAAAACCGTTTTCTGGTTTTGTATTAAATGATCATAAAGGTGACGAAATTAAGATTGATGACTTTGCAGATCAATGGACCTTGATATTCTTCGGCTTCACACATTGTCCTGATGTTTGTCCGACGACACTGGCCGAATTAAAAGGTGCTTATAAAATATTAGCCGAACGACAAATTACCAATACACCAAAAGTTCTTTTTGTTTCAGTTGACCCTGAGCGAGATACCAATCAAACTTTGAAAGACTACATTCATTTTTTCAACCCTGAATTTAATGCTGCCACAGGAAATGATGCCAATTTATTGGCATTAACTTCTCAAGTTGGCGTTGCTTTCCATATTGGAGCGCACGAAACTGGTGATATGAATTACACAGTTGATCATACAGCTGCTATTTTTGTGGTTAATCCCAAAAAACAATTATATGGTCTATTCAGAACCCCTCATGAAGCCAATAAAATTGTCGAAGACCTCATATTATTATCTCAGGAATCATAAAAATGAAAAGAACAATATACACTTGGATACAACACATAGCACCACATAAATTATTGTCTAAAATAGTTCACTGGCTGATGAGAATAGAATGGAAACCTTTTAAAAATTTCATCATAAAAAAAATGACCAAAGCATTCAATATCAACCTAGATGAAGCACGATCAGATAATTTGGATGATTATCCTCACTTCAATGCCTTTTTTACTCGACAATTGAAACCAGAAATCAGGCCAATTGATAACAATCCAACCAGCATTATATCCCCTGTAGATGGTGCCATAAGTCAGTGTGGAGACATTGATAACGGCAAAATATTTCAAGCAAAGGGATTTAACTTTACAGTCAAAGAATTATTGGCATGCGATCAAGAAACACAGGATTATTTTCATAATGGTACATTTGCCACCATTTACTTATCGCCCAGAGATTACCATAGGATGCACGCACCTATGGATTGTAATGTGACAAAAACCGTACATGTTCCAGGCAGGCTCTTCAGTGTTGCCAAATGGACCGCAGAGAGCATTGAAAGGCTGTTCGCAAGAAATGAACGTCTGGTTTGTTATCTCGATACCGAGATAGGAAAAATAGCCTATGTCTTAGTCGGAGCCATTATGGTTTCTAGTATGGAAACTGTATTTAACGGAACCGTCACTCCTCCCTATGCAAAAAAAGTTCAAGAAGTTCCTTTAAATGGGAATACCCATTTAAAGAAAGCAGATGAAGTTGGTAGATTCAACATGGGCTCTACTGTAATTTTACTGTTTCCTCCTGAGGTGGTTGAACTCTCCTCTGAACTCCGTGAAAACATTGAAGTAAAATTGGGTCAAAAAATTGCCACAATAATGCAGTAAAACGCCCATTTTTGGTGTCTCAACAATCATCACTTTATAAACTTTAGACAACTATGAAATTTTTTACTGGTTTTATTTTAATTTTTTTCTTATGCTCACCACAAGCTCAAGTCACCTTTTCACTGAACCCAAGTGAACTTTCATCTAAGTCAGAAGAAAAATTACCGATGCCCTCCTTCAAAAGCCTTAGCGAAGCCGCACAATGGGCTGATCTTGTTGCCATTGCCCAAGTCGATGACATTGAATATGAGCAAGTCAGGTCTATGAATACTGAGGGTTATGCATTTCTTAATGTTTTGATTCCCTACAAAGGAGCAACAAAAGGTGAACCAATTGCAGTCATGGCCAATGGTTTAGATGATGATGTTTGCTATTATCCTGATCGTATTAATGAAGGTGAACGCTATTTGGTTTTCCTCAAGAAAGTACCTGATGAAAAAAATAACGTCTATTATGGGTATAAACCATTCTGTCAATTACAGATTTTATTGTCAGATTTAGGGCAATATATTTTAAGAACACCACTTGAAAACAATATATTGCAATTTGATGAATCATTGATTGAACAACACATATTTAATGATCCTCACGCGATGATTGATACCACAACATGGACCAGTATCAGCAGAAATGAATTTGCAGAGAAATACCAATGTGAAATTATTCAATCTGAAGATGATTTCAACACATATATTCATCTGAGATATACACAAGGCATTCCATTATACAAAGTCAGGCCGCTTCTGGAAATAAAATACAAACCTCGTATTTCTTCTAAACAGATTTAGTATACATAAATGTGTTAAATATTAGCCCTACTAGGTAATGGTTAAAAAATGAAAGCCATCGATGGCTTTCGGGTCTTTTGTTAAAACTAAAAAGGTCTTTAATTATGAAAAAACACATTATTTTACTCATGTTCATTGGCATGCTCATCAATTGTTCAACAGGAGTCACTGATGACAGATCATGGACGTTGACTGATGCCAATGGTACATCTCACAACTTTCCTGAATCTGGTAAAAACAAAACCACCATTTTATTATTTTGGGCCACATGGTGCCCATATTGCAAACGACTTATGCCACATTTACAGAGCGTTCTTTATGAATATGGAGATAAACTAGATTTACAAATTTATGCCTTGAATGTCAATGAAGATGATGATCCAGTTGCTTACATAGATGAAAACGGGTATGATTTTTTACTGTTTAAAGAAGCAGAACAAGTGGCAAAAATTTATGGCGTTAAAGGCACACCAGGTGTACTGGTATTTGATCGCAACGGTCAACAGGTTTTTGATCTCAGCCAAATACAATCTGAGCACTTAATCAAAGGTAAAAAACCTCACTGGCAGCGAGCCATTAAAAAAGCCCCATTTTGGGCTGCTGAATTACGCAAAAAACTGGCTCAATTGAAATAGTTCAATTACCAGATAAATTCAAACACCCTATGTTCTAAAGCCCATCAATTAACTCATGTCGTTATTTAATCAATAGTGACATGAGTTTTTCATCATTACCATAAATAGACAGCACTGAGCCAGTCATTAAAACTGCCAATAAAAACTAAAGCTTGATTTTGTATATTATCACCCTATATCCTAATATTTGTTTGAGCATTTAAATCACTTAACAATGAAGTCATTACTTTCGATATTCCAAGCAAAACTACATCGCCTTGATTCTAGCAAGATATTTCAGGGAGTCGTCATTTTTGTGATCATTTTTTCTGCACTAACAATAGGCCTAAAAACCCATAATTTATCAACACAAATGATGTCATTGTTAATCAGTATTGATTTAGCAATTACCATATTTTTTGTCATTGAAATCATCATACGATATTTAGCAACAAATGATTTAAAGAAGTTTTTCACCAGTGGTTGGAATATTTTCGATACCATCATCGTGATTGGTAGCTTAATACCCACAGGAGGTTCAGGGATATTATTAGCAAGGCTTTTGAGGGTTTTTCGAGTCTTGCGATTGGTATCTATGGTGCCTGAATTGAAATTATTGATCAATGCACTATTAAAAGCCATTCCTCAAATGGGTTATATTGCTTTGTTGATGTTTGTGATATTTTATATTTATGGCGCAGTAGGCAGTATCCTATTTGAAAACATTGATCCAAATTTATGGGGCAATGTTTCGATTTCTATGTTAACGCTTTTTCGAATCGCGACCTTTGAAGACTGGACAGATATCATGTATATGACCATGGAATCCTATCCGATCAGTTGGTTGTACTATTTAAGTTTTATCTTTTTGACAGCTTTTGTTTTCCTGAACATGATGGTAGGTACAGTTCTTGAGGTCATGAGTCAAGAACATGAACATTATCGAGCAGAAAGTCACGGCGAAACAATTGAAGGCGGCGAACCGGCCAGTCGTGCCCAAATCGACAATCTAGAACGACAAATTCAAGAAATCAAAGCATTAATCGCATCAAAGCCGAATAAAACAGAATGATCTATTCTCAAAATATTTAAATACTTGAATAGCACTAAAATTTGGGTTAATATCACGCTCCCAGTGGCATTGGAGTTGTGTATATGCATTGTATATAAACAAAATGTCAGCCATATTTTATGGTTAAGTATTAAAACTACTGGTTAAACTGCTTTAGATTTTTAAGAAGATGATCAAAGTAAACGGCGCGACTTGATTCAATAATCGATCAAGTAAATAGTAAAGATTATTTATCTAGCA
>CAYGTC010000081.1:0-17145 GCA_964352735.1 uncultured Alcanivoracaceae bacterium | reverse complement strand
TCTTTCATAATCCTCGCGATATTATGATGGACAAGTCAAAACATCATATCTAGTAAGTTTTTTAGTCAGAATTGATTCAACATTGTTCAGTGGTCACGGCTAAATCCTAGAACCAGATAATTGATTGCCTTCAAGTATGATATTAATGGTTTGAATGTCATCAGTGATGAGAAATTCAATTTCAGCACCGATTTCCTTAATGAAGAATTGTTGAATAGATTTTGCCTGCATTGGCAATTTATCTTCACCTTCAGGTTGTGCAAAAAGCCTGCCATTTTCAAGTGTTATTTTCATGATAAATGGATGTAATTGATAGTGACCAACATAACGGCTTAAAACCTCTTCAGATATTGAGACAGCAACGTTTTCAAGGTGTTCTTGATTGACGTACTTCTGCCCTTTAATCACCATACCTCGATTTGAGTAAGTGATTTTTTGACCTTCGAAATGCAATTGCTTATAGCCATCATCAAAGTATAGAGTATTATTGTTTTTCACATACAATGGTTTTTTTAAGCCCCCTAAAACATTATAGAATAATTGGTCATTCTCATTACTTAGGATTATTTTTTTACCGTCATGCAATTGATAATGCCCAATTAAATTAAGTTGCTGTTTTTTAGTAAGTACTGTGTGGTCATATTTTTCCGGGTAGGGTTTATTCAATATAATCGCAGCGCTTTTAATCATGGCAGGTGTAGGGGAACCAAATTGAGAATTTTGTAACACAACAACAAATAAGTTTTCATCAGGTATAAATAAACTGTTGGCTTTAAAACCAGTTTCAAACCCAGAGTGCTCTATCGTTTTTATTCCAGCCACATTGTTGTGTTCCCAGCCGTAACCATAATGTGATTCCGTGCCATTGCTAACTGTATGATTGGCATACATGCGCTCAAGGCTGTATTTATTGATGATTTGATGATTATTCAGTGCTGTTATCCATTTATTCAAATCTTCTGCGGTACTGACAATGGCACCAGCAGAAAAAGATGAAGAATGATGAGTCGCATTGATCAGTCGATCTTCATCGATTGCGTACCCATTGGCCCTATGATCAATAATATCTGTATAGTGGGCGACAGTGGTGTTGTGCATCTGGGTTGGAAGAAATATATGTTGATTTAAGAACTCAGCATAGGATTGGCCAGATATCTGTTCAATGATCAAACCCAGAATGACATAACCAGTATTAGAATAAGCGACTTTATCATGAGGTTGAAATAATAATGGTTGTTTTATGACCTCTTTTATAATTGTTATGGGTGACAGATTGTTTCTGAGTTGATTTCTTATGCTTTTTACTTGAGGGTAATCAACGAGGCCCGAGGTGTGGGTCAATAAATTTTCAATGGTGATTGGAAATTTGTCAGTTGGAAATAAGGGTAAATGTGTACCAATAAAGTCAGTTGTTTTCAATTTTCCCTGCTCATTGAGCATCATTATGGCCGCTGCTGTAAATTGTTTTGTGATGGACCCGATGGCGAATTTAGTAGTATTATCAACCTTGATGTCATATTCCATATTAGCTAAGCCAAACTGTTTATGATACAGAGGTTTGCCATTATGTGAAATTAAAGCGCTCAAACCAGGTTGTTGATCATTGTGGTTTTTTGAAAACAACAGATCAAGCTTTTGTTCAGTGTCTTCATTGAAAACAATTTCTGCATTCGATGAATTAGACGCAGAACAAAATATCAGTATATATATGATAGTCAAGGCTTTTTGATAGATAGGACTGTAGTAATATGTGTTCATTGTGATCTCTTTGGTTAATCAGTTAAAATTGATGTTACATTGTTTGCAATTAAGGTTGATGTAACTATCGGGTACGGTTTTGGATTTGAGAGAAATGGCCTTGAATTCTTTATCTGTACCAATATTTTTCAAAACTGGAGGAAGCTGATATCGATTCACCAGTGGATCATGAATTATCAGTTGATAATCATTCAGTGAACTTAAAGGCATTTTTATGTCTGCGTTAAGGCCTACTATATCTATATTATTTATATGATGATGAAATGCATGAATGGTTGTATCTGAACTCTTCAAGTGCATTGTTATGGAGCGATTTATATTATCAATATTGAAATCAGAAAATAATGCATGTTTGATATCTAGGTCATTGATGGCCCCTAATATTAATTCATCATTAACAGAATTATCAATGATGAGCCTTGTACCTTTTTGCAGTCTAATCTGAGATAAGGATGATGATAATACCAATGATTGAAAGTGCCCCAGATTAAGCTGAGCATGATGAGCTTTAATCAATGCATCATTAGAGTTTTTTACATGAATAACAGCACCATCAACCTCAGCATTAAATTGTGCTATCGACTGGGCATGAAAACTGCCTTGCTTCATCTCTAGTTTGATTTTTCCCAGATGATCATCCATAACAATATTGATATTATGGGTTTTTAAATGCAAAAAACTGGTTTTTGGAACAATTAATTCTGTTTCCAGTTCCAAATATTTAATCATAAACTCCTGATCATCATTAAGAATGATACTATTACGGTCTTTAGTAAAAAAGCCATTACGAATTTTGAATTGATCAATATTTAAATTAAAGTTAATGTTTACTTCACCAAATATGTTCTCCTTCAGTGAGACATCAAGATTTTCTATTATTTTCTGTGTGTTTGTCGATGATTCACTTTCAATATTTATCTTAGTATTCTGTTTTATAACGTTTTTATCCCAAGACTTTATGGTGAGATTTTTATTAATTACAAAAATATAAGGTTGTGTCGATTTACCTGAAACAACGTATTTATCAGACAAATGTCGGGCATTAATCATTCCATTACCATTTGCATGAATTTGTTCTGGGCCATGAATGATGATCTTGGTATCATCGGTTATCTGTAGTTCTTTTGATAATACTGTATGCATTTTTTGCGCGCTGGCCATAGTTTGTACCATAGAAAGTAGCAACAATAAATGAATGTTTTTAAATGGTAATAGTTGTGTTTTCATCATTATTATTCTTGAAGGTGCGTTGATTGTTGTTTAGGCGAGTTATTTCATTGATGAGTTTGTCAAGTAATTGATTTTTTTGTTGATAATATTCATATACTTGCTGAACAATGTAGTCTTCATAAAAGCCATTGTTGAGATAAATTAATTGGGGTTTAACCTGCTTGTCCATATCATGAAGCTGTTTAACCAATCGTTTTATGTCTGTTTTATAGGATTGTGGTAATGCCATGTTTTGAATTAAGTTTTCTTTATGATGGATTGTTGCTATGAGTTTTTCATATTCAAAAGTAGCTGAGTTTTTTGACCCAACATATTGAAATAAAATAAAAATACTCAGCAATAATGATGCGGCAATGGGTAGTAAATATTGAATGTGGCGATGTCGACTCTTTTGTGAAAATTCGCGTTCTATATTCGACCAAATGTCAGGGTTAACATCACTTAATTCTATTTTATTTTTATTTTTTTTGATGAAGTCTTCTAAAGTTTTCATAAGTATTTTGATAGTTTCTTTCTTAATAATTTGAGTGCGTACAAGTATTGGCTTTTTGATGTTGAAATTGATATTTGGCAACTTTCAGCCACTTCTTTATGTGAATAGCCTTCTAATGCATAAAGGGTCAGTATTGTTCGGCAGCCATCGGGCAATGATTGTATATTTTCATTTAACCGTTCTGCACTGATTGATGCCTGCCAATTTGTTTGGGTATCACTTTCATCAATAATCTCATCATTGATATTAATTAAGTTATGTTTACTTTTTACTTGGATGAATCTAATACTGTTATTGACAACAATACGTTTCAACCAGCTGTTGTATTTTTGTGCATCTTTTAATTGGTGAATGTTTTTAAACGAATGTATAAAAGCCTCTTGAACAATGTCTTCAGCATCATTGAGGTCATTGGTGATGCGGTAAGATAAAGTCAGCATAGACTTAACAAATCTCGAATATAGATAACTCATGGCAAGCTTATCTTTTTTTCGAACACGTTTAATTGCTGCAGTTAAGATAGTGGTTCCTCCAAACTTGATTCATATTTAAGAGACAATCATTATTAACCCGAATATTTCATCAAACCGGTAAAAAGGTTGATTTTATCCATGAAAAACATGGAGTTAAATGATATTTATAAAAGTACACTTTGTACCTAAAACCCATTCTATGATGAAATATTCGGGTTAAAAAAGTCATAATAATGACTGCTGTTTACTTTATAGATACATAATTCTAAAAAAAGACGTAATATATTTAATTTTTTTGCCCAAGAATACATGTTTTCGTTCAATGGCAACATTAATATTCATTAAAAATGTCCCCTTAGGGGGATTAAGTCGTATATGGTAATATCTTTTTCTGATTCGTTTATAGTGATAATGATTGATCACCATAGTTAACCAAGAGAAAGGCTCATGTACAATGAACTTAAATTATAGGAAGTAAAAAAATATGAAAAATTATTGTTTAATTTTGATCATGACGGTAGCCATAAGTGCATGCTCAAGTGATAAAGATCAACCCGCCAAGCAAACCGGCAGTGGTAATAAGTTTTACGACTCTGCTGTGAAAAAGATTGTTAATGCTTCGCCAGGTATGACGGTTAAACAAGGGACTTGTATTGTCGATAGGATGACAAAAGAAGGTAAGATTGGTCTTGGTGAAATCAATCAAATGACTTTAAATGTTGTTAAAATGTCAGAAAATGCCAGTCACTTAACTGATGCATATTATGAATCCATGAAAGCCTGTATTCCGCCACCATCTTAATGATTTTACCGAATAAATTAAATAGTACGCACAGTTGAAATAGGGCTGTGGTTTTTATTATCGTTAATTTATTTGTGCTCATCTAATATGAAATTAGATTAAAAAAATGGTTTAATAAAATATTATAAGCTATTGATATATTTGTATTATATATTTTTTTAAAGATACTCGTATCTTGCCATGGGCTCATTTTATCACAAGCTACCTTGTTAAGCATGGTAGCTTGTGATAAAATGAGCCCATGGAAGCAAAAAACACCATTTCTCAAATGCGTCGAGGCATTCTAGAATTCTGTATTCTTAATGTATTGGCCGATCATGAAGTCTATACCGCTGAATTGATCAACAAGCTTAAGACTGCCAATCTGATTGTAACGGATGGCACTTTATACCCTATGCTCAATCGCTTACAAAAAGGTGAGTTACTGCATTATCGCTGGGAAGAATCAGAATCCGGACCTCCTCGAAAATATTATTCTTTAACAGACAAAGGAACGGTGTTCTTGTCACATCTTAATGAGGCATGGCAAGACATAACATCATCAGTCAATACCATACTTGGAGAAAATAACAGTGAATAAAGTTGTCAGTATAGAAATCGCCAGTCAAGTATTTTGGATTGATGAAAATGCCTATGCAGTTTTAATGGCTTATTTGACTGAAATAAAACAACAGTTGCATCATGAAGAATGCGCACAGGAAATTTATAATGACATTGAATTAAGAGTGGCAGAACTGTTGTTCAATAAAAACAGCCATCAACAAAGGGCGTTGAACACTGAACACATCAATGATGTGATTAAACAAGTCGGTTATATTGATTCTGATGAGCAAGAAAATATCCAACCGGTTGCAAAAGAAAGCTATTTGGATATTCACAATAAAATACTTGGTGGTGTTTGTGCCGGATTGTCGATGAGGTTTAACACTTCTGTCATTGTTTTTAGACTTTTGTTCATTGCTTTGGCGGTTGTTTTTGGTTTAGGCATTATTTTATATGTGGTGTTTTGGATGGTTCTAGATTCAAATACCAGTCGAAAAACAGCCTTAGCTGCTGAAGGAAGGCCACAAACTGCTAAGCAGTTGGCACTATACGATAAACCTCGGGTATCACCCATACACAAATTACAAAGAATCATCTTTTTGCCTGTGAGTTTATTGGGACTATTGATTGCCTTCTTTGTTAATCATTTTAAGAAAAGAAAAAAGGGATATCAGTTTGTTATAAAAAATTTAATAATGATTGGATTACTGTTTTCAGCTTTTATATTGATATTATTGGTCAATAATTTCATAGAGAGTGATTATTTTTCATGGTCAATGGAAGGGTTGTTTTCATTAGCTGTTATGTTTTTGGCTGTGTTTTGTTTGGTCTATTATTTTCGCAATTTTTATACAGATAAAAAATCATCCTCAATTGATAACAGGCTTAAATTTTTTGCGGTAATTTCATTTGCCATTGTGTTGTTTGCTTCAATTTATTTGAATTATATGACACAAGAAAACTATCAGTTAACCACTGAAAAAAAGTATCCCTTAACAAACAAAAAATTAAAGATTCATATCAATACTCTGAGTGAGGGAGCGTTGTTTTCAGATGATGTCGATTACCAATTTCAGATCAAGCCTCAGCTGAAAGATACTATTGAAGTTTTTGTCACTTATGTCAGTTATGGGGCCAACCGCAAGCAAGCCATTGAAAATGTGCAAATGATGAATTTTGACTATGCTTTCAATAATAATGAGTTGACACTTGATGATCAATGGGTCCTTAAAGAAGGGGCTTTCAATCGATCACAGTCCATGCAAATCATCGTAATGTTGCCAGCTGATCTTATGGTTGTGAGTTCTCATGAATTTCATATATTTGAAGGTATAGATGGTTATGGGTATAAAATTATAGACAAACCTTTGAAAAAAAGTGCCATAAATTATCAAACCAAGGAGACCTATTTACATGAACTAGATGAGCATTATTCAAATCGCGTCAGTGCCAATGAAAAACACGTATTGGAGGCATTGTATTGCGATACTTTTTTCAGCTATAGGGATTGTTCGAGAAATATCAGGCTGTCAGTTGAACAAAATAATAGATTTGACAAAGCCTACATGCAAGAGAAAAAATCAATCAATCTATTGCGTCAATTTTTATTAACAGATCGCAGTATTTTTACCAATCATTTGCATGATATGGTAAAGGTTACTAATGATTTAAAACAGAAATACCCAACCATTAAAAACCTGCACAGTTATATTCAACACTTGATTGTTCTCAAATCAGATACCGAACCCATTTAAAGATAAAATTTATTTTTCTACCAATTTGATGAAATATTCGGGTTAATACACATTCAATTATTGCCCATACCAAAACTCAATACATCCAGTAAGCAAGCTCGCAATGCGTGGTGAAAAGACCTGTGTATTAAGCCTGCTTGCGCCTGGAAAATCACATTACAGGAGATGATCATGTTATCAATTACAAATCTCAATCACACCTATAATAATGGTGTTCAAGCATTAAATAACGTAAATATTAATATATCAAAAGGTATGTTTGGTTTATTGGGCCCCAATGGAGCAGGAAAATCCTCATTGATGCGTACGCTGGCGACATTACAAAAACCAACAAGTGGAAAGGTAACCGTTGGCAACAAAAATGTTTTGACCCAACCGCAAGAAATCAGACGGATATTGGGTTATTTGCCTCAAGATTTTGGTCTTTATCCTCGTGCCAGTGCTGATCAATTGTTACATCATATAGCGATCCTTAAAGGCATTTCAGATCGCAATCAAAGAGCTAGGGTGGTAAAACAATTGTTAAATCAAACCAATTTGTATGCCGTTCGTCATCATGCATTGGCAACTTTTTCAGGAGGCATGCGACAAAGATTCGGTATTGCACAAGCATTATTGGGTAATCCAGAATTAATCATTGTGGATGAACCGACTGCAGGACTGGATCCAGAGGAAAGAAACCGATTTCACAATTTATTGGCTGAAATTGGCGAAGAGGTCATCATCATATTATCCACACATATTGTTGGAGATGTGAATAACCTGTGTGCCAATATGGCAATCATGAATAATGGGCACATCATAAAAAAAGACACGCCTCAAGCATTGATTGATAAAGTCAGTGGATGTATTTGGCAAAAATTGATTGATAAATCTGAACTAGAAGCCATTCAAAAACAACACTGTGTGATATCACACCATTTGACAATGGGCAGGCTATCAATTCGAGTGTATGCAGAAAAAATGCCCAAAGGCGATTTTGAAGCTGTTCAAGCCAATCTTGAAGATGTGTATTTTTGTGCCATTAATCAGTCACAAATCGATTTGCAAACTATAAAATCTGATAAAAGGGTGTTCTCATGATTTTCCAGATCATGCGTTTTGAAATCAATTATGGTGTGAAATCCATACCACATCTGGTGATGTTTTTTGCCATTGCGGGTTTATGTTTCTTGTTGACGGCTAATGGTGGTGAGTTTCAGGCTACAGCAGTTGGTGGTGAAGTATTCGCAAATGCGCCAGCAAAAATAACTTACATAATGATTGGACTCAGTGTTTTCTGTACTTTTTTAGTTCCAAGTTTTATCAGCAATGCGTTGCTAAAAGATATGGAACACCAATTTGATGTTATTATTTTTTCCACACCAATAGAAAAGTTCAGTTATTTTTTTGGTCGTTTTGCAGGAGGGTTTGTACTTCTGGTATTGACCATCAGTGCAGCACCAATTGGTTTGATTGTTGGCACATGGTGGCCATGGGTTGATGCCAGCACTTTAGGTCCTATTGGTTTGGGTGAATACTGGTTGGTGTTTTTTTCCATCATGACCACCTCAATGTTTGTGATTTCAGCCATTCTTTATGTGGTTACTGCACTGACAAGAAATATCATTTACGTTTATCTGGCTGCCATGGCTATCTTGCTTATCTATATACTCGGCAGTGAGTTTAATGCAATCCCAGCATTATTCGATCCCTTCATGCATGAGATATTTGAAAAACAAAGCCAATACTGGACTGCATATGAGTTGAATTCACAATCCATCATATTTGATTCTGCTGTTATCGGTAATCGTTTGATGTGGATAAGCATAGCACTGGTTAGTTTGATTATGGCCTATCAAAGATTCACATTAAGTCCATCTGTGAAAAAACAAAAAATTATTGATCATGCAGCAGATGAATCAGCATATAACCTTGAACACAGTAAAATTGAAACGGCAATGTATATTCCCCAGTGGTCTACACAGACCAATTGGTCACAATTGTGGCAGAGAATAAAATTTGAAGTGATGTTAGTGGTGAAAGGTAAACCGTTTATGGTTTTGATGTTATTGAGTATAGTGATGTTGGTTATGGCATTGACCACAAGAGATACTTTATATGGTGTTGACAGTCATCCCCTAACTTATTTGATGATTAAATCTTTGACATCTGTTTTCAGTATGACGTTATTGGTCGTGGTGGCATTTTATAGCGCTGAGATTATCTGGCGAGAACGTGATTGCAGAATACATCAGATTATTGACGCATTACCTGTGCCAAACTGGGTATTTGTTACAAGTAAAGTGGTTGCTCTGAGCATGATTATGATGGTTATCATGGTATTGGGTGTGATGATTGCCATGATTGTTCAGTTGCTCAATGGGCACACTGAAATAGCATTGGGATGGTATTTTCACCGAGGGGTTATTTATCCAGTTATTCCTTTTGTTTTTTTGGCAATTTTAACTTGTTTTTTTCAAGTATTGGCCAATCATCGTTATTTGGGGTTACTGTATTTTGGTTTATTTATTGCGTTGATTGTGTCCTTATCTGATATTCTGGGCATCAATCATCCTTTGTTGAGTTATGGATTTCCTGGTATAGTTGCGCCATTGTCAGATATGAATGGCAATGGTCGTTTCATTTATGCGGGTTATGTGCTGCGATTTTATTGGTTCTGTATTGCTGGATTAATCGTGATAATGACCTATTTATGGTGGAATAGAGGCATTGATCAACCTCTGAAGTATAGATTAAGAGCATTCAAATCAATAAACAATTCTCAGTTCAAAAAACCGATCATCACGTTTGTGATCGGAATCGTATTATCTGGATCATATATTTACCATAACACCAATATTTTAAACGATTTTCTCTCAGAAAAAGACAGTTTTGATTTGCGTTATATTTACGAAAAACGCTATGGTAAACATCATCAATTACCAATGCCAAAAACGGTTGCAGTGGATGTTGATGTAGACATTTTTCCTGAACAAAGGCGACTTGAGGTTTCTTCAAAGCATCTGATTAAGAATAAAACAGATCTTGATATTGATACCATCTATGTCACTTTTCCACCTTCTGCACAAGTGTTGAATACCGCCATCAATAAAGCACGAGTTTCTGATGTAGATGAAACATTTAATTATTATTCTTTTACATTAGATAAAATTCTGAAACCAGAAGAAATACGTGAGTTTACATTTGATTTGATCATTCAACAACAAGGTTTTGTACACGCTCAACCAGATTTGTCCTTGGTTAAGAACGGCACATTCATCCGCAATAATCAAATAACTCCACACATTGGATTCAACCCAAAATACCGAATTACCGATGAAAAAGTTCGCAAAGCCTATAATCTACCATCACTCAATCGCATGGCCAAACTTGAAGACATTAGCCAATATAACATCAGTGCCATGCGTAACGACAGTGATTTTATTGAGTTCCGCAGCACTGTATCAACCACTGCTGAACAGATGGCCATTGCACCTGGAACATTAAAAAATCAATGGATGGAGCAGGGCAGGCATTATTTTAGCTATGAAATGGCAATGCCCATGCACAATTTTTACAGTTTTTTATCTGCAGATTACCAACAGGTGAATGATCAATGGCAAGGAGTAGATATCAGTGTTTATTATCACAAAGATCATACCTATAATGTGCAGCGCATGATTATTGCTGTAAAAGACAGTCTGGATTATTATTCTAAGGCATTTGGGCCATATGTTTCTTCTGATGTTAAATTGGTTGAGTTTCCTGCATACCGACAATTTGCTCAAGCGTTTGTGGGTTTGATTCCTTATTCTGAAGCAATGGGGTTTGTTGCGGATGTCAAAGTTGATGACATCGACATGCCATATTACGTGACCGCTCATGAAATGGCCCATCAATGGTGGGGGCATCAATTGGCGGCAGCCAATGTACAAGGCCAAAGATTCCTTCAGGAAACATTGGCTCAATACAGTGCTCTTATGGTAATGGAGAAAAAATACGGGTCACATAAAATTAGACAGTTTCTTAAATATGAATTGGATAAATACTTGTCTGGCCGATCTGAAGATGTCACTGGCGAATTGCCTTTGAACAAAGTAGAAAAACAATCGTATATTTATTATCGCAAAGGGGCTGTTATCATGTATGCATTAAGAGATTATTTAGGTGAAGAAGCCATCAACCGTTCCCTTAAGGAATTGATGGGTTTAAGGGCTTATAGTGATCAACCTTATGCCATTTCTATGGATTTTATCAATATTCTTAAAAAAGAAGTGAGCAGTGAATATCATGATTTAATTGAAGATTTTCTTGAGAAAATCACCTTATATGATGTTAAGTTTGAGCAAGCACAGGTAAAACAATTGAGTGACGGTCGTTATCAAATTTCAATGGATGTCAGTGTTGCGAAATATTATGCCGATGCCAAAGGCAATGAAACACCAAAACCTTTTGATATTCCTGTTGATATCGGTTTTTTTACGACAGACCCAAATGATATTGATTATCGAGAATCAGATGTATTGATGCTTAAAAAGTATATGATTGCTGATGCTCACTCAACAATTGAAATAATTTTGGATAAAAAGCCAACTTATGCTGGTATTGACCCATATAATAAGCTCATCGATAGAAATTCAGATGATAATATCGGCAAAGTTAATGCCAATTGAATGTCGATGTTGAAATAAAAATAATGGTCACTGAGAAAAAAGATGATAACAGAAAAAATGGCTCTACTTTTCAGAAGCTTCATTCAGAAAAAATTACAATCTAAATTGATAACTCTATTCATAACTTCATTTGTTTTGATAATAAATATAGGTGCAATTGCACAAACCAAAAATATGTACAATGACGGACCTTATGTTAAAGAAAGCAGCAATAATATGCGTGAGGTTACTTGGATTTGTCAAGGACAAGAACTAACAAAGGTTATTGACTCAAAATCAACACGAGAGATAGAGGGTTGTAACATGACCACAAAATTGTGGCATGCCAATCCCGCAGAAAAAACACAATTGGTTTATCAAGGGGATTTTAAAGTCGCTGCTGTCAGTGATATTCATGGTCAATTCGACCTGTTCATAAAGTTGCTCCAAAACAATGGCATCATCGATAAACACAATAACTGGAATTTTGGCAACGGGCATTTTGTGATTACCGGAGATGTATTTGATAGAGGGCCACAAGTGACTGAAGCATTATGGTTTTTGTATGATCTGGAAAAACAAGCAGAGCAAAAAGGGGGTAAGGTCCATTTGTTGCTTGGCAATCATGAAGTGATGGTGCTTAATGGTTCATTGAGATTTCTTCATCGAAAATACATTAATGCCTCAGAACTATTAGAACGACCTTTCAATAAGTTATTTGTTAAAGGAACGGTATTAGGAGACTGGTTACGCAGCCTTCCTGTATTGATTAAAATCAATGGAATGTTATTTGCTCATGGAGGCTTTCATCCAGATTTGGTTATCAAAAAATTGACCTTAAGCGATATCAATCAAGCATTTAAACAACAATTAGTAGAAAACGAACTGCCCAATAAACAGCGCCATGGTACTGGTCGGTACCTGCATGAAAGAGATGGGCCAATTTGGTATAGAGGTTATTTTGTCGGTGATTTGGCAACAAATAAGGACATTGAACAATTGCTCAAACATTTTGCAGTTTCACACATTATTGTCGGACATACAACACAAGATCACATAACAGCTTATTATCAAGGCAAAGTGATTGCTATAGATGCTGGAATGAAAAAAGCCAACACAGCTGAAATACTCTTGTGGGATGCTGGGCAATTCAGCATAGGTAATTTAACTGGTAAAGTCACTGAATTGAGTGATTAGCTCCTGTCTTAATTGACCCGAATATTTAATCAAACATTCGGGTCAACGGCAGAAATTTAAACTTATTATCTTCATTCAAGTATCAAGCAAAAGTTTTTTTTTTAGAAAATATTCTAACAATAGTGACCAATAGCATATGGTCAATTAAATCATATCTTTGTAATATAGATGCTGATTTTTTACATTGGACTATATTATGAAAAAAAGTATTGCTGGTTTATTATTCGTTTCTCTTTCTGCTATTTCTACAGCGCAAGCGATTGAAGCAGATGAAATTGTTAACTCTTATTTTGAAAATACAGGTGGCGTTGAAGCTTGGGGGAAAATCTCTGGTACAAAAATGCTTGGTGAATTTAACCAAGGTGGTATGAAATTTCCTTTTGAGGTCGCTAATTTAAAAGATGGTCGTCAGTACCTTAAATTCAAATTTCAAGGTAAGGAAATCAAACAGAATGTATTCAATGGAGAAACCATGTGGAGTACCAACTTCATGACCATGAAGGCAGAAGCATCTGATGCTGAAGCCACGGCTAATCAAAAACTCGAAGCCAACGATTTTCCACAAGATTTATTTGAATATAAAAGTAAAGGCTATGAATTAGAGTTATTGGGTACTGAGTCAATAGATGGTTCTGAAGCCTATAAATTGAAACTGGTAAAAGAGCCTATTACAGTTGATGGCAAACAAATTCAAAGTATCAGTTATTATTACTTTGATACAGATGCGATGGTGCCACTGGTCATAGAAAGTGAAATTCATGAAGGTCCAGGTAAAGGCAAAGTTGGACAAATTAAATTAAGTGATTATCAAGAAGTCGAAGGCTTATACTTCCCATTCTCTATGATACAAGGCATTAAAGATGGTCCAGGTGCGACCATGACTATCTCAAAAATCGAGTTGAATCCTCAAGTTGCTGACAAAGAATTTGAATTACCAGTAGCCCAAGAAAAAACAGTTACTTCTGAATAAATAACTCGAGGGAAACATGAAAAATAATAAATATCAATTCATCAAAAGATCAGTGGCCTCAGCTACCATTGGTCTTTTATTGTCCGCGAATTCTGTCACTGCCGCTGAAACAGTTTTAAAAGGCGATGCTTTATTTGGCGACATGAAAGCAAGACAAATAGGGCCTGCCTTAATGAGTGGTCGTATCAATGATTTGGAACTGCACCCAACTGATAGCCGAGTGGTATATGCTGGTGCTGCTGGGGGTGGTGTCTGGCGTTCAAGAAATGGCGGTGCGACTTTTGAGCCGATTTTTGATGACCATGTACAGTCCATTGGTGTCATAGCAGTTGATCCAGTTCAACCCAATAAAACCATATGGGTTGGTACTGGTGAAACGTGGACAAGAAACTCTGTTTCAACAGGTGATGGTCTGTTCAGATCCGATGATGGTGGTACAAACTGGAAAAAAATCGGTTTTGAAAACTCAGAAAGAATCAGCAGTATTGAAATCAACCCCAATAATCGTAACGAAGTTTACGTCGGTGTCTTAGGGGCATTGTGGGGTGACAATAAAGAACGAGGCGTTTATAAAACTACTGATGGTGGAGCAACCTGGGAACAGATTCTCTACATTGATGAAGGAACTGGGTGTTCAGATGTGATCATGGACCCAAACAATCCAAATGTACTTTATGCATCAATGTGGGAATTCAGAAGAACAGCTTGGTCATTCAATTCGGGCGGTGATAAAAGTGCCCTTTATAAATCTACAGATGCCGGTAAAAGCTGGAATAAAATTCACAATGGATTCCCTGAAGGCAAACTCGGACGCATAGCTGTTGCGGTAGCACCATCAGACAGCAACATCGTATACTCAGTTCTAGAAACAGAAAACGATGAAGATCGCGGAATTTATCGTTCTGACGATGGTGGTAAAAGCTGGACAGGCCTAAATAACGATTTCGGTTTGGTTGTTCGACCATTCTATTTTTCACGCATTACGGTTGATCCTAAAAACCCTGATGTGGTTGTGAAAGCTGGTTTGTTTGGTTCAATCAGTAGAGATGGTGGTAAAACCTTTAAGAACTTAGGCAATATGCACCCAGATATTCATGACATCGTTTTCGATAATAAAGATTCCGATCGCATGTATGTGGGTACAGATGGTGGAGTCTATAGAACTTGGGATGGAGGAACAACCATGGATATGGTAAGCAATTTGCCCATATCACAGTTTTATCATGCCAGTGTTGATAATGAAACGCCATACAATATTTATGGTGGTTTACAAGATAATGGTTCGTGGTATGGCCCTTCAGATTCACCAGGTGGTATAGAAGCGCGTGACTGGGTCAGTATTGGACAAGGTGACGGTTTTAGGGTATTAAGACACCCAACCAAAAAAGTCATCTACTCAGAAATGCAAGGTGCTGAAAATGTATGGCGCTACAATGTGGAAACACAAGACTTGAAAACCATACAGCCCTTGCCAGAAAAAGGCGACCCAAAATTACGCTTTAACTGGAATGCTCCGATGTCTTTGAGTGCTAATAATCCAGATAGACTGTATATGGGCAGTCAATTTGTATATCGTTCTGATGACATGGGCGATACCTGGGAAAAAATCTCTAAAGACCTGACTGCGAATGACAAGTCTAAGCAAAACCAGGTAAATTCTGGAGGCTTATCAAAAGACAATTCAGGTGCTGAAAATTATGGTACCATTTTCACCATTGCTGAATCGCCTCTGGATGAAAGCATCATTTGGGTTGGTACTGACGATGGTCAAGTTCAAGTAACACAAAATGCTGGTAAGAAATGGAAGAATGTCGCAAGCAATATTCCAGATTTACCAAAAAGCACTTGGGTATATCACATAGAGGCAAGTGTGCATGATAAAGGCACAGCCTATGCTGTTTTTGATGGGCATACAGCCAATGATGATAATCCATACGTATATAAAACAACGGATTACGGTAAAACGTGGAAATCTATTGTCACCAACGACATCATTGGTTTCAGTAGAAGTTTGCAAGAAGATACTGTCAATCCGGATTTGTTATTTCTTGGTACAGAAAGGGGACTTTTTGTGACCATTGACGGTGGTGTAAACTGGAGTCATTTCACCAACAATATGCCACTGGTTGCTGTACATTATTTAACGTTACAAGAGCAAACCAATGATTTGGTTATGGCCACTCATGGTCGTGGTATCATTATATTGGATGATATCAGTCCATTGAGAGAAATAACACCTGAAGTGTTAGCAAAAAAAGTGCATTTCTTTGATCCTAAGCCAGGCGTGATTGATGAAAGCATCAGTTTTCCTAATTCGTTTGGTACTTTAGAATATATTGGACCTAATCCTGATAAAAGCGCAAAAGTGGTTTACTATCTGCAAAAGAGACACGTTTTTGGTAAAACATTAATGGAAGTTTTTGATAAAGATGGTAACTTGATTACTGAATTGCCTGCCAGTAAAGCCAAAGGCATCAATACGGTGAGTTGGAATGGACAACTTAAGCGACCTAAAATTGCGAAGGCTAAAACTTTTGCTTTTGGTGGTTTCACTACCCCTCGTGCTCCAGCTGGCGAATATAAAGTGGTTTTTACCAAAGGCAAAGAAAAATATGAGTCAAAACTTGTATTGAAAACAGATCCAGATTCATCCTACACAGATAAAGAACGTGCAGCTTTGCATAAAACCACCATGGAATTGTATGAAATGACAGAAGATTTGGCATACTTGGTTTATCAAATCGATGCTCATATTGATGCAGCGGCTGATAAATCAGATAAAAACAGTCAATCTATGGTGAAAAAGCTGAATGCCTTGAAAGAGACATTGGTTATCACAACAGGCGATAATTATGTGGGTTCAGTTGATAAACAACTGCGTGAAAAACTTGCTGATTTATACAGTAAAGTGGCCAGTGGTTTTACTCCACCCTCTGCTCCAGAGCTGATTAACATGAAACTGCTTGAAGATCGATTCAATGATGCTAAAAAACAGTATGAAAAAATCAGTCAGTCTTCCATTAAGAAGTTCTTAAAAGCAGGTAATGTGGTTGAAATTCTTCCTTTCCAGGAGTTTTTGAAACAACCATAAAACAATAATCTCTCCTCTAAAAATCTCTGGTGTTAACTTTGATACCAGAGATTTTTTTTATCAAAAATATACAAATCAAACAAATATCTCTCTTAATTAAAATAATTGTAACCACAATCAAATATTCTTCCTATAACTGATTAACCCGAATATTTCATCAAAACGGTAAAAAAAGTTGATTTTATCTATGAAAAACATGG
>CAYGTC010000080.1:0-17633 GCA_964352735.1 uncultured Alcanivoracaceae bacterium | reverse complement strand
TCAAATATTGAGAATCTAGATTATGAAACAGGACTCTTGTGCAGAGCCATGTTAACTTTTTTATTATGACACAAGGAGGGCATTTTTTGTTACCAGGCTTGAAATCTGGTGATATCGGGCCAAGGACAGCTGCGGTTTATGGTACATTCTTTACCGTTCCTATACTCATATTATCTATGGTTTTAGCGATCGCTTATATCAAAAGAAATATCCATAAATCACATTTGGCAAGGTTTCCTGTCGCTTTTGGCACGGCATTAAATTTTAATGACTGGTTGGCAAAAGGGTATCAAGTTTTTTTCATTGTTGCCTATTTGTTGGTTCCAACCTATGCAGCAGGCCATTTTATGCGGAAAATCCTTAATGGAAAAGTAACATGTCAAGACTGTTCAGAAAACCTCATTGCAAACACTCCATGGGAGCACCTCTTTACCTATCAATCATTTGTAGAAATTTTTACTGACGGTAACAAGTATCGTTTTGAAAACGAAATAACATTTTTCCCATTTTGGCAACCGTGGGTAGGGATGTATTTAACAATGATATGTATCTTTTCATTTTTTATTATTATTTACTTATTATTGCGACGTTCATGAAACACCATTTATTTTATTCTAAGGTAGGTATAAAAAAATTCAATGATCATCATGGTCTTGGTTATGGATGAATAACTGAGTCACAAGTCTATCCTCTTGCTTACCTCAGACAATTGAGCAAACTGAGCCATGAATGATGACAATAGAAATTCGGACTTTACTAATTTATATTGATTGATTTATAATCTTCGTTTTTTATTGTGGAAAGTCCAATGAACAACAAGCCTGTTGGCCTTATTATTATTGCCACAATATACCTGATCTTTGGTCTCAGTTTACCTGTTCTGATGTTGATTGGTTACAACAATCTATTAGGGATGGATACCATGGATAAAGCTTTGCAACATTTAGAGTGGTTCAGTTTCTTATTGATGGCTTATGGTTTGTTCTTTTGTCAACAGTGGGCTTGGTGGTTGACAACATTTTTGTTGATATGCTCTGTTGTCACAAGTGCCTATGAACTGTATCAAATCAAGGCAGTGCTTGAGTCCTTGAGCATGAGCCAAAGTGATATATTGAAATACTCTGTGCAAATGGCAGGTGTGATGATTATACAGCTGATCTTTTTTGTGTATTTATGGAAAAATACAGTATTCGATTATTTTGGTTTTACTTACAGATCTCGCAATAAAAAAATGATGGTGTTAATTGGACTCAGTGTGGTCTTTACTGCTGTGATGTTTCTGTTATGAAATGAAACTCTAAAATGAAAGTTTTATGATTGTAACGGTGATTAATTACAGGTAAACTCATTATATAGAAGAGAAGTAGGTAGAATAAGTTGATGATCAATAAAATAAACTGTGCTCAACATTTACTTAAAAGCACATTATTGGTAATGTTTTTGTGTTTTATGACAGCGTGCCAGCAAAACGCAAGCAAAAATAAATCACAGCCACAGAAGAAACAAAAAAATATAGTGAGACTTCATTCTAAAGGCACATTCTCAGAAGTGGTGCAATTTCTTCATGCTTATAGACAAGGCGTTTCTCGTGGCGTATGTGAAACATTCTTCTCACTAGACAATCGATCCAATGAACCGTGTATTATGACCAGAAATGGTAATGCTTATTTAATTGTAAGGGCCAACAGTAATAAAGGTTTTCGTGTATCGAAATTAAAACTCATCAATAAAAACAAATTCATCAATATAGACGACGAAAGCATTTGGTATTTAGAACCGTATAATTAAAATACTTTAAACCCCTGAAAATGTGTATAGTTGTTAATACACTGGTCTCTGTGGCAGAGAGCTTTGTTTATAAGCGAGTCAAAATAAAAGTTTAAATCCCGTTACTGTTGGTTGTGAAATTTACCAAGAAAGGAAGGTTAGCTATGCGTTGTTTATTTGCTTGGCTGACAAATTCTTCGTTATTTTTATTAATCAACGAGAATCAAGTGAAAGTCTCTGTTAGTATAAAGGCATCTTAAACAAACAAAAAAAAGGAAAAATATGCTGGTTTCAAATTTAGAATTGGTCTTTGGGAAAAAAATACAAAAACACTTGGGTTTGGTTCAAGGGAGTTCTGTACGTGCCAAACATGCAGGAAGAGACATCATGGCTGGATTAAAGAATTTAGTTGGTGGTGAGTTGGTGGGTTATACTGAACTACTACAAGAGTCTCGTGAAGAGGCAACAGAACGCATGATAAAGCAAGCTGAATCAATTGGAGCCAATGCTGTATTAAATGTCCGTTATTCTACATCCAGTATTGCTGCGGGTGCTGCTGAAATTTATGTTTATGGTACCGCTGTCATTTTAGAATCTTAACAGGGCATATCATATGGAATACATTAATTTCATCGTTATCATAGTCCTCTTAATTATTGGTTATGTATTTGGCACCTATGCAGAAAAGAAGTCATTTAAAAGCATCATAGAAAGAGAAAAAAAATTCAGTACAATCCCTGCAATGAGTACGAGAATACCACCTGATGAGTACTGTGACCAGGTATTGGTGTCAGGAAATATTGTTGTTGCAAATGATTATTTCAAGCAGATTGTTGCAGGTTTGAAAGGCATTTTTGGTGGACAGCTGAATACTTATGAATCACTGTTAGAACGTGGCCGTAGAGAAGCGATTTTACGCATGAAAGAGGAAGCAAAAAAAATCAATGCAACAATGATATTCAATGTTAAATTGAATACGACCAATTTAGCCTCGAGCGAAGGCAAAAAATCAGGGACATTGGAAGTTTATGCTTATGGCACTGCTTTGGTTGAAAAGCCCTCTGAGCCTTAGTATTGATGAAGTACGAAAACCCCAAGATACCTGAAGACATCAATGTCACTCCAAGAAATCACTTGGTCGATTTTGTTGTTCTCGCCATAGGTGCTTTTGTCATCATCGTTTTGATCGTTTTTATTGTGGGTTTATCTGCCGGTTATTTGGCCAAAATGATTCCTTTTGAAACGGAACTTTCCATCTCCGAGCCCTTTGAAAATGGAGTCAGTACAGCGCCTCCAGCAACAGACGAATACCTATCAAACTTAGTCAATAAAATCACCCAATGTTCTGAACTCCCCGAGGCAATGCGCATTAAATACCATTATCAAGACAGCGAAATGGTCAATGCTTTTGCCACAATAGGAGGAAATATCGTGATATTTAAAGGTTTGATAGACGAGTTAGACAATGAAAATGAATTGGCCATGATTATTGCACATGAAATTGCTCATATTAAAAATAGACACCCAATACAGTCTATTGGCCGTTCTTTGATAGTCTCCATTGGGTTTTCACTATTGATTGATACTTCATTCACCAACCCATTAGAGAAAGCTGGTTTACTTACCTTGTTAAAATTCAGTCGAGACATGGAGTCAGAGGCTGATAAGGATGCTCTCATTGCCTTGAATCGTTGCTATGGTCACGTCAATGGCGCGGTGACAGTTTTTGAAAAATTTGAAAAAACACAACAAGAAAGTGAGTACAACCCCAATCATTTTTTATCAACACATCCTTTAAATAAAGACCGTATTTCAAAAATTAATGAAATGGTGGATAAAAATAATTGGAGCACATTGGGTGAGTTAACCGCTTTGCCTGATCAGATAAAAAATTGATCATGGAATAAGCCGTTTGATATTCATTTGATATTCATTCGTATATTTTGCCACCATACATCAAAATATCTGTTCATGTCATTCAGGCCATAATTCATCTAATGCTATTGAAAATACCGTTCTGTTATTATCGCCTTCATGCGGCCCAAATTCAGTTAACAACCAAGCCTCATTGAGCTGATTTGTGATGTAAATGTTTTCAAGCCCTGGTGGGTAGTCAATCACTGTGAATGCTGATAAATCTACCCCTGCATTTATGCATGCATCCCAGTCCAGCAAACCAATGTGTAAGTGGCTTATGCCCTTTCTACCCCAGCTGCTAACAATCCATATCATGTCACTGGTTTTATGCGGTTGATGGATGTAAGTGGCGCCTTGCATCTCACTAAACAGTGGAAAACAGTGCTGAATGTTTGTATGATTATTATTGATCTTATGCAGAGATAGTGCATTTTTATTGTTTGCTAAGCAGCTGTCAACATCTTTATGGTTTGCAAATATATTTTTACATTTGTTGAAACTGCCAATCAATAAATCATGGTTAATTGGGCTTAAGGACATGAAAGAAGGCTTTAAAGAAATTGGCCATGAACTTTTTTGTTTCAGAAGATAATGTGTTTTATAAGGCCCATCAATGGCTGATTTTTCTATTGAATTGATATCAAATTCTAATATCTGAAACTTATTTTTCCTTGAGTCTGTTAGGTATATTGTTCCATCGAAATAAGCAATCCCTCCAGCATGGATATTGGTTAATGGTTGCTGTGCGTTATCAACAAGTAAAATATGTTGGTAGTTCACAAATGCATTACCATTAATTTCGACCAATGATAAACGCGCACCGAAATTTTTTCTGAAAAATCTTTTCTTGTTGTACCATGAGACTAAAAGGTATTGTTTATTGTTGTGTTCAAATCCAGTGATTCCTTGGGGGCGCCAGTTTTTATTGTGGTTGTCTTCTTTATTCCATATAAAACCAAAGTGTGCATGTGGATATTGTGCTAAATATGAAGCATCGACGACTGTACCTTTTCTTGATAGCACCATGTCTTCAATGGCTACAAAACCCTCAGATCTCCTCTCTTGAGATGAGTTTTTTCCAAAACAAAGGTTAATATTGACAATTAAAAATAAAAAGAAGAGGGTTTTCATAGCCCTCATTCTAGCAGGGTTAATATTCTTTGTCCAAAATACGATATCGGTTAAAAAAAGTGTTATTTTTCAGTATTGTTTTTATAGAAGCATTGATCAGTCGAGGTATGATTACAACAAATCATAAGAATATGTTTATTACTGAAAAACCATGCCAGCTTTTTTGATTAAGCCGCACAATTAAGGTTGTTTATTAAAATGATTGATCAATCATTTTGGGCATTAAGCAGTACCACTGAGTATTTTTTTGACAGTTTTATCAATAACTGTATTGTCTAACAAGGTAGCGGTGATCACTTCATCGCAAATGATCTGATAAGCTTCAATAAGGGCTTGATTGCTATCCATGCCTTTTAACTGTAAACGGTTGGCAATCTTAAAGGCGGTATTAACAGTGGATTGAGTCAAAGGGTTTTTGATGGCATCATGACTATTGATGTGATAAAAGAATTGGTCAAAATAGGTTCTGAAGCTTGTGAATGAATTGGGGTCATCATCAATGGCAAATCCTGCGCTGTTAACATTGGTATGAGCTTGCATCAATGCTTCATGTAGTTCTTGGCGTTGTTTGTGGGCCAAGCTTTCAATGCGCTTTTTAATGTTTGTCCTTTGGTCAAATGTTCCAAGAAAACTGTGTAAAATTTCTTTTTCAGCAATTGTCATCATATTTTCATCGCAAGTCGTCGTATAAAGCAATCGCGTTCTTGGCACCATGTTCGTCATAATAAAAATAACGACCATCGTTTTTGCGAACGCGGCTTATAGTATGGTGCGCCTGAACACGCGACATTTCAAGTTTTTTATAATAATTGACCAAATTATTATCATCTGTTGTGGTTTTTGTGTGTGGTTTTGCTGCATGCAGCCACATTCTGCCCTCATGGTTTGCCGCAAAGGATTCACAAATACTGGCATCAATCAATGCTTTGCCAACACCTTTGAGCAAAGGAATATTGAATTCTTCATAAAGGCTATAGGGCATGGTACTGACATACCATAAAAAACAGGAGCGCTGGGTTTTGTCAATGATAAAACGAGAATTGGTGTGAATATGCAACATGCCAATGATGTAAGTGGTATTGTCCACCTCTGTGGTAATTTTTAAAAACTTGGACTGATCAATCACACCATAAACTTTTTGCCTGAATCGCCAATTCCAATGGCTATCTGCACGATGTGACTGGTATTGTTTGATGAATGATTGCACGTTTTTATGCCACCACTGCGCATCAGCTGCAGTCATATTGCTGATTTCAACTTTCTTCTTTACTTGTCCGCAGTACAAGTGCTTGATAAAACATGGATTCATAAAATTACTTATATGGCTAATGGGATTATTCTTAAATGATTGTTAAAAGCCTATGTTAATGGTTTCTATTCTCAAATTTTGAGAATAGAACAAATAAGTACATGAAAATTTTTTATAAAACTCAATCGAATAAAGCGTCTAAAGACACACATTCAATCGCCGCGGGCTGTACAGTGCTCTTTGCAATCAGGTATGTGCTGAGTCATTATTATTGAATCATTTTGTTCAGTGTTTTATTTTTGATAAACTATTCTTTAGTGGATTGCGCGTATAATCATGAGCAGTTCATCAATGATAGAAATAATAGCGATGATAACGCTTGAATGATCTTACTAAAAAAAAACGCGCAGAAAGCAAAGGCAAAAAATGAATAAGTTAAATAAGGTTCTTTTTTCGATAATCATATTGATGATGTGCCGATCAGTTGTGGCCGATGAAGCTGTCTATTTCAGTGACAAGGGCATGCAAATCACATTATCTGAACCATGGCAAGAAACCTTAATAGGCAACATGTTTTATGATGCTGATTTTATCTTTGTTGATGACCAAACAAAAGACATGTTAATTATTGAGGTATATCCCAAACACTTTATGTTGGATACTAAAGGCGCTCCAACTGATAAGCAAGAACTTGACGAATTATTGACATCATTAAATGTCATGCAGGCAAATGATGATTTTTACAATAAAGATGAACAAATCACGTCAGTGACAAGCCACAATAAAAAAAACTTGAAAGGCATTACTTTTACCTCACAATATGGGGATTCTCAACTGAAAAATTACTCATGGCTTGGTAATAATAGCAGCCATATGGTTCATATGAAAATCATCACAAAATCCGCGCAAAGTTATTACAGTGATGATGAAATTTTCAAATGGCTTGAACAGCTCAATATTGTTGATCCTGTCATTAATGTGTCTGATAAAGAACCAATGGAACCAACATTTGGGCATGATTTTTACTTGTCTGGTGACCTTTATCAAACCGATAGAAAAAAACTGGGTGAGCTGTATCAATATACCAATAAAGTATTTTTTGAAACGGGTAAAGTCTCGGCTTTTACCGTTTCATCCTTGTGTACTGGTATGACAGTCCCACCTGCAGTCTTGACCAGTGTGATACTGGAAGACTTTGGATTAAATGATGTGTTGTTTCGAGAAAACACCATTTATCACAAACAAAATCTACCCATTACCCTCACGCAATACGAAACCGATAAAAACGAGCCTTATCATACCATTTCGACAGTTGTTGAAGCACATGGTTGTCAGCATCTGCTTTTTTACGTGGTAGGTAGATCAGAACCACTATTGGATAAATTTTTCACATTTTTACAGCATTTTGAACCCAGAGACATCACTTTTGAGCAATTTATTGAAGAAATACCAGCAACGGATAAAGAAGATTATGCAGCCACCTTATTGAAAATTGCCAATCAATTAGACCAATTAAAGATGTATAAAAAATCTGGGGAATTATACGCTCAAGCTTTTAAAATAAAGCCTCATACCGATCACGTGATTTGGGTACTCAACAATTACAATAACAGGCAACAATATCACAAAGCTTTAACATTCATCGCAGAACTAGATAATGCTTACATCAACAGCAGTGTCCTGAGTTGGCAGGCATGGTTTTACAGCAAGACCAAAGAACCACAAAAATCGGTTGACGCTTTTCAAAAAGTATTTGCAAAAAGCTATACCGATGATGAAGATTTTTTTAAATACATTGAGCAATTAAGACTCTTAGAAAACTACCAAGACATCACACAATTGATCGAAAAATACCAAGGGCATGTACAAGACAGAAAATTATTGAAAAAACACATTGCGCAAAACCTCACACAATACGACCCACACAAGGCCAAAGCTTACATCATGACATTACTACAAGATGAGTCATTCATCTTAGATCATCAGTTTACGTTATTAGACTATTTGGCTGACATCAAAGCCTATCAAGAAGTTATTGCGTTCAGTCAAGACAGAATCGTCAAAGGCTATGAATCAGCATTGCTCTATAACTACCTTGGTGACGCACAAAATGCGCTCGATGATAAAGAATCGGCACTGATTTCAATGACCAAAGCCAGAGCCATGGCACCTGAAAATACCATCATAGAATCGTATTACCAATCACTGTTATATAAAAATGGCAAGGCAGATCTATCTTCTTTACCAGATGACTTACCAGTGGTTGAACTACCTGCTGCTGTCAAACAAAAGATGGAAGCCACTGAGCCCAGAAATCATTTGGATTCTTACGAATACCTCTATTCTGTTATTGCCTATTACCATGAAAAAGATCAGAAAAACCGCAAAACCATCTATGAAAAAATCAAGATCAACAATGATGGTGGTGTGGCTAAAAACAAAACCCTGAAAATCAGATTTGACCAATCCTATCAATCCATATACATCAACCACCTCAATGTTTTAGACGAAAATGGCGCGATTATCGTCAGTTTTGATCGCTCAAATGCCTATATTTCCACCGACGATGATGGCATCACCGCAGACGAAGACAAACTCTTGAATATCCCAATTCCTGCACTGGCAGTTGGTGTCAGTATTGAGTATGCGATTACCGTGGAATCACTGAGCGCAGATCACAAACAAGCTTTTGAAAAGGACCCTTTTGTTTCATCTGTTGCTACACAGTATAAAGCCATTGTGATTAATGGTGATTTGTCAAACATTACCGTACATGCCAATGACACATTAAACCATCAGCAAGTCTCGGAAAAGATGGCCTATTGGGATATGAAAGATCTGCCCAATTATAAAAAAACACCCTTATTACCAGATTTTGATCAGGTGTTTCCGTTTTTGCAGTTTTCCAGCATTCAGCCAAGTTGGCAAGAAGTGGGTAAAGATTATCTCACTTCAATCAACGATAAAATCAACAGCAGCATTGACTCACAAGTCATGTTGAATGTGATCGATGAATCTGCTGATAAAATCAGCAATGCTCAGGCCATCATTGCCTTTGTACAGAAACAGATCAGCTATCAAGCCATTGAATTTGGCATGAGGGCGCAAATACCCAATACTTCAATTACGACATTAAAAAACAATTACGGCGATTGTAAAGACCATTCGGTTGTGCTGCATGATATGCTCAACAAGGCAGGCATCAAAGCCAATTTAGTGCTGGTCAATGCCGACAATGACATCAGCACAAGCTTACCAACATTTGGTCAGTTCAACCACATGATTGTCTATGTGCCGAATATCAATGGTGGTGTCTTCGTTGATGTCACGGACAAAGACACAACGCTTGATTTGTTCAGTCAGCCTTCAAACATGCAAGGCTATCATGCCCTTGTCTTGGACAAAGATGAATCACGCATTGAGAAAATACCCTTTACTCCACCAGGCCAAAATGTCTTTGATATACAACGCACTGTGGATAAGAAAAACAACAACATAATTTATCATGAGCAAGCCACCATCACTGGTGTCTACGCATCAATTGTGCGTTCATACCTCAAAACAATAGAGCTGGATGAACTGGAAAGCAAGATTGTCAGCTGGATCAATGGCTATTACTCTGATTTAATTTTGGTTGAATTCACCCACAGTAACATCTATGACAACAATCAGCCATTAACCTTAGACTTCATTTTTCAGCAAGAAGCCCAAGATGCTACCATCACCTTGCCAGTTTTCATCGAACGTTATGCCTTGGATTTCACCAAATCGCCCAGTCGGTTGTGGGATTTTGAATTCAAAGACACCTTTAAAGTGACCTCACAAACCACCATTGTCAATAAAAAAGCCCTGAAATTCAAACGCATCAAAAAAGACATTGAGTCACAAGTGTTGAAAACCACAGTGATTTCAAATAAAAAATCCATCACCTTCGAAAGTGAAGTCTACAACAACAGGCTCCCAGCTGAAGACTATCAACAACTGACCAAACAAAGCAAACAAAGTTATAAAATCATGGAAAGGGCATTGATTGTTAAGTGATCCTTTAATATTAAAATGAGATTAATTATAGAGCGACTAAAATTATGATTAAGGTTTTTTTATTGGCAATAAATATCCTGCTATTGTGTACATTTCCATCTGAAGCAATAATGGTTATACACCCTGATGACCCTGTTATTATTGATCATAAGGGCAAGATATATTTGATCAAATACAGTGAAAGAAAAGATATTGCCTCTATCAAAAACTTGCCCAGAAAGAAGTTGAATAAAAATCGTTGGAAAAAAATCATTGCCAAAGGTGATCCACAAATAGCTCAACTATTGTTGAAAAAGTTGGCATCTTATTTACCAAAAAAAGAATTGTGGCAATACATTAAAACTGGCTTAATGAGAAAGGAGCATAAATTAAACGATTTAATCGCAGACCAAGCTTATCTATTGTGGCAAAAATTTGCCTCAACCAAAGAGCTTTTAGCCATGAGAATTGATCCACAATACAGGCAAAACCTGAGTGTTTTGAGCACATGGAGGCACATGTTCACTGAATCTGATAAAGAATTCAATACGCCCCAAAAAGCCATTGAGAAAATAGAGCGCATTTTTGCTAATGGCCCTGTCATATTGTGGCCGGATCGAAATTCACTCAAAAAACTGAGAACAACCATAGCATTATCGGATGATATTAGCCTGCATGAAAAAATGATTCATCATGAAAACTTCCATATCACGCTCAGCAGTATGTACGCAATAGCGCGGCAGAATCCGAAAAAATTTGCTCATGACATATTATCAAAGGCCATATTTGATGATGAGGTCTTTGAGTATGAATATTTTTATTCAGATGTAGGAAGTAATGATTCCATCTCATTGGGCCAAGCGGCTTATGACTTGTTCAGTGATTACCTGACATATCAACAACTGGTTGACATTGTTGCATCAGATCCTAAAGTACTAGATGGAACAAGAAGATTGACTGTTGAAAATGACAAGCTTGCCAGAGCCATGTTGCCCCATAAAGTTGACAATAACTACAACAGCATTAAATTTAGTTTACAATACTGGGAAAAAGACCAAATTATCTTCAATAATCTTAAAGAATACAACAGCAGTCAACTCCAGTCATTTATGTTAACCAGTAATATGCAAAGTAAAATGACCAGCGAACTTTTTTCCAAAAAGGTCTATGATGCATTGATCAGTTTGAGAGAAAAAAATTGGGTTGATGATCAGTATTTCTTTGCTGAATGGGTTGAAGCAGCTTTTGAAGTCCATAACACATATGCCAGAAAATACATTGAACACATTCTGAATGATAATGATCCCAGTTTAGTTAACAAAGAAGTTTTGATGATTTTTAAATATAAAAAAAACTGGCCTAGAGATTGGCAAGACCTGAAAGAAAAAGCTCATAAAATGATTGAAGGTATAAACATCGATGAATATTAAGCCATATAAGCCACAAAGAAAAATTTTTGTTCAAACACCATTGAAAACACTTCAATCTGCTGCAATATTGATTGAAGTCCCAAATGGAAACAAAAATGAAAATAGAGTCATTGCTGTGGTTATTGCTTTTTAGTGCAATTGTTCAATCAAATAGTTATGCTCCCATAAGTATCATGAATTACTACGCATCTGCTGATGTGGTTGCCCTGGTGCGTATTCAATCAGGTGAACTTATTGAGGGTTCAGATATTCCTTGTGGTGCTAAATATGAGGGTACAGTTCTTCACCCATTGAAAAACACGAGACTTGATCAAAAATTGAGCTTTGGTTATCACTACGGTATCGAAATAGGCAGTCAATAATAGGCCCGAATATTTCATCAAATCGGTAAAAATTAATTTCATACATATTTGATATTAGCTTAAATAAAATGATGAGGAGTACACTTTTTACCTGAATAGTTTTATGAAAAAAATGGCTGCATATCTTGAATAAAATCACTTCCAAGCCATGAATAACTGGCTGGGAAGCAATATTTATCCAACCTATTTTGCCATTTTTACCCTAAAGCCTATTATTTTATAAAATATTCGGGCAAGCCTTTTTAGAAAAGAAACGCCTCAATCAGTGGCCAAAGATCAGTACTTTGTCTGATTATGAAAAATACCAAGCCCAATTCGATCGCCAATGCCAATCAACACATCCAGATTACAATTTAATTCGAAGAGGAGAAACAATTTACAAACTTGAATACCATCCCAGTTTAAAAGGTGACTTCGGTTTCCAAATTACAACCGACTTCACCACCATCCCCCAAGGGGCCAAACCACAAAACCTCAAACATGGTCAATGTTATCCATGGGATTGTTTGTGGGTTACAAAAGATGCGATGTTTAATCTATTTGTAACACAAGAGTTACAAGTTAAGTAACATTGTGATGAAACGCCTTTCATTATGTTATACTGATGATAGAGTGCTCCAAAACAGTGAATGAAATAACGCATATTGTGACTAAAAAAGACTTTAAAATTATAAAAATGACTTTTGATATATTGAAATGGCTCGTTGTTTTATTGATGCCTTGTTTTTTATTTGCTTGTGTCCACACTTCATCTTATGTAACAATCAAAAAGCCTGATGTTTTAAATGAAAACTATATTGTCAGGCTTGATCCCAACGGTAATGGTTCACAAGTAAATCACTTTCTTAATGCGCATAAACAACATCTTTCAGCAGGTGTATGCGAAATATTCTCTTCAGAAGAGGGCACTCCTAATGATATATGCATCATCACTAAAAACGGTAAAGTTTCACTTATTGTTGATTACACTCAAGATGAATATGCAGGAACAAACGGTTATCGAGTATCAAATCTAAAACACATAAGAAAAAATAAATTCTATAGTCACTTTTACAAAAATTATTGGTTGCTTGAGCCATACACACCTCAATAGTACTCGTTGAGTATAATTGCTGAAAACGCTTCGAGTCTGAACCAATCAACTGGATCTGATTCAAGTATGATCATTGACTAAGAATATTATATACCCTCAGTTTTTTCTCTCTTTCAATGATCATGTAATTGGCCTTCTTAAAATATATTCACTTTTTTCCTTAAATCCGTGTGTTTTTTCATTGCTTTGGCATTGATAGATAAAAGGGCATTAAAAACCCTTTGAAAAACAGGAGAAAAATTATGAATAAACTAAAAACAACACTTATGTGTTTAAGCTTAAGTTTTATGGGTACATCACTTTATGCAGAAGAATTTTGTGTGACGACATCACAGGAGTTGGCCAATGCATTGTTTTCAGCTGGGGTAAATGGCCAGTCTGATCACATTAAAATCCAAGAAGGCAGCTATATTGCGCCACCGCAAAGGTGGCAGTATTTAGAGTTGCCAACAGAAACGTTTGATCTGAAAATTACAGGTGGCTGGAGTGAGTTTTTTGCTAATCCCTGTGGTCAGAATTTGGGTGGTTCACCGCTGAACACCACTTTGGATGCCAATATGCAGGGTCGTGTGATGGATATCATGCCAAGTACTGATACCGTTATTGAGATTTCGGGGATTAATTTTGTCAATGGCATGCTTACTGATCCTGGTGAAAATGGTGGTGGCTTGAGAATTGATTCAGAAACGGACCTGAACCATGATGTATTGATTGAGCGTTGCTCATTCATCAATAACTCTGCTTTTGGCGCTGGTGGACTGTTGGTCAGAGATGCCAATAAAGTGGTATTGAGGAACAGCTTTTTTACCCTAAACAGTGCCGTCAGTGGAAAGGTTGCTGCCAATATTGGTGGGACAAATAAATACGGTTTTTATGCCACCAATAATACACTGCTTAATAATGAAGGCGGTTTATATGTTGTTGCTCAAGGCACATCTCAAGCTTTTGTGGCTAACAATTTGATGTGGGGTAATGACACTGTTGTCGACACTCATGATTTAACCTTTCAGGGCAATGGATTTAAATATGCCTATAACAATAATTATTTCACGCGCTCTGGAATAGTACCCAATGTGAATGTAGGTAATACTTTCATTGAACCATTGTTTGAAGCCGGGATATTAAACATAACACTCAGCGTTAACTCACCACTGGTTGGTGCCGGAAGAAACTCACCTTCTGTGGCCCCCATTCCGCCGCCTTTCGATTTGGCATGGAGTATTGGATCAACAGGATTTGATGGCAACCCGCGCAGGCAAGGCGATGAGATTGATATCGGAGCGGTAGAATCGCCCCATCAAATGTTTGTTGAGATTCCTATTTTTCAAAACGGCTTTGAGCCCTTTGAATAACCAGAATAATAGAGGTCTCTAATATTGAAAATATGATTAAGCGGTCTTTGTGTTCGCTTAATCATACGCTGTAAACTTATTGATCCAGAGCGGTACGTATCGCTACAGTCAATGCGTGTTCATCACCAAGAATTTCTTGTGTAATGGCCAGTGTTTCATTCAATTCCTGATGTGCTTCGGTGGTTCTGCCTGTGCCTTTTAACAGTGAACCGTATAAATAACGCAACTCCAAAAACCATGGATTGTTCTCGCCACGGGCTTCTTTGATGATGGGCAAAGTGATTTCTGCCATGGCGATGCCTGCATCGTATTGTTGTTGCTCAAGGTACAGCTCTGTTAAGTTTTTTCTCGGTAAATAACTGAACTGATGCTTGGGTGATAAAGCTTTTTCTGCCAGTTCAATGGTTTCAAGATAGATAGACTCGGCAGCTTTGGCTTGATTGAGGCTTTTTAATCGATTGGCTTGATTGCCCATCAATCTGATCGTATACCAATCACTGTCACCATTGACTGCTCGGGATAAATTCAAGGCCTCGGTATTGGCAGCCAAAGCTTCATCCAAACGTTTTTGTGCGCCCAAGATATTGCTCAACAATGTTAATGATTGGATTAAATAAGGGTCTTTATCTCCCAACCATTCTTTGGCAACCGCTATGTTGTGACGAACTAGACTTTCAGATTCCTCAAAACGACCCGTTTGACCCAATAAACTCGATAATTGCTGACGCAAACCCAAAGTTAAAGCACTGCGCGGTGCATTTTTTTCAGCCCATAATAAACTGTCACGCACCAATGGCTCGGATTCCTTAAAACGCTGTTGGTTGTTGAATTCAATGGTCATTTTTAAGTTCCTTTCATGGTATTGAAGTGGCTCTTTGTCTTTATCAATCAGCAACAACGCTTTTTTTGCATATTGTTCAGACAAAGCCTGTTCACCAGTAATATTGTAGTAAATCGAAATCGCCGATATAAAACTTAAACGCACATTATTATTTTTAGTTAACTTATCAATGGCCTCTTGATTATCAATAAACAATAGAGATTTGGCTTCCTCAAAACGACTCAATCTGGACAAAGTTTCTCCCAACACCGCTTGCGTTGCTAAGGTGTCGACATGTTCAGCACCCAAGTGTTTTAACCTGAGTTGATGAGCTTGTTGTAATAACTCAACGGCTTGTTTGGGTGCAGTCATTTGTAAATAACTTTTGCCAATGTGGTGCAATACTTCTGATCTGGCGATGGGTTGATCAATCAATGCCGTTTCCAGCTTTTTGGATGCGGATTGTAATACCTCAATCACTGGAGTGTTTTTGCCACTGATGTTTGGCCGCGCAGATTTTAAAATATCGGCCAAAAATCCACTGACGGCTTGCGATTCCTGATTGGCAATCACGGCTTGCTGTTTGGCACGATTGGCATTGATATACCCCCAGCTTGAAATAATAATGCCAACACTTAAACTGGCAATAACTGCGCTGATGGCAAGGATCTTTTTCCTTCTTTTTGGGGTGTTTTCAATCCAGTTTAAAGTCTTGATCACAGACTTGGCAGTAGGGCGTTTTTTTGTGTCAGTTGACAGTAAAGCATTGATCATATCAGATAAAGCTTTGGGTAAATTGGGGCGCAGACTCTGTACAGGTTTGATGGTGTTTTCTTTATGTAATTGTTGTAACTCCAAAGTGGTTGTTGCTGTGAGAGGATAGTGACCGGTTAACATGTGATAAAGCATGGCTCCAAATGCATATTGGTCACTGGCAGCACTGAAGGCTCCGTCAACACCCTCAAATAATTCAGGTGCCATCAATAATGGGGTGCCCATCTGTGCTGTAATTGAATCTTTGCCCTCACAGTGACTGCCTGAGCCAAAGTCCATTAACACAAATGTGCCATTGGATTGTCTCATGATGTTTGATGATTTAACGTCACCGTGCACCATATTGGCTTCATGAACAGCAGATAATGCCCGAGCAATATCTGAGACCAATTGATAAGCGACATCAATCTCAATAACGCCGTGTTCTGTAAAATAACTTTTGAGATTCTGGCCATCAAGCAAATCAGTCCAAATGCCTACTTGCCCCTGCTCAAATGCCGCGCCATGCACAGCAATGACATTTCGATGGCGAATCTGTGCCAGCCGTCTTGCCTCTTCAAGAAAAGCACGGCTGCCAGCAGCAGAATGCAGCTCGGCATGTCGCAATTTCAATGCCACGTCTCGATTCAGAATCGGATCATAAGCCCTGAAAACTTCGCCAAAACTGCCTTGGCCAATTTTTTCAATGACGTGCAAATGGGCCCAGTCGAAAATTTTCTTACCTGTATTCTGGTGAGTTTGAACATTTGGGGCATCATCGCTGATGATGGCTTGGGTGAATGCTTTGGTAATATTCTCAATGTCTTGAAATTTTTTAAGCACCTGCGCATCTATCGCCGATTCATAATCACTCCACTGTATTTCTTTACCATCAGCGATGTCTTTACTTAACTGATTTTTGTTATTTGATGTGTTATCAGGTGTGTTATTTGATTCTTCGGCCATCACATCAACTCCGCTAATTTGGTCACAGATCGACTGACTTTCATTCGTGCAGCGTTGGCCGATGATAAATTCATTGATTCGGCAATCTCAGGGTAAGAAAAACCAAATTCAACCCGCAATATCACTGCCTCTCTCGATTCACTGGGCATGTCAGCTAAAGCATGTTCATATTTATCCAATAACTCAGTTCCAATGGCTTGTTCAAGCATGGATGGTTGTAAATCTTCAACCTCAACATCACTTAAGATTTGTTTTCTACCAGCTTGTCGACTAAAACGTCGAATTTCCATGCGGATGTTGTTCAATAATATCTTGCGTAGATAAGCCAAAAAAGACCCTTCATGAAGGGGTTTAAAAGTATCCAGTTTATTCATCGCTTTGAGCAAAGCCGTCTGTACCATGTCATCGGTTTCAGACAAATCCCTGACATAATCGGGCAATCGCCCATGTGCCCACTTGGTGAGAATGGGCAAATACAATGAACACAACTTCTCTTGTGCACCATCATCGCCAGTTCTGACTCGAGTCAACAAAGTTGCCGTAGATTCCAATTCATCTTTCATAGTGTATTACGCCCCCACGCATCGATTTCTGGTGAAAAAAAATCATTTAACTGTGACATCTTACTACACACATAGCCCATGAACAGTGACTTGGGGCACACAAAGGGCTCGAATATTTCATCAAATCGGTAAAAAAATCGATTTTATCTATGAAGAACATTGAGTTAGAAGATTTTGTTAAAAAGACACTTTGTACCTGAATGGTTTTAT
>CAYGTC010000079.1:0-18319 GCA_964352735.1 uncultured Alcanivoracaceae bacterium | reverse complement strand
CAAATATTGAGAATCTAGATTATGAAACAGGACTCTTGTGCAGAGCCATGTATTATTAATATAAAACAAGAAGTTAAATAAATATTGAAAATGCACTTTGCACCTGAATGATTCTATGGTGCAATATGCAGGCTAGAAACTCTTGGCATAACTATCATATAGAGTAAAATGATTAAGCTTGGCATATATCCTCTATTTTTTGCCCCCCTGTATTGTTATGAGTTTTGATTTATCTGATTGACTCACGTATCAGTGTCCAATAAATAATGCATTTGTTGCTATAATCCATGAGTAAAGTTGCATAGTTGAGTATATTTCTGTATCATTCTCGCTCTTAAATTTACAATGATGTTTGTAAGTGGGCGAAAAGGTCACGAATATGTCTGTTAAATTTGATTAAAATTAGTAATATAAATAAGTGTCAGGATCAAAATTAACCTTATCAAGTTGATTTAGTCTTTTCACGAAACAACAATGCTTGGAGCATACTTATAATGAAAACTTTTAGTGCAAAAGCTGATGAAATCCAACGTGAGTGGTTTGTCATTGATGCTGAAAACGTAATTTTGGGTCGTATGGCTGCTGAAATTGCAAGACGTTTACGTGGTAAACATAAGCCTGAATATACACCGCATGTTGATACTGGTGATTATATTGTTGTGATCAATGCTGAGAAATTGGCAGTAACTGGTAACAAAATGAAAGATAAAATCTATTACAAACATACAGGTTATGTTGGTAATATGAAATCTATTACATTAGAGAAACAGTTGCAAAAACGTCCTGAGGCTGTGATTGAAAGAGCCGTAAAAGGCATGTTACCTAAAAACTCTTTGGGTAGAACAATGTATCGTAAATTGAAGGTTTATGCAGGTCCTGAGCATCCTCATGAAGCGCAACAACCTACTAACTTAGAAATAGGAAGGAAATAATCATGGCAACTCAACAATATTATGGAACCGGCAGACGTAAATCTTCTGTAGCACGTGTGTTTTTAACTCCTGGTTCAGGTAAAATAATCATAAACAGTAAATCTATTGAAGATTATTTCGGTAGAGATACATCAAGAATGGTCGTTAGACAGCCATTTGAAAAATTAGACATCGTTGATCAATGGGATGTCAATTGTACAGTTATTGGTGGTGGTAATACTGGCCAAGCTGGTGCAATTCGTTTGGGTATTTCTCGTGCTTTATTGGAAAGCGATGAAGAGTTGAGAAAACCTTTAAAAGCTGAAGGATTCTTGACCCGTGATGCAAGAAAAGTGGAAAGAAAGAAAGTTGGTCTTCGCAAAGCAAGGCGTGCTGTTCAGTTCTCGAAACGTTAATATTTTTTTCGGTACCTCATTACCGAAAGCACAAAAGGAGTGTCAATCAACACTCCTTTTTTTATGCCATAAAAATGCTTGTTAAGTAATAGGTGTGATAAATCTTAATAGCTTATCCATTGCTTCTGATCCATTGCAATAGTTGAGGTTTATGTAATCCGCCAGAAATTCGATTGACTTCTTTACCCTTTTTGTAGGCAATCAATGTTGGAATAGAACGTATACCCAATTGCGATGACAATTGTTGCTCTTGTTCAGTATTGACTTTCAATAACACATATTGACCATGAAGTTCACTTGCAGCTTGATTGAAAATTGGTGTCATCATTTTACAAGGACCGCACCATGGTGCCCAAAAATCGATAATAACAGTCAGGCTGGTTTTACGAATGACTTTTTGGAAGGTTTTATTGTCTATGTCAATGGCTTTTTTTGCCAGTAATGCATCGTGGCATTTGCCACATTGTGGTGCGCTATTTATTTTATCTTGAGGGATTCTATTAACAGCCATACACGTTGTACATACGATAAGTTGATTCATACTAAACTCCAGTGATGTAGTTGGGGTTGAATTTTAGCCTGAATATTTCATCATAAAACCAATCAGGTACAAACTGTATTTTTTTGTGTTTCATATGAGTTTTTGTTACGTAATAGTAAAAGTTGTTTTTCTATCGATTTGATGAACTATTCGACTTAGGAGGTGTTGTCTTCTAAAATGCCATGCCTGATGGTTAAATGGGCCAGTTCAACAATATTGTCCAAGCCCAGCTTTTCTAAAATTCTGTATTTGTAAGTAGCAATGGTTTTGGAACTGACTGTAAGGACCTCTCCAATTTCCTTAGGTGTTTTACCTTGTGCCAATAGCATCATTACTTCCATTTCTCTTGATGAAAGATCGTCAAATGGAGAAGACTCTCCTCCAGGTAATAATGATAAAGCCATCTGTTGGGCAATGTCTGTACCAACATATTTTTGTTGATTGGCAACGGTTTTAATGGCTGTTTCAAGTTCATGTGCAGCACACCCCTTGGTCAGATATCCGCTGGCACCAGCTTCAAGTAATTGTGCAGGAAAAGGGCTTTCAGCATGTACGGTTAATATGATGATTTTTGATTCAGGTGTTTGTTGTGATATTCTTCTGGTGGCTTCAATGCCGCTGATGATGGGCATGTTGACATCCATTAAAACAACATCTGGTTTATATTTGTTGGCTGCACTGATCGCTTGTTGACCATTTTCTGCTTCAGCAACAATTTTTATTCCTGACATTTTGCCTATGATCATTTTTAAGCCAGTTCTGACAATTTCATGATCATCAACAAGTATTATTTTTATCATTTCCTTCTCCATAAATAACGCATGTGATTGTATGATTTCAAAGATACAATCATGAAACTATGCGGGTAATAGTAATTCATTTCTTATATACGCGTTAAATTTACTGATATGATTGAAATTAATATTGTCATTTTATTCGATGCAAATAACAGAGCTTTATTGATGTTTCTTTTTGTTTGGTGAAAACAAGAATAAGGTGCCAGTATTTGCTTTATCAGATTATTATTAACAGTAATATAAGAGATCGTGTAGTAAGAATCAAGCACTATATCGGATGAATGCATTAGGATCATCGATAAGTGGTGCTTGAATGGTCGATATTTGAGAATTAATAAGTTGTTCTGCTTTGGTCTTGAGGCTCAAATGAAGATCCAGTAATATTGGATTTTTTATTGTTATTTCGTAGTGAATTGTTAAGATTTACCCAATAAACTACTGAGTTGATTGATCAATAGAGGTACCCTTGATCCTTCAAAAGTGGTAAAATGCGCCGTCCAGACATTAAAGAAGGGCTCAATGATAAACTTTGATGGTGTTTTAGGGCTTTTATTGATGAATTAATTAAGCAAATTGTTGGAGTTATAATGATAGAAGAAAATAGACCCGTTCCTGAGGATTTCTTTTCGGATTGGAAAGAGCGTGAAGCATTAGCAGAAGCCATGATACCTATGATTGGGCGCCTTTATAGAAAGAGCAATGTTTCTCTCTATATGTATGGAAAACGCATGATCAATCAAAGGGTTACTGACTTAATGAAAGCGCATAGATTTGTTCGTCAAGTTGAAGGCAATGAATTGAGTTTATTTGAGACATTTCCATTTGTCAAAGCCATATCTCAGCTTTCCTTGGGTCCTGCACACATTGATGTGGGTAAACTGGTCTATCGTTATCTGGAGGAGGGCAGTGAGGAAGATGAGTTTGAATACTCTAAACGCATGTTGGCTGATTTAATTGGTTCGAATAAAAAACCGATACCTCAGCCGCAAGATGTTGTCTTATATGGATTTGGAAGAATTGGTCGTCTGGTGGCCAGATTACTGATTGATAAGACCGGTGGCGGCGATGTTTTGGTATTGCGAGCCATTGTTTTGCGTAGCTCTAAACAAGCCGATGACATAGAAAAACGCGCTGCGTTATTGAGAAAAGATTCTGTACACAATAAATTCAATGGTACGATCAGGGTCTTGCATGATGAAAATAAATTGATTGTTAATGGCAATGAAATACAGATCATATATGCCAATTCTCCTGCTGAAGTTGACTACACCAAATATGGTATTAATAATGCTATGATTGTTGACAATACGGGTGTTTGGAAAGATGAGGCCGGTTTAAGAGGGCATTTGAGACCAGGTGCTTCTAAAGTTTTATTGACCGCACCAGCAAAAGGTGATGTGCCAAACATTGTATATGGTATCAACCATGATGAAATCAAACCTGAACATGATGTTATTTGCGCAGCTTCATGTACGACTAATGCCATTGTTCCTGTTTTGAAAGTGCTCAATGATCATTATGGCATTGAAAGTGGTCATGTTGAAACCATACATGCCTATACCAATGATCAAAATTTGATTGATAACTTTCATAAAAAACAAAGACGTGGCAGAAGTGCAGCGTTGAATATGGTGTTAACTTCCACAGGTGCTGCCAAAGCTGTTGCAAAAGTTTTGCCAGAGTTAGAGGGTAAGTTGACGGGCAATGCCATTCGTGTTCCTACACCCAATGTTTCATTGGCAATTTTGAAGATTCAATTGGAAAAAGCAACAGATTTAGACAGTTTGAAAGAGTTTTTGCGTCATAAGTCACTTCATTCTCGTTTGCAGCAACAAATTGGCTATACCGTTTCAACTGAGGTGGTTTCTTCTGATTTTGTGGGTTCGCGTCAGGCTTGTATCATTGATTCTACGGCTTCAATTTGTGAAGGAAAAAGCATTGTGCTTTATTGCTGGTACGATAATGAATTTGGTTACAGTTGCCAAGTCGTTCGATGTTTAGAAAAGTTCGCAGGCGTTGAATGGCCGTCGTACCCAAAAAATAAATAAATTTCCCAACCAATTCCATTACTGCTGATCATGAAATGACCAGCAGTAATGGATCAATGAATTGAGTCAATCATGATTACCATTAAACCAGCAACAGGATCTAAGAAAAGTAATTTAAAAACCGGTTTGGCACTGGCTGGAGGCGGGCCTTTGGGTGGCTTCTATGAATTGGGTGCATTGTGTGCTTTAAAAGACAGTGTAAAGGCTTTGCATCTCGATAATCTTGACGTTTATGTTGGTGTATCTTCTGGTTCCTTCTTGGTCTCAGCTTTGGCAAATGGTATAACCATTGAAGAGGTTGCAGACATTTTTGCTTACAATATGAAAGCAGAGACACCATTTAATCCAGATCATTTTTTGCGACCTGCTTATGGCAAGTACTTGAAAAAAGCCAGTGATATTCCATTTGTGGCTTTTGATGCATTATATTCATGGCTAAAGCGCCCTTTTAATACCAGTATTGTTGATTTGTTAGAAAAAATGGGCAGTCTTTTGCCAAATGGGACATTCAATAATAACAGCTTGGAACAGTTTATACGAAAGGTTCTGAGTACCAAATATACCACCAATGATTTCAGGAAGTTGTCCCATAAACTTTATATTATTGCATGCGATATCAATACTGGAAAGATTGCCACATTCAGTACGGATGAAAACTCTGATGTTCCCATATCTAAAGCTGTACAAGCATCTTCTGCTTTGCCCGGTCTATATGCGCCAGTCAACATCAATGGTAAATTTTATGTGGACGGGGCATTAAGAAGAACCATGAATGCATCAGCAGCACTGAGTCAAGGTGTCGAGCTGTTGTTTGCGGTAAATCCAATAGTGCCGTTTGAACAACAACATTCATACGATGAAAAGTCAGCTTTGCAAAAAGCAGGGTTGCCAATGGTGCTGTCTCAAACGTTCAGGTCAATTGTTCAATCCCGACTGAAGTCAGGATTAGAAAAGTATAAATTAAAATATCCGAATGCAGATATCATACTGATTGAGCCTAATAATGATGATGAAATGTTGTTCAACACCAATTTGTTCAGTTATTCGCAACGAGATAAATTGTGTGAATATGCTTATCAGCAAACCAAAGAACAAATCATTGAAAAAGCCGATCAGATCAAAGAAGTATTAAAAAGACATGGTTTTGAATTAAATGAAGTTAATTTAATGGATAAAAATCGTAAGCTTGCAGATTTTTTGAACCAACAAAAAGCGCCCCGATCTCGTGTCAAGAGACGTCTTGATGAAACATTGAGTCAACTAGAAAGGGTCTTGGAACGTTGATTCTTTTTCGGTAATAAACTTAGCTCGAATATTTTATCATAACGGTAAAAAATGACCGCATATCTTGAATGAAATCGCTTCAGAGCCATGAATAACTGACATTGAAGCAATGTTTTTTCATTCTACTTTGCCATTTTTACCCTAAAACCCATTCTATGATGAAATATTAGGGTTGGTTGAATTACAAGGCATATGCTTTCAGTTGATCATAATAGGGTTGGCATTGTTCAGCAATGATCTGTTCGTTTGAAGAAAGACCAGGCTTCTTTGGTAGGGGCTTTTTGAAACCAGTTGACTCGATCACTTGATTGTACCAATGAGGTGCCCAGACGCCGTCTGTATTACGATAACCAGTTGGCCATGACAACATATTGGTGTCAAAAGAAATGTTCAATGCATCACACACTTTCTTCAATGCTGTTTCAGGGTTTTCTAAAAAATTTTGGCTGTCAATTACCATTGGAACTATTTTATTGTGATTTTTTACGGCTTTAAATAGTCTTAATTGTTGTGGATAACCCAAATCATCAGGTGTCACTTCATTGTGTTTTTTTAAATAAGATGAGAGCACTTCGAATGGGTGTCGAATCAAAAATACATTATGTAAAGAATGTATCCAACTAATATCATCATCTGCAAAAAGGTGATGACACATGTGTTTTTGATAATAAATAGACTTACCTTCAGGTAGATTATTTTGGGTCAAACGCTCAATTATTGGTCCTTGGTATCGGCCTTGATCAGAGATAATCTCTTTATACATGGGGTGTTTTTTTTGGCTTTTATATAAGTATGGGCCATAAAGGGGTTCATCTTCAACGATGGTATCATTGCGATTTTCCCATGAACGCATCATGGCTGTTGAAATGTTACGTGGCCCTGACCACATTGCGATTCTCAATGACATTTTTGTTTAATTAAATTCAGGTATAATTGTTGTAGTTTCTTAATTATAGGTTTTTCATTGGCTGTTCCAATCAAACGGCCATCAACAGAGCTCACTGAAGTGATGCCTGCAAATGTACCTGTAATAAAACATTCCTGTGCACCATACACATCAAACAAGGAGAAGTTTTTTTGAAAAACAGGAATATTATTGTCTTTACATAATTGAATGATTTTTGATCTTGTAATCCCTCCAAGACAGTAATCCCCAGTTGATGTCCATACTTCATCGTTGGTAACAATAAAAAAGTGGGTTGAATTACAAGTGGAGACAAAACCATGAGGATCAAGCATTAAAGACTCATCTGCACCTGCTTTAGTTGCTTGAATACAGGCCAAAATACAATTGATTTTCGAGTGAGAATTCATTTTTTGGTCTTGAACATCTGGATAGCCACGTCGGACATGAGTGGTAAATAGCTTGATGCCTTCTTGCCTTTTGGATGTGGAGGGTATTTTATATTCAGGAATAATGACTATGGTTGATCCTGGTATCGTGGCTCTTGGGTCTTGGTAAGGAGTGGTTTTAACACCGCGTGTGACCATTAACCTGATATGAACACCATCAATCATTTTATTGGCTTCGATGGTTTGATATAGCCGTTCAGTCATTTGATTTTGATTGATGCCGATATCAATGTCTAAAGCCTTGGCACCTTGATACAGTCGATCAAGGTGTTCTTGTAAAAATACAATTTTGCCATGATGTAATCGCAGTCCTTCCCACACACCATCACCAAGAATGAAGCCGCTATCAAAAACTGAGATAACGGCTTTGTCCCTACTGAAGATTTCCCCATTAATGTTAATCAATATGGACTGGTTGCGTGGATCTGTTTTGTGTTCATGGCTGCCTGTTGTCATTTCTTTATCCTATTCGAAGTCATTGGCAAAAATCACATCATCCAGAAGTCCTGTTGGTAGTGGCCAGACATATGCACCTCTTGAGCGAGTAAATACAGCTAAAGTCGTTGCTCCACGATCAATTGTCATGTCCCAGATCATCACAGAAGGTAATCCATTATTGAATCTGAACCATTCTGGTGATGCTTGGCTGATGTCTGATGTATAGTACAAGCCCCAATCTGTACCTGCAAATACCATATTGGGCAAGTTTGGATTCACCATAACGCTATCGACGGGAATATTCGGCAAATTACCGGTTTTATTATTCCAACTGAAACTACTACAATCGCTATTACACACTACTTCAAACAAGTGGCCTGGCGTTGTTGGTGTGTTTTCATCAAAACCGCCAACTGCAGCGTAAGCGGTGGTTGCAACATCAGCGGCTGTTACCACATCCAGAATGGGACGGTTGGGTAATACATTATTGCTGTCAGTGACATCGACCCATGTGGCGGAATTGGTGTTACCTGTACCCATATTGAAACCAAATTGAACATTGCCATCATTGGTGCCAACCACAGCAATACTGGCATCGGTAAAACCATAATGCATTTGATTGATCAGCGATCTGTCCAATAACACGCCTTTTGTTAAATCAGGGCTGTTGACATACCATGCACCATTACTTAATCCACCTGTAGTGGTTTCCCAGATTCTGTTGGTTCCAGCCATCAATTGTTCACATATGGCTCCTGAGCAATCATGTTTATTGAGATGGAAAGGAAAAATGAATGGGACAACAGGATCTCCGCTCCATGGGTTGGCAAAATTGCTATATGGACCATTGATGCCACTTGTACTGATGCGCATGTTGCCTCTTTGAGATTCAACATAAACGCGTTGTCCTTCAATGGGCTCAAGAGTAGCGTATATGCCATCTCCACCATTAACCCTTTGCCAGGCTTTTGCTGTCAGAGGCTCTGAATCGGTATCCCAACTGGCTACAGAAGAACCATTGTCCTGTGCACCGCCTACGATTTGTTTTATGGGGGTGTTACTGAAATTGGCAGAAATATCGCCAGAATAGAATTCAATGGTATTGATGGTGTCATTGAGTTGTGTATAAACAATGCTTCTGGCGTTGCTTTCATCAGCGTTATCTGTGTAAAAAACACCGCCATCTGATCCAACTAAGAGTTTAGTTGGATCTCCTGCAACATAGGCTCTGGCATGGTGATCAACATGAACAAAATCGCCTGAGCTTGGGCCTCCTGCATAACCACAAGTACTGTTTGTGAATGTGTCTCCACCATTAGTGGATTTAAATAAGTCAACAGCAGATAAAAATACTTCATCTGGATTGGTGGGGGAAATGCTCATGCCCATGTCATACCAGGCTTGAGATCCACTGCTGTCACAACCTTGAAAATCATTATTGTTGGCCATTTGCTGCCATGTATCACCGCCGTTTGTCGTGCGCCAAACACCCCTGACAGATCTCGTTGTAATATCAGCTACTTGAGCATATAAATAATCATTATCAGAGGGTGCCATTGCCAAATCAATGCGTCCTATACTGTTGTCTGGGAAACCCAAGCCAGCACCAGTTCCAGCAGGCCAGCCATTAGATGGTGTGGAAACCAGCTCCCAGTTTGGGCACCCCTTACTTGGAAAATTTGTTCTGTAAATTCCATTGGCACCATTTTGATCCAAGTCAGGTTGCACTTGTGTATCGTGGCCTCTTGTACCAATGGCAGCATAAATCACGCCACTTGCAGAAACTTCCAGTCCTGTTGTGTCTTGTCTTTGTGTGTCAAAAGCATTGGTTAAACAAGGTCCAGACCAATTGACTCCATCATCGTAGGAAAAAAACAACCCTGTTTTAGTGCCAACTACAATGTGTTGTGAATCGTTTGGATTGGTGCGGACTTTACCAATGGCTTGGTATTGAGGAAATTCATTTTCAGGCTGTTCACGATAAGGTGAAAATACATCTTCGCCCAACACTTGCCAGTGAGAACCAGCGTTGGTTGAACGTAATAATCCTGAACTGCCAAATGAGTAAGAACCATAGCGCAGATCACCCGTGCCAGCATATATGATATCAGGGTTATTTGGGTCCAAATACAAGTCACCTATGGCGTTACCATTGGTTTGTGTGTTGTCTGTTACATTTGTCCAGGTGGTATTACTACCACAACAATTGGTTGTTTTCCAAACGCCGCCGCCATCAACACCTGCATAGGCGATGCTTGAATCGGTGGGGTGCGAAACAATAACGTTGACCCGGCCAGAGTCTCTCGAATTTGCAAAGCCAACCAAAGGTCTTGGTCCTAAAGCAGTAAAAGAACCTGGCGCTATGCCACCATTTATCATTTCATTGTTTTTTTCAAATCGACCTTGTGGTACACGAACAAGGTTTTGTTCATGGGCTTTTCTGGATTTGGCATACCAACCCGCAACAAATTGTCCTGTTGGATATGTGTATCGATTATTCCAATAATCGCCGTTTTGTGGTTTGGATAGCGCTTGATTATTTGGATTGAATGTGTTGTCAGACTGACAAGAACTAAGCACTACAGAAAAAACCATAAAGAAAATTAACCTAAACATCGCATCATCACCTCTCAAAATAATCGTAATATCTTAGCTTACATATTATTAAATAACCATAAAAATTACTTTAGGCCTATGCTAATTCTTACCATTCAAGATAAAATAGCGGCTCGCAAAGAAAAAATCAATTAGGTGGAACTATATACAATGATAAGAATAACGATGTATGCTTTTATTGCGGTTTTAATGATCAATGTTTCGGGTTGTTCATTCATAGATGGTCCAGACACAACTGACCAAGATTCAGATAACAAAGCATCAGAACAGTCACCATCAGCAGAGCAAGACACAGAAAAAGAAGATGAGGGGGAAGATAAAGAAGATGAGGGAAGTAAAGAAGAGGAGATAGTTATTAATGTTGAAGCAATACAGCTGATTAAGGGTGATGCTGTCTCAGTATTTAATACCACAACAATAATTGAAGCTGATCTTGAGTCTGCTGTTACTTCTAAGGCCAGTGGTATCGTATTGTCAATCAATGTTGAAGTAGGCGATGCGGTTAAAGAGGGTGACGTATTGGCTGTATTAGAATCAGATGCACAAAAATTGCGTTTGCAGAGTGCTAATGCAAATTACCAAAAAAGTTCACACAATTATGAAAGAGCCAAAACGCTTTTAGAGAAAGGTTTGGTAAATCAGGAATCAGTTGATAATTTGAAGTTTGAAACACAATCACTAAAAACCAGTTTAGATCAGGCTAAAATGGATGTTGATTTTACAAAGATTACAGCGCCAATTTCAGGTGTTATCACCAAACGGAGCATTAAAAAAGGCAACTTGATACAGCCCAATACAGCCGTTTATGAAATTGTTAATTTTGATTCACTACAAGCTGTAATTAATGTGCCAGAAAGCAAATGGGGGGCATTTGAAACGGGTTTATCAGTGGTGTTCAATTTTTCCAGTATGGGAAAGAATTTTTATGGTTCAATTTTACGAATTGATCCGATTGTTGACAGTACTACAGGAACCTTCAAAGTCGTTATTGCCTTAGATGAATCGGATGCTACATTGCGTCCAGGACTGTTTGGAAAAGCACAAATCATTCTAGACAAAAGGGAAAATGCATTGTTGATTGATAAAGATGCTGTAATTAGGGAGGATAGAAATACTTTTGCTTTTGTGGTCAATGAAGACTCAACTGTTACAAAAACTCCAATTACACTGGGTTATCAATTGCAAGATCATATTGAGGTTTTGGAAGGATTGACCGATAATCAATCAGTTGTCACAACTGGTAAGAATAACTTGTCATCGGGATCAAAAATTAAGGTCATAGAATACGATGATTAATGGTTTAATTAAATTAGCAACAGATCGTAGAGTTACTGTTGCTATGCTATCGCTTACAATGATTTTGTTTGGAAGTATAGCAATGCAGGATATGCCCAGAACACTGTTGCCAGATCTTGAATACCCCACTTTTACGGTAAGAACTGAATATGAAAATGCAGGTCCGGAAGAAATAGAGTTATTAATCACTAAAGCTGTGGAAGAGTCAGTGGGTGTGGTTAAAGGTTTATCTCGCATATATTCAGTATCCAGTACTGGTAGATCTGATGTTAAACTTGAGCTCAGTTGGGATGCTGATATTAAACAGGCATCATATGAAATTCGTGATCGAATCGATTCAGTACAACTGCCATTAGATGCCAAAGCTCCTGTTTTGTTGCGTTTTAATCCATCAACAGAACCCATTATGCAGGTTGCGTTAACTTTTTCTGAAGGCAGTGATAGTTCATCTCAACTCAAGAAACTCAGAACTTACACAGAGCAATTGTTTAAAAAAAAGCTTGAGCCAGTCACTGGTGTTGCTGCAGTAAAAGTCAGTGGTGGTCTTGAGCAACAAATTCAGATTGAGCCTGATCAATATCAATTGGCTCAATTGGGTCTAAGTATTGGTGATGTTTCGCAAAGATTAATACAAGAGAATATTAATCTTTCAGGCGGTGCAATAAAGCAAGGGACTCAATTGTTTTTAGTGCGAACAGTCAATCAATTCGAAAGCATTGAGTCGATTGAAAATATTGTTATCAGCATCAAAGATCTCAAACCTGTTAAAATTAAAGATGTGGCTCAAGTAACTTTGAAACACAAAGACAGAGATTCAATTAATCGATTAAACGGTAAAGAAGCCGTAGAAGTCGCGATCTACAAAGAGGGTGATGCAAATACTGTTGCAGTGGCAGAAAAAGTTAAAGCTCAATTAGAAAAATTGAAAAAAAGCTTACCTGTAAATGCTGAGCTGAAAATTATTAATGATCAATCTACTTTTATTTCCGATGCAATCAGTAATGTGATTTCTTCTGCGTTGTTGGGTGGTATATTGGCAGTGCTGGTGATCTACTTGTTTTTGCAGGATATATCCGCAACTATGGTGATTGCCACTTTGATTCCTGTATCGGTTATTGCTGGTTTTTTTCTGATGTTTCAGGCTGGTATCTCATTTAATATTATGTCACTGGGGGGGATAGCATTAGCCATTGGTCTACTTGTAGATAATGGTATTGTTGTATTGGAAAATATTGCCTCAAAACGAAGTCAAGGGCTGGATAAATTAAATGCGGTGAAAAAAGGTACGACTGAAGTAGGCAGTGCCATTGTGGCATCGACACTGACAACCATTGCTGTGTTTTTGCCTTTAGTTTTTGTAAAGGGAATTGCAGGACAACTGTTTAAAGATCAAGCATTGACAGTAACTTTTACTTTAGTTGTTTCATTGTTTATTGCTTTGACATTAGTGCCCATGTTAATGAGTTTGGGCAGCAAAAGAAATTTCTCCATGCAGCCAGATGATGATGCTGAATATCAAGCAAAAACCACCATAGGAAGGAAATTGAGAAAAGGCAGAAAGTTCATTTTTAATCGTATGATTGATTATTTGGTTTTTGCGATGACTATGTTGATAACAATGATTGCTAAACTGATGCATTATATTTTTATAATACCAGTCAAAGTTGTGCAATTATTATTTGCTGGTATTTCAGGCACCTATAAACGTTTATTGCCATGGAGTTTGAATAATCGCACCATTGTTTTGTTATTGATCACTGTTGTTTTTGTTTTTAGTATCAGTATAGTGCCTAAATTGGGTATGAATTTAATTCCTGAGATGGATGCAAATACTGTTAAAGTGAACTTTAAAATGGCAGAAGGTGTGGTGATTGAAAAAACCGATAAAATGGTTCAATTATTAAGTAAAGAACTTGAAGGTATGGAATCTATTGACTTTGTTTATGGCATTGGTGGACAAGGAGGTAAGCTCGATGCTTCAACAACTTCATCAGGAGAAAATTCTGGACAATTATTGATTCGAACACAATCAACAGCCAATAAAGCTGAGGTTGAGAGAAAAGTACTTAAGTTGTTGAATACAAAAGCGGGATTAGATGTTGAATTGCAAGCTGGAGAGTTTTTTGAACTCAGTAATCCAATTGAAATAGAGCTTTCTGGTTTTGATATGGAGCTTTTAAAGAAATTTAGCAAGAGGCTTAAAGATGAATTGGGATCTGATGAACATTTTATCAATGTTGATGATGGTTTATCATTAGGTAATCCAGAGATTCAAGTATACTTTGATCAAGAAAGAATCGCAATGCTGGGCTTGACCAATCGTCAAGTGGCAGATGTGGTGGTTGATAAAGTTTTAGGAAAATCTGAAACGACAGTTCATTGGCAAGATCAAAAAATCGATATTCTGGTCAGAAACCCATTGGAACAGAGAAACTCCATTCAAACTGTTTCGCAATTATTAGTCAATCCTCTGTCATCTAACCCGGTTACATTGGCAGATGTGGCTGAAATAAAAATTGCACAAGGTCCTGGTGAAATTTTACGTAGAGATCAAGAACGGGCTGTAGTCATTACGGCAGATATCGTTGGTATAGATTTGGCAAAGGCAATTCAGTTGGCTGAGCAGGTGATTGATAAAGCTCAATTACCCAGTTTGGTTCAAGCCAAGGTTACAGGACAAAATAAAGACTTGCAAGAGTCAAATGACTCAATGATCTTTGCTTTACTATTGGCAGTTTTCCTTGTTTATATGGTGTTGGCATCTCAGTTTGAGTCTTTTATTCATCCTTTTGTAATATTGTTTTCTATTCCATTGGCGATGATTGGTGCTGTGTGGACCTTGTATCTTACTGGTACTGATATATCAGTTGTGGTTTTCATTGGTTTGATCATGTTGGCTGGTATTGTGGTTAATAATGCCATTGTCTTGATTGATAAAATAAAACAGTTACAGAGTCAGGGCAATTCATTAAACTCCTCCATCATCGAAGCTGGTCAAGCGAGACTGCGCCCAATTATTATGACCACAATGACTACTGTACTGGGTTTGTTACCCATGGTTGTATCATTCATTGGGGATCAGTCAGCGGGAGCAGAAATAAGAGCGCCAATGGCCATCACTGTTATAGGTGGCTTATTGTTTTCTACTTTTTTGACTTTGATAGTTGTGCCTGTAATTTATTCTGTGGTAACAAAAGATCAAATGATAGAACAGTCAAAAGAACCACAAAGCGCTAATAAAACCCAACAACTGGTATAATTATGTCTCAAGAAATCAACGAATCAATAAAAACACAGGATGGTTTCAGCAAAATTGCAGAATTTTCTTTAAGAAGACCGATTACTGTAACCATGATATTCTTAAGTATGGTTATTGTGGGTTTGATTTCATCTCGTTTGTTGCCACTTGAGCAGTGGCCTCAAATGAAATTTCCATTTATTAGTATTAATATAGCTTATCCATCTTCTACACCAAAAGAAGTTGAACGCAACATCGTACGCCCACTTGAAGAAGCTCTGGCTACAATTGGAAATATAAAAAATATAGACTCTGTATCCGATACAAATGGTGCAAATATTGGTATTGAATTTAAAGCTGGTGCTGATCTTGATGAGAAAGCCATGTTGGTTCAGGAACAAATTGATTTAACCAGGCCATTGTTGCCAGATGATGTGAGACGTATTTTACTCCAAAAAGCAGAAACAGGAGGTAATGCCATCTTAGAGCTGCGTATCACAGGTGATATTGACTTACAGAACTCTTATGATGTCATTAACAGATATTTAGTAAAGCCGGTCGAAAGGGTGCCGGGTGTAGCTAGGGTGTCATTTCAAGGGCTGGAACCCAAAGAGGTTCGCATTATGATCGATAGTGATGCCTTGAAATCCTATGGCATCAGTTTCGGTGAACTGTCAGATAAAATCAGTCAAAACAATTTTGTGATGGCATCGGGTAACTTTAAAACGGGTTCTGATGATGATGACAGACAACTTCGTGTGGTTCCAAAAAGTCAAGTGCAGGATGTTGAGAGTTTCAATGCTATTTTACTGAATAAAGAAGGCGTTCGCTTGGCTGATGTTGCATCAGTAGAAATGGTCAATGGCGATAGAAATTATGCCCGACATTTGGATAGAAAGTATTCGGTGGGTTTAGAGATTTATAATGAGTCCACCGCAAATTTAGTAGAAGTATCGGATCGTGTGTTGGCGAAAATAGATGAAATTGCTCAAACACCACAGATGAAAGGTATTCAATTGGTCATGTTGAATAATCAGGCCAAAAGTGTCAGAGATTCATTAAATGAAGTGATCATGGCGGGTATTGTCGGTGCGTTGTTAAGTATGGTCATGTTGTATATTTTTATCAGAGACATTCTAACAACTCTATTGGTTTCTTTATCAATTCCTATTTCAATAGTCATCACACTTGGTGTATTGTATTTTTTAGGCTTATCATTAAATGTCTTATCGTTAATGGGACTGATGCTTGCCATAGGTATGCTTGTTGATAACTCGGTGGTCATCAGCGAAAGCATCTTAACGCAAAAAAGTACTGGGAAGTATGACATTGTCACTTCCATTAAAAAGGGTGTTTCTGAGGTTATGGTGCCTGTTATAGCCGGAACTCTGACATCAATTTGTGTTTTCATACCCATAATGTTCAATGGGGGAGACCTGATTGCGGTATTTTTAACTCATGTCGCTGCTTCAATTATTGCAGCATTGATCATTTCTTTATTTTTATCAATTACAGTTGTACCATTAATTATCTCTCGTCTAAATAAAAACACTGAGCAAAAAGTTGATACAAGAAAATCATGGATGGATGCCGTTAAATCTAAATATATCAAAGTTTTAAGTTACACCTTAAGGCATCGTTGGATTACTTTCTCCTCTATTATTTTCATTGTTGTTATGGGGCTGGTTGTGAATGTTCTGTTTGTTTTTAGTGAGGAGGGCTTAGAAGACCAAATATCCAGAGACTTTTGGTTGGTTTATCATGTTAATGACTCCTTTACATTGGATAGACTGAAAAAAGACGTAGACAAAATTGAAAATTACCTTTACGCCAATCAAAAGAGGTTTGAAATCAATACAGTCTATAGTTATTATGAAGAAAATGGATCTGCTTTAACAAAAATATATTTAGTTGATGAATCTCAGGCAACCAAATCGGTCGCTGACATCAAGAAAGATATACTGAAAGATTTACCCGAAATTACAACTGGTACGCCCAATTTTCGTTGGGAAAAATCACAAGGTGAAAATGGTTTAAGTGTTTTTCTCAAAGGTGATTCTCAGGAAATATTAAAGGGGCTGCTGGAGCCGGTATTGTTGGAATTAAATGCCATTGAAGGGGTTGCAGGGGCACAAGTAGAAAATAAAAACAGTCGAGATGAAATTCAAGTCAGCGTTAACCGTGAAAAGGCCGTTAGACTTGGCGTAGATCCACTGACTGTAGCGCAAAGTGTCAATACAGCCATGCGTGGTATTAATTTGAGAGATATGATTACTGAGAATGGTGAGATGCCGGTTATCATGCGATTTTATAAAACTGGTGAGTTTAAAATGGAGCAATTGACGTCATTGCCAATTTTAACGAATCAAGGAAATATAGTCACTCTAGATACAGTTGCTGAAATCATTAATACCAGTTCTGCACAATACATCGTTCGTCAAAATCGCGTTGGAGCGATCAAAATAGAAATTGATTTGGATGATGACGTCAATAAAAAAGAAATCAAAGAACAAGTCAGTAATGTTATGGGCCAATTAAATTATCCAAGCGGATATAACTGGAACTTTGACAGTGGTTCACTTGAAGATGAAGAGCAGGATGACGATATGAAGAGAAATCTCATGATTGCAGTTACTTTAATTTTTATCTTGATGGCCGCTTTATTTGAATCATTATTGTTTCCATTATGTGTGGTTACTTCAATCGGTTTTTCTTTCATTGGTGTGTTTTATTTCTTTGCGATCACAGGTACCGAATTAACTTTAATGGCATTAATAGGTATGTTGATTTTGATTGGTGTCGTGGTCAACAATGGTATTGTATTGATTGATCATACCAATCAATTAAGAATCAGGGGAATGAGTAGAAATGCTGCTGTATTACAAGCAGGAAAAGACCGCTTGCGCCCTATTTTAATGACGGTTTCTACAACGGTAGTTGGCTTGATTCCATTGGCGGTTAGTGTCTCACAAGTGGGTGGAGACGGACCTGCGTATTTTCCTATGGCCAGAGCCATTATTGGAGGGTTGAGCTTTTCAACTGTGGTTAGCTTATTGGCATTGCCCAGTTTATACTGTTGGCTGGATGACTTACGATTATGGACAAATGACAGATTGCATGCACGTTCATTAAACGCATCAAAAGAAATGCAAACTCAAGTGAAATAAGTATTTGTTTTAAGTAAAAGAGACCTCAGCATAACTATAATGACAGGTAAAAAATGATTAAACTCACCAAATTTTTGTGAGAAATCTGGCCAATAGCACGCTATTACCTGCTATTTCTGCCTCCATTTGGCTAATTATGCTGAAATCTCTGAGAATGATTTTAATTAGTCAACCCTGAAAAACCCCGTTCTAATTTTAGGAGTTTCTGACTTGA
>CAYGTC010000078.1:0-18685 GCA_964352735.1 uncultured Alcanivoracaceae bacterium | reverse complement strand
GAAATCTCTCATGCTGCAAGCTTAAGTCTGAGCCATTTTATATGACGACGGACAGTTTAGACAGAACGGAGTCTGGTTATGAAAACGATCGCGCTTTTGGTTGGATGCATGACTGTAACATGTTGCGGCGTGATGCCCACGCAGGATCAAACCACTGATATCGACGTCTCTCCACTCGAACTGGAGATCACTTCTATCTATTGGAATGACGGCGATAGTGGTTTGATCAATGGCGACCTCAGGTTTCGGTTGAATGATATAGATGCCCCAGAGACTGGCGGCGTAGGCGCGGCAGTGGGTGCAGCGCAATGTGAATTAGAACGCGAGCGTGGATTTGATGCCAAAGAATTCATGGTCGAGTTTACGCGAAACGCTGACCTCAAGATTACAACCACTGAGGGATATGACCGCATGCCAAATCCGCGCTTGATAGTGGATTTGTCTGCAAACGGGCTGGATGTTGCGACCGCTGGAGTTGAAGCTGGATTCCTGGAACCTTGGCCGCATAAGGGTTCCAAAAAGCTGGCACCTAAGCCAGACTGGTGTTTATGAGTTGGAATGATAGCCCTGACTACACACCGCGACCTACCCCTTGGTGGTTATGGGTGCTGCTGACATCGCCCTTTTGGATCACATTCTTGCTCTGGCTCGCCTTTGGGTGAGATCGATTCTTCTACGGCACACCCCCCACAAAGCCGCTCGTATCGTCTGTTCTGATCAAGGACAGTTTTACGCCCACGTGCGAACAACCATGCCGACGACACGCTAAGTTTTTTGCCACTTCATCTAAATAAACATCGCGGTGCTGAACCCTGATAAGAATCTCTGTGGGACTTTCGATCCAGATGTATCGACACCTCAAACAAGTAAGCTCTAAAGCCCTTTCCTCAGGAACATCGCGCAATTGCATTTCTGATTGCCAGGTCAATAGAAATCCTCCGCCGAGGGTATTCGCGTGTAAGAAATCTTCGCTCCAGCCCAACCACCGGGCGGCTCATCAAACAGGCCAAACTCTAAAACACGTTTACCGTATTTCCGATTAAGCACGTCCTTTATATTCGTGAGCGCTTCCCATCGTTTGCGTTCAATGTCGTCATCGTAAATCCAGTCAAGTTGACGTTCACTAGCGACGCTCAAATCCATGAGTGTTACGCCAACACGAATAGCTTTTGCATGCTTTGGCAGTTTGGCGTGGACGCGCTGCCACATGGTCTTCAAAGCATCGAGACACGCTTTGTCATCTGTCACTGAGGGGATGTCTTGATGCTCTACCCATCCCCCTTGATGCTTCCCGATATAGAGATCGAGCCACAGTAGCAATTTCGCAGCGGCCCAGCCATCGCGGCGCATGCGTCTGGCGGCGCGTATCACAAGCAATCTTGAGCAGCTTTCGGCCTTGTCTAGCTTTCGCCATTCAGGTGACAGAACGCGCCCATGACCATACATGCCGCGATTGGTTGAAACGGCAGAAATGGCATAGCCATGCAGCGCATACCAAAGGCGTTCGCCGGTAACGTTTTTCCAGAGTGCTCGCATTTGTTTGGGCTGTGTTGCGAGAAGGTCGGGCAACGTGAATATGCCCGCTTTGTGCAGCCGCCGCTCCATCCGTGAACCGACCCCTGGAATATCATCAAGTGGCAGGTTGGAAAGGCGCTCCTCACGGTTTTCGGGCAACCAAATCGTTACACCATCAGGCTTATCCATTTTGCAGGCCATTTTTGCCAAAAGCGGGTTTTGAGCAAACCCGATAGAGCACGTGATATGTGGTCCAATATTACGTGCGATCCGTTCTTTGATACGTGTTGCAAGATCGCGCGGGTGAGCACCTTCTTTTTCACTTAGATTGCAATACAGCTCGTCGATCGATTTGACCGAGCCGATTTGTACTTCAACTTCAATCTCATTCAGCAAACTCATATGGGCGCGCCGAAAGAGGTCAGGCCGTTGAGGAACAAGAATGAGGTCGGGGCATATTCGGCGCGCTTCCGGCACGCGCATGACGTTTGAACACCCAAATGCTTTGGCTTCCTTTGAACATGCAATCACGGTGGTTGATTGGGCGTTTTGCATATTGAAAGGGATGATCCCGACAGGTTTACCCCGAATAGACGGGATGGCCTGTTGCATCACGCTTGCGAAAAAGCCGTCAAAATCGAGATAGAGGCTTTCCAGCCTCGATGCATAACGCATTTCTGTGCCTCATTTGTGAGACAAGCACAAAAGAACAAAGATAGAACATATGTCAATAGACTTGCACTCCGTCAGATTGCACGATGTTGTGGAAATATGTGCAATCGATATGGACATTGGGCGACGCTTGCAGCGCTAAGGGCGCGTGCCAAGCAACTCCAGTTGGAGTTTTTTGTAGACGCTGAAATGGGGAATCTGGAACCACAGGCAAATATCTATGCCGATCAAGATGGCCCCATACTCGTTCGCAAAAACACAGGTGTTGCTCTACGCAAAGCGCGGTGGGGTTTGCCACCTTTTCGTGAGCGTGACGCTAAGGGACGGTTAGAGCGCCCGCGCAATAACATTCGTAAGATCGACTTTTGGAAGCAACGCTACCCGGAGGTGATCCTCAATCCAGAGCATCGCTGTCTGGTGCCATTCTCCGCTTTTGCAGAGCCAACAATAGATTCAACATGGTTTTCTGTGCCCGGTGAAGAAGTAGCGTTTTTTGCTGGTGTTTGTATGGATTGGTCTGGTGAGCGTCTGAAAGCTCAGGATGGAAAGACACGCCGTAAGCGCGAGCATGACGATTGGTTGCTTTATGCATTCCTGACGACTGAAGCCAATAGCGTTGTGGCTCCTGTTCATCCCGATGCGATGCCAGTTATTCTTACTGACCCTGACGAGTGCTTGGAATGGCTAGATGGGGGTGAAAGTAGTCTGCTTTTGCAGCGCCCACTGCCGTCAAATATGCTGAAGATCGTTGTGCCCCAGGGTTAGAAGCGCTGTGTCCGCTATGGGTGCAAAACCAGATATTGGCTCAGCGGCGGTAAACGCCCTAAAACGGACGCTGAAACTTTCGGCTCACCAGTAAAATTGGACATTAAGAGACTAGAATTGGTTCGAAATGAGCGCCATCTTATGGCAAGATGAACAGCCAGTACTTTCTCAAATTTGGAGGTGCAGCTTACTCAGAGAACTAATACCCCGCGTCGTATTCTGGCGAGATAACTTTCGTTTAGTCGCCAAATATTGAGCCTATTGAGATACCCAAAAGCACAAATCCGCCTCCAGCACTCACAGCAAACTCTCCCGTCGTTGCGTATGCGACTCCGCCCACTAAAACTGATCCAATGAACCGCCCCGGGTTTGCCGGAGGCTCCTTTTCTTGAGAGACTGGAGCCATGACAGACAAAAAGCAACGACCAAGATACTCACCCGAGGTGCGCGAGCGCGCGGTTCGGATGGTGGAGGAGCATGGGGCAGGAAATGCGCCACAGAGCGACGTTTGGCCGGAGTTCTTAGACGATACAGGCAAATCGTTGACGAATGAAGTTCCTTTGATTGGTGAATACAGCGCAATCATGCATATCGTGTTTGATAACATGGTGGATGTTCACTTTCAGCGCCTTCAGGAAGGAACTAAGTTCTTCTGTATGGAGGGTGCGAGGAAAATCGCTTGCGGTCGTGTGACCAGTCTTTCAATAAGTTGACCTAATGTCCGCACCGACGCCGGAAGCAGACATTAGACGATTAAGTGCATATTAAGTGCATGGAATAAAAAAGGAGCTGAGCAACTTGCTCTAACTCCTTGAAAAGACTGGTGGGCGATAACGGGCTCGAACCGCTGACCCTCTCGGTGTAAACGAGAGGTTTAGTCAATGGTTGCAACAGGATTGCTGTTAAGGATCGTGAGAATACTCGCAGAACAGTACACGAACCTGTTAAGTGGATCTCAAGCGCGTTCTCGTTCGTTGCTTTCACCCAGCCGTTCCAATATTTCGCGTAATGCCTCGGCAAGGCGTTCGGCTTGCAGAAACTCATTGTTCGCGAGTTGCTAACGATGAAATAGGTAGGCGACAAGATAGGGATCTTCGCAGGCGTCAAGATGGCTGCCGTTCAGTTCTACGTCCACAACGCCGCCACCCCGATCTTGGCGACTAGCGCACATGCTGTGATCCTGTTCTCCTTTTTGTTCGTTCCTAATCTCGATTGAGAGTCCAAGTGTGACCGCAGAGTTGAGGCGAGTGCGGACTTTGAAGGTGCGTATGCGGCACTAAAAATAGGCGCCTAAAACAATCTGAAGTAGCGGCCGGCCGTTTTCTTGTAGTCTGAATATGTCTCGCCAAATATGCGCTCCAAATGCGGTTCTTCCACAAGCGTCACGCCTGCATGAACCATAGCAGTAAAGACGGACACAAAAACCAAAGCCAGTGATGAACCAAGCGCAATAGCTGCGCCGAGGAACATCACGCCGTACCCGAAATATTGAGGATTGCGGGAGCGCTGGTAGATGCCCGTTGTTATCAGTGAATCTTCCTTCAATCCGTAGACGCGCAATCTATCACCATAGGCCTTGCGACCGAGATGGATCACATATCCGCCGCTCAAGATCAAAAGTGCGCCGATGACAAAAGACGCGATACTCGGGGTGTAGAGTGATCCTTGGTCGAACCAGGATACGGCGAACGTCACCGAGGCGTGGCCATGCATGGCGATAGCTGACCAGATCGCGAGCCAAGCGGATAGTTTGCCGGTTTTACGAAAACTTCGACTTGCGAGAATACCAAATGGAATGCTCATCACCGCGTTGATGAGCATAATAAAGCAGAGGAGGCTAACGGGGCTTGTTACTGATGGCATGATTGTCTCGTTCTTTCATTTTTAATCGGTCCATCGTAACCTCTACAGAGACTGTAGAGGCAAGAGGGTTTTTCAAATGGCGCAAAAACGAACGATTGGCGTCCTGTCCAACCAGTCAGGCGTTAAGGTCACTACCATTCGGTACTATGAAACTATTGGACTGTTGGCAGAGCCCGACAGATCAGTTAGCGGCCAGCGCATCTATGATGAAGGGGCCGTTGATCGTCTCAATTTCATCCGACACGCTCGTGACCTTGGCTTCCCAATCGAGGCCATTCGTGACTTGATAGATTTGCAGGACAAACCTTCAAATGACTGCGCAGTTGTTGATGGTATCGCGCGCCGCCATCTTGCTGATGTTCGTCTGAGACTGTCCAAGCTTGAGGCGCTTGAGGCCGAACTGAAGCGTATGGTGTCCGCTTGTGAAGGTGGGAAGATTGCGTCTTGCGAAGTTCTCGGAACACTGAGCAATCATGATCTTTGTCTCGACGACCACGACAAGGCGGATTCTGCGGGCCCAGCGGGTCGCATTCTATAGCGACTCAAAAAAAGGACTTGCCCCTCCAGTGGCTGTAGCCCGCATGAGTGTCGAATATTCAAAATTGTTCGATGAGATACCCCATGGAAATTGCACTTTTAGTCTACTTTTTGCTGTTCTTCATCGTGGCCATGGCCTGGCCCACCTGGCGCATCTGGCAGCGCGATGGAATCAATGCGCTTGTCCTTCCAAGCAATGATACCGCGCACGGACTCGTCGGGCGCTGGTTCAAGGGATTGATGCTGGGTGTCTTTGCCTATGTGATCGCCGCTGCAGCAGGCGTTGATTCTGCATGGTTTGGACAGCTTGCTTGGGCGGACCATTTTGTCCTGAAGGCGATTGGCATGACCATTCTTGTCATCGCTTTTGGTCTTATTGTGGTCGCCCAATCTCAAATGGGACGCGCCTGGCGCATCGGGGTTGATGCCGAGGCGATACCCGATCTTGTGACGAGCGGACTGTTTTCGCGGTCACGTAATCCGATCTTTCTTGGGATGAGAGCCAGTGTTTTTGGTCTGTTTCTTGTGCACCCAACGGGTGTGAGCCTTGCTTTCTGGGTACTGACGGAAGCCCTTATCGCGCTCCAAGTCAGGCTGGAGGAGGCCTATCTGAAAGGTGCGCTCGGGCAAGCCTATAAAGACTATTCGGAACGTGTTCCGCGCTGGATATAACCAGGCCGGGGCCATTGATGCAGTTGAATCGGGATGAAGTGCCGCATGAACTGGGTGATTTCTGTTAATGAAACTAAGATCAAAACCTGCTAGGGAATTATGAAATGAAATTTGCTGCGCTCATATTTTCTGCCAGATTTTGGCTTGTTGTCATGTTCGCCATGGCGATGACTTTCGGCACTTCAGCGGCTGACATTCATCCCGTCGATGCCGATGAAATTGCTTGCCAAACCGCTGATCTCGCAGTGGAGCTTTTAGGCGATGACGCGGGCGATGAACGCCAGACGCACGAACATCATGCGCACAACTGCGGCTCCTGTCATGTTCATATGGTGGGTATGAGAGTCGGTGCACTCTCCTTTGCCAATCCCGCTTCAATCACCCTGCGTCCTGAGTCTGACCTCGCCGCCCCGCGGGCAGGGCCTCAAGGACTCTATCGTCCTCCGCGTGTCTAATCTGATGCTTTAGCGGTGCCTTTTGGCGCTCGCTCGTTGCTGCTTCAGATGACCACAAGGACAAGACATCCATGCTAAAATTCAGGCAGGGCGCAATCAGCGTCCTGATCGCGGCAGCCCTTCCCGGCGCAGCGATCGCGGTCCCGTGCAACGGGCCATCAGGCAGCCCGCCCCCAATTGTGGCGGATGTCCCGCTAACACTCGACTTGGCGCTGGCACAGGTGCGCCACGCAGCCCCCGAAATCCGGCGCGCAGCGTTGGAAACGCGGGCCCGGCAGGCTGAGGCTGACCAGGCGGGGCGGCGGCTTAACCCGTCCATCGGGATCGAGATTGAGAACTTTTCGGGATCGGGTCCACTGAGCGGCTTTGACCAGACTGAAACTACGGTTTCATTTGCCCAAACTTTTCAGCTTGGCGGAAAACGCACCAAGCGTCAGCGTGCAGCGCAGGCTTTGGCTGTGCTTGGAGACGCAGAATGTCGCGCAGTCCTTCGCGAGACTGAACTCGAAGCCGCGCTTTTATTTTTTGACTTACAGGCGGCTCAACAGCTTGCAGACCTCGCGGATGAATCCGCTGATCTCGCCCTTGCTTTGGGTGACACTGTTGCCAAGCGTGTCGAGGCAGGGGCGGCCGCGCCGCCTGAATTATCCCGTGCACGCGCCGATGCGGCTGCCTTGCGAGCCGCCTCCATTGCGGCGCGTGCTGATGTTGATCAGCGTCGTTTTGCTCTTGCTGCTCTTTGGGGAAGTGAGGAGCCGCTCTTTGCGTCGCCGCGTTTCACTTCTGAAATCGCGCCCACGTCAGAGACGCTGGGAAGTGGAGATTTGTCGGCTCATCCGTCCGTCACTGCCGCTAAAGCACGCGCCGATGCGCAAGATGCGCAACAATCGGCAGCGCGTGCTGCTGGTGTACCTGATGTAACGATCAGCGCAGGCGTTCGGCAGTTTGAAGAAACCGGAGACAATGCGTTTCTCGTGGGCGTGAGTGTCCCGATACCGCTGTTTGATCGCAACCGGGACGCGGCTCGCGCAGCGGGATACCGCGCAGACGCCGAAAGGGTAAGCGCCACGGCCACCGAGGCGCGGCTTCGGTCTCGTCAACAGGCGGCTGCCGCGCAGGTCCGCGCGTCTCAACAACGCTTGTCCCTCCTGCAGCAGGAGGCCTTGCCTGCCGCGCGCTCTGCTTATGATGCGTCGGTAAAGGGTTACACGGCAGGTCGGTATGACCTGACCACGACGCTAGACGCCCGAAAGGGACTGATTGAAGCGGGCGTGGCGGTGATCGACGCCAGCCAAACCCTCAATGCTGATCTGATGCGCTTGAAGAGCCTTATCGGCGCCGCCCCCTTCGATGGAGACCTCCAATGAGACAGAAACTTACACTGACGACGGCGTCGCTCACGCTTGCGCTGTTATTGGCAGGATGCGGTGAGACTGCCGCGACCCCTGGACAATCAGGAGCCACACAGGCGGCGAGTGCTGAAGCGTCACATGATGATCATGATGATGATCACGGCGACGAGCGTGACTATCATGACGAGGACAGCGGCGATGTCGTTAAACTGAGTCCGGAGGCTGCAAAGGATGCAGGGGTTCAACTTGGGACCGTTGAAACCGGAGCGATGGGGCAATCGCTTAGTCTACCGGCAGAGATCCGATTTGACGCTGACCGCGTTGCGAATGTCTCGCCCAAAGTTAGCGGCGTCATTGGTAAACTCTATGCAGGCGAAGGTGACACGGTGAAGGCGGGACAAACACTTGCCCTCATTCGAAGCCGGGAACTCGCTGGTCTTAAGGCGACGTGGCTGACAGCGCGCACACGCCAGAATCTGGCGCAAAAAGCGCTCACGCGCGAAGAACAACTCTTCGCGGAGAAAATCACATCTGAGGCCGATCTGCAGGGCGCACGTGCTGGTTTTGATAACGCGAAAGCTGACGCCGATGCTGCCGAGAACGAATTGCACGCAGCCGGGGTCAGCCATGAGGCACTGGAGCGGATCGCGACGGCTGCAGATGGTGACAACGCCAATGCTTATCTGACTGCGCCAATTGCAGGAACAGTGGTCCGCCGAACTGTAACGCTCGGTGAAACTGTATCGGCGGGAGATGCAGGGGCAGCTGCTTTATTCACGCTCGTCGATGACAGCGTGGTCTGGGCCGACATTGCGGTCTACAAGCAAGACCTCAGTCGCATCCGCGTGGGCGCGCCTGTTGCGCTCAAAACCGATGCCGGTGATGTGCTGGCCCAATCGACCGTAGCGTTCGTTCTGCCGGTGATCGACGAAGCCTCTCGCACAGCGACCGCCCGGGTGATTGTTGATAATCCTGAAGGCACATTGCGGCCAGGACAATTTGTAACCGCTGACCTGAGTGTCGGTGATCCCAAGGCGGTGCTCAGAGTCCCCCAATCCGCTGTTCAGTTGGTGGAAGACACGCCCTCAGTGTTTGTGCCCGTAGAAGGGGGCTTTGCCCCGCGCGCAGTTATGACTGGGGAAAAGGCTGGCGGATTTGTAGAAATCCGCTCCGGCCTTAGCGCTGGCGAAGAGATCGTCACCGATGGCGCGTTCACCCTTAAAGCTCAACTTGAAAAAGACGCCTTTGGCGATGGCCACGGCCATTAGGACTGATTGACATGATGAATCTTATGCACCGTATCGCCGGGGGTCGGCTGCTGGCCGCCATCGCGGCACTCGCGATGACGATAGGCGGCCTGTTTGCATTCAACGCGCTGCCGGTTGACGCCTTTCCGGACGTCACCCCCTCGCTTGTTCAGGTTTTTACAGAAACGGAAGGCCTCGCCCCGGAAGAGGTCGAACGCTATGTGACCTATCCTATTGAGACTGCCATGTCGGGCTTGCCCAAGCTCGATCATATGCGCTCGGTCTCGAATTTTGGACTGTCCGTGGTCAACATTTACTTTGAAGACGGAACGGATGTCTATTTTGCTCGCCAAGTTGTCGGCGAACGCCTCGCCGAAGCCCGCGGAAACATTCCGGACGGATTCGGTGATCCGCAAATGGGGCCGATCTCGACCGGCCTTGGCATCATTTTGTATTTCCGTCTGGAAGATCAAACAGGTGAGCGCGATCTGGTAGAAATGCGGGAAATTCAGGACTGGATTATCAAATACCAACTCCAGACGGTGCCCGGCGTGACCGAAGTGCTCTCCCTTGGCGGATATGAAAAACAGTATCAGGTCCAGCTCGATCCTGATGCGCTGCTCGCCTATAATGTTCAAATCGGCGACGTGATGACGGCGCTGGAACGGGGCAACAAGACCGAAGGCGCGCAATTCCTCGAAATTGGCGCGGAGCAATATACTGTACGCGGCGTGGGGCTTGCCCGAACCGTCGAGGACCTGGCAGAAATTGTTGTCAGTGTGGATGATGGCCGCCCGGTACGCGTACGCGACCTAGGTGAAATTATTGTTGGCGGCGGTGTGCGTCAGGGACTCGCGACCGCGAATGGCGAAGGTGAAGTTGTCGCCGGTTTGGTTTTGAAGCTTTACGGCACGAATACATCTGATGTCATTGCCCGCGTTCAGACACGCTTTGACGAGATAAACCAAAGTCTGCCCGATGGCGTAACGGCTGTGCCCTATTACGATCAGGGCACGCTGGTGAACAAAGCCTCCGCCACGGTCACGACTGCGCTATGGCAGGGCGCGCTACTTGTGGCACTGGTTGTGTTTGTCTTTCTTGGTGGATGGCGGCCTAGCCTTGTTGTGGTGTTGTCGATCCCGTTTTCCGTCGGATTCGCGTTTATTGCGATGTACGCTCTTGGCATTAGCGCAAACCTGATGTCGCTTGGCGGCGTGGCCATTGCAATTGGGATGATGGTGGACGGCGCGATCGTCATTGCTGAAAATGTTGACCGGGGATTTCGATCAAGTCCGGAAGCGGATGATAAACGCTTGGTCGTTGCGCGCTCCACTGCAGAAGTGATCGCGCCATTGATTGCCGCTGTTGCGGTCGTGATCGTGGTGTTTCTTCCGTTGTTCTCGCTGCAAGGCGTGGAAGGAAAAACGTTCCGGCCGCTCGCAGCGTCTGCGGCGCTCGCGATGACCGGGTCACTTTTCTACGCGGCGCTGATTGCGCCGTCCCTCGCCAATGGTCTGATGAGACGCGGCAAGAAGCGGGTTGGTGACAAGCCTGATTGGATCGCGACATTTGTCAGCAAGGCGGCAAGCTTCTTTGTGCGCCAGCGTTTTGCCGCGCTGGCACTTGCAGCAATTCTTCTTTTGGCAGGCGGGCTTGCAGGGGCGCGTCTGGGATCGGAGTTTACGCCGTCCCTGGAAGAGGGTGATATTTTGTTGCGGGTTACGATGGCACCGTCGATTTCGCTCACGGAAGCTGCCGCAACAACAACCCGCGTGGAAAAGCGGCTCTTGAGCGCGTTTCCGGAAATCAAATCCATCGTCACCCGGATTGGACGCGGGGAAGTGGGGGCTCACGCGGATCCGACCAACAGCGCGGAGGCCTTTGTTGAACTTCAGCCAAGGCCAGAGTGGCGCGCTGGCATGTCGCCCGAAGACCTACGCACCGAGATTTCGGAAAATCTTGAATCTTTTCCAGGGATCGTGGTTAACATCGGCCAACCAATTGCGATGGCGGTGGATGAGCTCCTGACGGGAACGCGCGCCGAACTCGCGGTCAAAATCTTTGGCCCGGATACGGATGTGCTTTTGGAGAAATCGCAAGAATTACAGGCTCTTCTGCAACAGGTGAATGGCGCTGCTGAAGTGCAGGCGGACCAGATCACGGGTGCGCCGCAACTTGTTGTCACGATGGACCGGGCGGCGCTCGGTCGTTACGGCCTTGATGTCGAGGATGCGCTTGATGCTTTGCGCGCTGCTGTCGGCGGCGCTGAGGCAGGTGCACTGTTTGAAGGTGTGCGCCAATTTCCGATTGTCGTGCGGTTCCATGCAGAAAGCCGGGATACGCCGGAAGCGATTAGCCGAATTGTGTTGGAATCGCCTGCAGGTGCGCGTGTTCCATTGGAGACAGTCGCCAGGATTGAGACGGTTATCGGACCACGTCAGATCACGCGAGAGGATGGTGAGCGGTTTATCACGGTCCAATCGAATGTTCGTGGCCGCGACATCGGGTCTTTCGTGACAGAAGCGCAGAGCCTGACCGACGCCAATCTTGACCTTCCGCCAGGCTACCGCGTGGTTTGGGGTGGTCAGTTTGAATTGCAGCAACAGGCGAATGCGAGATTTGCTGTTGTGATTCCGATAACACTCGGAATTGTGTTGCTGATCCTTTTGCTCACCTTCGGGCGTCTGCAATCAGCAATCCTCATTCTACTGAACATCCCGCTGGCGCTTACGGGGGGCGCGCTCGCGCTATGGATTACAGGATTGCCCGTCTCGGTGCCTGCGACGGTTGGCTTTATTGCCCTGTTCGGTATCGCGCTCGGTAACGGAATGGTTCTGGTCAGCTTCATGGACGATTTCGCCCGGGCCGGACGAGACAGGGACGCGCTTGCGATTGAAGCGGCAGGTCTGCGTGCCAGGCCGGTTCTGATGACCGCGATGACAACGGCGCTTGGCCTGGCACCTTTGCTGTTTGCAACAGGGGTGGGCGCAGAAGTCCAGCGCCCACTGGCCACGGTTGTGACGGGCGGGTTGCTGTCATCGACTCTCCTCACACTGCTTGTGATGCCTGCGCTACATCGTTGGTTTGCGCCAAAACCAGACAGTCATCATTCTCTGGTCGAAACCCATCACACTGAGCGTGCAGCTCCGGCGTGAACCATTTATCGCGAGGCGGATCGATGTTCGCCTCCCAACGTTACCTCGTTTGGAGACTTACATGACTGACACAGACCATACCAACCACGACCATGACGAGGATGATCACGGTCACGGCCATAATGACTTATTCAATCAATGGCTCGGTGGGCGCGCCGAAATCGTCTTTGCGGCGGCTGCGGGTGTCTGCTTGCTGATAGGATGGCTTGGGCCAAAGTTAAGTCTGTTGCCGGAACCGGTTGGGTTTGGTCTTCTGCTCGCAGCCTACTTCTTTGGCGGGTATTACGCTTTGCGTGAGGCCGTGGGGAAGATCGTCAAGGGCAAGTTCCAGATTGATTTTCTGATGCTGGTCGCCGCTACCGGCGCTGCCTTTCTCGGCGAATGGGCTGAGGGCGCTTTCTTGCTCTTTCTGTTTTCAGTCGGACACGCGCTTGAAAACTACGCCATGGCGCGGGCACGCGGGGCCATTGCAGCATTGGCAGATCTCACACCCGACGAAGCACTTGTTCGGCGCAATGGAAAAACCGAGACCATAGCTGTTGCGGAATTGCGTGTTGGCGATGTGGTGATTGTCCGTTCGAATGAGCGTCTGCCGTCCGACGGTTTTGTCATCAAGGGTGAGAGCGCTGTCAATCAGGCACCCATCACCGGAGAGAGCGCGCCCGTCGACAAGATGCCCGTTAGCGATCCTGTCGCGGCAGCCAAAACGCCAGACAAAGTTGCGGCAAGTTCGCGCGTCTTTGCAGGCACCATAAATGGAAGCGGCAGTCTCGAAATCGAAGTGACGCGGCTATCTGGCGAAACGACGTTGGCCCGCGTGGTGGAAATGGTCGCCGCTGCAGAGACGCGGCAATCGCCCACGCAGAACTTCACACAGAAATTTGAACGCATATTTGTGCCGCTTGTGGTCCTCCTGGCTGTCATCACATCGCTGTCCTTCCTGATCTTGGATGAAAGCCCTGCAACTAGCTTCTACCGCGCAATGGCTGTGCTTGTGGCTGCCAGTCCCTGCGCGCTCGCGATTGCGACTCCCAGCGCGATCCTATCTGGTGTGGCGCGTGCGGCGCGGGGCGGCGTGTTGATCAAGGGCGGCGCGCCGCTTGAAGCGCTCGGACGCCTCGATGCCATCGCGTTTGACAAGACCGGGACTCTTACAATTGGCGAACCTCGTTTGGTCGATCTTGTTCCCTATGGCGACACCAGCGAAACCGAGCTTCTGGAGGTGACGGCTGCTGTTGAGGCGCTGAGTGATCACCCCTTGGCGCAAGCAGTGGTCCACGGGGCAACTGAGCGTTTGGGTCAGTTAAGTAAGACCGCAACCGACTTTGCCAGTCTGACGGGACGAGGAGTGTCCGCCACAGTGGACGGCAAGCTCGTTTACATCGGAAAGGCGGGCCTGTTTGATGAGGTCGACGGGCCGAGGCTACCCGATGATTTGGCTGCTCAGGTCACTTCGCTTTCGGAAAACGGGCGGACGACGATGATTGTGCGGCAGGGCGACACCTACCTCGGTGTTATCGGGTTGATGGACACGCCGCGCGAGGCAGCCCGACCTGTGATACAGTCGCTGCGTGACATCGGCATTACCCGGATGATGATGATCTCTGGTGATAACCAGAATGTCGCCGACGCGGTTGCGCAAGAGGTCGGACTCGACGAGGCCTTTGGGGATCTGATGCCAGATGACAAGGTCGAGAAGATCGCCAGCCTGAAGGCCAAGGGCGGGGTGGCAATGGTTGGCGACGGGGTCAATGACGCGCCTGCGATGGCCAATGCAACGGTCGGCATCGCCATGGGCGCGGCAGGCTCTCACGTGGCGCTCGAAACGGCGGACATTGCGCTGATGGCTGACGACCTTGAAACCTTGCCTTTTGCAGTCGGGCTTAGCCGCGCTACCAGCCGGATCATTCGGCAAAATCTCTGGGCTAGCCTTGGCATCGTGGCTTTGCTGATTCCGGCGACACTGTTTGGGCTTGGCATCGGCCCGGCTGTGCTGGTGCATGAAGGCTCAACGCTGATTGTCGTGTTCAATGCGCTGCGATTGCTGGCGTTCAAAGACCCGCGCGATCGCGGCTCTCAATCTGTGCCAACCGAAGGGGAAGCAAAATGAAAGCCCTAGGCCTCGCAGCACTTGCACTGACGCTGTTTGCGTCTGGATGCGCATCAATCGACAGTGGGGATCAATCTGCAATCATGGCAGAAGTCAGGGAGACATGCGGTATGATCCCACCACGGTCTCGCCTGAAAACGGGCGGCGATATCAGATTGCGTGAGTACCGAGCATGCAAAAGTGGAACGCTTCAATCGATTGAAGACCGATAGAGAACAGATTGTAAGACAGCAGACCGTCCGCGCCGTTACACGTAATTCGAACTTTCTGTACGTTTTGGTTTCATTCGGTGATCTGAGGGCTACCAGTGTTGAATACTTTCCTTAGATCAGAACCAAACACGTTATCATTGTTTTGTTTTCCTTTGGGATCATTCTGACGTCCGCTAGGGGCGCATAAGCGGTCGTTAGAAAACCGATGCCTTGGTCTCCAAAGACGCCGAAAGGAGCCGTAAGGATTTAGGCTCAAACGGGTCAAGAGCAGCCGAAGGGAGTTGGCTGGATCGATGCCGTTTATCCCAAATTCAAAAATCAATTAAGCGCCTTAAACATCCAATGACACAATAAGATCACGACAGCCAATCCTGGCACACCCAAAAACCGAACGCCGAGTGAAATCCATTTCGGCTGTCTTGCAACAAGCCCAAAAATAATATTGGCTGCACCAATTCCGATTAGAAGGGCAAAAAGAAAACCAATAGCTCCAAACTGCAAGAAAAAAGGATTCAGCAAGTTCAGGTATGAAAGCAAGGCTGACAACAAGGAAGCAGCAGCGATTGGGCGGCTTTGAGTTTGACGCAGAGTGATAAAGTAAATGAGCGGTGGTGAGGTAACCACAATAAAAAGGGGGAGCGGCGGTAGAGGTGATATAGGAATTAGTCCCGCGATGAGAGCAAGCCCTACCGATATTGCAAACAGCATTGCAAGGTGTTTTGCCTTATCCAGAAGCGTTGACTTTTCAAGTTGATGGAACAACGCGTTTGTTACCAAAAATGCCAGCACGATCGAGGCGATAGAGCTCCAATGCGGTTGAAGAACGAAATTCAAGCCAGTTAGGTAATTCACACCACCGAGTAAGTAATTGAATAAGTCCTCAAAGGGCTGGAACAGCTTGAGAAAATCAGACCACTTCTCAACGACGAATTGAATCGGGTAAGCAAGCTGGAAGTCAAGCAGGACACGCTGGGCAACGTCATATAGCGACAAAGCTCCCATGAACCCGAAGAATGCGTAAGACGGCCACGAAATATCCTTCAACGCTTTGGTCAACGAATAAAGGCGATGAGCTTTGCCTGTCATTCGCAACCCCCTAGAATTACTTCCGCAATCATTCGACCGTAAACCACTCTATCGCACTGAAGTCACTCGTAGCTTTCGACAAATTGTAGTTTCAGAGCAAGGCATCGGCGTGTCTTACAATCGCATATGCAGCTTTGTTCTCTGTCTAAGCTAGCCACTCCACTCCCAAATCTAGGTTTCTGTCATTTTCCACGCTCTGACGGGCACGACCGGCAGAAATGGACATAAACCCAGCGCCCTAAAAGCGCCTCAAGTAAGTCGCTCGCACTCAAAGTCTGTATGTCCGTTGTTGGCGAGTTTTTGCCAGACGCCTTCGATGCTGCGAGCGGCTGCTAAGGGCGCAAAACCAGTCAATAGAAATCTGATCAGCTTGGGCTCAAACTGCCAGTAAGATACTAAACTCAAACCGCTGGCCTTGCAGAGGACCGGGGCAGCAACGAAGTAATTTTTCAGAATGGCCAATTGAACATGACGCGAGCCTAGACGCGGGCATCAGGGAGAGTCAGGTAGACTTCATTTATGAATACGGCAAACTGTTTCGCAAAAAATACGAACTCAGAGTGGTCTACGCGGATTTCTCCCGTGGATCCCGTATGAAGTACCAAGTTTCGACGCTTTCGAATGCCATCCATGAAAGGAGCTGCGCCATCGCCGAGTACAGATGTGTACTTTACGATTGAGCACAATTCGAAAAACCCAAATTTTTGTAGGCGATCCGCAGTATTCAGTTTCGCTACAGCTTCGGTGATACTGTTTTTTTCTTCCGCTGATAACTGGTCGCTTTTTGCTTGAGCAATTGTATTTTGAAGATCTGTCCTATAGATCGCCAGAAATATTTTCGCAGCCAACTCGGTGAGCACTGCCAAATTGGCCCAAGCTAATATCAGTTCACCCTCGTGTAGGTCTGTCCGCTCAGTATTGATCCAGTGCTTTAAGCAATCCGATAAGTGAGGCAGGTTGATGATGCCCGAATTTTTTACGATATCGATTGTTATCGGATCATTCACGAGCTCTTCGATGTTGTGGAAATCGCTATAAATCCGAACACAATTTCGATGTATCTCTTCAGCGAGCTCATCCAAGCTCATCAGATCAAATCGGTCACTCAGCTTGTACATTGTTGCCCTAACTATATTCAAATTTCGTCGTTTTGGTTCGGCTCCAATGCCTGATCCTTCAAAAAAGCTGCTACCGCCGCTTTTGGGGCGTTACAGTTTAACCGCTATGGTCCACTTTTGGTATAATTCTGACGTCGGCTACGGGCGCAATTGGTGACACCAGAAATTGGTTCGATATTGGAGAATCCGGGTCGCAATCAAGATAGGCGTGGTGAACCAGGTCCAAAATCTGGTATCGGGTTTTCGAGCAGTGATTCCTCACTCTCCGTGAGGGCATCGACGTGATCGTAAGGCAACATAGCTCTATACTCTGGGACCACTAAAAACGCTGTATGAACTTTATCGGGATCGACTTTATGCTGAATCACCAAGCGATTTATTAGCTGCAAAAGTCTAAAGTACAGCTCGTCAGGACGGGCTTCTTGCCACCAACCCCAGCATGCGCCATCTGATTTTTGAAGATGCCGATATAGGTCTGGCCCTCCAGCTTGCGCGACTGCAATTTCGCCACCGGGAGTCCAAAATACACAAGCCTCGCGTGCGGGAATGATACTCATAAATGCATCTTAATCGCACTCACGCCTCTTGTCAGTCGCCTACGGCAGCCCGCTCCACAAGATTGGGCGCAAAAAACATATAACGACCTTGGCTACTCAGATGCTTATTTTTGCTCCGGGACGAGTTTTAGTTCATCAAAAACGATGTTTGGATTGGGAAAGTTCCGCGTTCGCTCAATCAATGTTTGAAGGTTTTCTCTAGTGAAGACTCTTATTCCAAGTTTTTGAGCAGTTTCAAGATCTTGCTCCACCATCGGCTCCGATTGTTTAGTAATAATTAGGGGTATAACCTCGAGGTGCCCAAGCGACGAGTTTTCGAGTCCGGTTTTCAAGCGTATGGACCGCTCCCAGAGTTTGTTGAGTTTCAGGTTATTTTGTAAAGCGCCAACGGTTGCTTCGACTATGAGAAAATTTGAGCGATCATCACAGAAAAGAAAATCCGGGGCATCATTCGGCCTCTTCTTTTTGTTGGGCAAATCTATCTGAACGGAGCTAAAACCGAGCATCCAAAACATCCAACTCAATCCTGCTTCAAATTCATCCGCACCTGTTTTATTTTCTACACCTTCAAACAAATACGCAGTGTTGAGATTCAAATCTTTGTCAAAAAGCTGAAGAGCTACTCGTCTTGGATTTGCAGCGGCGTCAGGGTCCGAAAGCCAATAATTCTCGTAATTAACACCTCCGTAATTCGCGAAGCACTGAATTACATCTAGTTTCTCAGTTGGGAACGACACTGTGCCCAATAGATAAGAATCTTTTTCTTCCCATTTGAACTCGTCACCAGATATCGAAAACCGTTCGACGTCTATCGCCGCCGCGGCTATGCCCCCTTTCGATTGTCGTACTCCTAAAGAAAATGCCTTCGGATCAAGATCTCTTGCAATTGCTACTTCAATATTGGCGCCACCATTTGTTACATAAGAATTCTGCTTATTGATGCGTGCAGACTGGAAGCAAACAAATTCCATTGATACCTGAGCGTTGTTGTCGCGGTTTAGCGACAATAACGAGACTAATTCATCAAAATTGTTGAATGGAGTTTCGGCTGCGTTGAGTTCAGCTTTCACTGAAGGGTTCAAACGGATATCGTGATCCAACGGACTCAAAATGGATAAAACGCTTATCCTTATTTGCGCACTCGAAGCGTGAAATGGTTCGAGTAGCACTCCTGGAGAATAGTCATCTTTAAAAATCTCGATATCTCCATTTGGGGTGCGGAGTATTCCTGATGAGCATTGATCCACGAATTCTTCTATACTGATTTGGAGGTCTTGAAGTTCGAACGCTCCAGCTTTGATTGTAGGAGACAGATGAACCGCCCCGGGTTTGCCGGAGGCTCCTTTTCTTGAGAGACTGGAGCCATGAC
>CAYGTC010000077.1:0-18951 GCA_964352735.1 uncultured Alcanivoracaceae bacterium | reverse complement strand
AATAAAAACAGCAAAAACAATATGAAACAGGAGTTTCATGCATAGCCATGTATTAATATTATGATAGGAATTCTTCATACTGCGTCAACAAATTGATTTTTATGGTTATTTGATGATGATATTTGACAAAATTTATCGCATTGGCTACTGTAAATGTTGAATACCGTTTGTTCAATCAGCAACATATCAACCCTTATCTAATTATGAAATTTAAAAATCACACTGTCGAATTTTTTTATCAGTATTGCTGATGAAAGTATTTTACAAAACGTTTCTTTAGGTCTTACAACATTGGGCATTGGACATAAACAAAGCACAAGAGTCAGTGATGAATTCATCGTTAAAGCCGATGGCTTAGTCGTTCGATCTATTGAGTTTTTTGCCTATCAAACCAATGAACAGGCCTCCAGCATCACAGCCATCAATTTACTCATTTGGGATGGCCCTCCCGGACAACTCGACAGTGAAATCATATTTGGCGACACAACAACCAATGTCCTGGACAACACTCAATTCAGCGGTATTTTAAGGGTCAGAGAATTAGATTCGGGCGCCAGTAATATCCGGCAAATAGCTGTCAGCACAGTGGCACTGGATCTTACGCTTAGTGCTGGCACCTATTGGCTCGATTGGCAATCCAATGGATCGGGTGCTTCTGGCCCATGGGCACCTCCCATTACCATTGAAGGCACCACCACCACTGGCAATGCCTTGAGGTCTTCAGATAATGGTCTCACTTACCAACCGATATTAGATGCTGGTTTGAACACACCATTGGGTCTACCATTCATACTAAGAGGTTCTTTTCCACCGCCAATTCCTGTTAATACTTTTAGCAACCAACTCTCTACCATATTATTGGTACTTATGATGTTATTGAGTTTAAAAATCATACCTTGCCGTAAAAATTAAACGGTTTAACTCTCCATCAACACGTGATTCAATCGTTCTATTGGCGTGAAGGAAACCAAGACCCAGGGTAATTTTTTCAACCGGTGAATACAACACATTGATTTGCGCACTTCTGGATGATTTGGTCACATCCAGACCGGTGAATTCAGCCTCATTATCGATGTCCAATTGAGAATAACTGAAATTGGAACGTATCCTGTCAGTCCAAAAGTGTCGATAAGCCACATAACCACCAGTGGAATCAATCGACCGTAACTCTCCAGTATCAGTCAAAACGCCACCATTGGCTGTGTTAAGACCCATGTAACGTCCCATGCCCTTACCATTGACCAACATGAAACGAATGTCGTCACGTTCACCGACATAATACTTGCCAGACAAGCTTAAACCAAATGAATTTTCACCCTCATTGCGGCTCACCACATCGTATTCCAAACGACGAAACAAACCCGCCACAGTGACGTGTCCCCAATCGCGTTTGTGATTATAACGGGCAATAAAATCAGGATAGGCGTTGTCATCAGCGACAATTCTGGCGCCGCCACCAAATGGTGTAATGGTGGTTTCAGAGTTTTCTAAGGCAAATTGCCAAGGCCCATTGGTGTATCGGACCATCGGCTGACGATTAAAAGCCGTGCCTTCTGAAGCACCCAAAAAATCCACCGACTCGACCAGCGCACCCAAATCTTGAAAAGTAGTCCAGCCTTGACCAAAACGCCAGTTTCGGTACTCAATCCACGCATGTCTGAGCCTTGGACTGTACGAGTTGCTGACCCTTTCATTGCCTCCTGGAGTGAGTAAAAAGTCCATCTCTAAGAATGTCTTGACTTGTTCACCATTGGCAAAGTTGTGATTACTCCTGAAATTGATGCGCGTCTCTTTGGCACCAAAATCAAAATCCGTACTTTCACCTTCACCACCCACAGGCACTGTTCCTGGTACATAAAAATCTCGGCCGACAGTGGCTGCTGGCACATCGCCATCACTGTAAGCAGAAAATGACGCTGTGGTTTTAATGAAACCGCCAAAAGCATAGTTATGTGAAGTGGCGGCAGATGGAGCTGAGTCAGGTGATGGTTGACTTTGTTGTGCATCGGCTGGTGATTGCGCGGTTATTTCAATCACTGTGTTGCTGACCACTGGTGTCTCTGGTTTGGTGGTAACAACTGATGGATTGGTATGGTGCTGTGATGATCGACTTTCAACGGTTTTATTTTTCGGTACTTTGGCTTTGAGCTCTTTTTTTAATGCCTCCAGCATTTGTTCCAATTCATTGACCCGCTGTTCCAGTCGCTGATATTCTTCATCTACCGCCAATGCGGTTGTGCTGACACCCAAGGCAAGTGAGATACCCACCGCAAGGGTCGTCAGTTTTTTGCATAATTTCATTGTTTTCTCCGGCCCACTTATGCGTGTGAGCAATGTCATTAAAAATTGCTGTTTATTTGATTCTCTTACCATGCTTGATGACCATATCTACATCTTGTAATAAATTAATGTATCGTAAAACATCACCCTTGACGGCAATGATATCAGCGTACTTACCAGCAGTGATGGTACCAACTTCATGGTCTTTTTTCATCATTTTAGCAGGCCAATAAGTGGCTGCTCTAATGGCTTCCATTGGTTTGACGCCCATTTCACGAACCCATATGTCTAACTCATTCCATGTTGATTGACTGTGAAATTTCATCGGAATTCCACTGTCTGTGCCAATTAATAAAACCACACCAGCTTCTTGCAGTTGTGAGAACTTTCTTTTTAAAGTGGGTTTTCTTTTACTGGTAATCTGAAAATATGGCAATCGCTCGGGATGTTCAAAGGATTGTTCAATGTCATCAATAATTTCTTGGGGCAAACCATGGTGCCAACTGTCATTGTCCAGCTTTTCTGTATTGTTTTTCACATAATCGTAATTAAACAAGCCTTCAATGGTTGGCGTCCAATACAAAGGCCCCAAATTCATTTGTGCACTGCGTTCTTTGATGGCAGCCATCACTTCTGGAGGATACTCTGGCGCTGTTGATAAACCTGTGTGTTCGAAGTTATCCACCCCAGCTTTCAAACCCAATAAAATTTCTTTAGGGCGATGCGAATGAGCCACTACAGCAAGGTTGTGTTTATGTGCTTCATCAACGACAGCCATCAATTCAGCCTCGGTCATTTGGTCCTGATCAATCAATTTGATTACATCAACACCAGCATCAGCCAACTTTTTAACCTTGGCACGGGCATCTTTGACGCCATCAACACCCCAACGGTATAGTTCTGTGCCTGGATAAGGTTTTTTCTGAATAAACGGGCCAGATATATAAAGAGTTGGTCCAGCAATTTCACCTTCAGCGATGGCTTTTCTAACCGCGAGAGAGGCTTCTAACGGTGCGCCTAAATCTCTTGCACTGGTGACACCTGCCAACAACAACTGTTCAGCTGAGGCAGGCATGATGGTTTTTTCAAATTGATCAGGGTAAGTTGAATGCCAATGTTGGTAATCGGCATGGCCATTGATCATCAAATGCACATGCATGTCCCACAAACCGGGCAATACTGTCATGCCTTCGGTTGAGATCACCTCTGCACCTTTAGGTATCTTAACCTGACCCATTTGCCCTACTTCACTGATTTTATCTCCGCGAATAATAACCACACTGTTGGCAATTGGCTGGTCTTTAAAACCATCAATCAGGGTGCCTCCTACCAGGGCTTTAACGTCTTGCGCAGCAATTTCTGGAATTGCATTTAAAACGAGAATCAAACTCAAAATAATGCGTTTCATTGATACAACACCCCTGAATTAAAAACAATGATCATACCACAACCAGATGTTTAATCCACAACCAATTCAGAGTAATGAATTGAGAATTCTCTTCATTGCAGTGTTATAATTGATGGTCATTAAATTGCAAATAACAACATGATCCATAAAATTCACGTGACCGCTATTTTTGATGAGAACATTGATGCGACTTTTGGGACCATAAGTGATCATGAAACATTTCTTAGTGGCGGAGGGCTCAGCTGTAAATTAATCAACAAAGGTACGACTGATATCAATGGAGACGGCGCCATTCGATTGGTCAAATCAGCTAAAATGAACTTTGAGGAAAAGGTATTTGACTTCACCCCTCAACAACATTTTGCTTATCTGATCACCTCAACACAACCTCAAATGCCATTAAAGCACATCAAAGGTTGGTTAGATTTTACTGACCTCAACGGCAAAACCCAAGTAGATTGGCACTCACATTTTAAAGTCACCACACCAATCATCGGACCGGTCATCGGTTGGTTCATGAAAAGACAAATGTCTGCTGTTTTTAATAAACGCTTGGCTTATTATCAAAAGCAATCAACCCGAGGGTTAAATTAATCCAATTTGACAAAATTGCCAAAGTCACCTTGTAAATACATTTTTTGTTGGTGCAAAACAAAGGCCACTGTTGCCGTTGATTCATCATAATGGCGAAAATGATTATCGCTCACAGCATACAACACTTGTGGCCTTCGACCATTAAATTGTCGATACAATTTCTGATCATCGATGAAAACCTTCAATTCAGCGTCAGGTTTACTCGGTAAAGTACCAAAACGTTTGGTAACAGCCGCATATTGGCCCACATATTTTTTCAATACTTCATCACCCAACTTTAATCTGAGTGGGTAATGAGGATTTGGTAATTCCTTGATGATATACCCTTCAAGCACATTTCTCATTGACTTTAATGTCTGATGTTGAAAAGCATTAATCATGACAAAATAAGCCAAACCAGAATCTTTGTTATAACCATATCGACTTAAATACCCATCCGCATCTCCACCATGACCATGGAAAGTGTGTCCTTCATATTGCCAATGGTAATTGGCCAAACCATAACCATAGTCTAAACCACTTCGAGCAGCCAAAGTCGTTTGTGGATTTTCCATGCGTTGAACGGCTTTTTCAGGCAAAAATGTGTGGTTATTTATTCGACCGCGATTCAACAACATTTGTAAGAACTGAATCATGTCTTGATCATTGGTATTGATGGCAGCAAAGGGTCGATAAATATTATGCCAATAAGGGATCAAAGTTTTGCCATCGGTGTTATAACCTTTGATCAAACGTTTTTTAACATGTTCTTTGAGCAACAATGTCGAGGACTGCATAGATAAAGGTTTGAAGACATAATCATCCATCAAATCTTCATAACTACGGTCGCTGGCTTTTTCTAGGGCCCACCCTAAAATACCAGTACCAACATTACTGTAAGAGGCATGCAAACCTGTTTGCCACTGTGTTTTATGTGGCGCTTTTCTTTGTTGCAACGCTTCTTCAATACTGATCGGCTTTGGCGCATTGTAATCCCATTCTTGTCGAGATAAATCTGACAAACCTGCGGTGTGCTCTAACAGCTGTTCAATGGTGATTTTATGATTGGGATATGAATTATTGACAGACAGCTGACTGGAATACTCAGAGATTGGCTTGGTGATATCAATGATGCCTGCCGATTGCATTCTCAATGCCAATAACGCAGCAAAGGATTTGCTCACTGAGCCAATCCGAAACATGTGATCATTGCTCAAAGGCTCACCGTTTTGCCAATCGCTGACGCCTATTTTTTCATTAATCAAGACATGGTTTTTATCCACCACTAGCACCACCACAGCACTGACATTATTGCGTTGTTTGATGTGATTGATTTTTTGCATAAGAGAATCTATAGCAGGATCTGATGCCAAAGTTGATTGAGTTGACATCAACATAAACACCATAAGATACAACACATTGGTTTTGAAAAAGCTCATACCCGTCATCATACATTTATCATACCATTCAAAAGTTGATAGATCGAAGGCCTTAGGTAAAACTTTCATTAATTTCAAACTGACCTCATCAATTTTCACAAAAATCTGCAACTAAATTATGTATAACCGGTCACATTATTAACTTAAAATACTAATAAACTGTGATCATTAAAAATTCCCTGATTCTTTGCAGCATTTTCCTTATTAACCACAATGTATTTAGTCAAGAAAACTCAATTGACCCCCAAGCACAAATCTATGACATTTCTGTTGATCATTTAAACAAGACCATGAATGTTCAGATGTGTTTTGAACAAGCGCCCAGATACTTGTATTCGACTTCAGATACCGCTGATGCAATTACTTCAAAAATACAATGGCAAGGCTTTACCAAAAAACATTTTATGCAACAACAAAATGGTTATATTGATTTACCAAATGGTCAAAAAGGATGCTTAAGCTATGAAATCAACGCCAAAGATAATAAGGGCCGACTCAATTCATCACGCTTTAAAGCACAACACCCTTATGATACCGTTTTATCAATTGGCAGCTGGTTGTGGAAACGTTCAGATTACCAACAGTCATCACAAGCCATCATTAAATTCAATCATGCCTCAGGTGTTAATATTTCAGCACCTTGGCCATTATTGAAAAGAAGCATAAATCAAACACAATACCTTATGCAACACACCCCTGATGACTGGACTGGATATGTGGCTTTTGGCCCTATTCAACGTCACGATCTTTTCATCCAAAACAGCAGGCTGCGCTTAGCCTTCATCAATGGCAACAATAACTATAACCGTGATGACTTCATTGATTGGATCAAACAAATGACAGAATCCGTCGCGGCAATAAGCGGTAGTTTTCCCGTCAAAGACACACAAGTGATGATCATATTGCAGAAGGGTTCAAGTGGTCCAGTTCCATGGGGGCAAGTCAACCGTGGCGGTGGCAATGGGGTATTATTCATCGCTAATCCCGACAGCACACAATCAACTCGCATCGCAGACTGGACCGCTGCTCATGAATTCAGCCACTTATTGGTGCCTTATACACCCTATGATCGCTGGCTATCTGAAGGTTTTGCCAGTTATCACCAAAACATATCCCGTGTTCGTACCGGTTTATTGAGCGAACGGAAAAACTGGGAAAAACTCTTGGCTGGATTTGAACGCGGTCGCAAGACTGCCAGCAGCTATGATGCTCCAATATTAAAGTCAGCCAGTGGTCGCTCTTTGATGCAAATGTATTGGGGTGGAGCCGTCATCGCATTGATGGCTGATGTGGCATTACAAAAACAAACCAAAGGACAAATGACACTATCCAAAGCCTTGGCTGGTTTAAGCGACTGTTGTCTATCAACCCGCAGAGATTGGAATGGTAGGCAAACTTTTGAACAGTTGGACAAAATCTCAGATTCAAAAGTTTTTATAGAACTCTACAACAAAATAGTCACCAGAAAAAAATACCCTGATTATCAGCAAATATTAAAAGATTTAGGCATCACAGAAGACAGATTTGGAAACATCAGACTGGATGATAATGCGTCATTGGCCTGGATTCGGCACAACATAGTCAACGGGGGCTCGACAAAGGACTGAATTGCCCCTTGTCATGGATATTGATAACAAATTGCTTATAGCTTATTGCTTATTTTCTTGGCATAAATAATTCAAACCCATGCCTATAAATCAATTCTTCACTGGGTTCACAAGCCAGATTGACATCAATGATGTCATCACCACTTAAAGCAGAGCTGGCATTCAAGAGATCACATGATTGAATAGGATTGAGTGCAGGTAATTCAATAGAAACTGAATAAGCTGACTCATCAAAAAGTGCTAAGCTGAAGACATAAGGACCATTACCAGACACCATTTCATCATCTGTGCCATTATTTTGCAGTATCAAATAATTTCCAGGTAACAGTCCGCTGACATTACCACCGATGAAATACTGATTTGTCTCACATTCAACCTGAATGGCTGTCACATTGGCTGAATTAATGACTCCTGTGGCAGAAGATGTCACGTTACAGGTTTGCTCTGGTGTCGTTGGATTTTCTTCAACGCTAACTGCATAAGTCGAACCATCATCCAATAAAGTAGGAAATGTTGCTGGCCCATTTGATGAAACCGTTAATAGATCACCTTGATTTGCCAAAACAACTGAGTTGCCAACAGCCAATCCACTGACTTCGACACCAACTGAATACTGACCTGTAATACAAGTGACATCAATTTGCACATGTGCACCGGCCAATGATCCACTGGACGAACCTTCAAATTGACACGTTTGATCAGGGCTTGTGGGTTGTGTTGTGATTGAGACATCAAATGCCGTGTGATCATCTAAAGTGGACAACCTCATTAAGCCATCTGTCATCACTTCTAACGTGTCTGTGCCATTCAAAAAACTAACGCTGTTGGTTTCTGCTAATCCCATCACATTAACATTAACATCATATTGACTGGTCACACAATTAACGAGGACAATAATATTTTCTCCATCAATACTGCCCGTTTCATTTTCTTGACTGAACACACACACTTGGTTTGGCGCAGTTGGTTGAGTGATGATGGAAACCGCATAACTTGAAAAATCATCATACAGTGAAAGGAAAGGCTGAATGCCATTGTTTCGAATGGCAATACTTTCTGCGCCATTTAATACCACCAACTCTGCATTATCTGCCAATCCATTGACATCTACTGCAATGGAGTATTGTAAAGTTGTACAGGCAATATTCAGCACAATATCTTGCCCAGCCAATACTCCTGAGTTTACTCCAACAAATGAACATTGTTGATTCGGTGATGTTGGTTGGGTTGAGATTGAGGCATCAAAAGCGGTTTCATCGTCTAATGTTGATACCGTAAATAAACCATCAGTCATCACTTCTAGTGTATCTGAACCATTGATAAAACTGACAATATTGCCCTCTACCAAACCTGTGACTTGCACATCCACATTAAACTGATTGATTTCACACAACAGCGAAACCACTACATTTTGCCCCTGAATAACACCAGACTGATTTTCCTGATCAAACACACATTGCTGACTCGGTGTATCAGGTTGGGCGATAATTGACACGGTATAGTTTGAATAATCCTCTTGTGGTGTATGAAATTCATACATTCCATCTGCTCTGATGCTCAGCGTTTCACTGTTACTTAATAGCGCTAATTCACTGTTTGTAATCAAGCCATTAACATTGACCACGACATGATACTGAGCGCTGACACACTCAATATCAATCACAACGTCTTGCCCAGCAAGGTTTCCAGAATTGACGCTTAAAAAAGAACACACTTGATCAGGTGCCGTTGGTTGCGTCATAATTGCAACATTGTAAGCAGCATGGTCATCCAATGGCGTGGTGAAAGTCATCTGCCCATTACTGGTAATTGTCAATGGTTCCATATTATTCATGATGCTCAAAACACCTGATTCTGCCAAACCTCTGACATTGACCCCAATGTTATATTGCACTGTTGTACACTGTATTTCAATCAACACATCCGATGCTGCGATATTACCCACACTTTGACCATTAACAACACACACTTGATTCGGGTCACTGGGTTGGGATAATATTGAGATAGAATATGGCGACAAATCACTTTGTTGACTGGGGAAATTACTGATGCCATTGTCAGTAACAACTAAAAGTTCAGAAAAATTCAACAAACTGACCGACGCACCAGCCGCCAATCCATTGATATCGACACTGACAGTGAATTGATTTGGCGTACAAATCACATCCAACAACAGATCTTGCCCATTTATCGTGCCAACAGCATTGTTCACCACACAAGTTTGACTGGGATTTGACGGTTGATTCAGTATACTGATCTCATAGTCGGCTCCATCGATCAATCGCTGATTAAAATTGATAACGCCATCGCCAGTAATTTGTAAAAAATCAACACCATTGTTGAGTAAACTCACCTCATTACCAACAACTAAACCACTGACATTGACACCAATGGAGAATTGATTGGTCACACAGTTAACCTCTACTGTTGTTACATCAGAACCTGCTGATGTACCTGAGGCATTTTTTAGTGAACAGGTTTGACTGTTATTGTTGGGTTGTTGATCAATGGTCACATTATACTGAGTACCATCAATCAGTTCAGCTGGAAATTCAAAAACGCCGTTACTCAATATGTCCAGCGTATCAATACCGTTATTTTTGAGCCTCAGTCCTGAGCCATCTAATCCTGAAACCATACCGCCAACAACATAATTCGGATCGATATCATAGACAAAAACTGATCCTGCATTGGTCCCCCTGTCTCCATCAAAACGCGCACCAACAACAACATAATCTGAGGATAAGCTAACAGCAAATCCATACTCATCACTAAATGAGCCATTGGTCTCCTTTAATACTTCCGATTGAAGCCAAAATCCAGCATTGTCTCGCTCAAACAAATAGGCTGCGCCAGCATCAAGCGTGGTCACATCATCTAACCTGGCGCCAATAAGAACACCAACCTCGGACAAGCTCACTGCATTGCCAAAATACCCACTTAAGGTGGGTGCTGTTGGCTTGATTTTCTGGCGTTGATTCCATTGACCATTGATGGGTTGAAAAAAATAAGCCGCCCCTCTACCCTCTCTGGGCGCTCCAACAACCGCCCAATTTCCAAGTAAACTGACTGAAGAACCAAACTCATCAGAACTTGCTCCGTCACTGGCCGTTAATTTGACGGTTTGGATCCACGTGTTTCCGTTCAGGTCAAACAGATACGCTGCACCGGCGTTATTACCCATTTCATTATTATATCTGGCGCCAATGAGTATTCTGTTCAGTGACAAACTGACTGAAAAACCAAACTCATCGTTATTGGCTGTATCCGAGGCAATCAGTTTCTGCGCTTGTGACCAATTACCACCGATCTCATCAAAAACATAAGCCGCGCCTGCGTTTATACTACTGCTGTCATTACGCCGAGCACCCACCACTAAACGATTGTTCTGTAAGCTTGTGGAATAGCCGAATTGATCATCCTGTGCAGCATCCATGGCTTTAATTTTAGTTGTTTGTAACCAAAAACCATTATTCAACTCAAAAATATACACAGCACCCGAACCATTTGCCGTTTCATCATCACTTATTGCACTGACCGCAAGGCGATTGCCTGACAAACTGACAGCGAAACCAAAATTATCAAACCCACCTGCATCTGAAGCAAATAATTTTTGCGACAATTGCCACTGTTCATTGACCATGTCAAATACATATACCGCACCCGCATCTAAGCCTTGATCATCATCGCCAATGACACCTACCACAGTACGTTGCCCCTCAGTACTCACTGAATAACCGAATTGATCGAATGCCGCCCCTGTTTCATCAATGATCAACTTTTGCCTTTGTAACCAACTGCCTCCAGATTCCTGAAAAATATAGGCAGAGCCACTATCAAAATCATCACCGTTATCTAAAAATGCACCCACAATCAAGTGTCCGTTGGATAAACTTACCGCATTACCAAAAGAATCAAAGCTACTGATGTCATTGCCTCGTATTTTAATGCTTTCATTCCATGTCCCCATTGTCAAATCATAAACATAAGCGGCCCCTGTAGCAGAAAAACCTGGATCGTCACTTTCAAATGCACCGATTAAAGCTCGATCAGCAAAAAGACTAACAGAGTTACCAAAACGATCATTATTATCAGCATCACTGGCAACCAACTTCTGAGTTTCAATCCACACGCCAGAAAAATCAAAAACATAAGCTGAGCCTTTACCATTCTGAGAATCTTGTGCACCAATGAGCGCTCTATCACCATGTAAACTCACAGAACGACCAAAACCACCTGCCAGCATTGGATCGCTTGGTGTGAGTATTTGTGTCGGAACAAAGCCCCCAGTATCCACGTCAAATACATGAGCAGTATTGTTAAGGGAACCAATGAGTACTCTGTCTTGATACAAACTGACTGAATGTCCAAATCCATTGAATGGAGCTGCATCCATGGATGTTAATTTTTGTGTTTCCTGCCAGATATCCGCGATCAAATCAAAAATATAAACTGCACCTGCATTATTACTTTCCTCGTCATCATTGGGTGCTCCAATAAGTGCACGATCACCGAAAAGGCTGACTGTAAATCCAAATTCATCGCCTGATGATTGCAAATCTCTGGCGATCAATTTTTGACTTTTAACCCATGTAGTGCCATCAAAGTCAAAAACATAGGCAGCACCTGCCCTAAATCCACTCATCCGATCAAATCTGGCACCCACTAACACACGATTGCCCGATAGACTGACCGAATGACCAAATTCATCACCAGCATGACCGTCATCAGCAAACAGTTCGTGCGTCTTAATCCATTGACTGCCATCATAATCATAGACAAAAACAGCGCCAGTATCCGCATACAATGGTGCAGATACCACTGCTCTATTACCGTCAATAGAAACACTGCTGCCAAAACGACTGTTTTGCCCGCCAACCCCCTCAGGAGTAGGCAATAGTTGAGCCGATTGTATCGCTGACTTTAAGTCGTTCCATTGTTGATCGCTGAAGTCATCAGGACGTTGATCATCAATATTGATCGATTCCTTTGCATCAGCCAATGCAAAAGAAGACAAACTCATTACAAGTAACAATTTAATGCAGATCTTTTTTAGACAATCAAAAGTCATATGAACACCACCAGTTTTAATATAATTGACATCCGCAACCCTAATTATTAATGGTCACAGGACAGAAGCTCACCTTTGAAGTATTTCATACTGAGTCATAACATTGAACGATGAAACACTTGAATGAATCATTGTTCAATGCTTTTCATCTGCCTAACTTATTATTAAACTGTTTTAAGACGATGTTTACAGTGATATTGAAAATAGAATTATTTGAAGATGGGAAAGCCCTTTTATTCCATTTTCAAGAAACGCTTATGTAATTAATAATAAATAAACGTCATAAAAGTGTCAATCAGTAAAGTGTACCTTTTGAAAATAAAAGAATCACCAAATTATTTACAAGGCATTGATTTTATTATTATTTTTCACCATCAAATGTAATCACAATATAATTGATAAATTTTTAAGTGAGTCTATGTTTGTTTCAAAACATAAAAAAAGGGACCCAAATGGTCCCTTTATCCAAAGATTCAAGAATGTTCAATTCAAGTAAAAGTGTATTCCAAAGTCACCATCTCCAATGGCCCAGCCACCTGTGTATGGGTAATTGCCGTAATAGTCAACATAAAACGACGCTGGATGATAAACGTCACACCACATGCCATCATGCCAGTGGCCATAACCAAAGTTGTTACGGGTGAAGTAGTGACCTAAACCTCTGGTTGGGCGATAACGGTATCTGTCTGTCCTGTATGGCCTATAGTTGTTGTAATATCGATGATTTTTTCTGTATTTTTTATACCCACGCCTGTCATAATCTCGATATTGACCTTGACGATAAGGGCTATTAAAACCATGGTAGTTACCACCCCTTCTGTTATTATTGTAAGATCTATTTGACCTATTAGATCTGTTGCCATATTGACGATTATTATATGATCGATTATGACCCCTGTTATCATCATAATTATTGTAGCTACGGTTGTTGACCGACAGCCTGTTATTATGATTATGACCATTACCAGCAACTGAAAATGAGCTCACTGCCAATCCCGTTATTAAGGTTGCTATTAAACTGAATGTTTTCATGATTGTGCTCCAATTAATGTTACGGTTCCCAGTTTAATGAAACTGTCTGAATTTTTCCTGAACGTAATAAACACTGTTCATATACAGTTCAACTTAAACAATTAAACCATTGATTTTAAATCATAAAATACGATGAAATTTTCATGGCAGTACATAGCATCGCCACCCCAGATTGAATGGAGAGAACATGAAACTCAATTCACGACACAGAAAGCAGCAGCGGCGGAATTAATCAAATCAAACACATCAACACAAAAAAATTTATGCTTTATAAACATAATAGAGTATTGACACAACTGATAAGTTTTAACTTTCGACCAATACCAACATCTTGCCAACCTAACTATTGAGCGAATCAATTTCTTAAATGGCAAAACAAACTGATATTATAAAAAAAGGGGCCCAAATGGCCCCTTGATCCAATGATTCAAAATTGTTCAATTCAAGTAAAAATGTATGCCAAAATCACCATCTCCATTGGCCCAACCACCTGAATATGGATAATTATCATAATAATCAACATAGAAAGAAGCTGGATGGTAAATGTCACACCACATGCCATCATGCCAGTGACCATAACCGTAATTATCACGAACAAAATAGTGACCTAAACCTCTTGATGGGCGATAACGGTATCTGTCGGTTCTGTATGGTGCATAATTGTTGTAGTACCGATGATTTTTTCTGTATTTTTTATACCCACGCCTGTCATAATCTCGATATTGACCTTGACGATAAGGGCTATTAAAACCATGGTAGTTACCACCCCTTCTGTTATTATTGTAAGATCTATTTGACCTATTAGATCTGTTGCCATATTGACGATTATTATATGATCGATTATGACCCCTGTTATCATCATAATTATTGTAGCTACGGTTGTTGACCGACAGCCTGTTATTATGATTATGACCATTACCAGCAACTGAAAATGAGCTCACTGCCAATCCCGTTATTAAGGTTGCTATTAAACTGAATGTTTTCATGGTTGTGCTCCAATTAATATTATGGTTTCCAGTTTAATGAGATTGCCTGAATTTTTCCTGAATGTAAAAATTGACGTTCAGAAAACGTTCAGGATAAAACCCACAAAGATCCTGTTTTCAGCACAAATTATCACAAAAACAATTGATACATTTTGATACAGTTTTGTAACATATTGCAACAACATATCAATGGCACTTTTTCGCTAATATGTATATACTAATGGCTTGTATTATTATATGTATTTAAACGAAATAATGAAATCAACCGTCTTGTATCTATTTTTTTTGGTGTTGATTTTTCCATCCTCAGTAATTGGACAAAATGATGATCGAGAACTGCAAAGAAATTGGGATTTAAGCATTGGTATGGGTTATGGTAAACTCAGTAATCCTTTTGCTGGCTCTGATGACATTCAGACACCCGTTACTCTTGATGTTTCATGGTATGGCAGGAAATTTTTCTTTGATAATGGTGAGTTGGGATACACGGTGATTAACCAACCTAAATTTGGTCTTAATATCATCACCACCTATAACAGTGAACGATTGTTCTATAGTTTTTTTAATGATCTTGGTTTAAAGTTTTTCAATAACGGTGCCAGCCTTTCTACAGTTAACCAACCCGTTATTGGTATTGAACAAGATCCAACATTGGTAATCATCAATCCAGACTTAACAAATACTGGCGTATTACCCCTTGGCAATTTCGCCATACCATTTAGTCTACCAGATCGAAAATTCTCATTGAATTTAGGAATTGAAGCCATCCATGATACGGCTTTTGGTACATTTAGCTATCAGATATCTAAAGATATAATTGGCACACACACAGGTTTTGATATTAAAGCAGATTTTACCCGCAGTTGGACTCAAACAGATGGGGAGTTACGGCACAAGCTGGCTTACATTGGAAAAGCAGTGAACTGGTTAATTATTACTATGGCGTTGATTTTAGTTTATTAAGTTTTGCGCTACAATATCAAGGTAAATCTACCATTGATGCATCAGTTGGTATCATCATTAATTACAGATTAACCAATCAATGGAGCGCGGTTAGCAGTTATCGTTATACGCAATTTGGACCCGGTATTGATAACAGTCCATTGACCAAAGACAGTCATAAATCCGCACTATTTACTGGACTGGTTTATCAGTTTTAAATCATGAGATATATTATTTTAACACTGACATTATTGTTGATTTCACATACGACTGTAGGACAACTTACAAACGCACAATCAAACAATGAAAAGGTTACATTAATCATAAAGCCCCATATTTGTGTGGTACCCCGAAATCAAAAATCATGCATCAGCACGATCGACATTACTTGGCTCAGTCAACAAGCCGATGATTATTGTTTATCAATGGAAAATAATGATGAGAATTTGCAGTGTTGGCAAAATAGCACCACAGGCTTTTATGAGCACAAATTGATTTTTGATAAGAATATTCTGTATCAAATAAAAATACAACATGAAATTGTGGCACGATCTTTGATGAAACTAAAAACCATGAAACCGCATAGAAAATTTAAAAGAAGGAACAATCGATTTCCATGGAGCTTGAATTAATCATGCATAAATTGATGATTGTAGAAGATGATAAAAGGTTAGCAACTTTGATTGCTACTTTTTTTGAGCGTTCAGGATTCAACGTATCCGTCTATGAAAATGGCCAGAATGCCATAGAAAACTGTGAAAGTGAGGCTCCTGACATCATTGTTTTAGACCTTAACCTACCTGATACAGATGGCATCAGTGTATGTAGCCAATTAAGAAAATTTTACCAAGGTCGCATTCTGATTCTTACCGCTTTTGGTAATGACATGGATCAAATTGACGGGTTTGAAATGGGCGCTGATGATTTTGTAACCAAACCTGTAGAACCACGTGTATTGTTAGCTCGCATCAAAGCCCTATTAAGAAGAGATGCAAAAGCACAAGAACACGATGAGCATATTCTATCATTCGGTCAATTGCACATCAATTTTACTGCCAGACAAGTTTCGCTCAATCGCAAATTGGTTCATTTGACGTCTCATGAATTTGAATTATTGAGCTTCCTGGTTCATCATGCAGGAGAGGTATTGTCGCGCAACCAACTTTATAAAAAACTCAAAGGTTTTGGTTATGATGGCATGGACAGAGCCATTGACATAAAAATTTCACGATTACGCAAAAAATTAGATGATGATGCAAATAACCCATCTAAAATCAAAACCATTTGGGGCAAAGGGTATTTATTTGTCCCTTCTGCTTGGGAAAATTAATTGATGCAAAAAAACACGGATCGTTTGCCTGTCAGGCTTTTTTATAAATTTTATGTTCTTTTGGTTTTTTGTATTATTGTCATTGGTTCATCACTGGATTATGTTATTGACCACTTCGAGTCAACCGAACAACTCGATCATTTGATAGAATTATACAAACCAACCCTGTTAATGATCAACGATCAATTAAATCAAATTGAACAAGATCAATGGCCAGAAAAAATAACAGAAATGTCTCACAAATTTGGCCTGGCACTCAGCCTCTATGCCAATGAAGACTTTTCTCCTGACCAATCTTTTTTATCAGCATTAAATCAACAAAACATTGTCGGATTATTTGATAATGATGATGATTTATCATTGTATTTTAAGATACCTAACTCCCGACATGTCTTAGAACTATCAACACTGCCCAACAAACCCAACAACCATTATCGATGGGTTACTATTGCATTTTATATACTCATAGCACTGGTGGTGTTTTTAATCATTCACCCTTTTGCCAAACAACTACTGCGCTTAAAATCAGCAGCCAAAAAATTCGGTCAAGGTGACTTTTCAACCCGATTGACCATGCCAAAAAACTCATCATTGTATCCCATAGCTGAAGCTTTTGACACCATGACACAAGAGATTGAAACATCAATGATCAGGCAAAGAGACTTAACCAATGGTGTTTCTCATGAATTGCGCACACCTTTGGCAAGACTCAGATTCGGTTTTGAATCTGTTGAATCCCAATGCCAAGATCAAGAGGTCTTAAAAAACATTAATGAAATGCGTGAAGATGTAAAAGAGTTGGAACAATTGATCAATGAAATATTGAGATACGCTGAGGCCAACCGTATTGAAGATTTCATCAAGAAAAACATACCAGTGATGTCTTTGATTGATCATTTAATGCTTCAGCCACAATCTGATGGGGTTTTATTGAATAAAAAGCTGTCAAAAAATATTGATAAAACAACCGTCATTAAAGCAGATGAACACTTTTTATTTCGTGCCTTATCAAACATAGTGAGAAATGCGCTGAGTTTTGCTGTCAATTATTGTGAAATTGCGGCCTCAGTCATCATAACAATCTGATCATTACTATTGCCGATGATGGTCCTGGTATAAATCATAAACATAAAGAACGGTTATTTGATGCTTTTTTTACCATTGATCACAAACAGCGCCCCAAAGGTTATGGCTTGGGGCTGGCCATTGCGCACAACATCATAAAAAAGCATAAAGGTAAAATCGACCTTGTTGATCATCCTCTTAAAGGGGCTTGTTTTAGAATAAGTCTACCACTTAAATAATTGATACATTTGCATACAATTTAAAACATTTTCATTACAGATTTGCCTGTTATATATCACTATAATAAATTTACGATTTCAAAAACAGGTAAAAATATGAAAAACAATACTCAAAAAATAGTACTCATCCTCTTATCATTATTGACCAGCACTGTGATGGCACAAAATACCATCAAAGTCACAGGCAAAGCGCTGGTTTCAATCATCAATAGTAAAGCTCAGATCTCAGCCTCAATCATCAGCGAAGATGTTTCTGCTGACGTTGCTGTGACCGGTAACAGTGAAAAAATGCAGTCCGTGATTGATGCGCTAGCAGGCATCGGCATCAACAATAATGACGTGCAAACTGGAGACTTTTCATTTACACCAGTGTACGATTGGGACAATGGCCAGCAAAATTTCATAGGTTACCGTGTTAGAAACAGTATTTCTATTCGCATCAGTGATTCAAGCACTGTTGGACCTGTTATTGACTTAATCATTGATGCAGGTGTGAGTCGAGTCAATGGTGTTAACTTTAATCCAAATGACTTCAGCTCGGCACAACAACAAGCCTTAATTGCTGCAACAACAGACGCCAAGAGCAAAGCCGAGACATTGGCTCAAGCCTCTTCTTTAGAATTGGGTGATCCAATCAGTATCGAGCATGTAACAAAACACTCAAATCCTTTTAGCTCAGAAACACTTGCTAACACAGCTCCTCCGAGCAGCGGTGGAGATACGGTAATTCTTCCAGGCAGCGATAACATCAGCGCTACCGTTGCTATTGAATATCGGATCATCAATAACAACGGAATCAATTAAAAACTAACAGTGAAGAAATCCTCCACTCCAAGAGTGGCTCAAAGATTGTCACCAGCAATATAATTATGACAATGGTGTTGGTGGCAATACTCAGGTTAAATCCAATGATTTAAAAAAACAGAACTAGATATGATGTTTTGACTTGTCCATCATAATATCGCGAGGATTATGAAAG
>CAYGTC010000076.1:0-20321 GCA_964352735.1 uncultured Alcanivoracaceae bacterium | reverse complement strand
GAGCAGCGGATTGAAAATCCGCGTGTCGGTGGTTCAAATCCGCCCCCGGGCACCAGAACAAAATCGAACATCAATAATATCAGTGCTTTATGGGTGAAAAGTGTCCCACTTTTCGCACGCAATTCAAAAAGTGGGACACTTTTGTTCCAGATGAGTTCTGGGTTTTATGATCGATCATCAAGGGATATACCGATACAAGTTGGTGACGCGGCGACGTTCAACGACGTATAGAGGCTTACTTACGGCTGATACGCGAGCATTAGCAGACATTACCTTTTGCTCTCAAACTAACATAAGGCAGTGAGGCAACACGCGGCGCAAAAACGCGGAGGCGCCGAGTATCGACGCCTCCAATCGGCTCAGAAGGCTTCGGATATTTCGATTTGTTTGACCGCATAACCTTTGCTTTGCAGCAAAACCTGCACCGCGTCATCACCAACAAGGTGGCCGGCGCCGACCGCAACGAAGTCTGTGCCTGAGCCTTGAAGTTCGGTGTCCAGCATCTCGGCCCAAGCCTTATTCCGAACTGTGAAAACGGCTGCGTAAATGTCCGGATAATCGCTCCGCATCTCTTCGAGGAGCTCCTGTTCCATGCTGGTGAGGTCGCCTTCTGCCCAGTCTTCTGAAATGGCTTTTAGGCGGTCCGCTGACTGGCCGATTCCGTCGACCGCGCTCATCAGGAAGTCGACCTGAAGGGCTGGTTCAAACTCGGCCAGCAGCTTGGTTTGCTCGGCTGCTGTTTCAAGATTGCGAACCGGGCGGTCTCCAAAGATCTCCGCCAAGTGGGTCTCCACGCCGCGTTCTCCGACAATGCCCGCCCGCGCCAGGTCTGCTTGCGTCAGCATGAGGGCTGCAAGCCATGGCTGAAGCCCTTCAATTGCGGCTGGCGGAATCTGCAAATCTTCCAGTCCAGCGGCAAGTTTCGCGTTCTGCGCCTCATCCAACCGCTCCGAAAGCTTTTTCTCAGGCGACATGCCATAGGTCGCGATAAGGCGCTGGATTTCCGGTTGCAGGGTTGGGTCATCGGTCTTGCCGATTTCAGTCCAGACCTCGTCGGCGCGGTCAATGGCGGTTTTCAGCGCTTCAGATTGCCAGTCAATGCCGTCTGGCAAGGCATGGACGGTTGGAAACAGGACAATTTGGCTGTCTTCGTCGCTAACGAGCCAAGCCGGGGGCTGGGCGATGGCGGCCTGCGCTGCGATGACGGTGAGGGCGGTCGCGACAAGTGATTTCTTGAACAATAACATGGGTTCGGTCTCCGACAGGTTTGAATTAAGCAATTAAGCGCAGCAGTTTGGATATCAGCACGCCAAAGAAGAACCCGGTGGCGCTAATCCCTGCCATTTGCAGGACGGACAGTCTCTGACCGCACCCAAACAGAGAGAGGCGAGATTTAAGGCCCTCATTCGAAACAGGCTCCGATGTGTTTGGCGCGAACGCCACGATGCCAAGGCCAATGGCGCCAACGGCAAAGAACGGGGCGAGATCCATAGCGGTACCCATCGGGTCGCTATGATAGAGAAAAAGTAGCGCAGCGAGCACGGCATATCCGGCCGCGAAGCCGATACTGAGGCTTATTCTATAGGTATTCGTCATATCTTTCTCCTTTTACGAATGGCAGGAGAACAGTCGGCATCTGGCTGAAACTCTTACAAAAAATATTTTTGCACTAAGTCTGTAATGGTCTCGAAAATTGAACGACTAAGGGTTTTATGAAGCGCCAGCCAAGTTTGGATTTTGATCAGCTCGTTCGCGATCATGCTGCGATGGTGTCGCGGATTGCATCGACTTACGAAATGCGGCCCGCCCTTGCGGAGGAATTGACGCAGGAGATCTTTCTTGCCGTGTTCCGTGCGCTTCCTGCCTTTCGCGGCGAGGCAAGCCTGAAGACTTTTGTGGCGCGCATTGCAAACAATGTCAGCGTGGATCATGTGCGCAAGGCCACGCGGCGTTTGAAGGAGGTTGATGTCACGCATGCGGAAGATGTCTCCGATCCTGACAGCGATCAGGAACATTTTGCCGACATGTCTTTGAAACGCGATCGCCTGGTGCAGGCCGTAAGGTCGCTGGACCTTCCCTTGAAACAGGTGATCAGTTTGCATCTCGAAGGGTTTTCGAATGCCGATATCGCTACAACCCTGTCGCTAAAGGCAAACAATGTTGGTGTGCGGTTGCACCGTGCGAAATCTGAAGTGTCAAAGCTTATGCAGCCACAAGAAAAGCCGGAGGTCGCGCAATGACTGAGTTATCGAATTCGCCCGAGCTCGAGGATTTTGGCGATCTTAATGCGCTTTGGCAGGAGGGTGGAAACGTTCCTGTTGCCCCGTTGATTGATCGGTTGAAACAGCAGAATCAAAAACTGAGACGCCTCAATCAGATTAGCTTTGTAATGTGTATTGGCGCGTTGATTATCACCGCGGCATTCGAGTTTATCGGCCGCATCCCGACTGATGGATTGCTAACGCTTATTGGCGGCCTATCAGTCGTTGCGAGTTGGTGGAAATATCGCCGTGATAAAGCGAAATTGATCGCGGCCTATTCCGAGGAGCCGGCGAAATTGCTGCCCTTCCTGATCAAACGGACAAAGGCGGCCAGAAACCTCGGGCGATACTATTATGCCTGCGCCCTTCCTAGCGTCCTACTCGGGATTCTGTGGGCCCGCTTCACTGACGATGGAAGCAATCGTGAGGCAGATCCAATCATCCTGATCCCTCTGGTCGTGGTCGGGCTTATTTGCCTGGTTGCAGTCACAGTTTTCGGGGCTCGACTGGCGCGAAAGAAGACGGAAGAGCTCAATGAATTGCAAGCGATGCTGGAACCGCATTGATTCCAGATTAATGCGGTTCCAACGACAGTGCCGACTCTGAAGCAAAGTTTGTCCATTACCTAAGCGTACACTATCGGCGATGTCCAACGCCCAAATAGCGAGCAAAAGCAACAGCAAAGGATTTGTGTCAAGATTCGAAAGTCTCCAAAAGGTTCCGACTATCCCTCGCGACGCCCCGACGTATTTTCCTTTTTAACTCCTTCAGCAAAACGCGCGAACGCATCTCGCCAATTCTCGGCAAGCTCTGGCATTCCAGACAAGATCAACGCATCGGCTTTTTCAATGCGCCGCGTAAGTCTTGCTGTGGTCACGCGATGGATCGTCCACTGTTCGTGAGGTCGTTCAAGCAGACAAATCGCGTCGCCTCGTTGAACTCGCCCACTTTCCAGAACGCGATAATACCAGCCGGTCCGACCTGTCTCCTGGAACCGGAAGGCCATCTTTGGGTTGCCAGTATGCGAATTGAGTTTCCAGCAGGGCTGGCGTCCTTGGCTGACTTGTACGAGCGCCGTACCCACCCGAAAAACATCTCCAATGCAAAGATCTGATTCGACGATACCCATCGATGAGATGTTTTCTCCAAAAGCGGCAGGTGCGACATCTCCGGCGATTTCGCCTTCGGCCTGCCATTCCGCGTAATGCTCGGCTGGATAATGATGGATGGCTTTATCTACTCCTCCATGAACCTTTAAGTCAGCTTGGGCATCAGTAAGGAAACCAAGTTTCCCGACCGGCTGCGAGCCTTTGACTGACTTTTTGTTAATGGCCGAAGCTGCCTTGCCCTGCCATAGTCTTTCAACCTTCCCAACGAACAGCCCTTCCACGATCGATCGAACCATAATCTCCACCTTTCTGAACCCCGATTATGACTCATTTTCCGGCAGCGGGCACCCATCTTCGGTGCAGCCATCGCCCTCAGACGTTGCGCTTTCTGCGGAAACCGGGGACGCGCTTTCCCGCAAGAGAGACATGATCTCCGCGCCAAGCAACATATCCTCATCACGCCCGAACTTCTGCTTCCGCAGGTTTCCGTCTCGATCAATCAGGATCGTCGTCGGCGTCCCCTGCATGCCATAGGCCGTCATGGTCTTCGGCGGGCCGCCGCGATCCGATGGCGCATCGATCCCCACCGGGAAGGAAATCCGATACTCGTGGAGAAACGCCTCAAGCGCCTCCTTGGTGCCTTGAGCGCCATGATGCTCAAACACCGTATGCAGACCAATGATGGCGACATCCTCTTCGCTGAACATTGCCCGTGCACGCATCGCCTGTGGCAGCGAATGGGACACGCAGCCCGGGCACAGCATCTGGAAAGCTTCCAGGAGGACGACCTTGCCGCGCAGGGCCTCCAACGTGATCGGGTTTTTCGTATTCAGCCAATGGGTTGTTTGCAACGGTTTGGCGGGACGAAGTTTCATCGCGTGTCTCCTTACTGCGCGCGCCAATAGTCATTGGCGGCGGCGATGGTTTGATAATGGATTGCGATCACCTGGCTTGAGGCGATCAGCGCGTCTGCGTCCTTGGAATACTTCGGACGAAGCCTTTTCAGTATGTCCATATCCGGCTGGGTCGCTTTGACGCCCAGCCGGGACAGTTTGATGGCGAGCTGAAAGCCCGCTTCAGGGTTTGGTGTCATCAGGCTTTCGGGAAAGCCCGGGATCGGTTCGGTCATCTTTCGTGCCTCTCTTAGAATGCGCGCTGCCAGCCCAGCGTGAGTGTCCAGTCGGTTTCCAGTTGCGGGCCATTGAGGTTGCGATGGACGGGAAGTCCCGCCTCGATGGCGAGGCGGTTTTTCGCGAGCGGGCCGTCTGTGAACAAATAATTGGCGCCAAAGAGAAGCTCGGCTGTTTCGCCGCCATAATTGTCAGGGTCGGCTGTCTGCACCGGTCCCATGATCAGCGGATCGATACCGTCGATCTGGCCTTGCGAGGCGGCTTTCAGGCGCGTGGAGACGCTGAGGTTTCGAGAAAAATCATAGGCCAGCCAGGCCGTGCCCTCGAATCGGTCGCCAAGCGCGTAGCCTTCATCATTTTCATCCAGCCGGATCGCGCCAAGCGCTTGCGCACCCCAGGACCAGTCGCTGGCGCGACCCAGATAGGTGATGCCTGGCTTCAGATCGAACGTCCCGGAACCAAGCTGCATGGCATAGGGCAAGCGTACCGTTGGCCGCGTGTTCATCGGTGTCAGGATGATTCCCGTCTCGTCGATCGACCCGGTCGGCAGGCTGATGGCGAGATTCAAATGCCAGCGATGCGCGCCGTCTCTGTCGACGCCGATCAGCGCGCCGAGCGTCGTGTCGCCGAAGCCTGACGTCTCCGTCGTGAACCTCCCGAGTTCCGTCGTACCTACCGGTCCCTGGAACGTTATGTGATCCATGTCCTTGGTGACGAAGGATGTCATCGCGGTCAGCGTCACGCGGTCGGTCAGCCCGTACATCAGACCCACCATATGCATATCCATGGTCATCTCATCGGGCACGACGCGTAGCGTGGGCGGCTGCATCGGCGCGCCGAAAAAGAGATTGGGGACCGATGTGACGATATCGTCGGCAGAGCGCGTATCGGCGCCGTCTCGCGAGCCCGCCATCTCCATGCGCATGAACCGATAGGAGAACATCCATTCGCCTTGTCCATGCAGATGATCGCCCATCACGCCGATCGGCGCGTGACCGGAGGCGGTGTGGTTGTGTTTCGGGTGCTGAGCTGTAGGCGCCGCGCCTGGATGGGCGGCAGCGCATGGCGCAAGCAATGAAAGAGAGGCGATGGCGAATATTGTGCCGGGAACAAGACGGTTCATTCTGGGAGTATCCTTGTGGGGCGGTGAAGCCGACGCCCCGCGATCGGCCCGGCCGGGGGGAGAGAAGCCAGGGGGCGCGATCGCGGGGCTGCGGTGTAGATCTATTTGAGATCATCAACGCTCGCGCCGAAATTGATGTGGTAGGTTTGGCCGTCAATGACGAAGGCGGGCACGGACTTGACGCCCGCCGCTTCGGCTTCGGCAAGCCGCGCCGGCGCTTCTCCGAGATGAACAATCTCAACCTCGTATTTCGACGGGTCCAGGCTCGCCGCGAATTGCTGCTCCGCATCGACACAGACGCCGCATCCGGCATGATAGAAAGTGGCTTTGGTGCTCATGGAAATCTCCTTTGGTGAGCGTTGGGGAAGTCAGGTTTTCGGGCGGAAGCGGGCACAGGCGATCCGAGCGCCAGACCTGCCAATGGGTTGGGTCTGGTGATCATCCCTCGTAGTGTGAATGATCAGCGCGGTGCAATCGGCATCGCGAAGCTCAGCTACGCTGATCAGGGCTGAGAAGAATTCAGCGCGCGTCGTTCCGGAGGCGGTCACGTCCATGTTCGGCAGGTCCCCGCGATGGGCGCCGTCTGGATGCAGGAGTCCATGGGGGCCGTCATCCTTGCCCACATGGCCGCCCGAGGCCGTGTAGACACCCACATCTTCGCAAGCGCCGAAGCTGTGGATATGGACGCCATGGGCACCGAGCGGCAGGTCCCGAGCGCGTGCGCCATAGGCGAGGCCGTCGTCGGAAGCCGTCGTTTCAGAGATGACGTTCGCGGCGCCAGGCGGATCGGCGTTTCCGTCCGGAGACGCCGATTGCCCGCAGGCCGCCAGGCCTAAAAAGCCCAGCGCGCCGAGCGTATATGACAGGACGCGGCGCATTACTCCGCCACGACTTTGCCTGGCAGGGACAGATCGCCGGACGCCACGTCATGGACCCCGGTGACGCAGAGAAGCGGCGCTTCGCCATTCTCATTGACCTGAAGCTCCGCCGTCACCGCATCGAACGAAACATCCTTGGCATTTGCGACCGGTACAGTGATGCGCGCGGTGCGGCCATCAAGGATCGGGCTCATGCCGGGGCTGTCGAGCGCAATCGGCAGGTAGGGCGCGGTGGCAGGCAGGAGGTCCTGACCGGGAGAGACATCCCGCACCTTCAGGCCTGCGCCGCAGGCGTCGTCTTCCGTCAATACCACCCAGTGGGAATGCCAGTCCGCGCCGTCATTGGCCGGGTCGCCATCGCCATCCTCATCAAAGAGCGGCGTGTCGTCGAAATCCGGGTGCGCCGTGATGGCGAGCGCCAGAATGCCGGATTCAGGATCGAAGCCGACCGTACCGGGATCCATGCTGGTCGGCCAGACATAGGATTCGACCTTGGCGCCGGTCAGCTGGCCGATCGGGACCGGCTTCACGCTGCCGGCGACGCCCGCGACTTCCATTGCGAAGGTCAGAAGCCGTCCATCGGTGGAGGCCTCAGCGCTGGTAATGTCGAACGCAGGGGTCTTTTCCGGATCGATCGGGCTCGTAATCGGGTGGGCGCAAGCTGATCCGGTGAATCCGGACGCCAGCAGGACGGCGAGGGTGAGATGTTTCATGTATTTGCTCCTATTGTGGTATCGACTCGATACCGGTAGGCGCATACACCCTTGCGAATTAACTTGCAAGAAAAGTCTTTAGTCGATACTAAAAATTATGTTCAGTTCTTCCACCCATCTCCTCGAACGCCTGGCGCGCCTCGTTCACAACGATGCCCATGCCAGCGGCCTTAAACCCACACAGTGGGAGGCGCTGCGCTATCTGGCCCGCGCCAACCGGTTTTCTCGCAGCCCCGGCGCGCTCACGGCCTATCTCGGCATGACCAAGGGCACCGTCTCCCAGACTCTGCAGGCGCTCGAGCGCAAAGGACTTGTTGAGAAGCGCGCGGCGGCAGGCGACCGGCGCAGCGTGAAACTCGATCTGACATCAGCGGGTGAACATCTGCTCGCCGACGATCCGCTGAGCGATCTGCAAGCCTCGATCAATGCCCTCCCCAAGGAAGATCAGAAACTGTTTGGCCCCATGCTGGAAGGCCTGATGAAAAACATGCTCCACCGCCGCGGCGGAAAGGCTTTCGGCGCGTGCAAGACCTGCAGATACTTCAGACGAGACAAGAGTCAGGGCGCGCCGTTTTTCTGCAGTCTTCTGAGCGAACCACTGTCGACAAGCGACAGCGAGATGATCTGCGCTGAACAGGAGGCCCGTTAGGCGAGCAAAAAGAGACATTGGAGACTAGACCAATATTCCAGCCTCGTTTTTGGATGCGCTAAGATCCCGTTTCACGCAATGCCTCTACTGGACCTGTCCCGGTTTGATTCCGGCCTTGATAGACGATTATCTATTATCAAGGAGACAAGACTATGGGTCAGAGACACGGCGAAGATTTCCAGCGTGAAGCCGTAAGGCTTGCGCTGAGCAGCGGACTTTCACGTAAGCAGGTTGCGGCAGATTTGGGCATCGGGCTTTCGACATTGGGCAAGTGGATTGCGAAGCACCGAACCGAGGAGCGGCCAGATCTGCCATCTGCTGATCTATTGAAGGAGGTCGAACAACTTCGCCGAGAGAGCCGCGTCCTTAAGGAGGAGCGGGATATCCTAAAAAAAGCGACGGCCTTCTTCGCAAGCCAGAAGTGAAGCGGTTCGCCTTCATTGATGTTTGGAAGAAGGTCTGGCCGATTGAGCAGATGTGCCGAGTGTTGAAGGTGACATCGCGGGGCTTTCGCGCCTGGCGGTCGCGTCCGATGGGTAAACGCCAGCGCAAGGACCTTGTGATCCTGGCGCATATCCGTGAGCAGCACAGTCTTGCGCTGGGCAGTTATGGCCGCCCGCGTATGACTGAAGAGCTAAAAGAGCTTGGTCTTGCCGTGGGGCATCGGCGTGTCGGTCGGCTCATGAGGCAGAACGATATTCGTGTTGTGCGCACACGCAAGCACAAGGCAACGACTGATAGTAATCATCGGTTCAACATAGCGCCCAACCTGCTGGATCGGGATTTCTCTGCAAGCGCACCGAACCAGAAATGGGCCGGTGACATCTCTTACATCTGGACCCGCGAGGGATGGCTCTATCTGGCTGTCATTCTCGATCTATATTCGCGGCGTGTGATCGGCTGGGCTGTCAGCAACCGGATGAAGAAAGACCTCGCGATCCGCGCGCTGGACATGGCGATCAATCTGCGCCAGCCAGCACCGGGATGCATTCACCACACCGACAGAGGCAGCCAATATTGCAGCCATGACTATCAGAAACGCCTGCGCCAGCAGGGCTTTCAAGTCTCGATGAGCGGCAAAGGAAATTGCTACGATAACGCGGCAGTGGAGACCTTCTTCAAATCCTTGAAGGCCGAGCTGATCTGGAGACACACCTGGACAACGCGGAGAGAAACCGAAGCCGCACTTTTTCAGTACGTCAATGGCTTCTACAATCCACGCCGACGACATTCAGCCCTCGGATGGAAAAGCCCCTTGGCATTTGAAAGAAAGGCCGCTTAACTGAGACTCAGGGTCGGAACAAAAGCGTGACAGGTCCAATTCTGATGTTGCTAGATCAACAATTTCAATCAAAACCTTCTGAAGGGGCGGAGGCGAGCCCTTAAAGATAGTGGCTACAGATCGACACAAGCTTCATAAATTCGGCTATAGAGTCGATTCATATCAGAGCTTGCGGCCTCCTGTTTTTCGCTTTGGGTTGCGTTGTTGATTGTTGATTGAAAGTTGGCCGGTTCAAACGATCCGAGGTCGATCATCATAGATGATATCGCAGCTGCATTGGCAGAGAAATCTCCGATACCTTGTTCGATTGCCTGGTCTGAATAACACGTGCATTTTTCGGGGCTGTTCGATGTATCCGAAGCACATATCGTCTCGAGGTTTGAAAGAGCGACCATATGGGTCTTTCTAGTGTCGTCTGCCGATGTCCCAGCGTCAGTCAAAGTGGCCTTCGACATATCAACCGTGAAGCAGCCTTCTGACATGGTTTTCTTCGTATAGATTGGCTCTTTGACAACGGATGCGCCGCTTTGTCTGAATTCTTCGCTATTGGCGTATTTCATATAAACGCGCACACAGAACTCTGACTGGGCAGGGGGCGAAAAATTGAATCGCTTGGCTTGTTGTTTGATATAGCCAACATAATCCATGCAGCCATTTGAATCGGCTCCATACTTCCTGGCGGCGTCGCCTTTGAAGTCAACACTGCATTCACCAAATCCGGGTGTCATATTGAAGCGCTGCTGGTTCCAATCAGGATTGTAATTTTGATTATATGTCTTGATTGAGAGTTCACGGAAGCTGCCGCCAACGCCTTCTGGCCTGATCCATTCCAGCTCATAGTAATACTTACCGCTATCGCGCAGTGTATTTGCGACCCGGCCTAGCGAGTAATAGGCCTCCTGGTTTTTCAATCCATAAAAGCACCTTGCCGCGATTTTTTCACCCGCTTCAAATACACTGGTTACGCGTCGATAGGCGGGGTCGGAAAACCTGTTATTCGGCATAACACTGGTGGAAAAAATGCATTTTCCCGGTTCTACCATCGTGACCGTGCGAAAAGGTTCAGCGGAGGCTGAGAAAAGAGGAACGAAGACGGCAAATATCAGTGCAGCGAGGATAATCAGCTTTTTCATGGATGGCCTCATTTTAGCGCGCGAGTTGAGACAGTTGCTGAACGAGGAGCGCCTTCGTTCAAACAATTTGTCATGTCGATGGTTGTACCCTGCCAATGCCCGGAGCACGGCGCCATGCCATAAATATGGACTGGCAATCTGAGTGCGAGGGTCATTGTTGGCTTGCGAATAACCGCTCTGAACAGAAAAATGCCAACCCTTGTGGTATGCACCACTCACGCACTTAGTGTTATCAACGTCTTCAGTTCCTCACTTTGATAACTCAAGGCCATCGGGCGGCGGATGCCTGGTAAAACGAACGTGTCGTACAATTCGTCGACGTCTGCCTCGAACCGGATCCAGTGAATGGTATTACCTGTCTCCAGATCGATAATCTGGACGCCACACCAGGCTTCACAATCCCGCGCTTTTAGATTGTCTGCTATCTCAAGACCTGCAAAGCCCTGGTCACGCGGTAGCGAAAGACCGATAAATGCATATGACCCAAAAATACTTAGCCCGCGCGCAAAGCCGGGCAGGTCGGCAAGTATGGTTTTGTCACCTGAGGCGCGATCGATCTTACACAGATGGCCACGTCCAGAGTCGAGCACATACAATTGACCGTCATGCAGCCGCGGTGAGTGAGGCATGGAAAGTTGGTCGGTCAGTACGTCCCCTGTGTTGACATCAAGAATACAGCCGCCTGTTGATCGTCGGTCACGCCAACCGCTAACGCCGTCACTTTGCGAAACGCTGGTAACGTATCGGGGTAAGGACTGCTCCATTGCAAGCCCATTCAGGTGACATCGATCTTCAGGCGCGAGCTTGGAAATAAACGATGGGGTCCAAACAGGATCGAAACTGTGAACTGGATCGAGTGTCGCCAGACACGAATATTTTGTATTCACGAAAATCACTCTGTCGTCTTGGTCTAGCACAACATCGTGAGCATCAAGATCCCCCGTAATATAGGCGACCCGGGGCACAAAACAGGCATCGCAGTCTTGAAACCTTTGCCCGGGTTTCAGAACATTCTCCATCCGCCAGATTTGCCAGCCAGTCGCAAGCACAAGCGATGAGCCTGAAGCATGCACACCCATGGCACGTTCAAACTGACGCTGGTGGAAACTGAGGCGACCATCGTCAACGAGGCCCACCATGTACAATCGTCCCGTGCGATAGGATGTAAAGCCGAAGCTGAGATTTTTTTCGGCCAACCAGGTATTCAATCCCCGCGAAGCCAGCAGACTGGCATGCGGTGATTGTGTGGTTGAAAGCGTATGGCCATCTGCCATTTTAACCTCGATTTTTCAAAGGCAGGTCAGTCGGTCCACTGCCAACGCGTTGAGACCTGACCGCTAGAATCTGGTCGCAACCCGAATGCGCGCAACTTGCCTCGCACCGGTGTCGGCAAAGTCGCCATCGTATGAGACCCGCACGCTTAGTCCGCTATCAGTTGCAAGTGACAAGCCCACGCCAAGCCCAAATGCGCCGCCGTCTCTTTCCGCCAAGCTAACTGAAAACGGATTACCACCATCGACAAATTGTGCTGACAACGCATCGGAGTCGGCACTGACCGTGGCGAGCGATACGCGAAGGTCAGGGCGCAGTTCTGTACCTTCCCAGGCCTGCCAGATCGTCGTGGCTTCGAGCTCAGCCCGCGCTGTTGTTGCGCTTGACGTTTGGTCACCAATTGCAAGTGCCCCAAGCGAGGCCTGTTCAGTGTATGCGTCGAGGTCCGTACTCACATAACTAAGTTCGCCGCGCGGAATGAACTGCCATGTACCGTGCGAAATGGTGTAGTCTACAAACGCCGAGATATTGTTCTGAGAGCCACTATAGGCAGATCTTACGGCTTCGCCGAGAAGGGCGTTCTCGCGCTGGGTCGTTACATCCAAGGAGCCCGTGCCAAGTTGCGCAAAAGCACGCCATGACTGCGATTTGAGCTGTGCATACACGTTGATGCCAGTACTCTCGATGTCACTGTCATTTCGAGCGATCGTCTCTTCATTCACGTCGCCGTCCAATGTGTAGAGGCTGAGCCCGAACAAGGACTCAAACTCCGTCGAAATAAAGGTGCGGTCTAGTCCCATGACGAAGCCTGAGAGCGACCCATCAAATCCGGATGTGAAGCCGCTGGCGTCGCCATCCAATTTCCCCACAACAGCGTTCCCCCACAAATTCAAGGCACCGCGCTCCAGTGAGACTGCGTCTGCTGCAGTTGGTTCACGATGCTGAACACTATCCATGATCGAGTGACCAGCCGCATTGGACATGAACGCAGCTGTATCCAGAATACCGCCGGAGTCACCCGGCAGGAATTGTTCAACTCCGTTGACCACCGAAGCGTCGTCGGGAAGTTGACCAAACAGGGTTGAGAGCCCAATACCAGACACACCACCTGCATCAACAATGGCTTGCAGCCCCTGCGCGGCGCCAAGCGCAGAAAGGTCGTTTGCGTTCACCACATCATCAATCTGGAGGGTCTGGTTCATCGTCACGCGCAACGTATCGCCGCCGACAACCTCTTTGATGAAGTCGAAGAGCACAGAATTATCGATCAAGTCGCCACTGGCATCCGTGACGCTGGTTCCGGAAACTGCCGCATCAAATGAGCGACCATTGACGAGGGTATCAACGTCCAGCACATCAATCTCGATTTGACTTCCCGAAGCGAAAGTAATCGCGCCATCGGCGACGATTTGAGGGGTCGCCGCATCCACACCAAATACGGTGCGTGAGCCGTCCAGAGCAGAAAAACCGCCAGTCTGGATGTCCAGGACAGCGCCAGGAAGGAGTGTCAGAACACCGGCATTTGACAGGCCGTTGGCGCTTTCAATGCTTGCGCCGGCCGCGCTGATTGCAAGGTCGCCGCTCGCTGAAATCGTGAATGCACCGGCTCCTGTCAACGCTGCACCGTCAAATGTGTGAAGGCCTGTAATGTCGATTGTTTCAAAACCTGCAGCTGTCGCGCTGAACGTATTTCGTTCGGTTGCCGCAAAGGTGAGGGTATCCGTTCCCGCGCCGCCATCCAGATTACCGTTCAGGCCGCCATTTGCACCACCGGAATAGATCAGGGTGTCATCATTGGCCCCAAGCGAGATGGAGCCTTCGACCAACCCTGAAATTGTTACCGTATCGACAGATCCGGCCAGATCGATATCACCCCGGATCGTCCCGCTGGAAGTCAAGGCCAACCCTGCGCCATTGCCAGAAAAGCTGATTGCTTGTCCGGCGCTCGATATATCGCCCGTATTGACGATCGACGCATCGGCGCTTGAAGCGGCGGATATGCCGACTGCACCAGCGCCTGAGACCGAAATCGTACCGGAATTGCTCAGCGATACAGCGCCATCGGCAGTCGACGCTTCGATGCCAGAAGCGTTCTCTCCAGTCGTTTCGATGCTTCCTGCATTTGACCCGGCAATGTCCCCGGCCGACCGGTTGTCGAAGAAGATACCATGTGAGCTGTTGCCTGAGGTCGTGATATCGCCGTCGACGGTGTTGACTGCCGACATCGCGGCGACTGTGCCATAGCCCGATGCGAAGACTGCCACTTCAATCCCCGCCGCATTGTCGCCCGTCGTCACGATCGATCCGCTATTGTCTGCGCTCAAGTCAGTCGTTACCGCCGCATATCCATAGGTGGTCGCTGCCATGCCTGCTGATCCATCGCCAGCGCTTATGATATCACCTGTATTCACGACACTCGCTGAACCTGAATAGGTGTAAGCGTAAACGCCAGACCTGAATGCTGCATCAGACTCCACTCGACCAGTATTCAGGATGGATGCATTTCCAGACGCTGAGCTAATTTGGATGCCAAAACGGCTAAGGCTGTTGCCATCATTTCGGACCGAGACATCACCGCTTGCCGAGCCCGCGAGGACTGCAGAGGTTGCATCGATGTCACCCGAATTCACAATCTCGATATCACTGGCGTCAGACCGCGCCCTGATAGCAGCGCTGCCCGTACCTGAAGCGTTTATCGTACCAGTATTTGTCAAGCTGATTGTGCCTGCTTCACCTTCTCCAGAAAGCCCATGCGCAACTATCCCTGCGGTTGTAATTGCTCCATCGTTCCGGCCCACAATATTCGCGGTTCCAATCATATCGATCTGGATACCGTTGGCGCCCGTTCCTGATGTTGTGATTTCTCCCGTCGCTTCATTTGTGACTGAAACAGTGGGTAGGTTCGTGATCGCCTCTCCACGCACGAGGATACCAGAATTTTGGCTTGCGCGTGCTGTGGTGGCTGACGTTGTGATCGATCCCGAGTTTACAACCGAGGACGAACTTGAATCCGTGAGGGTTAAAAAGATCCCACTCAATACCGAATCGATCGTTCCGGAAGTGTTGATTTCACCGCTCGTTCCTGCGCCATTGGCAATGCTTCGGATACCAAAACCATTCGCTGCGGTTGCGAAGATATCGCCCTGGTTTTCGATTGTTGTTAACCCACCGGCCGAGTTGGTTAGGATGCCAAGCGACCCGCCTGTGACCTCTCCGCTGTTCAAAATGGAAATGTCTGCATTACTCGAAGCCACGATTCCTGCGTCGCCGCCGGTCGCTTGTCCGCTATTGGTAATGGTGACTTCACCATTGCCGCCGCCAGAGATAGCGGAACCAAGTAAAGATGTTGCGGTTCCAGAATTTGTGATTGTGACGGTCCCTGCAAGCGCACCTGCGGAAATGGCCTCGGACGATGAGCTTGTGCTGATTGTGCCGGAATTGCTGACAACGTTGTTCCCATTTGTGACCTGTGTCTGCAGGCCAAATCCGAATGCGCCCAAACCCTCAATGGTGCCCGAATTGTCAACTGTCAGATCGCCGTCATTGACGCTCACAAACGCCCCCGTGCCATCAACAGAACGAACCAGCCCCGTATTGGTAAAACTGACCGGTCCGCTGTTTGAATTGGTGCGAATTGCGAACCCCGTACTTGTGTTGAGCACTTCCCCATTGTTGACGATGTCCAGCCGACTACCAACGATATCCAGGGTTTCTGTGTCGGAAGACGTGACTGTCGCGCCAGTCTCCACTGTCACCGTCTGGTCATCTCCGACCAAGTTCTGTTGCCCGGTCGATGTTCCGGTGCAGTCTGTATCGGTTCCGGTAGTGGTGCATGCGGCGTAGGCTGCGGGCCCGAACAGGCTTAGAAGCGCAATCAAAGACGAAGAGCGAAGAATGGATGAGCGCATGGATATCCCCTTGAGGTTACTGTCCTCAGACGGGCGTAGCGGGTTCCCATGGCACGGGGCATGCCATGTTCATGGCATGGTAAATGCAATCAGAGGTGAGGCCACGAATCAGATTTTTATATGGCCTGCGCGCACAGCTTCAAACACAGCTTCGCTGCGCGAATTGACGGCGAGTTTGCGATAGGTGGACTTCACATGATTGCCTACCGTCAAAGGCGATATGCCAAGAATTTTCGCTGCTTCCTTGTAGCGAAACCCCTTTGCAAAGAGCTCAAGTAGTTCCACCTCGCGCGGTGTGAGCAGAGCCTGACTATTGCCGACATCAGCTTGCATGGATTTATCTGCTCGCAAGCGTTCGAGCAGGTAAAACGCTGCTGACGCACTGATCGGAGAGCCCCCTGACAATGTCAGTTCGATCCCGTCCAGAATCGCAATGTCCTCGCTATCCTTTAGCAGATATCCGTCAGCGCCTGATTCAATCGCTTTCACGACCATTTCCCGGTCACCGAATGACGTCACGATCAGGCATTTTGCATCGCATTTTGTCTTGATCTCTGTCACGAAATCGAGGCCGCTTCCATCTGGCAGACCGATATCGACCAGAAACAGATCCGGAGGCTCTGCCAGCAGGCCACGCGCCTCTTTCAATGATGCCGCAACACCACAGAGCGCCAAAGTCTCTGCAGCGCGAACGATTGTCGCAAAGTGTTCTCTGAGAATCGGATTGTCCTCAACGATGCCAATACGGTTTTCAAGGCTATCGCCGGTGGCTTCGTGTGCAGCAAAACTCGTCATGTGGGCTCTTTCTGCGTCAGGGACGGAATATGCAATGACAAGGTGACACCCGCCGCGGTCGATTCAATGTCCAGTTTTCCGCCAAAACTTTTTGCGCGCGATTTCATGTTGGCTAGACCGCGCCCTTCTGACTGCTCTCTGGTAAAACCGCTACCATCATCGCTGATCGTAATACGGGTGCCCGTAGCGTATGTATCTTCTGGTTCAATCTCAATCTTGAGATAGCTCGCCCCCGCATGTTTGATGACATTCGTCACAGCCTCTTGAAGAATGCGGAAGACATGCATCACCGCACGGCCTTCCAGTTCTGGCAGTCGGTCCAGTTCCCCCACCCAAATCAGTTTCAGACCGGTGCGCTCAACACGCGGAACGATACGATCGCGAAAGGTTGCAAGCGCCGCGGCCAAGGACTCGCCGACCGAGTCCATCGACTCCATCATCAAACGCATTTCATCGATAATGGATTGCAGCCCGTCAGCGACCCATTCCGGATCTGCCTTGCCTCGCTTGGCCGCTACCAGGAGGGACATCAGCTCACTTCCGAGGCCGTCATGCATGTCCGTGAGAATTCTCTGTCTTTCTTCCTGATGAGCCTGTTTGCGCAAAAGCGCCCGCTCGCGCTCATAGACTTGCGAAAGCTCGCTCTCACGCTCTGATAGTTGCAGCGATAGCGTGTCGTTTATCTCCTGAGCCGACTTGAACAGGTGAAAGTTTCGACTCAGAAACGCGAGCGACAGGCCGATCAACAGTATCGGCCCGGCTTCTCGCAGATTGCCGCCAGCGCGCTGCGTTGTGATCTCCGACCATGCATCGAGCCCCAATGCCATAGCACCTAGTGACAGCACGGCCATTTCAATCACGCGGTTTTCACGATGAACCGCAAAGTGATATCCCAGTCTCAACAGAGTCAAAACACCGACGCCCAGCGCAAGCCAATGCGAAATTACGTCCCCTACGTCGTATCCGGTTGGCATTTTGCCGAAAAACAAAAAGCTCATTGCCAAAGCCAACGCAACGTTTCCAAGGGCAATCATGCCGTATTGCATCCGGATCAAAGGCTTTTCGGTCCAGCTATCAATCAGACAGAAAAGCGCGATTGGAAGTGCATAATGGATCGCGTGAAATACGATTAGCCGACCCGAGGAACCGACTGGCCATTCAGTGATGAATGGAAAAACCACACTCGCGGCCCAAGTCAGACTGAGGATGCCCAGCCAGGCCGCGAACAATCTGTGTTTGGAATGGGTGTAAAGCAGTACACCAAACGCTGATACCATGAGCAGCAAGGACGCGACAATGACACGATATTCATTCATGACCCATAGACGCTGAGACGCCTGCTCGCGCATTTGGTCGTAAGGTCCCACAAGTGGAGAATAAATGTCCGAATAAGGATTGCCGCTTCGGACCGTAATGAAGTGAAGCGTGTTGCTGCCTTTTTGCAAGACCGCCGCCGGCACATATTCTAAACGGGGGCGTTGACCATGAAAGGTGTGATCCGGCAAGTCCATCCGGCCTTCTGATACGATAACGGCGTCATTTACCCGGAGAATGAAATTGTCGATAGACATCGCCTTGATAATCCCAAGGCCGCTTGCGGGAATCACATCGAGTTCAAACCCGATCTTAACCGAGAGATAAACGGGTTCACAACACTCATAGATTGGAAGCTGAACTGGCTGATAGTTCGCCGCTTTAGTAGATGCCAAATCCGGGGCATCGATGACGGCATATTCCGCTTCGCCAAGGTCGATCTTTGAGATGCTTGGTGCCGCAAATAGAAACGGGGCAAGCAAAAACCAATAAAGCGCCTGAACCAACGCTATAGCACCCAGTATTTTCAAGAACGGATGCGAGAAGTGCTGAAACAGGCTCATATAATGGTATCCAGCACTTTCCTTCCGAGCGAACGTGCATTGCGGATGCTCATTTAGTTCCGCCCGATGTTAGAGGCCAACACAGTTAATCTATATGCCATAAATATGGCATTGCCCGCCTTTACTGCTCGCCACAAGGTCGGGGTCTCTTGGAAATACAGAAACTCCAGCTCGCCTGGGCTGTCGGTGCTTTAATGCCAGGATGGAAAACATCGATCAAACTGGAGTTGGTCAAACGTGTCGCTGAGGTTTAAACGCATTGATTCGCTGCAACCGTATCATCACGCGCCGTGTGATGGTGTTTCTGTCGCCATAACCGATATCGGTCGCGCAGTTGGCAGTAAAACGACCGGTCTCGTGATTCAGCGCATTAAGCCCGGATTTTGTTCCTCACAAAAGCACCGCCACATATTCCAGGAAGAAATCCTTATTGTCATGGATGGAGCTGGCATATTGCACCATGGCGACTCCCCGGTGAACGTCAATTCAGGCGATTGTTTTTGCTACCTACCGGGTGATCAAGAAGCGCATATGTTCGAAAATACCGGGCGTCAGGACCTCGTGATTTGGGCCTTTGGAGATCGATTGCCGCATGAGGTTTGCGTTTATCCTGATCAGGGGGTCGCATTTGTCGAGGGGCTAGGATGCGATATTCCGCTAGACAGTCTTACCGAGAGCATCTGGACCGAAGCCAAGCGGCCGAAATAGGGTAATTCCCGATGCGGCTGTGAAAACGAATGTCTGAATTTTCAGTTCAATAAATTGGTTCGTCTTGCACAATAAGTTGCCTATCTCGGAACAGCGATAACAGAAGCCGTTCGATGCTGGCGTATACCTCGCTCTTGCTTTCTCGACCTGACCTGATGCATCCGTGCACAGAAAGTCATCCGCTTGGTCCTTGACCCGGAACCCGTGAGACATTGAGAAAACCGATGGGGGACTTGCTCCGAAAAACCCAATTGCGAGGATCTGTGCGTCGGTAAATCTCGATTTCTTCATAGTCGTCTCCGTGCTTTATCAAAGCCGGAGAAGTCCAGTTTTCAAGTCCATTAATTTCGGGGATGATTACCAAATGACTGAGCTTACAAACACAATTGCAGAGGAACGAAATCCACCGACGCGGAGGTTGTTAGAAAACGAAGCTAAGCGAATAGACTAGTCAATCTATGAGTTGGCTTATTCACTCTATGGTTTAACACATTTAGAGCGAAACATCGTTAGACGTCACTAACTTGAATACTTTTTTCGGTTTCTTAGCTATGCAATTCTTCCTGAACTATTTTTGGTCGCTTCTCCAATAACGCCAGCAACACACGAGCGGGGCCATCTGGTCTGCGTCGTCCTTGTTCCCAACCACGTAAAGTGCCGACTGCTACGCCTATGCTGCGGGCGAACTCGGCTTGTGAAAGGCCCGCACTGGCGCGTATGGCGGCAACGTCCGGCTCAGGCACTTCGACCTGGTGTACGCGCGCGCCAACGTCTTTTCCCTTCGCATGGGCGAGGGCGTCTTCGAGGCCCCGCTTGATGCTTTTGTATGCGTCGCTCATGGCTTTGCTCCATAGGTTTCCGCGATCAGGTCGCAGAGTTTGATCAGGTCGGCCTTTTCCGACCGGGAAATGTTCGCCTTCTCGTTCTTGGCGAACACAGTCAGCAAGAACAGCGGCATGTCCGGGGCGCGGTAGAAGTGGAGCACACGATAGCCTCCGCTCTTTCCGCCGCCGCGTCTTGCCACCCGGACTTTCCGCAACCCACCGCCAAGTGAGATGCCTGCTTCCGGGCTCGTTGCCAGTTGGTCGATAACATCCATGCGATCTTCATCTGACATTCCAACAGCTCTTGCGCGCTTGATGAACTCTGGTGTTTCGACAACCGCTTGCTTCACCGTTCTTGCATCCTCCAATATAAGTCAATGACGTATAAGTCAATGACGTAATCCCTAACTTGTCTAACTTTAGAGGTAGCGTGTTTGCGGCGGAGTGAGAATGGAGTGTCCCACTTTTCCATTTAGATCGAAAAAAGACCAAACAGCGCCGAAATCGGTGGGACACTTTTCCGGAAAAACTCAATAAAACACGGTAGAAAAAAGTGTCCCACATTTGTGTAAAATATTGAATTAATTAATTTTCGGACCCCCGACCCCGGGCACCATATTTTCTATTACAGTTTACGGCTTGGATTTATTCCCAGACAG
>CAYGTC010000075.1:0-20606 GCA_964352735.1 uncultured Alcanivoracaceae bacterium | reverse complement strand
CTTTCATAATCCTCGCGATATTATGATGGACAAGTCAAAACATCATATCTAGCAGGGTTAATATAAGCCTTTGTTCTTTAATGATAAAATTTATTTTTCTACCGATTTGATGAAATGTTCGGGTTAGTGTTCAATTCATGATAAAATATTAGCTCTTATACATCATAATTGTGATATGGAAACTATTCATTTTGAAAAAAACGATGATGGTTGCGTTGTTTTTGCATCAGGTGAAATCGATCTGTCAAATTCTCAAGAACTAAGAAAAACAATATTAGCGGCTTTAAAAACCTATAAAGTTGTATCTGTTGATCTGTCAGCAGTCAGTTATATTGATTCTTCAGGTATAGCATCACTTGTTGAAGGCTTACAATTTTCCAAATCTAATGGAAAACAGTTCCTGTTGACAAAGCCCAGTAAACAAGTCAAGGCCATTATGGAACTAGCGCGACTTGACAAAGTTTTCACCATCGTTTGAATCTATGAAATCAACCATTGAAAATGTTGGTGCCTCAGTAGTAATGGTGGTTGAGCGATTTGGCTTTGCTATCAGGCTATTTATGGATAGCATGTATTGGCTAGTGATGGGGCGTAAATATAAGCAAAAATTGCGTTTGTCTCAAGTATTTGAACAAATCAGAGTAATGGGTGTTGATGCCTTACCAATCGTGCTGACGCTGTCTTTTGTCGTCGGGGTGATGTTATCCATACAATTGCTTTATGCATTTTCTGATTTTGGTGCCGAATCACAAGTCATAGGCGCAATTGCTAAATCAGTTACAAGGGAATTTTCACCATTGATGATAGGCATCATTATTGCAGGCCGTTCTGGGGCAGCCATTGCAGCCAAAATTGGTTCGCAAGTGATTTCTCAAGAAATTGATGCAATGAGAGTTATGGGTGTGGCGCCTGTGAGATATTTGGTATTGCCATCATTATTGGCATTGATTATTTCGATGCCATTGTTGATTATCTGTGCAGATTTCATGGCTGTTTTGGGTGGCGCTTTATTCAGTATCGAAAGTCTGGATATGTCATTATTGGCTTATTTGAAAGAGTCACTTGACCAATTGATGGTCAGTGATATCAATCAAGGATTGGTTAAAAGTGTGATATTTGGTATCATTATTGCTTTGGTTGGAGCAACCACAGGATTTAATGTGACAGGTGGGGCCGAAGGTGTTGGTCGAGCAACCACCACAGCAGTCGTCGCATCCATTGCAAATATTGTTGTTGCTGATATGATTTTTAGTTACTTCTTTACTCAAAAAATATGAAAAAAAATTTGATTAAGGTGGATAACCTTGTGACCCACTATGGTAAACGTAAAATCCTTGATGGTGTTGATTTAAGCATCGAAGAAGGGGAGATTCGTGTTGTTATGGGTGGTTCGGGATCTGGGAAAAGCACTTTGTTATGGCATATACTGGGCTTATACGAAGCAACATCAGGCTCAATTAATGTATTGGGTAAAGATCTCAGAAAGCTGCGTTTTCATGAAAAAAATGAATTATTAAGAAATATAGGTGTGTCATTTCAAAGCGGAGCATTATTTTCTTCAATGACAGTGGGTGAAAATATAGCATTTCCACTTAAAGAGTTCACTGATCTGGATGAAAAAACCATTCGAATCATCAGCCGTATGAAGCTGGAAGTGGTCAACTTGGGAGGTTTTCAAAAGTTAATGCCTTCGCAATTATCAGGTGGTATGATCAAAAGAGCAGCATTGGCAAGGGCTATTGTAATGGATCCAAAACTGTTGTTTTTTGATGAGCCTTCAGCAGGGTTAGATCCGGTAGTTGCCTCAGAAATTGATGATTTGATTCTCAAGTTGCGTGATGCCATGGGCATGACAATGGTGGTTGTGACACACGAATTAGACTCTGCCTTTAAAATAGCAGATAAAATCACCATATTGGATAAGGGTAAAAATTTATTGACGGGAACTGTAGAAGAAGTCAAAAGTTCAAAAATTAGAAGGGTTCAGGATTTACTTGAAAGAAGAGCAAGGCATGATACCATTGATCCAGAAGAGTATCTCAAACGTTTAACACAGGAAAATTATACAATCTCATGAAGCGTGTCTATAATAATTATTTTTTAGTTGGTATTTTTGCTTTGGCCGTTGGGGGAAGCGCATTATTTTTGATGCTCTCTATGAGTGGTAAAAGTGACGCTGTTGATTCCTACTATAGCTACTTTGAAAATGTAACAGGATTAGGATATGGAAACCCTGTTTATTATGAGGGTTATCGAGTTGGCCAAATAGAAGGCATAAATCCACAAGCCATAAGTGGAAAACTGATGTTTAAGACAGAGTATACTTTATTGGAAGGCTGGAAGATACCAGTTGACAGTATCATTAAAATAGAATCGAATGGTTTATTATCAGATACATCATTAAGTATTCATTCTGGAGTAGAAAAACAGTTCATAAAGCCAGGTAGTGAAATCAAAGGTGTGAAAGGTGATGATATTATGGCAACTATATCACAGTTAGCTAATGATTTTAGTGCCTTGAATCAAGATAAAATCACGCCATTACTAGACTTAACTTATGAAAGGCTCGATACTCTGTCTTTGTCACTATCTACCAAAGTTCCTGAAATACTTGATTCAACAGATTTATTGATCAAAGATCTGAACAAGTTGGTCAATTCTGCGAGTCAGTTGGTTGATGAAGGAAATATCGAAAAAATTAATCACATCATTGTCAATGTAGAGCAGCTCTCTGAACAATTGACACCAGTATCTGGCTGGGTTGAAAAAACATTTAAACACGTTGATGGCTTGATTACATCTGGTGAAGAATTGCTGGCTAACAGTGATGAAAAGGTTTCACAAGCCATGAATGTCACCATTAAAATGCTTAATGCATTGGCTGCCAAAGTTGAGGTCATTGCCAATGAGTTTGAAAGTGCAAGTATGAATATTAATGAAGCCACGGAGACAATCAGGAAAAAACCATCGAGTTTGATTTTTTCAAAAAAATCTAAAATAGCGGATGAAGACTTATGAGATTGATGATCACCATATCCATGTTTTTATACCTCAGTGCATGTTCCTTGTCAGCTAATAAGGCACCGGAAAAGCGTTTTTATCGCTTTGATGAATCTTTGTTGCAGCAGACTAATAAAACACCATCGTTAGATGTCAAAAGACCTTCAGCGATGGGAATAATTGGCAATCGACCGATGGTAGCGCAAAATGTCGATGGTTCCTTGCTTCAAATGCAACACAGTTTTTGGCTAGAGTCGCCAAAAATATTATTGCATAATTACCTTATAAAAGTATTCAATAAAAAACCTCAGACATACACAAAATCGACGCTTAATACACAAATTTTAGAATTAGAAAAAAAACAGCAATTGGCCATAGTAGCTCTAAAATTTATAGTAACTGATGAAACCAATCAAATTACATTCAACAAAACCTATCGCTTGGAGAGAGCGCTGAAAGAAAATACCATATCAGCATTTGTTGATGCTGTTTCAGTGCTGCTAAAGGAAATCATTAATCAATTGCGCAGTGATATGTCATGATAGAGTTGAATTCACAAATGTGTGAAGTTTTTGACTTGACTTACTGGCAATTAAGAGAGTCAACAGAAGTATCGCCATTGGAAAATACTGCAAGTATTTCGCGGGAAGAAAAAGAGTTGTTGAGAAAAATACTATTGGCAAAAGGGGTTAAATTGACAGATGATATGCTAGAGCTCCATGCAAATGGGGTGATGGTGGTTCATTTGAATGGCCATCAATTGGTCTTTAGCGATGTCAGTTTACCAGATGATGCTGGTACCGTACATTTGGCGAAAATCTCGGCAATGCTCAATGATCAGGAGCAGAAAAAACTGACGTGGTATAAATTAAAAAACCTGGATTTGTAATCAATATTAGATTTGGCTTAAAAAAGTCTTAATTCCATCTAAGAACATTTGCACAGCGACTGCAATTAAGACCATTCCCATCAAACGTTCAATGGCTATCATACCTCTCTTGCCTAAATAATTTTGCATGGCAGTGGCTGAAAAAAGAATCACAGCTGAAGCAAACCACGCAATAAACAATGCGATTGAGAAATCCATCAACTTATCAGGATATTGACTAACCAATAAGATCAGTGTAGCTAAAATAGAGGGTCCAGCGACCAGTGGAATGGCTAAAGGAATCAATAGAGGGTCACCATCAATTTCTTCTTCTGCATATTGTTTGCTGTTAGGAAAAATCATCCTAATTGCGATGATAAAAAGTATGATCGCACCTGATATGGCTACAGATTCTTGCTTAAGATGTAAGGCCTCAAGGAATTGCCTGCCAAAGAACAAGAAAATGTATAAAATAATCAAGGCCAGAATTAATTCTCTGGCCAGAACCTTATATCTTTTTTTGCTTTTTTCTAAATAACTTAAAAAGATAGGGATATTTCCCAGTGGATCTAATATCAAAAACAATAAGATGGTTGCTGAAACAATATCCATTACATTACACTCAATCAGTCAGACTTTTTACTGAATATCCAAAAATCCTTAAAAGAAATCAACTGCGTAGACAAGTTGATCTTTTCACCTTGGAGATATCCATGATTAGGAAAATTGGCTTCAAGAATCATTGTGGTAGATTTTACCAACTCATCTTGCCCAAGTTGTTTATATGATTCAGTCATAATGGCAAGAGCATCAGCCACAGAGTCAGTTTTTTGATATGACTCAACAACATGTTTCGTACGATTAATGGCTGCAACATAGGCTTTACGTCGTAAATAGTATTTTGCCACTTGTACTTCATAAGCCGCTAATTGATTTCTGATATAAATCATGCGTTCCCGGGCATCGGCAGCATATTGGCTATTTGGGAATTTTTCAATAAATGCTTTGAGTGCAACAAAAGACTGTTTGGCATTTTCCTGATTCCTGTCTTTGGATGTATCAGGGTTAACTCTTTGTAAAAGGCCTCTCTCACTTTCAAAAAATACCAATCCTTTCAAATAATAGGCATAATCAATGTGTTCATGCGCAGGGTAATTTTTAATGAATCTGTCAAGCGTAGAAATGGCCAGTTCCATATCAAAATTTCTATAATAGGCGTAAGCCAGCTCAAGAGAGCCTTGTTCAGCATATCTACCAAATGGGTACTGATTTCTTAATCCGTTGTATGAAATAATGGCATTGCTCCATAAGCCAATGTCTAAATATTTTTTTGCTCTATTGTATAAGGTCTCAGCACTGAATTTAGTAACTTCAACAGATTCTTTTTTGTCACTTTTTTTGCATGAAGAAACACCTACAAGCATAAAAACGATGAGGCATAAAGCGAAGATTTTTCTCATTAATATATGAACCATAATCAAAAACGATATCATAATACTGTAAAATACAGCGATGAACCAACAAAACACGCAAATAATCAAACAAAATTACAGAGTTGAGCCGAAAGATGCTGGCATACGTATTGACCAGTATCTTGCACAGTTGTTCCCAGACTTTTCCAGAGGAAGCATACAAAAATGGATTTCCAGTGGTTATATCCAGATTGACAGCAAAGCTTGTAAGGCCAAACACAAGCTCAAAGGTTATGAATACATTGATGTCAATGTACAAATAGAGGGTGTAGTTGCAGATCAACCACAAGAAATGGATCTTAATATTGTATTTGAGGATGATGATATAATGGTCGTCAATAAACCAGCTGGATTATTGGTGCACCCTGGATCAGGTAATCCTAATAATACATTGCTCAATGGCTTGTTGGCTCATAACGATGCACAAGTTTTGTTGCCTCGAGCAGGGATAGTGCACCGCTTAGATAAGATGACCAGTGGATTGATGGTTGTAGCAAAAAATACCAATGCTTACAACTCATTGGTATCACAATTAAAAGATCATACGGTGGCGCGCCAATATTATGCCATATCAAAAGGGGTTCTAACGCAAAGTAATCTTATTGATCAGCCAATTGGAAGGCATCTGAAAAACCGTACAAAAATGGCTGTAGTGATTAATGGTAAAAGAGCTGTAACACGTTTTGATGTCATAGAAAATTTTAAGCATTATACCAGTATAAAAGTTAATCTCGAAACAGGAAGAACCCACCAAATCAGAGTACACATGCATTATGTCGGTCACCAATTATTGGGGGACCCTGTTTATGGTAACCCCATGCGTATAGCTCCAGAGATTGAACCAGGCTTGAAAGAGGTGATCAGATCATTTCCTCGCCAAGCTCTGCATGCACAATATTTATCATTCATACACCCAAAGACCAATGAAACAGTCAGTTTTAGTAGTGAGTTGCCTGAAGATATTTCTGATTTGTTAGAAGAGTTGAGAGACTTTGATGGGCATAATCAAGGGGGAGATGATGGTGATTGGGAAGTATATTACCCAGATATTTGATTATGCAAATCAAATATCAATAGATTTAATGGACTTTATTGATCTTCTTTCGGCTGAAAAAAACAACTGCTAAAAATAACATCAGCAGGGCAAAAACACTATTAACAGGTATGATTACAGCTGCGCCCATAATTGTGAGGGTTATTGAATTGTTGCTAAGATCACTGTCATTATCGGTTTGAACATTGATGCTATTACTGATTTCTCCAAAAGCAGTAATGCTGGCTTCAAGTGAACAATTAAGGGTCATATTTGCTTCAATATCATCAACATTCATAGTGTTTTCACTATTATCAAATGTGTTGCCATCGTCACATGAAAACTCAGAGAACAACAACTTAGGAGACAGCTCATGTTCAATCATAACATTGGTTGCAACACCATTTCCGTTGTTGGATATGGCAATATCATAACTGATTGAATTTCCGATGACAATGTCATCGCTGGTTTGACTGATGTTATATGAAACAGATAAATTTGGCTCTTCTGCGGCTGCTTTGATGAAAGGGCAATCGTCACTGGGTGTCAGATCAATGCCCCAGACTTTAACAATACCATTGGTGTATCGTGCATCTACTACACCTGACAAATCATCAGTTTCTTCATAAAATTGCATGAAAAATTTATCATCGTTTTGCGAAACAATGTCATCGGCACCCAAGTCAGTGATATCAATGATGCCATCTGAATTAAATGTGCTTGTTCCAGGATTTGGATTGTTAGCACCAATGATAAACCTAATGCCGTCATCATTTCGATTAGAGTCAGTGAAATAAATCACAGCTTCAGAAAAGAAACTGCCTGCAAAAGTTTCGATGGTGACATTATCGTACTCAAAACCAGTAATGACTTCACCATTGATACAGTTGAAGACTTGATTTGTGGGTTTATCTCTTGCATCCCAAGACTCGGCATTTTGTATAGAAAAGTCTAGAGCAACAAATGAATTTGGAGAGCTTTTAATGACATTCAAATCATCTTGATTTTCATTAAAAGCAGATATGATGGGCATGACATTTTGCATTTTTTCAGCACAAACAGACCAGCTGACAATGGTCATAGCGATGACCAACATCATTAATCGTGGTTTGTCAAATACTGATAGCGGCATGATTGCATAAATTAAAATGTCAAGTATCATAGATTATAGTCAAGTGTTATCAAAAAAGGTAGTGTTTAATGATATTATATCTATAATTAAGGCATTTTTTAATAAAAATTGTACAATAAAATACAATAAAAAAATAGTAACATATGATCATAAAACCTGAAATATTTAGTAATAAAGGCATTCAATCGCTACAAACCACTCGTATTGGCGGACACAGTAATAAACCTTATGACAGCATGAATTTTGGTTGTTTTAGCGGCGATCCTCATGTCGAGAGTAATCTGAGTTTACTGTCTCAAAAATATGATTTACCGCACTTACCAGTTTTTATGCAACAAGTGCATGGTAATCAGATAGTCGAATATACTGATGTCCCAAATGAACACGGTCACACTTCAGCAGATGGTTGTTTTACCAGAAAACCAAACATCATTTGTGCGATATTAACCGCTGATTGCTTACCTGTATTATTGGCTGATAAATCAGCAACAATGGTAGCAGCCATTCATTGTGGTTGGAGAAGCCTACATGCAGATATTTTGGGTAAAGCCATCGGTAAATTTGGTATTGAACCCAGTGAACTTAGCTGCTGGCTTGGTCCTTGCATCTCCTATCAACCTTACAGGGTTGATGAAGAATTCAGACAACGTTTTGTCAATAAAAACCCCCATTTAGCTCATTGTTTTTATCAACATAAAAAGACGGGTTGGCATGCAGATCTAAAACAAATTGCAGTGACGCAACTTAATGCTTTGAATGTTAAAACCATTGCGCAGTCACCTTATTGTACTCATGGTAATAAATCTTTGTTTTATTCTTATCGTCGAGACTCTGAAACTGGTCGTATGGCCAGTATGATTTGGCTGAACCCGGATATTTCATCAAATCGGTAAAAAAATCGATTTTTACCCTAAAATCCATTCTATGATGAAATATCCTGATTAATGAGGCTGATGATCAAGTTGGCGAGTCAAAGTAACTGATTACAGTAAGTGTTAAGCAATTGATTTTTCATCATTAAGCCATATTTACAAGTCAGATAACTAACAAAATAGGTGAAAATATGCAACAAGATAGATTGACGAGCAATTTTCAACAGGCCTTAAGCGAAGCACAATCATTAGCTGTAGCCAGAGGCAATAACATGGTTGAAACTTCCCATGTATTGTACGCACTGTTGGAACAACAAGGTGCCAGTACAAAGTCTTTACTTGTAAAGGCAGGGGTTGATATTGATCAATTGACTCAGCAATTAACAAAAAATATGTCTGCATTGCCGACCGTTACGGGTAATGAAGGCCAAATTAATCTGTCCAATGATTTGGTTAGAGTGATCAACATCAGTGATAAACTGGCCCAACAAAGAAATGACAAATACATTGCCAGTGAATTGTTTGTATTGGCCGTTATGCAGGTTAAAGACAGAACTGCGAAAGCACTCCAGCAAGCTGGGGCAAATGAATCTGAAATCAGCAAAGCTATTGAAACAATAAGAGGAGGAGAGACCATCAACGAACAAAATGCAGAGGAAAACAGAGGCGCTTTAGAAAAATATACGCTGGATTTGACTGCCAGAGCAGAGCAAACCAAACTGGATCCAGTGATTGGTAGAGATGAAGAAATTCGTCGTTTGATACAAATATTGCAAAGAAGAACCAAAAACAACCCAGTATTGATTGGCGCTCCAGGCGTTGGTAAAACTGCAATAGTTGAAGGTTTGGCACAGCGTATTGTCAATAATGAAGTGCCAGAGGGTGTTAAAGGCAAACGGCTTTTATCACTTGATTTGGGTGCATTGATTGCGGGTGCAAAATTTCGTGGAGAATTTGAAGAACGCCTTAAAGCTTTACTCAAAGATTTATCAAAACAAGAAGGACAAGTCATATTATTCATCGATGAATTACACACCATGATCGGTGCTGGCAAGGCAGAGGGATCAATGGACGCTGGTAACATGCTGAAACCAGCTTTGGCAAGAGGCGAGTTGCATTGCATTGGTGCTACAACATTGGATGAGTATAGAGAGTACGTTGAAAAAGATAAAGCCATTGAGCGCAGATTCCAAAAAATCCATGTTGATGAGCCTTCTGTTGAAGATACCATTGCCATTTTGCGCGGTTTAAATGAACGTTATGAAGTGCATCATGGTGTAGAAATTACAGATCCAGCGATTGTGGCAGCGGCCAACTTATCACACCGATACATCAGCAATCGAAATCTACCCGACAAAGCCATTGACTTGATGGATGAAGCAGCCAGTCGAATCCGCATGGAAATTGATTCCAAGCCTGAGAAGTTGGACCAACTTGAACGAAAAATGATTCAACTGAAAATCGAGAGGGAATCCTTAAAAAAAGAAAAAGATGATGCATCAAAGAAACGTAAGCAAGACTTATCTGACAGAATTGCGCACATGGAGCGTGAATTTTCTGACTTAGATGAGGTTTGGAAAGCAGAAAAAGCAGCTGTGGCAGGAACAACACACCTCAAAGAAGCGTTGGAAAAAGCCAAAGCTGATTTGGAAACAGCCATGCGTTCAAATGATTATGCGAAAATCTCTAAAATTCAATATGGAGACATTCCTGAATTAGAAAAACAGATCGAAAAAGCCACAGCCGCAGAACAACAAGAGTTTACCTTATTGAGAAACAAAGTAACAGAGGCAGAAATTGCAGAAGTTGTTGCAAAATGGACTGGTATACCGGTCAATAAAATGCTTGCTGGTGAGCGAGATAAATTGTTAAAAATGGAAGAAATCATTCACCAAAGATTAATAGGGCAAGATGAAGCTGTTGTTGCTGTTTCCGATTCAATCAGGCGTTCTCGTGCAGGGTTATCGGACCCGAATCGACCCATTGGTTCGTTTTTATTTCTCGGGCCCACTGGTGTTGGAAAAACCGAGTTGTGTAAATCATTGGCTGAATTTTTATTTGACACCAGTGAGGCAATGGTGCGAATAGATATGTCAGAATTCATGGAAAAACATTCTGTAGCACGTTTGATAGGCGCGCCTCCAGGGTATGTGGGATATGAACAAGGTGGCTATTTGACAGAAGCCGTCAGACGTAAACCTTATTCAGTGATTTTACTGGATGAAGTGGAAAAAGCCCACAATGACGTGTTCAATATTTTGTTACAGGTACTGGATGATGGTCGATTAACAGATGGGCAAGGTAGGACTGTTGATTTCAAAAACACAGTGATCATCATGACCTCAAATCTTGGGGCAGATATCATTCAAGAAAAAATCAAGGACAACTACGATGATATGAAAAACTCGGTAATGGAGGTTGTAGGTCGACATTTTCGACCAGAGTTTATCAATCGTGTCGATGACATTGTGGTGTTTCACCCATTGAGTAAAGACAATATTCGCAAAATTGCAGCACTGCAAATTAAGTCATTGGCAAAAAGGTTGTCAAGCAGAGAAATGACCTTAATAGTTGATAAATCAGCCTTGGATCACATTGGCGATAGAGGTTATGATCCGGTTTATGGCGCAAGGCCATTGAAGCGTGCAATTCAGGATACTTTAGAAAATCCGTTGTCCAAAGCTTTATTGGCAGGACAGTTCAGCAATGGTGACCACATTCATGTCACCTATGTAAATGGACAGATTAATTTCAGAAAATCTTGATTTAAACAGAAAAACCCCAATAATAGTGGCCATTGAGATAATATGGCCGTTATTATTGAATAATGGTTTAAAATGAGCGTTTTCATTCAATTGATTGAAAATGCTTACCAGTAACAGAGGAAAACATTCAGATGCCAATTTATGAATACCAATGTCAATCATGTGGTAATAGCTTAGAGAAACTTCAGAAAATCAACGATGCGCCACTGACAAAATGTGAAACGTGTGGAGAAGATACTTTAAAAAAACAAATTTCTGCTGCTGGTTTTAGATTGAAAGGCACAGGTTGGTATGAAACTGATTTCAAAAAAAGCAACAAAAAGAACCTGGCAGGTTCATCAGACACAAAAGATTAAGTATCAAACTGCCGGTTGAAATGAGTGCTTATACTCAATTAAGTTTGTGAGTACTGCATTTCTTTTTCCCAAAGACCTAGACTTATGCAGAGGCCTCATATAATCGACAAATGGACAAACTCAGAGAAAATCAAATGAAAGTTGAGAAAAAAATATTCAAACAGTGTGCCATTGCAGTCACTGATTTTTCAATGATTCAAGAAGGTGATGTGGTAATGGTTTGTCTGTCAGGAGGCGCCGATAGTTATACGATGTTGTCTGCACTGCGGCACTTAAATCGCGTTGCTCCAATTGATTTTAAAATAATTGCAGTTAACTTGGATCAGAAGCAACCTGGTTTTCCAGAACATGTTCTACCAAACTATTTAAGTGATGAGGGTGTAGATTTTCATATCATCAATGAGGACACTTACAGCATCGTTACTGAAATCATTCCAGAAGGAAAAACCACTTGTGGTTTATGTTCAAGATTGCGACGCGGTATCTTATATCGAACGGCATCAGAACTCGGAGCGACCAAAATTGCGCTTGGTCACCATAAAGACGACATTGTTGAGACACTTTTTTTGAACATGTTTTTTGGAGGTAAAATGAAAGCAATGCCACCAAAACTTATCACTGATGATAAAAAACATGTGGTTATTCGTCCGCTTGCATACTGCCGTGAGAGCGACATCAAACAATATGCTGAAATCAAGCAGTATCCGATCATCCCGTGCAATTTATGTGGTTCACAAGAGAACTTACAAAGGCAAAACATAAAAAAAATGCTCAATCAGTGGGATCAGGAAACGCCAGGACGAGTGGACTCAATATTCAATGCCATTCAAAATATTGTACCATCTCACTTAGCCGATTTAGCCAGTTTCAACTTCACTTCTCTAGAAAATCAGTTGTCTGAAAAACAGACTAAAAATACACCAGAATTAATGTTAAAGATTAAGTAAAAGACCTAAAAACTAAACCTTCACAAATCTTGGAAGTCGATTTATTAACCTAAACCCAATCTATAGTGGTGCCGGGTCAATAATACATCTGAAATATACACAAAAGATGAAATGGCATTGTATTTTTGAGAAAAATGACATATCTTTTTATTATTGATTTACACATGACTATATTGTAGACTCTGTATAGTCATATATCTTAACTAAAACGTATCCCACCCACTCATCCCTATGCCAGAAAATTCAATTAAGAAAATTTTTCACATATCTGATTTACATTACGGTGAAGATACATCTAACTGGGAAGATCACTGGGATCAATTAACCAGCCATATTATCGCTTCGGTTAATAGCAAAAGAACCAGTGCAGTGATAGTCATCATTACAGGAGACATGCTTGATAATCCGATTCAAAACCATTTTGTAAAATTCGGAGAGCTGCTTCAGAGTTTTTATAATGAATTGATAGAACATATTGATAATGAATGTCCAGCATACATTATTACAGTACCAGGTAATCATGATCGTTACTATTATGGAAATGACATCACCATAGTGAGGTATAAGAATAAATTATTTGACAAAAACGGCCACAAATTTTTATTGCCATTTAAGAAAAAGCCTTATCAAGAAAGGTTAAAAGAACTGTGCTTGGAGATTTATGAGAAAACTCAATTGGCACTGTTTCCAATAGATTCTACCAGTATTCATGATCGATGGAGCAAAAAAATCCCTCAGTTTGCACAAGGTTATGTCAAAAGACCAAACAAACAAATTAAGACATTTGATGACCTTTACAAAAGCATAGGTGGCATACCATTGGTTAAAATTGCTTTCATGCATCATCACCCTTTGCCCTTGGCAATATCTCATAAAGATCAAGCACTAGAAAAATTCATGGTATTAAAAAATGCCGTTCAAGTTACCAATGTATTAGCAAATAGTAATATAGATTTTATCTTGCATGGTCACCATCATAAGTCAGCTTTATATAGCATTAAAAACTTAATGTTGAGTGACTCATTAAAATACCTATGTGTTTCAGCATGTGCAAACAGCATATCCTTCAAAGGTAAACCTTCTGAATATAAGTCTTTAGAAATCAATCAACAAAGCTGCATGTTAGAGACCTTTCAAAGAAACATCAGTGATGACTTTCAATTCAGATCAATGGCAAAGAAAGACCTTTATGAATTTGTTTTCAATAAAGCCACCTTCTCTTGTTCTGCTATCAATCAAGACATTAAATTTATCAGCTCCAAAAGTAAATGTGTAAGGGTCAGAGACGATGGCAGCGCTTCTGTAGTAACTTCATGGGAAAATATAGAATTAAAACCCGGTATAGAAAAATATTCATTGAACGAAGATTTGAAAATAGGCCCCGGTAGAGTTGAATCTATTTTTACAGCCGAATCTGTTGATCCTCATCTTGATAACATTGAGTATATTGAAAGGGATTTAAGGTGTATATCGCAACACAATAATGATTTACAGGAGTATTTTGCTCCCGAATACCAAAACAATAACATTGATGTTGGTACCAAATCATTGTCAATCCAATATGAAGCTGCCAACATGTATGCCAATAACCAAGTTGAAAATGAGGACATTTATGGATATTTAGAGTCGGCTGAAAATTTAGAAAAAAGCCAAAGAAGCTACGAATATGTGACCATTTCAAGTAAATATAACACAGCAAAGTATGAATTGGTTTTACAATTTGCGGAATTGTCTTTAGCGCCATTATCAAGCGAAGTAGATGTTGTGGTATGGAACCTCAAAGAAACCTGTGATTCGGATTATAAAAATCCGATCAGGCCAGACTCAGATAATTACAGAGAATTAGAATCTGAGATGAAAAACGACAATAAAATCAGTTTAAGGAAAACCGATCAGTTTGGCTTGTTTATTCTCACTGTGAACAACCCCATACCTCATGTATATTACAGTTTGCGCTGGAAACTCAGGCCGACATTAAATCCGCAACAGTTAAATCGCTTAAAACTCTTTAGAGAAAAATTTGCCGGTTATGTCATCAACAATGATTTAAGTAAACTGAAAAGCATATCCAGAATATTTGCAGCCTATTCAAATATGATAAGTGTGGCCATCAAAAATAAAAATAATACCAAAGAGTATAATTTAGAAGAATTTTATGACAAAGACCATTTTCAATTATCAGTGCATTATTTCAATAAGAATGGTTTATTACATTCATTGAAAGGCAATGGGGATAGAGGTTTGAGTATTATTGTTGGTAGAGGCGTTGTTGGCAGAGCCTACCGAAGGTGTGCACCAATATTATGGAGCAAAAAATACCTTGAAGATGATTTTGGTCTTGAAGGCACAGGCCTAATACCAGAGATACAAAAAATACAAGGCAATAAACCGTTATCATTCTTGGCTTCTTTTCCCATTATTTTTAATCAAGACAATAAAAACATTGTTGGCCTGTGTTCATTCTACTCATCAACTTTGCAAAAAGACCATATTTTTCTTGCTGACCCAGGCAATGACGCCATTAAATTAATCTTGACTCGTATCAGTAATGAATTGCATGAACAATGGTATGATACCTTTTCTAAGGATTGGTAGTGAAGTGTGTTGTCGAGTTTTTGATGCGCTATTTATTGACTTTACGAAGGTTTTAGAAGAAAATGGTGCATAAGTCTATTGAAATATTCAATCTATGCGTAAATTATCTAAATCATCTTTGCATGCTCAAGTTCTTAGGAATGTAAAATCCTTACAAAACAGCCCTTACGACAACTGTGTAACAGCCAAATTGAGCACCAAGGAAGTTTCTTCTGTGCAACGCAGTACGGATGATTCTTTTGCAAGGGAATTGATTAATATTGCGCAAGTGTCCAAGGTAGCTAATCATTAAAAGCGCAAACACACCACCACAAATTCGTATTAATTTTATTCATTATATTGAATAAAATTGTTTCAAAGCCATAAATAACTGGCATTGAAGTGATACTTCTCCAATCTATTTTGCCATTTTTAACTAAAATCCATTCTATTATGAAATATTCGAGTTAGAAGTTATTGTAAAATTTTCAAAGCTTTTTATTCACTGATTAACATCCTGCTTGTGAAATATCATAAAAATGTTATATTATAATTTTAGTGGGCTGGTGGTAAATAAAAGAGTGAGAGAGTTTGATAGTAAAACCCTAGAATTACAGCTTTTAGAACTTAAAAGCGAGCACAGGGATCTGGATGGAATTATTCATGATATGACCTCATCCAATCATCCTGATCAATTTAAAATTCAACGATTAAAAAAAAGAAAACTCAGAATCAAAGACAACATAAGCAAAATAGAAAGCATGTTGATTCCTGATATTGATGCTTAACAGGCCTTCTTCTATTCATCAATCTATCGTTAAACATTGACTCATACTTCAGCTGAGTCACCTACAACTTTATAACTGGTTGTTTTTAACTTTTGTGCAATATGGCTGGATTGGGTGACCTTGACATAAATGCTATTACTGTCAATGGCGTCACAAATGGACTTTCTTTTCATTTCTGCATTTAAAATTCTATTCACCAATTTTTGATTATCTTTTGGTAAATATTTATCAATGATTTCAATTAAGCTTTGTTTCAAAGGACTGATATTGGCAGCTTTAGAGGCATCTGGATCAATATTTTCAATAAACCCCTGATTCTCAAGTTCAAACAAACATTGTACTGGTTTCCAATGTTCTAAAGATGAAGAAATGATTTCATTTGCACATATTTTGCCATCAACCATAAGCAGGATAAATCGCTGTACATGATTAAGTTTGTACGTGCGCTTTTTAATTTCCTGATTGCCTTTTTCAGTTCTGGTATAGATAGTTGTCATAATGAGTTACAGTTTCGTCAACATATATTAATATTCATACAGGCCAATAGATATAATGGGCCATTAGTATTGATAAGTTTGAGGGTGTGCTCATTACATCTTATGGTTAAATATTATATACTAATATTTTAGTATGAAGAACCCCTCATGAACTAAGAAAAGCTCAAATTATGAAATTATCTTACAATAGTCGTTAAATTTTTGCAAAAGAGGCGAAAATTTTCTCTCTGCGATTGGTTTTGCGCATTTTTGGCAGGCTGTTAATGAATTGTCTTCCATAGGATTTGGTCATGATTCTTTTATCACAAATCACCAAAATACCCCTGTCAGATTCAGACCTGATGAGTCGACCAGCACCTTGTTTCAGCGCAATGATCGCTTTGGGCAATTGATAATCAAAAAAAGAGTTGCCGCCATTTTCTACAATGCGGTTTATCCTGGCCTGAAGAACAGGATCATCAGGATGAGCAAAAGGCAATTTGTCTATGATCACACATGACAAGTTATCTCCAGCAACATCAATGCCCTCCCAAAAACTGGCAGCCCCTAATAAGACTCCATTACCAGCATCGCGAAAATCAGACAAGATTTGATGGCGGCTGCCTTGACCTTGGACAAATAACGGTTTATCTAGATGTTCATGAAAAAACTTAGCGGCATTATTCAAAGCTCGATGACTGGTAAATAAAAAGAAAACGCCACCCTTGGTTTGCTCAATTAAAGGTAAGACATGCTCACATACAGCATCATTAAAACCATAATCATTGGCTTCAGGAACATCACTGGGTACATAAACCAAGGCATTTTTTTCATAGTCAAAAGGGCTGTCAACCAACAGTGTTTCACTGTCAAAAAAACCAGTTTCAGTTTGAAAGTGGGCAAAAGATTTATTCACGGCCAATGTTGCAGAAGTTAAAATCCAGGCAGCAGTATTCTTTTCTCTGAACTCGGTTAAAGGATCAGCAATATCAATCGGGGTTTTATGAAAAACAAAAAATTTATTGCGGTTTTCATACCAATAAATAAATTCTGCTTTGGTTGTTCCCAACAATTCTTCAAGAAAAACCACCAAAGCTTCATTGCGTATAAAACAAGACTCCAGTCCTTTGGATTGTGCTGCAACAGGTTTTAGCGCTTCAGCGAGGTCGGCCAAGGCTTCTTTCAATAACTCTAAATGTTCATAATTATTGGTGTTTTCTAATAAATTCGATAAAGTTTCAGACTCAGGTGCCTGAGAAAACTGCAAATAGATGTCGCGTAAAGCTTGTTCTACCCACTGATGTTGTTTGGAAATGGTCGCAAATGCTCCAGTGACATCTCCTGCCTCTTTGGCCATGTCATTGAGTAATTCCTGACATTGATAGGATGAAAAACTGTGACTGAAAAATTTTGAAGCAATCTCAGGTATTTGATGCGCTTCATCCAGAATAATCACTTCGGCATCCGGTAAAAGCTCACCAAAACCCTCTTGTTTTAACGACATGTCAGCAAATAATAAATGGTGATTAACGACCAAGATATCCGCTTCAAGGGCTTTTCTTCTGGCTTTCATCACCAAACAATCGGTATAACTTGGGCATTCTGAACCCAAACAGTTTTCCGCAGTTGATGTTACATGTCGCCAGATCAAATCATTTTCAGGTACATCTTCTAATTCAGCTTTATCGCCAACAGTGGTTTGATGAGACCACTTTTCAATCAATTGTAAAGGTTGAGCCAAATCAGGATTGTGAGCGATCCTCGAATGTAAAGCCTTGTGCATGCGGTGTTCACACAAATAATTGGCGCGGCCTTTCAACAAACGAATCTTAGGTTTTAAGCCCATGATTTCTAATACTTTGGGTAAATCACGGTAAAACAATTGCTCTTGCAGATTTTTGGTGCCAGTTGAAACAATGGTTTTTTTATCTTTAATGATAGCAGGTACCAAATAAGCAAAAGTTTTGCCAGTGCCAGTGCCAGCCTCTGCAATCAAAGTGCCATCATTATCGATGGTTTCGATGATTTTATCAGCCAACTCCAATTGAACATCCCTGACCTTAAACCCAGGTAATTTTTCTGAAAAGACGCCATTTTCACCAAGAATATCAATAACCGTCATATTAAAACCTATTGCCAGCCTTAAGAACGCACTGCTGTTTTTGATTCAGTGCTTTTTCCTGTTGAGCATAATAACCAAGCTGCCCAGCAGCCAGAGCCAGTATTCGCCAAGATTTTTCACAAGTTTTGCCTTTGGAAGGGCCATTCTTAGTGGCTACACCGGCCCAATAATGGGCCTGATCAAAATCACCTTTGTGTAAATATATTTCAGCTAAAAACTGACTTATTTGTGGAGATGTAGGTTGGATTTCGTAAGCTCGCTCCAAAGCATTGGTAGCCGCATCAAAATCATTGTCATCATAATGATCATGGGCTTGGTTAAATAAATTGCGTGTCGCATTGTTCATCAAAGGCACTGTCTCAATGACGGACATTTGGTGGTCGCTGGGGTTGATTTGTTCATCAATAGTGGCATCTTTGACAGGCGTTTGTTGCTGTACTTTAGATGAAAACAGTTGGCAAGAGCTTATGAAAAGAGTCAAAATAAGCACCATTGTGAGTCTACCATAAAATAATTTCAAATAAGGCTCCTTGTCTATTAAATAACATAATGTGTTAACTCAACATTGTTGAGACTAAAATTTGTAACCGAATGGTTTTAGGGTAAAACTCCATTCTGGGGCAAAAATCATATATAAAAGCTTCACACAAAAGAAAACATATGATTTTAACGATTTATAAAGGTAAATCCAATTGTCTGACTGCATTTTCATCATTAAACTGTATGCCCAGCCCAATCAGACGCACTGGTCTTTTGCCTCGATTCCATGCTGTTCGTATTAATTGCTGGTAAGTGAATACCTCAGGGTGAGAACTGATGGTTTGTGCAGTAGTGGTTTTGAAGTTGTCAAATCGCAACTTGACATACAGCGCTTTAATTGGCAACTGGCGTTTCTTTTGACTGGCAGCCAATCGAGGAATCAGCATATCATACAGCCGATCTATTTCATTTAAGCACGCTGCTAAATCAACTCGATCTTTAACAAAAGTATCCTCAATGCTGATGGATTTCCTAATGCCATCAACCGAAACAGGCCGATCATCAATGCCCCTTGCTAAATAATAAAGCTGATGACCAAATTTACCAAAATGATGTTGAAGTTCTGCTTGAGACAACTTTTGCAAATCACCACAGGTGTGTAACCCCAATGAAATCATCTTTTTATTGGTGACTTTTCCCACTCCAAAAATCTTCTTAACAGGTAAATCAATAACAAAACTCGCAACATCATTCGGCGTAATGACAAATTGTCCATTGGGTTTATTCCAATCGCTGGCGATTTTCGCTAAGAACTTATTTGGAGCAATGCCAGCAGAGGCGTTAAGACGGTGTTCATCAGATATTCTTTTTCTGATTGCTTGAGCTATCAAAGTGGCACTGCCATGGAATTGTTGACAATCACTGACATCCAAAAAAGCCTCATCAAGAGACAAAGGTTGTACCAAGTCAGTATATTCATTAAACATGGCCTGAATTTTTACAGAAATACGCTTATACAAAGACATATTCACCGGTAACATGATCAATTCAGGACACTTTTTAATCGCCTGTGACATTGGCATGGCAGAGTGCACGCCAAAAGCCCTGGCTTCATAATTACAAGCGGCAACTACACCCCTGTTTTCAGGTTTACCACCAACAGCGACAGCAAGGCCTCTGAGTTGTGGGTTTTCACGCGTTTCAACAGCAGCATAAAAACAATCCATGTCAATGTGAATAATTTTACGCATGCAAAAGAGAGAATTGATAAGAGTAACCATTTTACGGCGATGACATTGTTGAGTCAATAAACAAACCATTATTAACCCGGCGACAAAATATATTTCATCGCTGGGTTAATATCATTTTCGACTAATAAACTTCATATTTTTTGCACTTTTTTATAGTAGAGTAGCCAAACTTATTATTCCGCAAAGTGAATATAAAAAATCACATCATTGATAAATGATCACAGGTGCTCTATAGTTAAAAACATGATAAAGTTGTCCATCAAAATAAAAGTGCTGTTGATTCTTCTATTGCTGACCACCATCATGATTATCGCCATGGCATTGAATATGCAACGTGGTTTCAATAAAGGTTTTTTCAATTATAGAAAAGCCATTGATCAACAATTTCATAACAGTTTAGTTACAACATTGGAGCAATACTACACTGAGGTAGGGCACTGGGATGAACTGTATCACAACAGAAGATTATGG
>CAYGTC010000074.1:0-21492 GCA_964352735.1 uncultured Alcanivoracaceae bacterium | reverse complement strand
TGGATGATCAATCACATTTTCTAAAATAATCTTTGGGTTATGCTGAGGTCTCTCATTAATTTATTATTTATAATTACAAAATTTCACATTATTGAATAATGTTTTTTTACAGTGCATGATATATAAAAATTGATTTGAGTATTGTCACTCAATTGTCACTCAATGATTTAATTGACAATTCAGGGTTGATCAAACTATAGTCAAAAGTCGGTTTATGTGCGGCGTGATTGAACTGTTTATTTAAATTTGATTACATCCTTAGATTACATCTTGATTTTTTATTAATTATGGTTATACTAATTTGCTCAATTAAATATTTTTTGTTCTCTATGAAATTTGAATGCATATTAAAAACGTCATCAAAAAGTATACTCTCATCACATGTTGTTTTACATTTAATGAATGCAGGATACAAAATCAACAAACAAAAACTATCCAACAGTGATGCCACTGGTAATTTGGTAGAAATAACAGCAACCAGCAACGCCTCACTCACTAAAGAACAGATTTATAATGATTTATTGGCCATAGATAACTGTGAGCTGGTCAATTTTTCTGTCATGGATGAGCCCATCCGTCAGATGCCTGCTCAAAATAACAATGAGAGCACTCAAAATATCAATACAAGCAATCAAAAGATTGTTCTTAAAAAAATTGGTAGTAATTATCCCAAAATAGCTGAATTAATTAAAGATTACGGAAAATCACTGGACAGTTCAAGTAGGGCTTTTGAGTTGCAGTCTCTGGGTGAGAAAATTGGCGCCAGCGTTTACAAGAGAAGTTATTCATTGGGTAGTCCTTTAAAGTTACCAAAAACATTGCACAGAGAACTCAAACCCGCTCTTGAAGAATTTTGCAGAATTGACATGACAGATAAACAAATAACACTGCTTAATTGCCCGTTTTGTGCCATGCACAATAATGAGGAATCTGCATGCGAGTTTATTACTGGTTACATTAAAGGCTTTTTACAACCCAATAAAGCGGTTGGTAGAGTTGATGCTAATGAACAAATCTGCGGCTCGAAAACAACCGGTGAATGTGTTTATACACTCAGGTATTGATACAATCACCACAAACTTTATTAATCCACCAACCCATTAGGAGTATGTTTACTAGATGAACGAAATTGAATTTAACTATACACTTGTTGCACTGTCTTATGTGATTGCTGTATGCGGATCATATGCTGGCCTTAATATTGCCATTAAAATACCTTCGGCAAAACCTGGTGCAAACCTTATTAGCTCACTGATGATGTCATCGATTGCAATTGGGGCTGTTGCTATTTGGTCAATGCATTATATTGGCATGATGGCAGTCAACATGCATGTTCCTGTAAGTTATGACTTGGGACTGACAATTGTGTCCATGATTTTCGCAATTTTTGCCTGTGCCATTGGTCTTTTTATTGTTGGAAGAGGCACACCAAGTGTAATTAAACTTCTTACAGGTGGCGTGATCACAGGTTTGGGAGTTTGTGCAATGCATTATACAGGTATGGCATCAATGATCATGCCAGGTACTGTTATATACGATACAACACTGGTAATATTATCGGTTATCATTGCAATTATTGCTGCTATAGCTGCTTTGTGGTTTGCATTTAATTTACGAGGAAACTTTCAACGCATTGGCAGCGCATTAGTTATGGGTATTGCGGTATGCGGGATGCATTACACAGGAATGCTTGCAATGAAAATGTCACATGTTGGTGAAGTAGCACATGCTGATAATATCGCATTGAATCAAAGTGAATATACCTATTCTGCTTATATTTTCGTTGGAGGGTTGATTGTAGTTGGAATTATGTTATTCATTTCTTCAATGGGCACTTCTAAAAATGATGGCTTGGTTTTTGACGACTGATTAATATCAGCCATTTGCTTCAATCAATAAAAAATACTTTAAATCATTCCAACGTCAGTCATCTCCATGACTCGACGTTGGATGTATAAATACTGCACTAACTGCAATTCAATTATTCAAAACCATTGATAAAAACTCGGTCAATCACTTCATAAATGGCAATCGTGCCGCTTTCTTCATGACTGACCAGCAGTAGGTTTTTTTGACTCGAGTGATCTTGTGCTGGAATAAACACAATACCTTCAGGAGCCCTATCGCCATCAGTTGAAGGCTGATACACTTCAAATTGCGCTGATTGCGGGTTTGTAATGTCATAAACCATGACACCACCCACTCGCTCCAAACCAACAAAAGCATAATATCTATCTCCTAAATTAGCAACTACAATACCTTCAGGTTCCGCACCTTTGTCATCACTGCGATCATCAAAATTACTACTCAACCCTTCATCGGCATTAAAAACATCTGGAGTTTGTGATGCAATTTGTTGTGCCATTTGGCTACCACTGTCATAAACCTGATTACCAGTATTTGCATTCCAAATGGAGAATGAACGCGCACCATAAGAATACAATTTTTCAAATTCACCATCTTTATCATCATCTCCCAATATTGTACTGACTTTCAACCGACCTAATTGAGCATCATTTTGTAAACTCGCTGCATTGGGAAATAATTGTGGGTCTAATGATAAATTTTTAATCCGTTCATCTTCATCCCTTGCATCACCTTCATTAGCGGTGAGAAAATATGGCACACCGTTGATTTGATAAGATGCAATGGCATCAGGCTGATACATGCCAAAAACAGGCCAATTGGTTATGGCAATGCTACCAGTTTCTCCGGGCCCATCCTCATTGCTGGGATCGATTTCATTGCCCAGCAAACTATGGTCCTTAAAACCTAAAGCATAAATGGATTGAATTGATTCAGCATTCAAATCAATTACCGCTACTGCGTTATTTTCTTGCAAGGTCACAAACGCTTTACTGTCATCTGGTAATACCGAAATGTATTCTGGTTCGAGATCTTGGCTGACTTCGTTGTTTGGAAAAATGATGGTATTTGTTGGTAATTCACCTGCACGAGGTTGCCCATTATTAAAATCAACAAACCCCAATGATGTAACGCTTGCCTGATTCACTCCGTTAGTTAAATCAATTATGCTGATTGAACCTTCAGGATCAACACCTTTATCTGGCTCTCCTTCATTGGCCACCAATATTTTATTTCCTTGATGAGTAAAGGTCAGCATATCTGGCAAAGCACCAACAGTTAGCTGATTCATCAATTTACCATTAACATCATAAAAAGCCACCGTACCATTGTCAGTAACTATTGGCGCTGCAATTGAAACAGCCACCAAGCCATTGAATACAGAAATACTGGTGATGCTGTTACCGATAGCACTGACATCAATTGTCGACACTTTTACTGGCTGTTCAAGGTTAGAGATATCAACAATTGAAAATGAACCAAAGTCAGAATTGATCATAAACAGTCGTTGTGAAACTTTGTCATAACTGGATATTTCCCCAGAGCCAGCACCCAAATTGGTATGCACTGTTGTTAACTTATTTAAGGCAATATCTGCCTGAGCATAACTACTACATATCATGGCAAGAACCACACTGATTTTTTTAAACATTATCTTCTCCAATAAAAATTATGGCATTTTAAAAAATTTGTATGGCAATTGGATGAAGAAGGCATGAACATTAGATGGTAATCTGATGATGCCGATGAATTTTGTCCATAAAAAAAGGGCCGAATCGACCCTTCTTTTTTAACTTAAGCAAGTGCAGTTGAACGATTTACATAAATGTTACAACACCATTTGAAATATCATACATGGAACCGACTATTTTAATCTCTCCATTTTTTTCCATTTCAGCCAATATCTCACTCTCATTTCTGATTCTTTCAATAGAAAGTTCAACATTGAGATGAGCTACTTTTTCGATTTGCTCTTCGTTCATTTCGCCCTCTACGCCAAGTGCTTCAACAGCAGGCATCACTTTACCAAGCATTGCTGTGATGTTACCCAGCTCAACATGTTTGCAAGCTGAGGTCACAGCTCCACATTTACTGTGACCCATAACCACAATCACTTTCGCTCCAGCAACTTTACATGCAAACTCCATTGAACCAAGCATGTCCTCATTAACCACATTACCAGCCACTCTGGCACTGAAAATATCACCAATGCCCTGATCAAAGACCAATTCAGCTGGTGCGCGGGAATCAATACAACTCAGCACAACAGCAAATGGGAATTGACCTGTACTGGTTTGTTGTACTTGCTCTTGCAAATTTCTTTGTGCTTTTAAATTGTTTTGAAACCTTTCATTGCCTTCAACCAACATATTAAAAGCATCACTGGGTGATAAACTACCTTGCATTTCTTTAGTTTGTGTTTTCATATTATTTCTCAGTATTAAAAATTATTATATTAGTATTAATTATTTTGATCAGCTTTAATCCATTCAAGAGCCCCTTCAAAGGTCTCAAACATTTGCTCTTTTGGAATAACATCTGGAATTAAATCAATGCGTTCCAACATATACTGTGGTTGTTCTGGAATATTAATCAACAGAATTTTCTTACCTTTTTGAACCAGGTCAATGGCCACATCTTCCATGGTGTATAAACCAGACTGATCCATGTAGTTTACTCTTTCCATACGCATGATGACGTATTTAGCATTGTCAGAAATTTGCTTTGACAGTGCATGGAATTCACTGGTTGAACCAAAGAACAATGGTCCTTTGACGTGTTTTACTGCCACATGTTCTTTTAATTCTTTAGGGAAACTCATTTCATCAGACCATGCTTTTTCCTCACTCAAAGGTTTAACATCTGAATCTTGTGCGGTGACATCACCCATTTTTTTCATGAACATCAAAGAGGCAATCACTAAACCCACACCTACGGCATATACCAAATTCCACAATGAAGACAGAATCAATACGATCAGCATGATCATAACTTCTGGACGAGGCATATGTGGAATTGCTTTAAGCCCTTTATAATCCATAACACCGATGCCTACTGTGACCAAGATACCCGCCAATACTGCGGCAGGAATCATTGAGGCAATTGGACTCAATACCAGTAATATAATGACCAATAAAGCAGCTGCAATCATGCCTGATAATTTTGTTTTACCACCAGCATTAATATTAACTACTGTTCTGATTGTTGCGCCAGCACCAGGTAGGCCACCGAATATTGCACCAACACTGTTACCAATACCTTGACCAACCAATTCTTTGTTTGGCTCATGTTTTGTCTTGGTCATATTATCTGCAACAGTAGAGGTTAATAATGAGTCAATCGCACCCAGTAAAGCCAATGTTAATGCAGTAAAAAAGTACGGTGTGATGCTGTCCAGTCGGAACTCGGTAAATATGCCCAGATTGGCTACTGGTAACCCGGTAGGAATCTCTTCAATGGGACGATAACTCAGTCCAAAACCAATGGCTATACCTGACATCAGCAGTAACCCGACCAACTCACAAGGAATCTTGGTTGTTACGCGTTTGGAAACAAAAATAGTAATGATGGTACCAAGTGCCAAAAACAATTCAATGAAATTGATGTTCTTCAATGCATTCGGCATAACTTTAAGCGCACCCAATACACCAGCGGCTTCTTTACCCGCCAATGCTTGTGATTCTTTGTTAATCATCCCTGGAGTGATATCATTGGCACGAGAAATGGTTTCTTTGAAGTTTTCCAAAACCAATATGCCTTCACCAGCCTCCTCTTGGAGTATACCCTCAAGGATAGCCTCTTCAGCTTGTGCTTTAAATTGCCCAACATATGCAGTATCCTCTTTAGGATAGTAACCTACTGATGGCAATATTTGAGTCACTAATATGATCACGCCGATGGCTGTCATAAATCCGGATACAACGGGATATGGGATATACTTGATGTATTTTCCTATGCCCATGAAACCCAGCCCTATTTGCATCACGCCAGCCATGAGGAAAATCGTCAAAATAGCCGGTAATGCTTTAGTGACTTCTCCATCAAATGCACTGACTATGCCAGCAATGACCACCATACTGATGGCTGTCATCGGTGCTGTTGGACCTGAAATATTTGTTGGGGTTCCACCAAATAAAGCGGCAAAAAAACCAACAAAAATAGCGCCGTACAAACCTGCACTTGGACCTAGCCCGGAACTGACACCAAAGGCCAAGGCCAGCGGTAATGCTACGATACCTGCGGTGATACCACCGAAGAGATCACCCCTTAAATGTGTAAAATCAAATTTATTTTTCATTATCTATCTCTATGCATTATAAAAATTATTGTTTAAAAAAGTTGAAGACTAATTCTGTGTAAAAATCAGTTATGGAGTTTTTATTTTCCGCAACATCTGTCAATGAAGGCAAATGTTCTGCAAAATACTTTTGTTGATGAGCCCCTTCTATCATGGTAGAAATCAACATGTGTGGGTATTCAAAATCTGAATTGATTTCTAATACTTGTTCGCTGACCCTATTCACTACACTCTTATAAGCTTTGAAACCACCTTTCTGATTTTGTTTATCAACATTAACATTGTGATAAGTCTTGAGGGATTCAGTAAAAATGATTTGGCTCAATAATACTTCGTTGACATAAGAAATGTCATTATCAACCAGAACAGGTTGAGTCAAAATTTTGATACATCTTTTCAATCGCTCTCTTGGACAATCCACATTTAACGTAGCAAATACCAATTGATATTCTGTCCAAGTCCAATACCAGTTTGTCAAATATAACAAAAGCGTGTGTTTATTGTCGAAATATCGATAAATAGAACTTTCAGGCGATTTGATACGTAACCCCAGTTTCTTAAATGTGAAACCTTCAAATCCAATCTCATTGATCAGCTCTATACTATGAGTGATGATTTTTCTACCCAAATCTGAAGAATCAGGGTTCTTCAAATAAAGTTCCGAGCTAATTTCAATTTGAATGTGCAAATTCTTCATCATTAAATAGTCATATATTAATATCGTTCGCAATTATAGTAGTATTACTATCGTTTAAGCAAGTATATTTTAACATTTAACTTTTTGAGATAGTTTTACTATTAATACAAGAGATCAAAATCGCAGTATTTAGATCATGATCAAAGTTGAGCTATTACATTAGCGTGTAAATTCATCAAAAAATTAACATTTTAATGTTTTACTATTATAATTTATATGGATGTGAAAATTTCGTGAGTATTCGATAGTATTACTATCATTTTTCAAAACACCATGGCATTACAGATCAATACATTGTCAAATCACACATTTAATGTAAAACACAAAAAATAAAAACCTTGACTATCAGTTAACATTAATTCACAATTCTTTAACAAATCTGATTGTTTTTTATATGACATTCAACACAATACTGAATATCAAAAATCAAGGTTTTAAATAAGGGAGTTGTTGTTGTCGAAATACTCATTTGAGAAACATGAGACCAGTTAACAATTCTTTGTCAAAACTGGCGCATTTCTCAAATCCATGTTCATTTCAGACTGTTTGTTAATCATTGATTACTACAACAAACAACAGCTTTTATTCACTTAAAAAAAAATAGGTCTATATAATGAATACATTAAATGTTAAGAAAAACACACTGTATTCTTGTCTGAGCCTTGCTTTGGCCATTGGAGTTAACACCTCAAGCGCTTTAGCACAGGAAGAAGAATCTGTTGCATTGGATAAAATCCAAGTCACCGGTTCTCGTATTAGACAAGTACAGATTGAGGGGATTAATCCAACACAAGTAATATCCAGAGAAGACATTGATCGCTCAGGATTGACTTCTGTTGGTGATATATTGCAACAACTAACACAATCTGGCTCTGCGCTGAACACGAAATTCAACAGCAGTGGTAACTTTGGGTTCCCGCCTGATGGTGGTGGAATCGGTGCAGGTGCTTCCCAAGTTGACATGCGCAACTTAGGCAGTAAACGGGTATTGGTTTTAGTTGATGGTTTGCGATGGGTTGCAGGCAGCTCCGCAAGTGGTGTTGGCAATTCTGTTGATTTAAACACCATTCCAGTCGGCATCATTGATCGAATAGACATACTTAAAGATGGGGCATCTTCTATTTATGGAACAGATGCCGTAGCTGGCGTTGTAAACATCATCACAAAAAGCGATCTTGACGGCGGAGAAGGCCGAGTTTATGCTGGAGTCTTTGATGAAGGTGATGGTGAAACTGGTGCATTAGACCTCACATTTGGGAAAAAAGCTGAAGGTATGAATATTTTATTCAACATTGGCATCACAAATCAAGAAGAGGTTTCTGCTGCTGACCGTTCACTCGCTCAATTTCCTACCCCATTTACGGGTGTCACCAGAGGCAGTTCAGGAACGCCACAAGGCCGTTTTTTGTTCAATGACATCAATGGCAACACCATCAATTGTACCATCAATAACGGCGTGACGGGCATACCAAACTTTGATATTAATAACGCTTGTAATGGCGATGACTTCCATCCATTCACCAACGATGATAGATTTAACTTTGCCCCATTCAACTATGTCGTAACACCTTCTAAAAGGATCAACCTTTTTGCACAAAGCACCATTGAACTCAGCGATAACGTCACTTGGTTTGTGAAGGGACTTTATAATAACCGCACCAGTACCAATCAAGCGGCTCCTGAACCCATCTTTATTGGTCCGTTTGCTGAAGCTGGTGCCATTGCCGATAACATTATTGTTTCAGCATCCAACCCATTCAACCCTTTTGGTCAAGATTTATTTTCCGATGGCTTTGGATTTATTGGCCGAAGACCATTAGAAGCTGGCCCAAGGGTTTTTGACCAAGATGTCGACACTTTCTATTTTTCAACAGGTTTAACAGGCTCTTTTAATGCTGCTGATCGCAACTGGTTCTGGGATGTCAATGCCGTTTATGGTAAAAATAGTGCTTCACAAGTTAAAACTGGAGCCTTAAATATCGCTCGTATAGCTACCGCTCTAGGTCCATTAGACACTTGTAATGCAACCCCTGGTTGTGTACCGTTGAATTTATTTGGTGGTCAGGCTGGTGGAGGCACCATCACACAAGAAATGTTAGATTATATTTCCTTTGTACAAAAAGACAGCTCTGAACAAAAACTCACTGATTTTACAGCGAATATCAGCGGTGATATTGCTGAGCTTCCTGCTGGACCATTGTCCATAGCAGTTGGTTATGAGTATCGCAAAGAAAGAGGCTTTTTTCAACCTGATGCCATTGTTGCCGCAGGTGAAAGTAATGGAGTACCTTCAAGCCCAACCAATGGTTCATTTGATGTAAACGAGCTCTATGCTGAGTTACAGATACCTGTTCTGGCAGAAGTAAGAGGCGCTCATTTATTGGACTTTTCTTTAGCCTTTAGGAGCTCTGACTACAGTACGTCTGGTTCAAATACCACTTCTAAATTTGGTTTCAAGTATATGCCAACCGAAAACTTATTGTTCCGTGGTACTTTTGCAGAAGGCTTTAGAGCGCCTTCCATTGGAGAGCTTTTTGGTAATAGAGGTCGATTTGATGCAACCATTTCAGACCCATGTAACGGTGGTGCCAGTGCTAATCCCAACCTTCCTGGTTGTGCCGGTGTGCCAGATGGCTATGAACAAACCAACCCTCAAATTTCAGTCATCACTGGCGGCAATCCTCAACTTAAACCTGAGCTAGCCGAAACTTTGACATTGGGCATGGTTTATTCACCAAGTTGGGCAGAAGGAACCTCTTGGTCAGAGAGACTCGATTTTGAGTTAACCTATTATGATGTTGAAGTAGAAGATGCGGTTCAAGCCATTGATTCTTTGGGTATACTACAAACTTGTGCAGCAAATCCAAACGCCTCAGTATGTTCGGCTTTCTCTCGTGATGTATTTGGTAACATTACCGATTTTGAGAATTCATTGACCAATATCGGTGAAATAAAAACTTCTGGTATCGATTTCAATGTAACCTGGACTTCTCCACAATATGATTGGGGATACCTGACAGCTGCATGGACCAATACCTTTGTTGATGAGTTTACCAGAGATGGTGTTGATCTTGATGGCATTGAAGTTAACAATTCAGCCATTCCTGATTGGACTTCCAATTTATACACCACAGCAAATATTGGTCAATGGAAAGTCACATGGGGTATGCGCCATATCAACAGTGTAACAGAAGCCTGTAGTGACTTCCTTGATGGTTCCGATAATGGTTTGGCCGAATTAGGACTGTGTTCAGATAATGTCAACCGCCTGAATACTTTAGGAAGCACCACTTATCATGATTTACAAGTGATATTCCCAACTTGGCGTGATATCGTTTTTGAAGCTGGAATAAACAACATTACTGATAAAAAACCACCCACATGTTTCAGTTGTTCTTTGAATGGTTATGATCCATCAACTTATGATCCTCAAGGGCAATTTGGCTATGTGCGTGCCACCTTTAAATTTTAATTTGTAATAAACATAAAAAAACCTGCGATCATATCGCAGGTTTTTTTATTAAAAATGATTGACAGAAACCTTTTCAGTTTTCTCAGTATTATCACAACATTTGCTTCAATTGATCTAACCTTTGTTGTATGTATTCTATACCCAAATTAGCAGCACCACCCAATGATATCCGATCATCAATCGATTGCTGTGCATCTATTTCAGAAGCCTGAGATTGTGCCTGACCATATGCGTCTCTAAAACTCATGCCATTCTTCACTTGTAAAAGCGCCTGATCAGTGGCCATCATGTCTTTATCAATGGCTTGTTTCATGTTTTCTTGTTTAAAAGTCATGGCTTTAATTAATCCTGGTACCAATGACAACACTTGTTGTGTGATCATGATGCCCTTTATCACTGGCTCTTTTGTCATTTGTACATCCCGCTGATAACCAGAGGGCAGTGACATCAACGACTGAATTTGCGCCATACCACCTTCAATTTGAGACAATGCAGCGCGCATCAATTCAACAACATCAGGGTTTGACTTATTGGGCATGATTGAAGAACCTGTGGTATAGGAGTTATCCAAGCCAACGAAATCGAACTCTTGAGTCATGTAAAGACTCAAGTCCCAACTGAAACGGCGTATATTCAACATGATTTGATACAAACTTTGTAATACCAACAGTTCATACTTGCCGCGAGAATTTTGTGCATAAACTGGATTCACTTGCACACGTGCAAAGCCCAGTTCTTTTGCCACTTGCTCTCTGGGCAATGCCAGTGAAACACCAAAACCAGCAGCGGTACCCAATGGTGATGAATCAATATAATGTTCAATCGAGTCCAACAAGTGCCCATCATCAACCATCGCCTCTGCCAACCCCAGTAACCACACTGCCACTGTATTGGGCATGGCCCTTTGTAGATGTGTATAGCCTGGCATCATGGTATTTTTATGTTCTGAGGCCAACGCCAATAACAATTCAGCTATGTCAGCACACTGATGTTTAATCAATGATACATGATGTTTCATGAACAGCCGAACACAAGTCAAAACCTGATCATTACGACTTCGACCAGTGTGACACTTTTTACCCAGCTCGCCCAACTGATCCGTGACATAAAACTCAATGGCAGAATGACCATCTTCATAGTCTGAATCCAGATCAAACTCACCTTTTTCGTATAAATTTTTCAAGTCTTCAAGACAATTGAATAATTGATAACACTCATCTTCAGTCAACACATCAATGTATTGCAGGCCTTTAATGTGTGATTGTGTCGCTATAATGTCGAACACAAACAAATGTTTATCCAATTGAAGGTCTTGACCCGCTAAAAACGTCATGACGCCTTCTGCCATTGTTTGTTGTTTGTTTTTATTCCATAAATACTCTTTTTGACTCATGATAAAACCTCGTTCATTGTGCTTTCAATTCCAGTATTAATAGACAGCGGAAATTTATTTTTCAATGTCAAATTCATGTTTTGTATCGCTTGAGTAGCAGCACCTTTAAGTAAGTTGTCGATGACAACACACAACACAAGGCGCTTTTCTTTAACGGTAAAACCACCAATGATGACACCATGAGTATCACGAACATGCCTGATTTCTGGTATGTCCTTAATGACATCAATCAAGTCGTGTTGCCCATAATGTTGAATGAATTTATCCATGACTTGATCTTCAGAAAGTGGCTGTTTTAATGACACATTGATGGTCATCTGTATGCCTCTGAAAAATGCCGCGACATGCGGAACCAGTCGCACTTCACTTCCCAGTACATGTGATACTTCATGTTCATGGATATGATCAACCATTTTATATGCCATAAGGTTGTCTTTGAGTTTATTGACATCATTCCTATCGCAAGGAGTGCTGCCTGCCCCACTGTATCCTGACACACCAAAGGCATGAACAGGACCATCAATACAATCAAGCATGGGCAATACCCCGAGTTGCAATGCTGTCGCATAGCAACCCGGATTGGCAATAAGAGTGTGCTCTTCAATCTCTTTTGCTCGTGTTTCTGGTTGTCCATAACACCACTGCGAATCAAACCGAAAATCGGCACTCAAATCAATGATAGCAGTTGTTTTTCCCAGCGCCTTCCACACTTCTTTGTGTGCTGCAGCAATGTTATTAGGCAGCGCCAAGAAAATCACATCAAAGTCATTTTCTTGTAAGTCTTGTAAATAATCAGACTTATATTGCAATGATTGATTAGAGAAACCAGCAATCTTGTCACAAACCAGTTGACCACTGTAGGCACGTGAATAGGCTGCTAACAATTCTGCATGAGGGTGTTGATCAATTAATTTGATCAGTTCAAAACCGACATGCCCCCTGGCACCAACAATGGCCACTTTAATTGCATTCATATTCACTCTCCTTGCCAACTGCTGCTGTATTTAGTGGCACCTTGCATGCACGATAAAGCATCTTCAGTAGTCATTCCATAACTGAAATAAATCCAACCATCTTTTTTATAGGTATAATCTGCTTGCTGATAATACCATGCATTGATGGGGTTAGTGATCCGTGAACGCCAATACATTTGGTCATAGCATTTGATGAGATTTTGCCACATCGACTTACCTAAGCCTTGTCCTTGGGCAACTGGAGTCACAGCAAATTTATTCAAATAAGGTTTATTGTTTAATCCAGAAGTTACTAAGGATGCAGCTTCACCTGATTCAGCCATTAATAAATATTCAAATTTAAGCTCATCAAAAAAATGTGGCTTCAGGGTCTTATGAAATGCACTCTCCAATACATTATTTAATTTTGGTTTTGTTGCTTCACCCAAAATATTGTAATGAATGATGTGCTCTCCCATTGATACAAAAGTACCTTGACCTTTGTGGGTAAACAGTTCATTACAGATATATCTGGCCGAAGTAATAGAGACACTTAATTTTCGTGGCATTGGTTTAAGCAGCTGATAAATTTGTTGTATTTTTAACTTCATGCCCGAATGCAGCCACGTTTCCTGCATCAATTGATCATATTCTGCGGTCAGCTGAACCGATTGTATGAGCTGGTTATTGTCATCAAGCAACCCACCTGTTGGTGTAACAAAAATCACTTTTAATGGCTGTGATTGCCACACCAATGATTTAATGGCCATATCAGCATTGATATTGACCACCCGTTTTTGTTGATCTAAACCCAGACAAGTCAGCACAGGCACCTTTTGATCTCTGGTGGCTTGCCTGATGATTTCCATATCAATAGACTTAACTTTCCCTACATAGCCATATTTTTCTTCATCAAGTACATCACAATCGAACACTTGATTAAACATGGATGTCGTTTTTACACCGGCATCGTTTAATGCGGTGATTAATTCGTTGTGTATATTCTTCACAACTGACTCAACCACCTCGATACATTGCTCATTGGTAACCCTTAAACCGTCAACTTTTTCAATCGGTATATTCTTTTCATTCAAAGCATCGTCTATTTGGCTGCCTGCACCATGTAACAGAATTGGGGTCAAGCCCAGTTCAAACAACAAAGAAATGGCATCAACAAATGACGGCATTTGATTTGCCAAGACTTGACCACTGACTTTAATGATGATCCATTGGTCCATGGTCTTATTGTGGTAATGATTCAAATAGTATTGTGCTTCTGATGAGTGGCTCAGTTGTGACAATACTTTATTAACTACGTTTTCATTTTTTTTCATGACAATCTCCTACTTTAACCATATCAGCATAGATCTGATAACACTGCTCCAATTGAGCCAATTCTACCCACTCATCAACGGTGTGAGCCTGTTTAATATCCCCCGGCCCCAGCACTATTGTGGGTAAACCCGCATGAGAAAATAATGATGCCTCAGTCCAAAAATCGACTGGTTCACCTATATTTAATTGATGATCTTGACAAAATTGAACCGCCAGATCTTTATTAAGCTTACTGTTTTCATGCTCTGCCGGTAGCGTCGGAAACAAAACAACATCCCATAAAGAGTCATTAGATTCATCTAATTGTTTGAAATTTTTTAATATTGCAGAAGAGGATTGATCAGCAGGAACTCTGGCTGAAAAATGAACAAAAGCACTTTCTGCGATCATATTGCTTTTTTCACCTCCCTTTACAATGCCAATATTGAAACACAAACCAGCTGGATTTTTTTCCGTAACAAATGTTTCACTATAGCTCAAGGCTTCACTCAACCATTTAACACTTTTATGAATGGCATTATTTTTCAAGGCAATGGGTAATGAAGAATGTCCTGATGAACCGTTAAAATTTACTTGGGCAGACAAATAACCACGATGACTGAGAATGGCTTGAGATTTTGTTGGTTCTGCGACCACAACTTGTTTATATTGATTGAGATCATTATTATCAATGAAGGATTGAACACAACACGCTTTTTTTCCTTCTTCATCGGTAGTAAAAACAACCGCTAAATTGTCAGCAACTTCTGCCAAGGTCATCAAACAGGCGGCAGCACCTTTAATATCACAACTGCCTCTTCCAAAAGCCTTCCCATCTTCAATGGTAACCTTAAGAGGTGCTTTTTTCCATCCAGATAAAGTTGATGGATCTATGGGAACTGTATCCAAATGTGCATTAAACAAAACATCAGGATCACCTCTTTTTGCATAAAATATAACATGCCCACCTCCCAAATCTTTAAGATCGACTTCAAAGCCGAGGTTCCCAAAGTAATCAGACAAATGCACAAACAATGCATCTGTAGCCTTGATATTTCTGGGTGGGTTTTGTGTGTCTTGTTCTACCAAAAAGCCCAAGTTTTTGATAATATTATTTACAACGCTAGCACTTGTCATGTTGATTCCCTTCTGACTTTATTAACCAATGAAGTGGCTTGCCCAGCCAACTTAATAAACCCAATTGCATCAGCAGGAGACCAAGAACAAGATTGAGCATAAACAGCGCTGTCATCTTGTACAATCCATGGCGAATTTAATGCACAAGCAGAAAGATTACCACCTTCAGTGACCAAGGTAACAGTTCCAGTAACATGCGACTGTGACTGTGCTAAATAGGCTTCTAAATCCTTTTTATGAGGATCATGGTAGTAACCGTTATAAACCAACTCGGCCCAACGGGCTGCAACCACATGATGGAATTGATTTTGGAATGCTGAATTAACAGCATCCTGCAAAGCCTTATGGGCAGTCATTAAAGCGTCAATTGCTGGGCACTCAAAGGCAATTCTGCCCTTAATACCAATGCTAACATCTCCAGTATATATGTGCCGGCCAACCCCATATTCACCCAACATGGGGTTTAATATGTCCATCATTTCAACGCCACTCATTTTCTTGTCATTAAGGCTTACCGCCTTTCCATTCTCAAAACTAATGGTCAATGACAGGGGCTCCTTGGGCCAATCATCACGAAGTTTTACCCACGAATATGACGCTTCATCTGGAGCTAAAAAATCATCTATTTCACTGCCTGATATGGTCACCCCAAGCATATTTTCATTGATTGAATATTTTTGATGGCTGACACTGACAGGAATGCCCGCTTTAGATAACTGTTCAATTTCATAATCCCTTACAGAAGAAACATGAGACTGTAAATCACGGATTGGCGCTATGATATTATAATCTCCTAAACTCATCACAGTTTGATCAAATCTGAACTGATCATTGCCCATCGCCGTACAGCCATGTGCAAAATATGAGGTGCCAATTTCATCACACAGCTGTAAACATTTTTTTACAATCAAATAACGGTCCGAACACAATAAAGGATACTCACCTTTCATTCTTGCTCCAGACCACAGTAAAGGTGTAACAAAATCATTCCACACAGCATCTTTTATATCAAAACAATGATGCTGTTTGGCCCCCATGGTCAATGCTTTCTGTTCAATTGCTGTAATTTCATCTTCATTAATACCCCCAGCATTAACAAAAACCGTATGTACTTCATGGTCATTCTTTAACAACTCATATAAGCAATATGTGGTATCTAACCCACCTGAAAAGGCCAAAACTATTGTTTTTTTCTCATTCTTTTTTTTCATTTTTTCTCTCCCAATAATGACATTAATAAGGCTTTTTGTGTGTGTAATCTGTTTTCTGCTTCTTCAATGGCAACACAATAATCACTGTCCAGTACAGCATCTGTTGCCTTGACATTTCTTCTCAAGGGTAAACAATGACTGAATCGTGCTTGATTGGTTAAAGACATTTTTTGTTGATCAACCATGAAATGTTGATACTTTCTTCTTTGCTCAAATTCAGCTTTAGCATCACCATAAAATGGCAAAGCTCCCCAACTTTTAGCATAAACAAAATCTGCATCTTTATAAGACTCTTCAATATTGTGAGAAATGGTGAATTGCGCACCACTGTCTGAGCAATTATTGCGTGCAATATCGAGATACTTTTGATCAAGCAAATAATGTTGATTAGGACACAGCAAGGTCACATTCATACCAAATTTTGAAGCAATAGAAATAGCGGAGTTGGCAACAGCCGTATTCAGTGGTTTGGGATGATAAGTCCATGTCAATAAAAACTTCTTATGCTTAACTGTTGTCAAATGTTTTTTAATTGTCATCATCAATGCTAATTCCTGACATGGATGAACGATGGTTTCCATATTGATCACGGGAACACTGGAATATTGTGCAAGTGCATTAATAAAGGTGTCTTTTTTATCCTTTTGCCAGTCACAAAAGCCAGGAAAAGCCCTAATTGCAATACCGTCTACATAGCTGGATAAAACACCAGCTACTTCCTTGATGTGTTCCTCTGCATCACCATCCATAACCACACCCGGTTCAAATTCAATACCCCATGCATCTTTGCCAGGCTGTAGCACAATAGCGGTCCCACCCAATTGTTGCATGCCCAACTCAAACGAAGTACGTGTTCTCATTGAAGGATTAAAAAACAATAGTGCAATAGACTTATTTTGTAAATCTTTTCGAAAAGGCGATTTTTTTAATTCATCAGCAAGATGTAATAACTCTTCGAGTTCATTTTTTGACCAATCTTGGGTACTGATAAAGTGTTTTTTCATAGCTTAGCTCCATAATTTTAGTACAGTAGCCAAGCAAAAAAAACTGGCTATTGCCAGGTTTTTTTAAGAATTTGTATATTTATTCAACACATTACATCTTACAACCTGGCACATAAAAGCGTCGGCGTAGTCGTCGGACAGCAACATTTGTCGAGTTAACAATTAGATTGTATTGTTTGATTTGTTGCATTTAGACTGTTTAATGTATTTGATTTTTCGCAGTCTAACAACGTCATTAATCAAAAACAAGCATTTTTAATAAAAATTTACATTTTAGTACAATTTTAAATTACCACTTTTGATAAAATATATAAACCCACAATAATCAGGAAAAGGCATTCATGAACAATTTATCGAAACTGACCATATTATTCATTCTTTTTTTATTCCCTGAAACCACAAATGCACAAACATTAGCAACAGATAATTTCTCATTACCGGCATTAACTGGTAATGGCCCCTATAACTTCCAACGTATCACTTTTGGCACACCATTTCCCATAGGAACCATACCCATCGTCGTGGTAACTTCACAAAATGGCAGTGATGAGTCAATGACACTGAGAATATTAAATATTGATAATACCGGCTTTGACGTCATTCAGACCGAACCTGCTCGAACCGCAAACTCAGGAGCCTGTGGCAATCCAACCAGCAATACCACACCATGTGATGGTGCTCATGCTGCAGTTAATGCTTCGTATCTTGCCGTAACATCAGGCTCTCAAACTTTATCAGATGGTACCGTTATTGTCGCTGGGATCAACAACACCAATACCGTACAACATAGAATCAACAATAATAATATACCAACTGGCTGGAACAACATTCCTATTGGCACAACATTTGACAGCAATCCGGTCATACTGGCTCAAATCCAAACCATGAACAATGAAACCAATTTAACACTCGGCAGCCCTAACCAAATGACTTCGACATCCGAGCCATTTATGAATGCAGCCACTCGAGAGGTGACCACCAACACTTTCCAAAGTGCCATTGAATTAACAGAGGTTGATGATGGTACGGATATATTTCAAACACCTGTCACGGCTGTCAATGAACAAATTGGTTGGATAGCCATCAGCAATAATGCCAACAGTGCTATCAATTTTTATGGTTCAACCATTGGTTTTGCTACATCCACTTTCACAGAAATTCGTGGCAAACAAAACAGTTGTAATACCAATACCATCAGTAATATCCCTGCCACATGTGCCTCTCCCATCGTATTGAGTTCTATGAACACCAGAAACGGTAACAATGGCGGTTGGAATAAAAATTGCAGTCAGTCAACAGCAAGCACCATGACAGGCACTGATGTGACACTTGGGTTTAATATTGAAGAAGATCAAGACAGAGACACTGAAAGATCACACATCAATGAAAATGTTGGTACAGTAGTATTCTGTGACCCCATCACTTTGCCAGTATCTATTGAATTTGTAGAACTGAGTCATAGCAATCAACAATTATCAATGCATTGGATGACGTCATCTGAAACCCAATCCCTGGCCTTTGAAGTATGGGCAAAATTTGATAAAAAATGGCGAATGATAGGGCAACCACTCAACAGCTTAGCGGTATCATCTTTGATACCACAAGATTATTATTTTTCTTCGGCAATGCCTGAAATGGCTGATGAAATTTTTATACATCACATCAGTACCACAGGTAAAAAAGAATATTTCGGCCCTTATAACATCAACCACGCTTATGGCAAGCAATACAAAGCTACCAGCATTGATTGGACTAAAATCACCTCACCCAAACGTAAGAATAATGCAGCTGATACACTGACAGTGAACATCAACACTACAGACCAAGGCATGCACAGAATATATGCTGAACAAATACCCGCATTCATTGGCAAAAATGCCAATCATATCGCTTTAACCCTATCTGGCGCCGCTGTGGGTAGAGTCATCAATAATACTGATGAACAAAACCTTTTTTCTGCGCAATCCTCCATAGATTTTTATGTCGACAAACCAGTGAAAGCAATCAATTTATACATCAAAAATAACACCTATCAACTGAACATTGACCCCGATAAATCACGACCCGCCCGATTTAAAAGATTAACCAATAACAGGATAATCAACAGTTATCCACAATTAATAAGATTTGAAGAAAATAAACACTATGACTTCAGTAACCCATTGAGCGACCCTTGGTATCAACAAAGTGTTTTCAGGTCAAACCAGAATAACAGTACTGAAATGACATTTAATGGCCCAAAGTCGATTGCTCACAGTACTTTCACCTTAAAAATCGACCTGTATGGTGTTACTGATTACAATAACTATGACACCGATGGCGACGGCCTGCCCAATGATGATCACCATTTTGCGATTTATCTGAATGACCATTTAATTCATGATGAAGTTTTTGATGGTCATGTAGAAAAGAAAGTCGCCATTAATGAACTCGATGCTCACTTACTCAATGATGGACAGAATGCATTGTCAGTGGAGTTGATTAATGATACTGGCTACCCTTATGACCTTATACACATTGATGGAGTTTCTCTTTATTCAGAAACCAGTGCCAAAGCTGATGGCACTATGGCCCATTTCATCCTTCATCAAAGTATTGATGATCGCAACACATTACAAATCAACGATTTTTTGCAGCAACCAGAAATGGCATTTGCCTTCAAAAACAATAAGCTCTTGGTATTGGATTTTTTAAAAATTGATGATACAAACATACAAATACCAACAGTTAAAAATGCAAAAAGTTACTGGATTGGCAATGTAAACCATTTATTACCGGTCACAGTCAGCAACCAAAACAGAATTGATCTTCTACCTGAAAACAGTAATACCAATTACTTAATCATTGCCCACCCACAATTTCTCATCGACCAAAGTATCTCTGACAGTCATCAGTTGTTTGAAAACTATTTAAAGGCAAAACAGTTAAACAACCATTGGGCTGATGTGCAGGCCATTTATGATCAATTTGGACATGGTATGGCAACACCCCATGCCATTCAAAAATACATTCATAAAGTCGCAGAGAATAATCCGATTGAATATGTTTTATTGATTGGCGGTGACAGCTATGATTATCATGACCATTTATCCATCGGCAGTATAAGTCACATACCATCATGGTATACAAGCACACATGATGCCATCACTTATACGCCAACTGATGTGCCTTATGTGGATTTGAATAACAATAAAAAGCCTGACATTGCCATTGGTCGCTGGCCAGTTAAATCACTTGATGGCCTCGATAAAGTCATCAACAACACCATCAATATGTCCCAAAACAAAATCAGTCGTGTTTTGACCATTGCAGAGAATACCGACCCAGACAAGAACATCAATTATCAAGATCAACTCAACAAATTGTTATCAAATCTAACTGTCAATAACCACCAATCGATAAATTTGGATGAATTGATGGCAGAGAACAATGTCATCAATCCTCACGAAATTATCGACATCGCTCAAGCTGAACTATTGCATGAAATCAATCAAGGAGCAGACTTAATCATGTTCTCAGGACATGGTTCACCAACTGCTTGGACCTTTTACGGCCTGTTTTCACCACAAGTAGCAAATAACATTAATGCTGACGGCAAACAGTTCTATTTACCACTGGCTTGCTATACCAGCTATTATAACAGCCCTACTCATTACTCATTGGCTCATCAATTGATGTTTGGCGGTATTCAAGGCTCTGCTGGCATTTCCGGTGCAGTGACGCTCAGTAATTACAGTGATAATGAAACCATTGCGAAATTGATACTTACAGGATTAGAACAAGGCCAAAGTATTGGTCAAGCAACGCTCTATGCCAAAAAGCAGTTGAGTTGGAATCAATACAAAGATGTCATTATCAACTGGGCCACATTAGCCGAACCATCGCTAACACTGAGGTAAAAGATACCATATAAGATAAAAATCTGCTTTAAGACACAATTTCGAAATGATGTTTTGACTTGTCCATCATTTTCACACAGGTCATTCATGATTGCCTTGAGGTCTTATGCGACACATACCAAACAAACAAGAACCCACACAAAAGCAAACGTTTTAACTCTGCTCTATGATGGGCGCAAGCCTTTGGAATCTATTTAGATATGATGTTTTGACTTGTCCATCATAATATCGCGAGGATTATGAAAGACA
>CAYGTC010000073.1:0-22414 GCA_964352735.1 uncultured Alcanivoracaceae bacterium | reverse complement strand
AAAATACATATTTTTATTCTACATCAGGTACTTAGCTGTTTTTCAGGACTGACTATTTAGACTGTGAAACTAAAACCAATTAACTTTAATCTTTAATTGTTTAATTAAAATCGTTAATGAAGAATAAATTCTAATTTTTATTCATCATACTTCATTCCAGACCCTCAGCATCATTGAGTATTACCCATTACTCAACCGTCACACTCTTGGCCAAATTTCTAGGTTGGTCGACATCGGTTCCTCGCAGCAAAGCAACATGGTATGACAATAATTGCAACGGAATGTTGAATACGATCGGTGAGGTGAATGATCCACTGGCTTCGAGTTCAATCAAATGGGTATCGGCTTCATCTAAGCCATGATCGCTTTTGTGATCAACAAACACATAAAGTTCTCCGCCACGGGCACGGACCTCTTCAATGTTGGATTTGAGTTTCTCCAATAGCGCGTCATTGGGGCAGACGGCGATGACAGGCATTTTGTCGTCTACTAGTGCCAATGGGCCATGTTTGAGTTCACCGGCTGGGTAGCCTTCTGCATGTATGTAGGAAATTTCCTTCAGTTTCAATGCGCCTTCTAAAGCAATTGGGTAATGTACTCCGCGTCCTAAGAATAATGCGTTGTCTCTGATGACAATTTTCTTGGCAATATTTTGAATTTTTTCATCCAATAATAAGGCTTGGTTGATGATGCCAGGCAGTGTTCGCAATTGTTTGACCAAATTACTTCGGATAGATTCATCAATTCCATTAATCTCAGAGAATTTTAAAGTCAATAAAGCGAGCACTGACATTTGTGTGGTTAAGGCTTTGGTTGATGCAACGCCAATTTCAGGGCCAGCACAAGTCATTAAACAGTGAGCGCTCTCACGGTATAAAGTAGAGTTTTTTACATTGCAAATGGCCAATGTGGTCAAATAGTTTTCTTGTTGTTTGGCAAAGCGCAGTGCCGCTAAAGAGTCGGCAGTTTCTCCAGATTGAGAAATGGTGAGAAACAAGGTGTTTTCGGGTACTACAGGATTTCTATATCGGTACTCACTGGCAATCTCAACTTGAGTGGGTATTTTTGCAAGGGCTTCCAGCCAGTATTTGGCAATTAAACCAGCATGAAAAGAAGTGCCACAAGCCACAATGTGAATTTGTTTGACCTTGGATAAAGCTTCATCTAGTTCATCTTTAATGAATCTGTTTGAAACTTTGCCATCAAACAAACGATCGGCCAAAGTGTTGGCAACTGCAGTCGGTTGCTCATGTATTTCTTTCAACATGTAATGCGCATAACCATCTTTGCTTAAAGATTCAGCAGACATATTGACGGTTTTTAATGGTCTCTCAATAATATTGTCGTTTTTATCATAAATGGTACATTCGTGCTTGGTGATTTCAACAATGTCGCCATCTTCAAGGTAATGAAAGTTTTTTGTTTCATTGATCAGGGCTTGTACATCTGAGGCAATAAAATTTTCACCTTCACCTCTACCAACAATCAAGGGGCTGCCTTTTCGGGCAGCAATGATTCTCTCTGGTTCTGTGGTATTGGTAATGGCCACGGCATAAGCACCATCTAATTCACGAATGGCTTTATGGCATGCGGTTGAAAAGCTTAAACCTTTTTGGTAATAGTGAATCAAATGCACGAGTGTTTCAGTATCCGTATCGGATTTAAATTCATAGCCCTCAGCAATTAACATTTTGCGCAAAGGCAAATAATTTTCAATGATGCCATTGTGAACTACGGCAATGGTTTGTTCTGATGCATGCGGATGAGCGTTGCCTGTTGTGGGCTCTCCATGAGTGGCCCATCGGGTGTGGCCAATGCCAGAGTGTCCTGACAATGGGGCCGTTTCAATTTGTTCAATTAAATTTAACAGTTTTCCGGCTTGTTTACGAATTTGTAAGTTGCTTCCATGTTCTGCTTCACCATTAATGGCAATACCTGCAGAATCATATCCCCTGTATTCTAATGTCTTTAAACCATTGATGATGATATCGACAATATTTCTATTGGCTGTTGCCGCTACTATTCCACACATGTGTGTTCCTAATATTTACTATGATTTGGTATGATATAAAAAAAAACTGGGCTTGTCACTTATTGGATGATTTCTATTGAGAACTGAATAAATTTATGTGTTGAAAATAAATTGGGTTAATATTTGCTGTCGTTTTTAACAATCAAATGGCATGTTTTTTGAGGTGTCACTGTTCGGTGGTTAAATTGGTTGTAACGATTTGGTGAAGTATTCGAGCCCGCATCAAGTCGGCCTTTCTAAAAGGCTCATGATTGTCTGCATCACTGATGTATTTATTTGGATAAAAAAAATCATAGAGTCATTGAATCGATTGCCTTACATGAAGTTAATCCATAGTAAATGAACTGAAATGGTTATTTTAGATGGTGACAATTTTCGTTGATATTGAAGTTATATTGAATCTATCTTGCTGATATTTCTGTGGAGAGAAAGTAAAAACGGCATATTGACAGAAAATTTTTTATGAAGGTTAAAAAATGTTAAAATTATTAGAATAAAATGATAACAATGTTGTTTTTTTGTAACACAGAAAAATTGCATAATACCACTAAAACAAGTACCAGTGAAAGCTGTGTTTTAAGTATATAAGAGACCTTTGTCTATTTTAGAATTATTTAGAAAAAGAATACTGTTTAAATCGTAAAACACCATTAGATATGGGTGTAAATTATGACTATTAGCCTCTTTAAATGTGAAACAAACAAAGTTCTCAGTGAGTCGTTGATAAACTTTTTCGCTTTTGGCTTAAAGTCTATCAATCGTTGAGGTATTTAAAAATTATGATCAAAATATATTTTATATTATTTTATTGTTGTTGATGAGCTGTGTTTTTTCATCGGTTTGTGCTCAGATGAACGAACCAATCTCTCCCTTACCACTTAATGTATCGGTAGATAAACAGAAATCAGCTTTGGGCAAAAAATTGTTTTTTGACAAGCGTCTTTCAGCAGATGGCAGCATATCCTGCGCAAGCTGTCATGATTTGTCTGCTGGTTATGGGGCTGATCTAAAGGCCGTTTCTCTCGGCGTTAAAGATCAAGCCGGTAGTAGAAATTCACCTACAGTTTTTAATTCTGCTTTCAATTTTAATCAATTTTGGGACGGTAGAGCTGCTGATCTCAAAACACAAGTGCCTTTTCCCATTACTGACATTAAAGAAATGGGCATGGATAGTCTTGATGATGTGGCTGAGGTGCTTAATGCTGATACGAGTTATGTTAATGAATTCAAAGCTTTATTTGGTTCGAAGGCTAAAGCAGATAATATAGCTGAGGCGATTGCAGAATTTCAAAAAGGTCTGGTTACAGTCAATACACCATTTGATCAATACCTCAGAGGTGACAGCAATGCTATAACTGCTGAACAAAAAAGGGGATATGAATTGTTTAAAACCTATGGGTGTATTTCATGTCATCAGGGCCAAAATGTTGGCGGAAATATGTTTCAAAAACTGGGAGTGCTGAAAAACATCAATCTGCAAAATGGATCATTGGGGAAAGATTTGGGGCGCTATAATGTTACCAGAAATGAGTGGGATAAGCGGGTATTTAAAGTGCCAAGTTTAAGGTTGGCAGCGGTTACTCCTCCATATTTTCACGATGGTTCAGTTGCCACACTTAAAGAAGCCATTGGGGTCATGATTGACTTTCAATTAGGCAGAGAAGTACCAGAACAGGATATCTATGCTATCGTCGAATTTTTAAAATCTTTGGTTGGGGAAGTCCCCAAGGGAGTTGTTCAAAAATGAAAGCCTCATTACTCATCACTGTTTTTCTGATTATAGCCTTGGCAGGAGGTTTTAGTTTAGTTGCATATCAAAAGGCCTTACCTGATGTGAATGGTCTTAGAAAAGATATTGTTGAGAGAACATTAACCATTGATGGCCTGGATGCCAAAGTCAACGAGCTTGCGATTCGAAACCGCTACAATCTCGATGTCGACTATGATGCATTGACCAGAACGACCAGTTTATTGGATAAGGCAGTGAGGGATTTTGAACGTACATATTTTGCTGATAATGCCATAGATGATGATTTGTTAATGAGGCATTTTACTGATTTTAAAAATGAACTTGAACTCAAAAAAGAAGTGATCGAGAATTTCAAAACACACAATTCAGTGTTAAGAAACTCGGAAAAATACGCACCAGAAGTTGGCAGAAAATTGGTCGTTTTTGCAAAAGATATAAATGCACAGCAAGCCGGAGCATTTTACATGGATATAATTCAGAACATGCTTGAATATGCCTTGTTGGGTTCTTCTGTACAGTTAGAAAACCTGAAAATTAAACAAAATCAGTTATCTGAAATTGAAAAACAAATGCCCAATAATGCTTTGTCAGAAGTCATTGCTTTTGCCAAACACTTGGATGTGGTGATTGTTGAAAAAGAAGAAACAGATACCTATTTGAGGAAAATAATGTTGACAACAACCGATGAGAATCTCGATCAACTTTCTCAATCTTGGGATGAATGGTTGTTTAAACAACAAAAAAAACACGACAAGTTTAAAAACCTGTTAATTGTATATATCACAGGACTGCTGTTGTTTATTATGGCGACTGTCTGGATTTTGAGAAGCCTTTATCGGTCCATGGATCGTAAAGTTGAAGAAAGAACCAGAGAAACACACAAAGCTTTCCAAGAGCTGAAAGAAAACGAAACACAACTCATGCAAAGTGAAAAAATGGCGTCATTGGGCCAATTGGTGACCGGCATCACTTATGAAATGAATACCCCTTTAGGATATGTTTCCTCAAATGTTAATACAATTGGGGAGAACATTGGAGACATGGACAAAATTTATGTGGTTATTGATCAACTTTCCCAAGAAGTGTCGCAGCCGAAACCTGATAGCAAAAAAATGGTAGTGATGTTGAAACAATTGGTCAAATTATACATGCAAAATGGCCAGCAATCATTGATGACTGAAACACAGCAGTTATTGACCGATGCAACAGATGGTTTAAGTGAAATATCCACTTTAGTGAATTCTTTAAAAGATTATGGTAGTGTTGATCAGTCAGAAATGAAAACTGTTAACTTAAACGATAATATAGATACCACTTTAGAGATGTGTAAAACACAATTGGGTGATCGCGAAATCATAAAAAAATATGGTGATTTAGCAGACATAGAGTGTGTTTCATCACAAATGAATCAGGTCTTTATGAATATCTTTAACAATGCCATAGATGCCACAGATGAATCAGATGGCCAAATTGTCATCTCAAGTGAAAATGATAAGTCTGGTGTCATCATCAGCATTGCTGATAATGGTCATGGAATGAACGACAACACTGTGAAACACATGTTTGACCCATTCTTCACCACTAGAGACGTAGGGCAGGGTGTTGGATTGGGTATGGCTGTTACTTATCGTATTATAAAAAGTCATGGTGGTGAAATTATAGTGGATAGCGGGCCTGACAAAGGATCAAAAATCATCGTTAAATTGCCTTTTAAGCATCCACAAAACAGATAAGGCAACAATAGAGGCATACATATTTTGACAAAACCACTTCCACAGAAAGTCTTGCCTAAAGTTTTATTGGTGGACGATGAACCTCGTGTGTTGAGGGCTTTGGCTGCAGTTTTGAGGAGTAAATTTCATATATTGACAGCTGAAAACGCAAAACAGGCACGGATCATTATGCAGCGTGAAAAAAATATTTCTGTTTTACTTTCCAATCAGAGAATGCCGGGTGAGAAAGGCCATGAACTCTTGATTTGGTCTAAACAAAATTATCCGAATTGCTCGAGGGTGATGATTAGTGGTTATCTTGATTCTGTTACCATGCAGCATGCCATTAATGAAGCTGAGGTTTTTCGTGTTTTAGCCAAGCCTTGGGATACCAAAGAAGTGCGTAATGTTATGGCTAACGCAATGTTATTGAACCACGCAAATGTAAGGATTCCACAACTCAAAAAACAAAAAAAACTGAATGATGACAAACTTGAAGCCAATAAAAAATGTATCTTAGCAGTGCTTGATGCAGATCAAGAGAAAAAAAGCATCTACCAAGAATTAAGTGATGACGAACAATTAAATATTAACTTTTACCGTTCAGTTGATGAACTGTATTATGGGCTTAAGGCCCACCATGAGACCAACATATTGTTTGTTGATACCAATATAGGAGAAAAGGCAGCCATTGATGTCTTTGAAAAAATACGTATTAACCGTCCAAATATGGTGTCAATAGCCGTAACAGAAGCTTGCATGGGTGCTGATGCAGTAACAATGCTCAATAATGGTCAAATTTTCAAATATTTGATCAAACCGTTAACAGTCACCCGTTTGAAACCGATGTTATTGGCTTGTTTGCAAAAACATGAGCAAAAATACCGAGAACGTCAAGTGATCGCTGATCAACTCTCCGAAAGCGGTCAGCAAGGCAAGCCATATTTGTTTTGGCAAAAAATTTCTCAGCTCTGGCATTAAATATCAATCTACTCATTGGCTTGAATCTTTCATCATAAAACCATTCAGGTACTTTTTTGAGGTTTTTCCCAATGATCAATGGTTTTTTGTCGTGCCCTTGATAAGGTGAGTTTTTCAGCCTCAGCATCTTTGGTTAATGTTGTGCCTGCGCCAATGGTAGCGCCTTTACCTACCGTAATTGGAGCAATCAGTTGTGTGTCTGAGCCAATAAAGACCTCATCTTCAATAACCGTTTTAAATTTATTAACGCCATCATAATTACAGGTGATAGTGCCAGCACCAATATTGACGTGGTTACCAATTTCACAGTCTCCCAAATAGCTTAAATGACTGGCTTTGGAATTGATGCCAATGTGTGCTTTTTTGGTTTCAACAAAATTACCAATCTTCACTTGTTTGGCTAATACTGTGCCTGGTCGTAATCGCGCATAAGGTCCGATACTACAGTCTCCTTGTGTGGTGACTCCTTCTAGCATAGAGTGCGGTTCAATGTTTGTTCCTGGGCCCAGTTGACAATTTTTAATGATGCTATAAGCGCCAATAGTAACAGTGTTATCTATGCGATTGTTGCCTTCAAGAATAACGCCAGCATCAATGGTGACATCTTGAGCGCAGTCGACTTCACCACGAATATGAACACTCTCAGGTGCTGGCATATGAACCCCTTGTAACATCAAAGCCGCCCTCAATTGTTGTTGTTTGACCAACTCACATTGAGCCAATTGAATTCGGTCATTTATGCCTTGTATGCTGCGATAATCTTTGACACTGACAGCTGTGAAACCCTGTTTTTCTTGATGAGCGATGCCAATAACATCAGTTAAGTACCATTCTGCCTGTGCATTGTCATTATTGATTTGTGCAAGCCACCTGGACAGTTGATCAGCGGGTGCGGTGAGGATTCCAGAGTTAACCTCATTGATTTGTTTTTGTAGATTATTGGCATCCTTTTCTTCAACAATGGCTTCAACCTCTCCATCATCATTTTTTATGATGCGGCCATAGCCATATGCATTGGGAACTTGAGCTGTAATCAATGCTGTAGAATGTTCCAGCAATGTTCGTAAATCATCAACATCAACCAAAGGAGCATCACCGACCAAAACCAAAACCTGTGCGCCTTGCTCAACATGAGGGATGGCAACTTTGACGGCATGACCCGTGCCTTGTGGATTGACTTGCTCAACCCATTGAACAGGTTGGTTATTTAAATGTTGTTTCAATTGTTGGCTTTGATGGCCATGAACCATGATAATTTTGTCTGGATTAAGTTGTTCACAAGTATCTAAAATGTGATCAATCATGGGTTTCCCTGCCAAAGGGTGCAGCACCTTGAGTTTTTGTGATTTCATTCTGGTGCCTTTACCAGCGGCTAAAATGATGATGTTCAGTTTATCTGGCATAAATTATGTGTTGTAATGAATATTGACATTTTACACCAACTTTAAATCTTAATCATAAAATAGTTCCAATGCATCAGTATTCGGTTAAAATACCTGCTCCAAATGAACGAAACAATCATGCGAGAATTAAAAAACAAACAATTTGATCTTGATAAAAAAGCTTTACAGGATTGGTATGTCTTACCCATAGAACAACGCAATGAGCTCAATAATAAAGCCATTGATGAGATTATGCTGTCTTGGAAAGTGATGCTCAAAAGGGCAAAAAAACAACCGTTACCGGGGTTGGCTGGCTTTCATGTGATTTTTTTTCATTTGCCTAAAACAGGCGGAACGACACTGGATTATATTACTGCAAAAAATTATCGAATTGATTATGTTTATCAAGTCAATGCTCCTGCCTTTGATGATCATGTCGCTGGCGTGTATAAAAACCGTAAAATGTTTAGGGTAATGATGGGGCATTATGAGTTGAATGATTATTTTTATCAGCTATTTGACAGAAAAAAAATGGTCCACTTTACCATGCTACGTGAACCGATAGGCCGAGTCATCTCCTATTATGATTACCTGCGCAGTTCTCCCAATCATCCGAAACACCATATTGCCAAAGATTTGAGTTTGAAAGAGTTTGTTCTACACCCTAAAATTGATGAAATGCCCAATGGTCAATCTACCAGAATCATGGGTTTGTTGAAAAAGGATTTGTGGAAAAAACACAAAACCAATGATGAACAATTGATCGAAGCGGTTAAACATCAATTAACACATAGGTTCAGTTTGTTCGGTCTGACAGAGTTTTATGATCATTTTTTATTGATGGCACAAAGAGCACTGGGTTGGAATGATATTTATTATCAGCGCATGAACTCGTCAAAAGTTAAAACGGACAAATCGAGCATAGATCCTGAAGTTATGGATTTGATTAAAGAACAAAACGCAGTGGATATTGCATTATATGATTATGCCAAAAAATTGTTCATACAGCGGTTTGAGGAAATGGGTTTAACTGAACAGATGGTTAAAACATACAAAAAACACAACAAACAATACAGTGATTTGTTAAATCAACAAATTGATAACAGTATAGGCTGATATGTCGACTGTATCAATCAAACGGCAAATGTTTAATTATACGCGTTTATTTAAGCAGTCGTTCGTGGAATATTATAAACAAGAGTATCGTTTATTCTGGATAGTCCAATTGCTCATGATCATCGCAACCATCACGGGATTGTTATGGATAATGAGTATCGTTTTGGGTGTTTCTCACCACCAAAATCCTGCCAATACAGAAGGGTTGAAATACATGGTGTTTTTTTGGGTTTTCAATTGGCCATTGTGGCAGTGGTTGTTGGCGGCAAGTATCTTAGGGGCTATTTCAGCTTGGTCATCATTCTTGTCCATACAATATGGTGTCCAGTCGGTTTTGAATTACCAAAAAAGTTTAAGCATACGGTGCCTTAACATTGTCAGTGATAAAAACCATCAACATTGGACAGCACTTTTTCCACACAATCCCAAGCAATCATTATTGAGAATCCTCAGACAAGGTGTTCAGTTAAATGGTTTGGTGGCACGACGTGTTACCAGAGCTTTTGTCTCATTGGTGACGTTTATTTTTGCATTGGCGGTTTTGTTGTATATGGATGCGCCATTGTTGGCTCTACTCTTGCCATTATCTGTGCTTTATTTTATAGCGTTGTATTTTATTAACCGTTATACCGCCAGAGTTTCTACTGAAATGGGCGATATGCTACCAGTGACTTCAAAACGATTTAATCATCTTGTGACTGATGTACTCAACAACGATATTTCTGTCAATGACGAGGCATTTAATAAGGATTATGAAGAATCTTTGTACATCCAGCATACGCGATTAAAATATTTAAGGCGTTTATCAGAAGTGCACGTTAATTGGCTCAATACCTTATTTTTGGTTCTTGCCATTGCGCTGATCATCGTTTATCTGGTGTATGTTCAATCTTCGCAAAGTATAGACTGGCAACAGTTATTGTTCTTTTTGATTGCTCTGAGATATGCCGCAGGAAGTTTGCAAGAAATCTCTGCAACCACAGTAGCATTCAGTCGTTTTTTGCCAGAGATACGGTTATTATACCGTCTGGTCAATGTCCCTGATACACAACAGGGCCAAAATAAAGTAATCATCAAAGAGCCTATGATTATTTATGTTCCGACTCCGCGCTATGATCATTTTGCCCAAAAGCAATTAAACCAACTGCTGATATTTGATCAAGATGCCACCATATATCATTTGAACGATCTGAGAAAACAAGGCCTGGTTTTGGCATTTAAAAAACTGAAAAAGGCATCACAACAAGTCATCATCATTGATCATAGAATTGAGAGATTGCACAGAATCATTAATAATCATAAGAATCATATTGAACCAGTGGTTCAAAATGTTATGCTTTTTTCTCACCATCAAAATGATATACGACAATTAACTATCGATGAATTTCTTGAGTATTCAGCATCTGAATATGTCGATGATAATGAGGATGATATCGATGCATTTGAATAATAATAACCGTTGAGTAAAAATATGTCCAAATACCCCATTAGCAGTTTTCGTTACCGAGTATATTATGAACATACAGATGGAGGTGGAGTGGTTTATCATTCAAGATATTTGAACTTTTTTGAACGAGCGCGGACTGATTGGTTAAGAGAAAGAAATATTTTTCAGTCGCAATTACAGGCCGAACATAACATGGTTTATGCAGTAACCACCGCCAATCTTAAATTTTTAAAGCCTGCAAGAATGGACGACGAATTAACCGTCAGTTGCCAAATGGTTAAAATGAAAAGGGCCAGTGTGGAATTTCATCAAGAGATGTATAATCAAGATGGTACCAAACTTGCCACCGTATATATTAAGGCTGCATGCATTAAGGCAGACACCTTTAGTATCATGGCCATACCTGAAAGAATAAAGGAGGAGTTAATCAAGTGAATCAAGATTTTAGTTTTATAGAGTTGATTATGCACGCCAGTTTGCCAGTAAAAGGGGTGATGTTATTACTGGTTATGGCTTCTATTTCATCGTGGTGGATTATTTTTGCCAAATGGATGAGTTTGAAAAACGCTGAGCAAAAAAGCAAAAAATTTGAAGAAACTTTTTGGTCAGGAGTGGACTTGAACCGTCTGTATGACAATATCGTCAAGAAAAAGAAAAAATCCAATGGCATGGAGCACATTTTTGAATCTGGTTTCAGGGAGTTTTTACGTTCACGCAAGGCCGCTCAATCTGAGATAAAGTCAACAGAATCAGCCGACCGATCCATGCGAATAGCTTTGAATAGAGAAATCGATATGTTGGAAAGACACTTGCCATTTTTGGCCACTATTGGTTCTATCAGCCCATATGTTGGACTCTTGGGCACCGTGATTGGAATCATGATCTCATTTCAGGCATTATCAAATGTAACACAAGCGACCATAGCATTGGTGGCACCAGGCATATCTGAGGCATTGATTGCAACAGCAATGGGGTTGTTTGCAGCCATCCCAGCGGTTATTTTTTACAATAACTTTAATTCTAAAGTCGAGCGTTTGTACACACAATATGACATCTTTAAAGAAGAGTTCTCGACCATTTTACATCGACAAGTGGGCGGTTGAGCGTGCGCAGACGTAGAAAAGCAATGGCTGAAATCAATGTGGTTCCCTACATTGATGTCACTCTGGTTTTACTGATCATTTTTATGATCACCACACCACTATTGAATTTGGGAGTGGATGTCAGCTTACCTGAATCAGATGCCAATACGGTGACTATAGAAACTGAGCCAGTGATCATTAATATTGATGATCAAGGCAATTTTTTTCTCAGTATTGGTGGTGAACTTGAGGCCATTGACGAACAACAACTGTCAATCAAATTGGCTGCATTTATTCGTGCCAATAAAGAAGTGCCCATTTTGATTGGGGCTGATCGTCGTGTTGATTATGGTCGTGCTTATGAAGCGATGGTTCTAGCTCAACAGGCTGGTGCCATAAAAGTTGGGTTGATTTCTGATCCAGTATCAATAGAGAGTCAATAACTCAACCTGATATGATAGAAACACACATCAAAATATTGTCAACTCTTTATACCGCTGTTCTGATGGGCACGTTGACATTTTTATTGTTTTTTGGTGGTTTTACTTTTAAGGCGCCATCGATAAAGGGCAAGGCGATCGAAGCGGTAATGATCGATGTTTCACAATTGAATAAATCGACATCGAAAAAAGCACAACCAACCAAAAAAGTACAGCAAAAAAGTAACCGGCCTGTTAAAAAAGATCCACCTAAAAAACAGCCTCCACAGCAAAAGCCACCAGTTAAAAAGGAACCACCTAAAAAAACACCGGTTAAGAAAGATCCGCCGAGAATCGTTAAGAAAACACCCAAAGTTGATACCAAAGCACAAGAACTGGAGCGCCAAAAGCGCATAGAACGACAAAAAAAATTAGAAGACATTCGAAAAAAACGCATTGCAGCTGAACAAAAACGTAAACGTGAAGAGCAAGCGTTAAAAGATTTGGTACAGCAAACACAAAATGAAATCAATGACCAAACAACCTCTCAAATTGTGGGCAGTAAAAAGGGCCATTCAGAAGCAGACGAACACAATAAAATGATGAGTCAATACCAAGCGGCGGTCATATCATCGGTTGAAGGTCAATGGAATAAACCCGCCTCAGCTAATCCTAACTTATTGTGTTATGTCAAAGTGCGTCAAATTCCAGGAGGGGGTGTGGTTGATGCCACCATCAGTACTCCATGTAATGCAAATACCATTGTAAAAAACTCAATCATTGCCGCCATCAAAAAAGCAGACCCTTTGCCTTACAAAGGCTTTGAAAAAGTATTTAGCCGAACCGCCACGTTCATTTTTGAGCCCAAAAATCAATAAAAAATTGTTTGAAAATTTTAATGAATTTAAATAGTTGTGCCATATTTATCAGACATTAGATCACATATAATTAAAAAATATACAGCAACAGTCGCCATAAAGTATGGGTATTTAACAATTAATGACAATGTTCTGATTTAAACAAACGTTTAATCGTGTTAATATGACTTTAGTAAAACAACCATCCTGAGTAAGGCTTGAACTTTTTTAATAGTAACATGGCTTAAACGGTTTGGAATTATTGGACTGCTTATAGTTCAATTATGAATCAATATTATGCGTTAAAGCTACTAATTTTTTAAGTAGTTTGAGTATGGGGGAAAAAATGAAAAATAGCATTGTAAAAAATAATGCCAACAGTAGATATCGTTCACTGATTATCTTTATTACATTATTTGTGGTCATTATTGTTGGTGTATTGGGACTCAATATCTATCTTTCAATCCAGTTATCCAGCGATGCACAGGAGATCAACTTGGCCGGTCGACAAAGGATGCTCTCACAACGGACATCCAAGGCCATTCAAAAATTGATCCAATCTCAAAATGAAAATCAAGACATTCAAGCGTCATTTGATGAGCTCAAACAAGCTTCTAGCCTTTTTGGCACAACTTTAAATGCATTCATGAATGGTGGTTCTGCCATTGGTACTGAGGGTAAAAGCGTTGATATAAATCGTTTGGATGATGTCAATATGAGGGAAACTTTATCATTGGCCGATACCATATGGAATGGTTACAGACAACGACTTGATAAAGTCATAGATTCAGGCATTGACAAAATGAAATTGATCGGTGAAACCATTGAATATGTGTCTAAAAACAACGATCAATTGTTAAAAGACATGAATGATCTGACCTCAGCACTTGAGCAAAAACAGTATTCTGGAGCCTACGTCAACTTGGCAGGACAACAGAGAATGTTGTCACAAAGGATCGCCAAAAAACTGTTCGAGCTCATCAATGCCCAATCTAAAGACTCAGACATCGAACCTCTGGTGGCAGATCTGAGCAATGACCAGCGCACCTTCAATCAGACTTTGGACTTATTATCAAGTAATAGTTCTGCATCTACTGAGATCAAAGCCGTTGAGGACCCTGAAATCATTGCCTTGATCGAAAAAGGTCGAGCCACTTGGCAACCTCTTGACGGATACATTGATGCATTGGTGAATAGCGATAATTCCCAGATTAAAGAACTGGCTGCAGTCAACAGCTATGCACAAAAGGAAAATGTCAAATTGTTGGGTTTGATGAATGACTTGACGACCGCTTTGGAAGTGGCCTCTAACCAACGCTCTACTATTTTGAGATATATTCAGTTGTTTGGTATTTTATTGGCGGTTGGTATGTTTTCCGTGATCATTTTCTTCTTTGTTAAACAACTCAGAAAAGCCGATACTGAATTGGTACAAGCCAAAAATGAGACCGATCGAATTTTAGAAACAGTAAATGATGGATTGTTCTTGATGGATCGCAAACACACCATTGGTAGCCAATATTCTGACTCATTGGTAGAGGTTATTAATGTTGACGAACCCGCGGGTAAAAGCTTTTTGTCAATTCTGCGTAAAATCGTGCCTGAAAAAACTTTGCAAACAGCAAAAGATTATATGGAGTTGTTGTATGGTGATCGTGTTAATGAAGATTTGGTCACAGACCTTAATCCACTAGATAAAGTTGAAGTGTATTTTGGTGGAGAGGATTTAAACAGGGATGTTGGTCACTTGGGCTTTCAATTTAAACGGGTGATAGAAAACGAAAACGTTACTCACTTATTAGTACAAGTTGAGGACATAACAGAAAAAGTCAAGTTGGAAAAAGAGTTGGCAGAATCGGAAGAAAAAGCCAAAGCACAATTTGACTTGATGCTAGAAGTGTTGCACGTTAACCCAGAAATGTTGGGTCAGTTTTTAACTGAGTCAGAAGAATCATTGAAAGAAGTCAACAACATCTTACAAGAAAGAACACGTACAGAAACGGGTAACAGAGAAAAATTAACTGCGATTTTTCGCTTTATACATCGTATCAAAGGTGATGCAGCAGGACTTGAATTACAGGGTTTTGAACAAAAAGCACATGAATTTGAAGATTTGATTGCTGCTTTGAATGAGCAAAAGAAATTAACTGGTAAAGACTTTTTACCACTGGCAATCAGTCTAGATGCATTTATGGGACAAATTGATTCCTTGAGGTCTTTGATCAGTAAATTAAGTGAATTACAAAGCTCTGTTACTCAAGGCGGACTTCCTGCCAAAAATGATCCTGATTGGGAAAGCAACAGCAACTTGACTTCGACACTTAAAACATTAAGCAAATCTGTTGCTCATAAACAAAACAAAAAGGTCATGTTGAATTTATTTAATGAACACTTATTACCAGATGAGTATAGTAAAGAAGTTCAGGATATTTTGACTCAATTGATCAGAAACTCTATTGCTCATGGTATTGAAAGTCCAGAACACAGAACAAATCAAAACAAAACCACAGAAGGATTAATCAATGTGAAATTCTATCATGATTATGAGCAAGAGAGTTTCATTGTAGAGTATTCAGATGATGGCCAAGGATTAATTGAGCAGAACATATTGGATTCGGCAATTAAGAAAGGTTTAATAAGTGAAGAAGTCAGTAAAAAACTCAACAGAAACCAAATCATGTCACTGATATTTAAGCCCGGATTTTCAACAGTTGAAGAATCTAATATGGATGCAGGAAGAGGTGTGGGCATGGATGTAGTGAGTGATTTGGTCAAGAAAATGGGCGGTAAAATGGGAATTAAAAGTATCGAAAATAAATTATTTAAAATGGTAATCAAATTTCCTCAAGTGAAAAATACAGTTGCCATTGCGGAGGTGTCTTAATGGACTTAATGATAGTGGATGATTCTATGATTATCCGTAACAGAATAGAACGAGCATTAACTGATTTCAATCTTAACGTGGTTGGGGTGGCTGAAAATGGAGTTCAAGCCGTAGAAATAGTGAGGGAAAAGAAACCACAAATTGTCACGATGGATTTAACCATGCCAGAAATGGATGGTGTTGAGTGTATTGAAGAGATACTGAAGATTGATTCAAATTTAATTATTCTGGTTGTTTCAGCTTTATCAGATAAAGCCACCGCTATTGAAGCGATGAAAAATGGTGCGCATGGCTTTCTTTGTAAACCATTCACTGAAAAAGAATTAACTTCTGCTATAGCCACATTAATTAAGGGGTAAAGAGATGCAAAAAGAAGATTTACAAGTATTTATTGATGGGACTGTTCGTTATTTTGATCAGATGTCAGAAAGTCCAGCAGTAGTACAGACTCCATATTTGGAACAATCAGAGGTTTCTATAAATCATGAGTTTACAGGAATTATAGGAATTTCTGGTAAAAAGAAGGGCTGTGTTTATTTTACGGCACCTGAAAGTTTGCTCAAACATTTGCTTTTGGTCATAGGTGAGTATGACTCCAGCAAGGATGTTTTGTCAGACTTGGTCGGAGAAGTGGCTAACACCATCTCTGGCAATGCCAGGCGACATTTCGGCCCTGAGTTTATGATTTCAGTCCCTGTGGTGGTCAATGGTAAAGCTGAGAGAATAAAGTTGCCCAGTAATTTGAGGTCTTATGTGATCCCAGTGGTTTGGCGAAATTATGAAGCGGCATTAGTCATCAGTTTGGAGTAATGAAATGAGAGAGAATTTTATATTAAAATCAAATGATTTAGGGTTGAAAGGGGTGATGAGAAATTCAAGATTTTCTGTAGATCAATTCATTCAAGTGGTTGATTTACAAACACAAGAGCAAATTGGGCATGTTTTGGATCTCAATTCCCAAGGTCTTGGAGTGTATGCAAAAAAAGATTTAACCGATTTACAATTAAAAAAAGTAAGGTTAATCATCAACCATATTGATAAACCCACTCAATTCATAGACTTGAAGGTTAACCTTCGCTGGTGTAAGCAGCAAGTCAAATTGAGCAAATATATTGCAGGTTTCGAAATTGATGGTGCAGTAGATAAAAAATCCAAAATGAGAGTTGAAGAATTAATTAAACGTTTGTCTGTAAATAAGGAATCACATGAAGAAAATAATACCATTAACGATCTTCGTCCCATCGTTATTAATCATTAATCAGGCCTCTGTAGCCGCTGACAGTCTTGCTGAAGCTTTTTCTGAGGGAAAGGCCAATTTATCAATGAGATACCGTTATGAATTTGTTGAGCAAGATTCATTTGATAGAGATGCCAACGCTTCAACATTAAGAACGCGTTTTAACTTTAAAACTGATGCCTATAAAGGTTTCAGTTTTTTTACAGAGTTTGACAATGTATCAAGAGTTTTTAGTGATAATTATAATTCTGGTGCTGGAACAAGCCCAAATCGTACTCGATTCCCTGTCGTTGCAGATCCGACGGGTACTGAGCTTAATCAAGTCTGGATCAATTATCACTTTTCTGACCATGACTTAAAAATAGGCAGGCAACGAATTGTATTGGACGACCAACGTTTTATTGGCGGTGTGGCTTGGCGTCAAAATGAACAAACCTATGATGCAGCCAGTTTCAATTTTAACCTTGGTTCGAGTAAACTTTTTGCCTCTTATGTGGATCAGGTCAATCGTATTTTTGGCAATGATGTGCCTGCTGGCAGTCATGACAACAAAACCTTTTTGGTCAATTGGTCCAGTCAATGGAGTGATAGACATAAATGGGTGGGTTACTATTATGGCATTGATAACGACAATGTCGCCTCATTTTCGACCAATACATTGGGTTTTACCTATGATACCTTTTGGCAATTAGAAGACAGCAAAGTCAGTTTGGCATTAGACTTTGCAAGACAAACAGACGCGGCCAATAATCCGGTAGATTACACCGCCAATTATTGGAAAGTGGAAGGAAAGTTTTCTAATGACCAGACCCACTTTACTGTCGGAAGAGAAGTGCTTGGTGGTGATGCAAACCGATCTGGCGCTGCATTTAGAACACCTCTGGCGACACTGCATGCATTCAATGGCTGGGCTGATTTATTTCTGGGTACACCAGCAAGTGGTCTAGAGGATACCTACCTTGGCATTAATGGTGCTTACCATCAATTTAAGTGGTACATCAGGTACCATGATTTCAAATCAGAAAGTACCAGTCAAGATTTTGGCTCTGAAGTCAATGCCTTTGTCAGCATGAAAGTGAATAAAAAATTGTCTTTGCTATTAAGATATGCCCAATATGAATCCGACGGTTTTGGCCCGGATACCAAAAAAATGTGGTTTATGATGACCTATAATTTTTAGAAAAGGGTCCTGGCTCGAATATTTAATCAAATATTCGAGCTGGTTACAAAACGCAGTCTAATAACTGGTTATTAGACTGCGTTTTGCGTCTTGATTGACTCATCTTTAATTCTTTTTCTCAATCACCCAGAATCAAACAAAGGTCTCTAACCCGGATATTCCATTCAGGTACAAAGTGTCTTTTTAACAAAATATTCTAACACAATGTTTTTCATAGATAAAATCGATTTTTTTACCGATTTGATGAAATATTCGGGCTAGATATTACTGTGTAAGTATTATGTCTCATAAAACCATATGACTTAAGCTGAAATAATCATATGAAAAGGTGCTTTAGATCGATAGGGCAAGATGTTTTAACTGAAATAACTAACGCTTGCCAAAATGAGAACATCAAAATGCAAAGGGTGCTGGGTTTAATCAAATGTTATATTTTGAGGTATACCTAACACCCTTGTTTTAGATCACAATATTAATCATTACATCCAGTTGGTGCCCACATGGCATCAAACTCGGCTGGGGTAACAACTGACTCTCCCCAAACGCGCGTATCAGAACCACTGCCACCGATCCTTATATCTCTTTGCGAAAATTGATTCCCACTGATAAAATCATTACCGGACATACCGAATAAATAGTCTCTGACATCAGTGCCTCCCGCAAAGAAACCATCTATAACATCATTGTGGTCTCCACCGAAAGCATAATTTGTACCCTCTATGGCTTGTAAGCGGTCATTGCCATGTCCTCCAAATAATATATCTCGACCATCATTGGCTGAGACTCGATCGTTATGAACCCCTCCATGTAATATGTCATTGCCATTGTTGCCGACTAATCTATCATTTCCAAAACCACCCGAGACGATATCATTGCCATCTTGACCATCAAGAAAATCATTGCCAAAGCCTCCTATCATAAAATCTCGGCTAGGTCCTCCAACCATATGATCATCACCTAAATCACCACTCATAAAGTCGATATGAGCACCACCATCCATGAAATCAATGCCCGCGCCTCCTGACATAATGTCTATTTCACCTTCACCAAACATAATGTCCTGGCCCAAACCGCCGAATAGGAAATCCATATGGGCACCTCCGAAAATGGTGTCAATGCCATCACCTCCCAAAATAAAGTCATTAGCATTACCTCCAAGTAAGATGTCACATCCTTCATTACCGAATATGCGGTCAAAACCTTCATTGCCTTCAATTCGATCATTTCCTCTTTGGCCCCAAATAAAATCAGACCCTTCATCGCCCTGTATTCGGTCATGTCCATCACCACCTATGATAATATCAATCCTTTCGCCTCCAGAAATAATATCATTTCCTGCAAAATCACCAAACGTATTGGGGTCATCGCCATTAATAAAGTCAATGCCATTATTTCCTTCGATTCTATCATGACCAGAATTTCCCCATAACAAGTCTAAATCTTCTCCGCCGGAAATAAACTCTAATCGGTTTCTATCGTTGTTTGGACCTCCTGCAATGATGTCAATACCGCCATCTCCATATAGTGTGTCGGTGCCCCAGCCGCCGAAGATAAAATCAATGCCGCTATGACCAGATATGGTATCATCGCCATTATTACCAGAAATGATATCAATCAATTCATTACCATAAATAAAGTCATCACCATCGCCACCTAATATGTAATCGTTGCCTCTATCGCCATTGATTTGATCTGCTCCATCACCACCAGATATAGAGTCCCAACCATTATCACCATGAATATTATCGTCACCGTCGCCACCATAAATTTGATCAAAACCTCTGCCGCCATTAATTCGATCAATACCATCATCACCAGAAATAAGGTCGCCTCGTTTGCCGCCATTGATGGTATCATCACCACTTCTACCATATAAAGTATCTTGTCCTTTTCCTCCATCAATGAAATCGTTGTCATTACCGCCATTAACAAAGTCACGACCACCCCGTGCTTGTATATTATCATCGCCATCATTGCCCCAAATAAAATCACCAATTCCTAATGGGTTATCAAAAAAAGATGAGTCACTGCCTATAATGGTATCGTTACCTCTATTGCCAAACATAAAAGAACCCATATAAAAACTAAAGTTAACTTCTAAATCATCAATTTCAGTAACAAAATCAATAGCACCAGGGGAGGTATTGCTAATCATATCATTCATTCGTGAACCAAATAAAAAATCTACACCCATCTCACCTTCTATAATATCTTCACCAGGATCATTGCCAGCAATAATACCGTCTCCAATGATTAGATCTGCAAAACCATCTTCCTCTACAATCATATTTTCACCTTGATCATTATTGACTTCACCTCCATAAAGTAAGTCATCATGTGGGCCGCCGATGATAAAGTTACCTAAGGCAATTTTAATACTTATGTCATCGTTAACAAACTCATAGTCATTACCAGCACTGCCATGTATTTCATCTGAGCCTCTTCCACCATGTGCTATATCATGGTCATCACCAAGGTAAATTTGATCATTGCCTCGACCACCAAAGACAAGGTCATAGCCGGCATGTGATTCAATGCAATCATCTCCTGCCCAGGTTATTATTAAATCATTTCCTTCTTCTGTGACAATACGATCATCGAATGGTGTGCCTATGACCACACTGATGTCGCCCAATTCAAAGGAAGCGGTAAATGTTTCGGGCTCACAAATACCCAAGCTTTTTTCAAAGGCTTTTTCTTCAGGTGAAATGGATGGTTTATTTTTCAACAAATTTGAATAATACGCTTCTTTTAAAGAGATAATATTTTCAGGGAGTTGTTCATCTAGTAAGATGAAATTTTCGCTGATGAATGGGTTAAAAAAAGTTTCAAGCTCCTCAACTGAGAGCACCATCTCATCAAGGTTGAAATCATGCATTAATAGTTGTCCTTGTTGATCAAACACATTTCCCCAATCCATCACATCTAATTCAATGGAGTTGAATTTTTGTGCCAGTTGGTTAACCATGTTTTCATAATCTTCATAGTTGATCGCTTGAGATAAGTCCTGTATTTCAAGTTCATGATTAACTTGGGTGCAATCAAACACATTTTTTGATGCATTTTCTATGGCTTGCTCATTTTGTTTGACGTATTCATCATTGGGCTCTGCGTTTTCATCTTGATAAAGGTTGGTTATTTTTTGCATAAATTTATCTGAAATTTGGTTGATCTTAGTATCAGATTGATTGATGCATTCAATGATTTGTTGTTCATGTCTGGCCATTTGAGTGGCTGCATTATCGATTGCTAGAGCCTCGGACTCAATGAGTGCAATGTCGTGATCAAGTTTTTTAAACATCTTTTTGTATAATTTGTCTAAATCTACTTCATTACTCTCTAATATATCTGTACCAAAGTTTCGATGATCTTGGCTGAAATTAATGCTATGTGTTATTTGTGCTTGCATGGTTGCTTTAAATTCATCAAACTTTTCTAATAATGCTATTTGTGAAAGATCAGCCAATTGGTAAATGTCTGTCTTTTTTAAGACATTGTCTTTTTTAAGACAAGCTCTTGTAACGAGCCATGTTGAAGTGCATTTACTGGTTGATTTAACTGATTAACTATGACAGATAGTTTTTCAAAATCTTCATGGTCAATTGGCAGGGCAATTTTGCCATTTTTCATTTGACTCTTAAAAATTACTTTTAAGTTGGGATTATCAAAAAGGTTGTCAGAATAAAATAGACCAGTGAGGCTCCCTTCCATATTAATAATAAGCTGTCCATTAGTTGCATTGGTCATGTCTTCAACTTTGACAAGTGTGTAGACTAAGTCATCTGGGCTAAGGCTCCAGAAATTTAGCTGATCATCTACTTTGGCTACATAAATTAAGCCATCAGCTATAACGTTAATAGGAGTTGTATTGATGAATTTATCCAATGAAATCTGGTGATTAAACTCTAATTCTGTTGATGGAGTACTCGCTGTTGTTATGCCTGTAAAGAAGGCTAAAATTGCAGAGGATAATAGTAGTTTTTTATTTCTTATTTTAAATAAATTTTTTCGAATTTTACACATGGTTTTCCTGTTTTTTTGTTAAATATTAAAGAGACTTTATGTATGTTAAAAGCCTCATCCGTTTCTTTAATTTCATTAAATGTAAGGGTGCATTAATTTGATTTCTTACTATTTAGTTTCCAACTGAACCCTTTTTCATTACATTTAGATGCGGTATTAATGGTAAATAAATAACAGTAACTTGTGAGAAAAAGTTCAGGAATAAATCGGTAAAGGTTAAATTGATGAGATTTTAAAAACTTTTATAAGTTATTAATACCCGTGGTGCATTTAGACAATATTAATTTTTAAGTTGTTAATATTGCGGTTTTT
>CAYGTC010000072.1:0-23105 GCA_964352735.1 uncultured Alcanivoracaceae bacterium | reverse complement strand
CCTATTCAAGTCAGAAACTCCTAAAATTAGAACGGGGTTTTTCAGGGTTGACTAAATACTTGATCAATAACTTTGACCACATCGATTACTCATTCCACCCACTTTATGAAAATTTAGAGGCGACAACTATCCTGACATAGGGGGCCCCCTACGTCAGGATAGTTGTCACATTCTTCATCTAAACTGACACGTTACTTATAAAAGCAATGTGTCAGATTTAGTAGTAACTGATGCAGTTTAAGCCTGGCCTAAATCACCCTCTCCTTTTGTGGGAAGTGTCGATTTGCCAGTTAAGAAAATATCAATTTGACGAGCAAGTTCTCTGCCCTCGCTGATGGCCCAAACTATCAATGACTGTCCTCGTCGACAATCTCCGCCAGCAAAAAAACCTTGTGAGTTGATTTGGTATGATTGATCATCTGCATCAAATAAATCATGGGTATTTAACTCCAAACCAAAAGAAGTGGCCAGATTTTCTAATGTCCCAGTGAAACCCATTGCCAACAAGACCATATCACAAGACCAGTGTTTTTCGGTGCCAGCACGTTCTTGGAGTTTTAAGTGCCCGTTTACTTTTTTCCATTCAACCTCTACCGTGATTAAGCCGACTAATTTTCCTGTTGCATCGCCAATAAATCTTTTGGTAGCAATACTGTGATGTTTCTCAACACCTTCTTTGTGTGAAGTACTGACACGCAAACGCATTGGCCAATATGGCCATGGTTGTTCTTTGGGCCTGGATTTGGGTGGCAAAGGCATGATTTCAAAATTAACCACAGACTCGGCTTGTTGTCTGATGGCTGTGCCGATGCAGTCAGATCCAGTATCGCCTCCACCAATAACTATCACCTTTTTATCTTTTGCATTTAAGTGCTCATTCAATTGCATTTCTTCACCAACCACTTGGTTATTATGTGATAAATAATCCATGGCCTGATAAATGCCGTTTAAATGCCCCCCCTCTATTTCAAGTTGCCTTTTTTGATTGGCACCAACACAAATTGCAATGGCCTCATAACGTGCTTTGATATGTTCAGCATGTTCTGGTTTGGAGACATCAAAGTCACAAACAAATTCAATTCCAGATGCTCTCAACAGTTTTAAACGCCGCTCTATGATGTTCTTTGCTAATTTAAAATCTGGGATTCCATAACGCAATAAACCACCAATTTTGTGTGATTTTTCGTAAACTGTGACTTGATGACCTGCTCGATTAAGCTGTTCAGCAGCAGCTAAACCTGAGGGCCCTGAACCAATCACGGCTACTTTTTTGCCAGTTCTTTGTATATTTTGTTCAGGTTTTAACCACTGCTCTTTGAACGCTTTTTCAACGATATTTTTTTCTATATTTTCTATGGTTACTGATTCACTATTGATATTGAGTACGCAGGACTCTTCACATGGTGCTGGACATAACCGACCTGTGAATTCAGGAAAGTTATTTGTTAAATGCAAAAGCTTGCTGGCTTTTTTCCATTGACCTTGATAGACAGCATCATTGAAATCTGGTATCAAATTCCCTAAAGGACATCCGCTGTGACAAAAGGGAATGCCACAATTCATGCACCGTGAACTTTGTTGTTGTAATTTCTTTTGAGGTAAAGGTATGGTGAATTCATGAAAACCTTTCACCCGTACAGACACAGGTTCATATTTTTCTACTTCTCTTGCATAATCCAAGAAACCAGTCACTTTACCCATCAGACCACCTCCTTTAGTTGGTTCTCTTGTTCAATTCTTAATAATGCCAAGCGATACTCTTCGGGCAATACTTCAATAAAATGTTGTTGTTCATTGGGCCAATCTGACACAATTCGTTTTGCTAACGAACTGTCTGTGTATTGAACATGTGAAGTCAGCCAATACAGTAATTTTTCTAATTTATCAGGATCTGATACAGCATTTAAGTTCAAATCATCTGAAGCACATTGTTGTGCCAGTGATTTTTTTGGGTCATAAATATACGCCAAACCACCAGACATGCCTGCTCCAAAATTGCGACCCACCTTTCCTAAATTAATCACCACACCACCGGTCATGTATTCACAACCATGATCGCCTATGCCTTCAACCACAGTCAAAGCACCAGAATTGCGTACGGCAAAACGTTCGCCTGCTTGACCATTGATATACAACTCTCCAGAAGTTGCGCCATATAATGCAACATTACCGGTAATCACATTGTCTTCAGCTGTTAAATTTGCAGCTTGGGGGACTTGAATTATCACTTTACCACCTGATAACCCTTTTGCTAAATAGTCATTGGTGTTTCCAAAGACTTTCATGGTCACTCCACGGGTAGTAAAAGCAGCAAAACTTTGTCCGGCAGAACCGGTAAAGTCGATCATCAATGTGTCCTCTGGTAAGCCTGCTGCGCCATGTGATTTCGAAATTTCATTGCTTAAAATTGCACCAACAGCACGATCAGTATTGTGAATTTTATATTTAAGCTGAGTCGGTTCTTTTCTGAATAAAGCCATATGAGCTTTGGCAATGATGTCAAAATCTATTGAATGCTCGAGTTGATGATCTTGTATTTCCGTATTGTATACTTGTTGGCCATTGATGGGTTGTGCTCGATATAAAATACGAGACAAGTCGAGTCCTTCAGCCTGCTCGGTTTTATTGGTTCTTTTCAGTTTTTGAACCTGCCCGACCATTTCATTAATGGTTCTAAATCCCAGTGAAGCCATTATTTCTCTTAACTCTTCTGCGACAAAATACATAAAGTTAACGACGTGCTCTGGCTTTCCTTTGAACTTTTTACGCAATTCTTTATTTTGTGTCGCTATGCCAACAGGACAAGTGTTTAAATGACAGGCACGCATCATGATACAGCCAGAGGCCACCAAAGGAGCTGTTGCGAAACCATATTCTTCTGCACCCAGCAGACACGCTATGGCGACATCTCGTCCAGTTTTTAATTGGCCATCACACTCAAGTTTAACTCGCGTTCTCAATCCGTTGGCCACCAAAGTCTGTTGCGCCTCTGACAAGCCCATCTCCCACGGCAATCCAGCATGCTTTAAAGAAGTGAGTGGTGCTGCACCAGTGCCTCCATCATGTCCTGAAATCAGTATGACATCAGCTTTAGCTTTGGATACACCGGCAGCAACAGTCCCTATGCCAATTTGTGACACCAGTTTGACATTAATGTTTGCTGTGCGATTAGCTGATTTAAGATCATAAATCAATTGAGACAGGTCTTCTATCGAATAAATATCATGATGAGGTGGCGGCGAAATCAATCCAACATAAGGGGTAGAGTTTCGGGTTTTTGCAATGTCATAATTCACTTTAGCACCTGGCAACTGTCCGCCTTCACCAGGCTTGGCACCTTGGGCCATCTTTATTTGAATTTCTGAGGCGTGTGTCAGATAATTTGAAGTGACGCCAAATCGGCCGGATGCCACCTGTTTAATCGCTGAGTTTTTCCAATCACCACTGGCATTGTGAAAAAAACGGTCTTCTATTTCTCCCCCTTCACCAGAATTACTTTTACCGCCGATTCTGTTCATGGCAATGGCTAAATTTTCATGCGCCTCTTGAGATATGGAACCATAAGACATTGCACCTGTCTTGAATCTCTTAACGATTTCGGTCCATGGCTCAACTTCTGACAATGGTATTGGGTCTAACTGCGTAAATTCCAGCATCCCTCTGATGGTCATCAATGACTGGCTTTGTTGATTGATTCCATCAGCATAGTGCTTGTACTTCTCTTCACTATTTTGCCTGACCGCTTGTTGTAAATTGGCAATAGTTGTTGGATTGAACTGATGTTTTTCTCCATGTCTTCGCCATCGATACTCTCCACCTGGTTCAATGACATTGTTATGTGATTGCTTGTTAAAAGCTTGTGCATGATTTTTACTGATGGCATTGGCAATGTCGTATAAACCAATGCCTTCTACTCGACTGGGGGTGCCTGGAAAATAGCGACTGACGGTTTTGTGGTTAATGCCTACACATTCAAAAATCTGAGCACCCCGGTATGAATTCAAAGTTGAAATGCCTATTTTATTCATCACTTTTAACAAGCCTTTACCGACAGCCTGATTGTAATTTTCAATGGCCTTTTCATAAGTGATGTCAGTTTTGGGTAATTGGCCTATTTGTTCAGCTATGATGTCATTGACAATATATGGATTGATGGCACTGGCACCAAAAGCGAATAATAAGGCAAAATGATGAACTTCCCGGGGTTCGGCTGACTCAATAATAACAGAACACCGAGACCTTTTATTCTGTTTGTGTAAACCACTGTTAAGGTATGAGCACGCCATTAAGGCAGGGATTGGCGCCTTGTCAGTGTTACATTTTCTGTCGGATAATATGATGATATGGTAACCTTTGTCAATCGCTTCTGAGGCTTTTTCTACCATGTCTTCAAGCGCTTGTTCCAGACCATTATTGCCTTTTATGACATCATAAATAATTGGTACAGTTTGAGATTTTAGCCCTTCTTCTTGTAGGTTTCGAATTTTATATAAATCTCTTTTTGAAATGACAGGATTTGCAATCTTGAGTTTTCTACAATGCAAAGGGTTTCTGTCAAATATATTATGATCGGTACCCAGAGTTAAACTGATATCGGTAATGATTTCTTCACGGATACCATCCAGTGGTGGATTGGTAACTTGAGCAAATAACTGTGTGAAATAATTATAAAGCAACTGAGGTTTTTTAGACAACATGGGTATAGGCGTGTCAGTACCCATAGAACCTATTGGCTCTTTTGCCGTTTTGAACATCGGCCCAATGATCAGCTCTAAATCTTCTTGTGTGTATTTAAATAATTTCTTGCATGTTTCCAAAGATAATTCTTTGACTGAATTAACATCATGGCAATAAGGAATGTCCTTTAAATGAATAAGGTGTGTATCTAACCACTTTTTGTATGGATATTTTTGGGTAATTTTATTTTTGATTTCTTCATCTTCGACAATTCTCCCTTCACCCATATGCACAACAAACATTTTACCCGGTTCAAGTCTGCCATGGTAGGCAATATTTTCATCATCAATATCCACTACGCCAGTTTCTGATGACATGATCACGTAATCATTATTAGTCACCGTATATCTGGACGGCCTCAGACCATTGCGATCCAGTACCGCGCCTATGTATTTACCATCAGTGAAAGGAATGGATGCTGGCCCATCCCATGGTTCCATCATACAAGAGTTATATTCATAGAATGCCCGTTTTGACTCAGACATGTGATGATTTTTTTCCCAAGCTTCCGGAATTAGCATCATCATCACTTCTGGCAAGGATCTACCAGTCATAATCAATAATTCAACCACCATGTCAAAGGATGCTGAATCTGATTTATTCGGTAAAATAATGGGGAGTATTTTTTTCAGGTCTGGTCCAAAAAAATCATTTTCTAACAATTCTTCTCTGGACGTCATGCGTCGAATGTTACCCTTTAATGTATTGATTTCGCCATTGTGACAAATATACCTAAACGGTTGAGCCAAATCCCAAGTCGGAAAAGTATTGGTTGAAAAACGCTGATGAACCAAAGCCAACTTCGTGACTACTCTGGGGTCTTTGAGTTCCTTATAGTATTTCTTAATGTCTGCAGGAATCAAAAGGCCTTTATATATGATTGTTCTGTGACATAAACTGGGCACATAAAAAAAGTCGGATTCCGAAAAACCAGACTGCAATATTTCATGTTCAATGTATTTTCTGGCCACAAATAAATTTCTTTTAAATGTGAATTCATCTGTATTTTCAGACCCTTTACCAACAAATAGCTGTTTGATATGTGGTTCGCTTTGAGAGGCTATTTTTCCAACAACACTATGATCAACTGGAACATTGCGCCACCCCAAAATTACCAAACCCCTTTGAGTGAGTTTTTCCTCAAATAATTCAATAAAATAATGCCTTTGATTGGATTTTCTGGGTAAAAATACATTACTTACCGCATATTCACCCAATTCTGGTAATTCAAATTCGCACTCTTGTACAAAATAATCATGAGGAATATCTATTAATATTCCAGCGCCATCACCGGTTTTTCCGTCAGCGCTAACAGCACCGCGATGTTCTAGCTTTTCTAAAATTTCCAATGCTTTATGGATAATATCATGTGACTTAATGCCTTTTAAACTACAAATAAACCCTGCACCACAGGCATCATGCTCAAACTCTGGTCGATATAAACCAGACCTTTTTAATTCTTCATCAATTTTATGCTTCATACCGTCACTCCTCTTTTTTGATATTATTAATTTAATGAGACTTATGCAGGGGTCTCTTAATATCTTTATTTTTTTTATTTTTCTTGTCTTTTATCTTTTATCTCATTATAAAATATCACAAACAAATAGAGTAAAAGCTCTATTCTGGAAAAAAGTTGACTGGTTCAATTTAATTTCATCAAGTCGTGCAACCCAAAGTCGTAGAAAATTTACTCATGGGCTGTCCATGTGCCATATTATTTGCCATAATCTGTAATCGCTATGAGACAAGGGCCGAATCAAGATGATGATGTTCATGCCATACCAGTGCTTGAGTACATTGAAAAATTCTAAGGCATTGAGAAAAAGATCAGAAAAAAGCTCTTTGAGTTAGATGAAATAAAGGCACTGAGACAATGGCTATTATTGCATTGACAACGAAGTTGTAGACTGTATTTTTCTGAAAAGAAGATGAACAGCCTTAGCTGGTCCAAAAACGATGAAATGCACGATGAAATACAAGGAAGTATGTCATATGAATGCCATCTGGCCATTTATTATTGACAGAAAGCTTGGCTGTTTGCTCACTCACAATAAAGGGGCAATTTTCATTACCCCACAATAAATACAAAAGATTCAACGCTCAATGATTGATTTTGTGAGTTTTTTCGTCATTCACAGATCAACCACAGGCCTACTTATTTAGCATTGGATGTAAATTCAGGATATGCCTCCATTCCACATTCTGAAACATCCACTCCTTCATACTCCTCTTGTTCGCTCACTCTGATGCCTATGGTTTTTTTCAGAATAAACCACACAACGAAACTGGCGACAAAAACCCAACCGAAAATAGTCAAAGCACCAACAATCTGGCCTAAAAACGAAACCTCATCATTTGTAATTGGCACCAACATTAACCCCAAAAATCCAACAACTCCGTGAACTGAAATCGCACCAACTGGATCATCAATCCTTATTTTGTCTAAGAAAAGCACTGAAAAAACCACCACAGTACCACCAATGGCACCAAATAGCGTCGCTAAAGCCGGCGTTGGTGTCGTCGCTTCAGCAGTAATTGTGACCAAACCAGCCAAGGCTCCATTTAAAATCATGGTTAAATCTGCCTTTTTAAATAATATCTTTGTCGTAATAAAAGCCGCGATCAAACCACCGGCTGCCGCTGCATTGGTGTTGACAAACACAACTGCCACAATGTTAGATTTCTCAACTGAAGACAACGCCAAAACAGAACCTCCATTAAATCCGAACCACCCCATCCATAAAATAAAAGTACCTAAAGTTGCCAAAGGCAAATTAGCACCAGGTATCGCTCTGGGGTTGCCACGAGCATCATATTTGCCATTTCTTGAACCCAACAGTAAAACACCGCTCAATGCCGCTGCAGCACCCGCCAGATGCACAATACCTGAACCCGCAAAGTCAGAAAATCCCAAATCACTCAGTGAATAGAGTCCAAAAACTGAACCCTCTCCCCAAGTCCAATAGCCTTCAAGCGGATATATAAAGCCTGTCATCACAACTGCAAACAATAAAAAAGTCATCAGCTTCATGCGTTCTGCAACAGCACCAGAGACAATTGACATTGAGGTTGCGACAAAAACCACTTGAAAGAAAAAATCAGCAGATGGCGCGTATGTACTCTCTGAACTCACGCCATCGGCGGTTATCCCACTCAACAAAATATCTCCAAGCTCAGGATACATGATGGAATACCCAAATAACATGAACATGGTACAGGAAACACCAAACAAAACCACATTCTTGGTTAATATTTCAGCCGTGTTTTTAGACCTGACCAAACCCGCTTCTAGCATGGAAAAGCCCGCAGCCATCCACATCACAAATGCACCAGATATCAAAAAGTAAAATGTATCTATCGCATAACTTATTTCAAAAATTTTATTTTCCATAAATTTCCTATTTTTTTCTCATTATTTAATAACTATGGAAGTTGTGAATTAAATTTATATTATTGCCTCTTACTCAACAAACATGAATTTTTGAAATATGCAGCTCATTAATGGCATTACTTTTCTCAAAAATGATGCCTTTGACATGATTCAGATAAACTGAACCCATTTCAGCAGATTTTTTCATCCTATTTAGAATAAACAAAAATGAACATAAAATAAACAGAGAACTGTCACTTTATGGGAAATTGTTGAAGAGGACTAATATTTCCGGACACATTTGAACAACGTCGAGATTACGCTAAGTTGATGTTTGAAGAAGGTTATAGTTACAAACAAGTAATGAAGATATCAGGAACGAGTCAAACGGCAATGGACAAAAGCGATGACAGCAGCGCATCAAGACTTTGTCTCTGCAGAGAGAAAATTTGCCAGCCATAACGACTCAGCTGGAATTTTATTAAGATCGTGGTTTAACCCTGCAGACAGAGCGCAGTGATTTGTGATCTTAGTGAAAAACATAACTATTCATATTGACCATTAATGTCGTGACTTATTATGCCTATTAACTGATCCTTCAAAACCATTGAAATAGATGAGATCTGCTTGCTTGAATTCTTTGCTGGCGAGATACATGTGCATCTGATTGAGCTCTTGTGCCCAAGGGAAGGCAATCAAGACATGATTATCCGTAACGCTCATTGAAATATAATCAGAAAAAAAGTAATCTCCCCAAAATAGATCAGGTGTGGTGAATGATGTGGGGGTTACTCTTGTTTCTTGCCAGGTTAATCCAAGATCATTTGAATAGCTGTAATACAAATCAAAAGTTGCAACATTGTTTGAATCTGATTGACTGACGTTTCTTGTGTCCAGATACACAAGGTGAATTCCGTCATTTGAGTCAATTTCAATCCAGGGCATGATCTGGTCTCCGTTGATATCAGTCGTTATTCTCCATGGTGTACTCCAATTGTGGCCATTGTCATTACTGCTGGTCATATAGAGGGTGGTATCATTGCTGTTTGTCGACTTCAGGTCTGTATAAACCGCATAAACGTCGTTATTTGATGCAATGACATTTTGAGCAAAGGCGTTTACCCTAAAGTTACCCGGAATAAAGTCATTGAGTTGATTGAAAAAGCCCAGGCTACTGAAAACCTGGTTTTGAGTAACGATTCCATTTGGTGAACATTGTGAGGATTTCATCATGTCGGTAATGATTAAACAGTTCTCATGATTAAAGCGAGGATGTGGGGCAAAATAGCTTTCATTACTGATGGTGGTGAAAGATTCTCCTAAATCGGTTGACATCTCTATGCCTTGGTAATGAGCGGCATATAAATACCCGTTCTCATCAACCGATAACCAACCTTTGTCAGGAGCCGGCATAAACTGTTTATATGGGCCAGCTACCATGTCATTATTCAAGTCCCACCGGTACACGAACAGTGCATCATCTGCCGAAGGCTGATTATTTTCAGCAAAGCCTTTCACCATACCACCTGCGTAGATGTTGTTGTTTACCTGATCATAAATGGTCATCGGATCAAAATGGAAACGGTTTACGGCATTTGGCAATGTATCCATATCGAAATATGACCAACTTAAACCACCATCTGAGCTGTAAGCACTTTTTATGTCCCAATAATAATAGTCTGGCAGCGATGATTCAGATTCGCCGGAATCCGTCCATGCCAGCCAGATATGGCTACCATCTTGAGCAGCTGAAATGGAGGGTTCACCATTTAATGTATTCGGATTGCCATCACTGATCATCTGAATACTGAAGGCATTGGTTGAAGCCAAGTGTTCAATGTCTGAATGATTGATATCTGTTTCTCTGAACAGGTAAGGTAACAGTGTTGAGTCAGCACCACTGCTGCCTAAGTGAAAATCTAAAATATTCAACAACGCAGAGGATTCGATTCCGGACATTTGTAGGTGATTTTTTGATGCTTGCCAATTTTTTTCAAGGTAATAGAGTCTTGCAAGCTCCATGTGAATCCTCGTAACTTCATCACCCTCAGCCAATACATCCAGTAAATAATTTTTTGCAAAATTTTTGCCGTATGTTCTCTCTAACCATTTGGCTTTTTGAATGACCAAACCTTTATCGACAGCCTCTGCAATTGAGTGGCTAAAACATGCAGATTTTTCTTTTAAAGCTGAGTGATTCAATTTTTCTACCGCTTCAACATCTGAGAAAGTATTACAAAAGTTTGGCCCCACAGTGTGATTTGTATTGCTGTTGGAAGTGTCATAAGTGTGACATGAACTGAGTATCACCATTGTTGCCAGTAAACTCATGGTATTTTTTGATTTGATCATGGTATTAAATCACTCTTTGGAAGTTATTATTTTTAGAACTTTCTAAATTCTTGTGGCTTTATTATCACCAAATAAAAGCAATTTAATAGGTGCAGCTACCAGAAAACTAGGGTAAATTAATTTTTACCAGAATTCAGCGATTATTGTTACAAACGTTTTCATCAATTTTGCCTTCAAAACCATTAGTAAAAATATTTTCATTGAGTGATTTTAAATCTAGTTTACTAACTCCATGTGAGCTAGTCATATATAGGCTGAATTGATCGGGGAAGTTAGTGTCATACACTTCAGAGGTTCCAATATTTACAGGAGAGAATTCATCTCTAAGAGAAATAAAGGATTGGTTCATTTGTCGTGAATCTCCTGGGTAACTACCTATTGATATTAAAGCAATATTGCAATCTTCTGAAACATTGATATAAGAGATAATTTCAACTTCTGGGAATATCAGATTTGATAATGACCAGTTAATTGGATTATCAATTCCAAACCCAATACCAGCTTTTGCACCGAACATAATCTCATTACCCGTGGTGCATTTGGAGCAAATTTAACTATATATGGCTCTGAATTATGGTTAAAGTTTACAAAAACATAGCATATTTATGTTGTTTTCATATGTTTATCATCGATAAATGAGTTTTTCTGATTGGGAATTAACCAAAATTCGATGAATTTCGAACAAACTTTCCCCAAATGCACCACGGGTCTCATTGTATTGATCTATAGCAGTTAATCCTGAATCATTGACAGTATTTAATACAGCTCCAGTTCTAGAGTCTAATATGATCAATCTACCTTCAATCAATATAATCAATTGATTATATAATAACACAACATCCTTAAAACCAGAGTACACATTACTTAATAATGGAACATTTGATTGCCAGTTTATATCTCCTGATTCCACTTCGTAAGAACTGATAAAACCCAATGAATCTATAGTTAAAACATCTAGAGAATTGTTGTCATCAACATTCATTATTTTCAAAAAATTAATTTGACCACTTGTTTGTTTACCCCATTCGAGTATTCCAGGAAATGTATCTTGATAACAAAATATAAAGTTTCTATTTAAGGTTCTTCTTGAACTACATACATATGGCTCATCAGAAGTCTTTATCATGCCGATATCAATTGAAGTCAACTTTGTCCAACTTTCGATGTCTTGATCTACAAGTCTATGTGAATAGCCGGAGACAATATTTAAGAGTAATGGACTGAAGGAAAATTTATTAAACACTTAGTTGATAATAGATTTGTTTCTAATACTACTACTGATTTGCCTGGATCAAAACCTACACCATTTGCACCTAAGATCATTTCTTTTAAACCATCATTATCTACATCAACAGCCTCCATAATATTATGGCCAATATGAGTTCCTAAATCTTGCCAATTCCATCGGGGATTAAGATTAATCATATTGTCAATTGAACTGTTCTCATGTGAAAATGAGAAAATAGAATATGAAATAAAATAACAAAATATAATTAATGTGAAATATGTATTCACTTTATTGTAGTTAGGCATGATCAATTTTTGTTCCCTTGGCCAGATTTTAGTAATTGTATCCTAATATTAGAGATTTCCCTACTTAAGAAAAAAAAGTCAAAAAGGATAGCGATTTTGCATGACAAACTTGTTCAGCGAAACATGATGTTAAGGCAATGGCAGAGCACCTTATCGGGTTAAGCGGTTTCTATCTGCAAAAAATTAATCAAGTCAGGTAATCTATGATTGAATCGATTGCTATATCAATTCTTTATCAAGGTTTAGGAAGAAATGAGCCCAGATGTGTTAAACGAAGGCCAAAACCTTTTCAATTAATGACATTACCAAGAGATCAGATGAAGGAGAACCCACACAGAGGAAAAAAACGTGCTAAACATGCTTAACTTAGTGCCATTCGACTCTGACCCCATTGATTATACAGTCTCATTACTGAATTTTGAAAGTGAGATATGGGCCTGGCAAATAAGCGCTTAATATGTTGTTTTTTTTGCCAGGCCATTGAGTTAACTATTGTTCCTTAAGTTTTAAACGATAAGCATGCAATAAGGGTTCTGTATAACCAGAGGGTTGTTCTTTGCCTTTAAATACCAAGTCAAAAGCAGCATTAAATGCGACATTGTTCACCAAATTATCTGACATGTTGGTATAAGACTCATCATTGATATTTTGTTCATCGACGATTTTAGCCATTCGCACAAAAGCCTCTTTGACTTGTTCATCTGTGCAAAGGCCATGCAGAAGCCAATTACAAATATGCTGACTGGATATTCTTAAAGTGGCACGATCCTCCATCAAGCCGATGTTATTAATATCCGGGACTTTTGAGCAGCCAACACCTTGGTCAATCCAACGCACCACATACCCAAGTATGCCTTGAACATTGTTATCAATTTCACGTTGGATTTGTTGGGCTGTGAGCTTTTCTGGATTTTTGCAAAGTGGAATTGTCAGAATGTCATTGAGGTCAGCTTTTTGGCGCGCTTTTAATTGATTTTGTCTATCAAACACATTAATTTGATGATAATGCAAAGCATGTAATATGGCTCCATTCGGTGATGGTACCCATGCACAGTTTGCACCTGATTGAGGGTGCTCGATTTTGTTTTCTAGCATGCTAGCCATCTCGTCTGGCATGGCCCACATGCCTTTGCCGATTTGTGCTTTTCCTGAAAAGCCACATGCCAGTCCAATGTCTACATTCCAGTTTTCATAAGCGGATATCCATGGCATTGATTTGATTTCTGCCTTAGGTGCCATTGGTCCTAATAACATACTGGTATGAATTTCATCACCAGTGCGATCCAAAAAGCCAGTATTGATAAATACAATGCGGTCTTTTACTTCGCGAATACAAGCCTTAAGGTTGACTGTGGTGCGTCTCTCCTCATCCATGACACCAATTTTAATCGTGTTTCTTGTTAAATGTAGTGTGTCCTCAACATGATTAAATAATGTATTGGCAAAAGCCACTTCCTCTGGACCATGCATTTTCGGCTTGACCACATATATGCTGCCAGATCTGGAGTTTTTGTGTTGCCCCAACCCTTGTAAATCATAAAGAGCAATGACTGCGCTGATCATGGCATCCATGATGCCTTCTGGTGTCTCTTGATCTTGATTATAAAGAATTGCTGGATTGGTCATCAAATGTCCAACATTACGGCAAAAGAGTAAGCTTCGGCCGGGTAAAGTCATTGTATCACCCTTTGGTGAAATAAAACTTTTGTCTGCTGAAGCAAGGCGCGTTTTTTTACCATTGCCTTTTTGAAAGGTTGCTTTTAAGTCACCACGCATCAATCCCAACCAGTTACGATATACCGTGACCTTATCAAAGCCATCAACAGCAGCTACTGAATCCTCAAAGTCTTGAATGGTGGTCAGAGCAGCTTCGATGGTCAAATCTTTGATACCGGCAGGGTCTGTTTTACCAATTGCAGATGTGGCATCAATTTCAATAATCACATGCAAGCCATTGTTTTTGAGCAGTACCTGTGTTGGATTGCTATCAATACCATTGTGACCGGCGAATTGTTGCCTATTTTTCAGATTATGTGATCCAGCATCAGATTTAACTACTAGGCTTCCATCTTCAATCAAATACGATGTCGCTTTTTGATGGCTGCCAGATGTTAATGGAAAATGCGCATCAAGGAAATTTCGGGCATAGTCGATCACTTTTTGACCGCGCACAGGATTATAGACTTCAGTCTTTTCTGCGCCTTCAGTTTCATTAATCACATCAGTCCCATATAACGCGTCATATAAACTACCCCAACGGGCATTGGTTGCATTTAAGGCAAACCTGGCATTGGAGGTCGGTACGACCAATTGTGGGCCTGCCAGTATAGCGACTTCTGGGTCCACATCAGTGGTGTTGATCACAAATGCTTCACCCTCATCGACCAAATAGTCGATTTCCTTGAGAAAAGAAATATATTTTTGTTGATTAAAATTATCACGATTTTTTATGAGCCATTGATCTATGTACTTTTGTATTTCTGTTCTTTTGTTGATCAATTGTTGGTTGGCAGGTGACAGCTTATGGATCAAACTGGCAAAGCCTGACCAAAATTCATCTGAGGTAATTTTGAGGTCGGGCAATACTTCCTGATCTATGAAATCAGCTAAAATGTTGTCAACCTTGAGGGTGTTTTTATGGCAGTATTTTGTCATGTGAGTTCCTGAATTGATCAAAATGATGGCGTATATCCCTTTAATTGTAATACAAATAATTAGACTAAAAACTCTAATTCCATATAGTTTACTATAAAAACATAAAAAAAAATAAATGTCATAAAATACAGCAAAAAAGGGTTTAAATGTTACAAAAATGTGTTTATTATACACAAAGTCATCATTCAAACGTTTGTTTTATAATGACATTAGTAACCGTAAGAAACACCAACACTGTTGTAAAAAACAACATCAAATGTGGGTGGTGTAATAATCGAAATAACAGGATTTTAATCATGCTAAACTACAAAAAAGAAGTCAATACAGCCATCGGTCTCATTAAGGATAACCAGTCGCCCTGGTCAGCCATTAACCCTGAGTATGTGGCTCGAATGAAGTTACAAAATCGTTTTAAAACTGGCCTGGAAATCGCCAAGTATACGGCATCCATTATGCGCAAAGATATGCAGGATTATGACTTGGACTCAGCAGATTACACGCAATCTTTAGGCTGTTGGCATGGATTTATAGGTCAACAAAAAATGATTGCTGTTAAAAAACATCATGGCACAACATCCAAACGTTATCTGTATTTATCGGGTTGGATGATTGCTGCATTGCGATCAGAATTCGGGCCATTGCCAGATCAATCGATGCATGAAAAAACCAGTGTGCCAGCTTTGATTAAGGAATTGTACGATTTTTTGAAACAAGCGGATGCTCGAGAGCTGAATCATTTATTTAAAGCATTGGATGCTGCAAAGTCAGCAGGCGATAAATTGAACATTCAAAGAGCGCAAGAGGCCATCGATAATTTTGAAACGCATGTAGTGCCAATCATCGCTGATATTGATGCTGGATTCGGAAATGAAGAAGCTACTTATCTTTTGGCAAAGAAAATGATCGAGGCTGGCGCTTGCGCGATTCAAATTGAAAATCAGGTCTCTGATGAGAAACAATGTGGCCATCAAGACGGTAAAGTGACTGTTCCACATGCTGATTTTTTGGCTAAAATTCGTGCTGTTAGGTATGCCTTTTTAGAGTTGGGGGTTGATGACGGTGTGATTGTGGCCCGAACTGATTCATTAGGAGCAGGCTTGACTAAACAAATTGCCGTTACCAACGAACCGGGTGATTTGGGTGATCAATACAATTCTTTCCTAGATTGTGATGAATTGACCCTTGCTGATTTGAAAAATGGAGATGTTGTGATCAAGCAGCAAGGTAAATTAATGAAGCCCAAGCGTTTGGCCAGTGGTTTGTTTCAATTTAAAAAAGGCACAGGCGAAGATCGTTGTGTGCTTGATTGTATTACCAGTTTGCAAAATGGTGCAGATCTATTATGGATAGAAACGTCAACACCTCATGTTGGGCAAATTGGTGGTATGGTTAAGCGAATTCGACAAAAAGTACCCAATGCCAAATTGGTATATAACAATTCACCATCATTCAACTGGACCCTAAACTTTCGTCAACAGGCATATGATGCCATGGTTGAGGCAGGACTTGAGGTTTCACCCTACAACCGAGATGAGTTGATGGATTGTAAATATGACAAAACTGATTTAGGAGCAAAGGCCGATCAAATGATTCAATCATTTCAAAAAGATGCGGCAAAAGAAGCGGGTGTCTTTCATCATTTGATTACTTTACCTACTTATCATACCGCCGCACTTTCTACCGACCAACTTGCTAAAGGTTATTATGGTGAAGCTGGGATGTTGGCCTATGTTAAAGCAGTACAGAGAAAAGAAATCAGAGAAGGCTTGGCCTGCGTCAAACATCAGGACATGGCAGGTTCAAACATCGGTGATGATCATAAAGAATATTTTTCAGGAGATGCTGCTTTAAAAGCCTCAGGCACAGACAATACCATGAATCAATTTGATTGAATATTTGATTTAGAATAGTTGTGTCTGTTCTTTTTGACTTCATGTAGATTATTGGACATAACATAACTCATTATTGATACTTAAATTTGATGAAGGCTTATGAGAAACAAAGTGCCTTCATCAATTTAAAGAATCAATGAGGTCAGAGTCGAATGGCACTAAGTTAAGGGTTAATTCCAATGATTGTACCGGTTAAAATATGGCCTGTATATGGTATAATTTAGCATGTAAAACAATAACTTATTCTTACTTAGTTTCCATTTATAAACATTGAGCAGAAAGCCTAAGTCCAAGGCTCAAAAACCAGCTAAAAATCTTGATAAATTAAAACAACATTCAATATCCCAACTTGGAGTGTAATGGTCTAATAATTCCGGACAGATTTTTATCCTATATAATACACAAAACAGAGGTTAAAAAGGATAGCCATTTTGTATGACAAAATTGTTCAGCGGCACTTGAATATTCGACCATTAGTTCAATATTGATGGAGATTTGCACAGTTTGTCAATCTATTTATCGGTAGTTTGTTTAATCCAGTGACGTCGTTGAGAAAACTTATAAGATATCTGCGGCGTTGATTTTTTTATTGATCATGGTCTAGACTCGTTCTTTCACTCAGATACCATCAATGATAAAATCAACGAATAAGTGAGCACATAATAATTATTTTAACCAACAGGAGTATTCAATATGTTTAGCCACATTATGATTGGCGCCAATGATGTCAATGAGTCTAAGGTTTTTTACGATGCCATTTTAGGTGCCTTAGGTCACAAACCTGGAGTCATTGACGAAAAAGGCCGGTGTTTTTATTTCACCAGAAATGGGATTTTTGCCATCAGCAAACCCATTGATGGACAACCTGCCTGTCATGGCAATGGCAGTACTATTGGCTTCGCTGCAGAAACTCCCGCACTCGCAGATGCTTGGCATCAGGCAGGATTAGAGCATGGTGGTGAAGATTGTGAAGAACCACCGGGCATCCGATCAGTCTCAACTGGCGACCTCTATTTGGCTTACCTGCGTGACCCCTCTGGCAATAAAATTTGTGCTTTGCACCGGGTTGCTAAAAATGACTAACTGGAAAGTTATTAGCTAATCGCTTTGCTTCAATCAATAAAGTCTCATATGAACGTCTCTGATGATTCAATTAAATTTTTATTATTTTTGTTTTTTTGTATTGAATATTAAGCAAGATTCGGGTCGTTACATTTCACTCAAATACTTATAATGTTTATTATTACATCAGATTTTGGAACTTATTTAAGATGCACAAAGATATTGAACCAGCGATCCTATATTTCGGAACACCTGTTGTTTTAATTTCCACAGTCAATATTGACGGAACCTATAATTTAGCTCCGATGTCTTCTATATGGTGGTTAGGATGGAGCTGTATGATTGGACTTGATGCTTCTTCGCAAACTGTCGAAAATATCAGAAGAACAGGAGAATGCGTACTTAATTTAGCTTCGGCTGAAATTGTTGAACATGTGGATAGAATAGCGAAAACGACAGGGCGCTCTTCTATCCCCCTGCATAAAAAAGCATTGGGGTATGAACATGTAAAAAATAATTTTGAGAGAGCATTATTAACGGTACAACCATCAGTTATTGTTGCTGCACCACGTGTGAAAGAATGTCCCATACAACTTGAGGCGAAACTCAGTAATGCTGTTGCTTTTGGGAAAAAAAACGCCAAGATGGCAGTACCATCAGTGGCTTTCGAATTGGACATAGAAAAAGTTCATGTTGAGGAATCATTACTTGTTGACCCGAATAAATCCTATGTAAACCCTGATAAGTGGCATCCATTGATAATGAGTTTTCGTAAGTTCTACTCTACAGGCAACTATATTCATCAATCAAAGCTATCCGAAGGGCATGAAACTCAATATGCTCCATGGAAACAAAAAGGATTAAGGCGAAAAATCACCGAATGGGTACTCAATAGAAACACCAAAAAATACAAACAACCCATTGAATAAGGGAGATCAATTGATTATTTTAAATAAGGTTTCTTTCTTTAAATATGACAGACTACTCAAGTCAACTTAATCTATACTTGATTAACCAGTGAGGTGTCATTAATATCAGATAGATCTTCTTCACCAATATTTAGAAACCAAAAACATGTCTTGATATTTATGTTATATCGTTAGGAGACCTCAGCATAACTACAGTGACGAGTAAAAAATGAGGCGAATGTCACTGGTAAGTGAATGTCGCCGAATTAAATTCATCAACAGGTCCGATTTTTTGATTAAAAATTCGGACTCATCGTTAAAAATCTGGTCAATAGCCAGCTATTACCTGTGATTTTTGCCTCAATTTGATAACAATCTCTATTTTTTCTTTCGACATCTAGTTATGCTGAGGTCTCGTTAGATTATTTTATAGCATCATGAAAAATGACACCTAATGTATAACGTTTACCACTGTGTAATTCACTGACACCATGTCTTATCTTGGCCCGATAATACCCTTTTACGCCTCTAATGGGCCTAAAATTAGTGGTAAAAATCAACATGTCACCCTTATGTGGATTTAAAACAATCGGTTTTGATTGTGCTCTGGGGACTTGTTCGGTCAATACAAAATAACCACCGGTAAAGTCAACCCCTGGTTCATTGAGAAAAACGGCTGCTTGCATAGGGAAATAGACTTCACCATAAAGGTCTTGATGTAAGGTATTAAAGCCGGATTGACCATACTTTAAGATCAAGGCCGTTGGTTTGAGCTGGTTTTGTGCTGCGCATTGTTGGTTTAATTCTTGCAACGTCTCTGGAAAATTTTTATCGATATTAAGTACCTTCATCCAAGCATTTGCCACAGGAACCAACTGAGGATAAATCTTTTCTCTGATCATTTGTACCAATTCAGGCAATGGGTAATCAAAGTATTTATATTCTCCTATGCCAAATCGGTGTCTTTCCATGGCTACTGTTTTGCGATAATCATGTGGATTATCATAGTTTTCAATTAGCGACTGACATTGGTTTTCTGGTAGAAATTTTGGAATTAAAGCATAACCTTTATCATATAATCCTTCGGCTACATTTTGCCAATTTATACTATTAAACTTATCCATTAACTTTGGCCGCTTCCCAGCCAATGATGGCTGACTTTCTATGCTCACCCCACATATAACCGCCAATATGACCTGTGGCCTGTATCACTCTGTGACACGGTATTAAAAAAGCCACAGGATTACTGCTAATAGCGGTTCCCACTGCACGTGAAGCTTTGGGTTTGTTGATTTCTTTTGCCAGTGCTCCGTAAGTGACTAAATTCCCCATAGGAATTTTTAATAAAGTCTCCCAAACTTTTATCTGAAAAGCCGTGCCATTCAAATGTAATTTAATCTGATTTAACTGATTCATATCATATTGAAAAACATGCAAGGCATCTTGTTGTAATTTATCAAATTTTTGATAGTATTGAGCGTTAGTAAAACGTGATTGTAATTGAGAAAAGGCTTCTTGTTTGCTTGTTGCAAATGCCATATAACAGATACCTTTTGTTGTAGATGCCACAATCAAGTTACCAAATATATTGGAAGCAAAACTATAATTGATAATAAGGTTTTTACCTTTGTTTTTATACTCTCCTGGAGTCATACCTTCGATATTAATAAACAAATCATGCAATCGACTGGTTCCTGATAAACCTATTTCACAAGCAGTATCACATAAAGTTTGCTTGTCTCTTAATAATTCTTTTGCATATTCAATACTCAGATATTGCATAAATTTTTTCGGACTCACTCCTGCCCAATCTGTAAATAATCGCTGAAAATGAAAAGCACTGAGGTGTACGGCATCTGCAATGTCCTTTAAAGACGGTTGTTGTTTGAAATGCGTTTTTATGTAGCCAATCGCCTTGGCAATTCGATCATAATTTATGCTGTCTTGGTTATTCATAAGTCTGTACAATTATATTTTACTCCACATACTTTAATCTTATTAGCGAAAAGTTGCGACCCGAAACTTGCTGAGTATAGGTAAAAGAAAGTCCGAGACAGACACTTTATAAGAAATCCTCGACATTAAAACCAATATTTTGCCATTATATATTCAATGAATTTACTATTCTGTAACCATCATGATGTTGCATAAATTTAATTGTCCGTTTTTTCGGGGGTACCTCAATGTGTCCTTTATGGTTGCAGAGCTTCATAAATCTGAAAATGATCCTGTTAAAATTAAGGCTTTTGAAATGATGACCAGAAACTCACAAAGATTGTTGAGATTGGTCAATCAGATGTTGAAATTATCACACATAACTGAAAAAACACCACAAAAAAAAGAATGGGTCAATATTGCTCATAAAATCAATATGCTCAGTGAACTGTATGCTCATCAAGCCTCAAAAAATAAAATCGTGTTCACCGTTGAAAATATGCCAGATATCAATATTTTGATCACCGAAGATGCTTTAGAGTCAACTATTGGTAATTTTTTGTCCAATGCAATGAAATATACTCCAAAAAAAGGCCAAATCATTGTTGGCAGTCAAGTCAACGATGGATCGATAACCATTTATGTTCGAGACACGGGTTGTGGTATCAGTGATGGAGATAAAGACAGCATTTTTCAACGGTTTAACCGGATGACCCGTCACCAGAATCATCAAGGTTTAGGTATTGGTTTGGCGTTGGCTAAAGAAGTTGCAGATTTAAATGAAGCTCAGATTAATCTTGAAAGTTCTGAGGGTCATGGATCCACTTTCAGTATCACTTTTGCTTGTGACTTAGAAAAATCTGTTGAATCAAAAGAACCATATTTATTGGTCGATGATCAAGCGACTGTTATTGATCAAAAAAATAAGCCAACCGTTTTAATTATTGAAGACAATCAAGATATGTTAGCATATATCAATACCGTCTTAATAAAAAATTATCATTGTTTGCTGGCTGAAAACGGTAAACAAGGCATTGCATTGGCATTAAAAGAAGTGCCAGATATTGTTATATGTGATGTTATGATGCCAAGTATAGATGGTTTTCAGGTATGTAGAAGATTACGCTCTGAAATGATCACCTCTCATATACCTTTAGTATTGTTAACAGCGATTGATGAGAAAGCCAGTCGTATCAAGGGTTGGAAAGAAAACATAGATATGTACCTGAATAAACCATTCGATGCACAAGAGCTAAATTTACAATTAAGAAATATATTAAACATCAGATCCATCTTACAAAATAGCCTTAAAGAAGATTTGCATCAATTCATCAACCACAAACATCTGACAGAAGTTGATTTGCACTTTATAGAAAAACTCAATGACATAACAGAAAATCAATTCACTGATCCATATTTTGGCATTGATCAAATGGCTGACTCGTTAATCATCACAACACGGCAATTACAAAGAAAAACCAAAGCCTTACTTAACCTCTCCCCTATCGTTTTTTTACGAGAATTCAGGTTAAAGAAAGCCGCTGATTTACTCGCAAATGGCTACCAAGTTTCTTTAATAGCAGATAATTGTGGTTTCAGCTCTATTTCTTACTTTTCTCAATCATTCAAAAACTACTACGGCTTAACACCAAAAGCCTACCAAATGTTAAAAAATAAAGATCGATGAACAACAAATCACAAAAATAAAACAGATAACAGGCTTTAAACAACCTAAAAAAAGTATTTTTCTAAAATTTTTGTCATTATTTAATAAAAAAACTCATATTAAAAGTTTCACAATGAATGCGTCATTTAATGACTAAACCGTAAATAAGTTAGCACCTTAATATGTTGACTTAATTACAAAATTTTAATAAAAAAATGAGTGAATTATGAAAAAAATTATAAAAAAACTATTATTAACAAGCTTACTTACTGTCTTTAGTGTTAGTTCATACGCCCAAATAGGAGGTTCAAATGAAGATCCAAACACTCTTTTACGATATGCCTGTTTTGTATGGACAGGCACTGCTCCTGCAAACATTTTGTTCACAGGCACAACAACCTCTAATAACATTGCCGCTGTAGAAATCAGATGTTTCAATTTGGGAGGTACGCACTTACTGAGAGGGCGGGTAAATTAAAAAATAAATTCATGTAAGCTTCATAAAGAGTACAAACTTGATTTTTTTACTCTTTATGAAGTTGAATCAGCAGCAACATATCAATTTGACCTCGATTTCAGATTACAACCAGAAAGAACGGGCTGAGATACTCAAAAACAAGAGACCGTAAAAATAGCAAAGTAGATTGAAGAAACATCACTTCTAAGCCCTTTATTCATGGCTTTGAAGCGATTTCATTCAAGATATGTGCCTTTTTTTCATAAAGCCATTCAGGTACAAAATGCTCTTTTACAAAACTCGTTTAACTCCATGTTCTTCATGGATAAAATAAAATTTTTTACCGTTTTGATTAAATGAGACCTCAGCATAACTAGATGGCGAAAGAAAAAATAGAGATTGTTATCAAATTGAGGCAAAAATCGCAGGTAGTAGCTGACTATTGACCAGATTTTTAATCAAAAATTCGGACCAATTGATAAATTTAACATGGCTCTGCACAAGAGTCCTGTTTCATAATCTAGATTCTCAATAT
>CAYGTC010000071.1:0-23341 GCA_964352735.1 uncultured Alcanivoracaceae bacterium | reverse complement strand
CAAATATTGAGAATCTAGATTATGAAACAGGACTCTTGTGCAGAGCCATGTATTAATATTAAAAAACAATTAACGTCAGCATGATGTAGACTTTAAATATGAATCACTGAGTTCATTAAGTCGTTGTTTGGTTTTATTCTTCACTCAAGTATTCGATGGTCACTTTGGTGGAATAATGCTTAATGCTCGGTAAGGTGTTACTATCTTGTAATTCTATTCTCCATATAAGTGTCAAAATTCATCATTTTGGCATAGCTCTTTCTGAGGTTAATAATGAGTTTGCCAAGGTGTATTCGTATTTGCACCCCCTACTAAAGACTAATGGTATGAGGGTCAGTTTTTTCTTACTATGTGGTCTTCAATAATAAGAGGAGATGGTGAAATGAAGATAAAGCGGGGACTCTCTGTGTTGGCAGTCAGTGTGTCATTGTTGTGTGGAGTCAACATTGAGGCAATGGCAGGCGGTGATGAATACCAACGGCTGGAAAATAAAATTGCAGAGTTGGAAAACATGTTGTTGGCTTTAAAAAAAGAGTTGAATGACCGGCCAGTGAAAGAAGTAGTGGTAAAACAAGTGACTTCTGAAAAAAACAAGACGACACAATACAGTGATGGAGAGTCACATACTTATTCATTTGGTGGTTTTGTGAAAACCACGGCGGCATTTTCATCATACAGTGACGGGGATATTGCTTCAGGAACTGTGGGTCGTGATTTTTACATTCCTGGAACAGTACCAGTCGGTGGGGAAGGTGAAAGCACAGACTTTGACTTTGGTGCCAAAGAGTCGCGCATCAGTTTCAAAAGTGATCATGCCTTGAAAAATGGCGATAAACTTTCAACTTATATAGAAATGGATTTCTTATTAACACCTGGTGGCAACGAAAGGGTCAGTAACTCCTATGTGCCTCGAATGAGGCATGCCTTTTTAAAATACAACAATTGGTTGTTTGGTCAAACATGGACGACTTTTCAAAACCTTGGGGCGTTGGCTGAATCTGTTGATTTTCTCAGTGCATCTGAGGGCACCGTATTTAATCGTCAAAATATGATTCGTTATACCAATGGTCCATGGCAATTTGCTCTAGAAAATGCAGAAACCACCATTACCCCATTCGGTGGCGGTGGCCGTATTGTTTCAGATGATAATTCTTTCCCGGATTTTGTTGTCAGATATGACCATAAAAAAGTCTGGGGCCACATCACCTTAGCCGCATTAATCCGCCGATTGGAATACGATGTGGTGGGTAACAATGAATCAGAAAGCTCATTTGGTTTGAGTCTTTCGGGCAAATATAAGGTGGGTGCCAAAGATGATGTTCGATTCATGATCAGTTCTGGTCAAGGCATGGGACGCTATATGGGGTTGAATACCGCCAATGGTGCAGTACTGACGGATACAGGGGGATTGGATGCAATTGATTCTACAGGTGGTTACGTTTCATATCGACATTTCTGGAGTGATCGATGGCGTTCTAACTTTACTTACTCACAATTGGACATTGATAACAATGCCCAATACACTGGTCTCGGGGTGACAAAATCTTCAAAAAGTGCACAAATTAACCTGCTTTATTCACCAACCCCAAAATTGATGTTGGGTATGGGTTACCTGTTTGCTGAACGTACGCTGGAGTCTCGTGTTGATGGTGAGTTGAACCGTTTGATTTTCTCAGCCAAGTATGCTTTTTAACCGGAGCAAACGATTGGATCGTTTGATTTTCTCAGCCAAGTATGCTTTTTAACCGGAGCAAACGATTGGATCGTTTGATTTTCTCAGCTAAATATGCTTTTTGAAATTAGATATGTATTATTTCCAGGACATACTTTAAGTCTTGGAAATAATGTTCTCAATTACAGTCATGAATAGACATTTAAAAATCGCTATTTTGATTGCACCGTTATTGGCGCTGATGGCCTATGGTTTAAATGCGCTTTACTATGAACCTCAAACGCCGCCAGGAGATTATTCATTGACAATGGTGGGTGATTGCCAGCCTTTGACTGGATCTTGCACATTAAAGTCGGGATCTTTTAAGATCAATCTGATCAGTTTGATTAAAAATGAAAAGAAACAACTGTTATTGCTGCCAAATCAAGCCTTGCAAACTTTATCGCTGGCATTGACAGACCAATCAGGCCAGTATCGAGACATGAAAATGGTGAAACTCAGTGGCGGGAAATACTGGCAAGTTGATGTCAGTGAACTTCTGATACTTGATGATTTCACGCAGTTTCGTTTAGCCATGAGCACAGGTCGTTCACAATACTTTAGAGAAGGAAAAATAAGTTTTTAGGCCAATTGATATGGTAGTAATGTATTGGACTTAGACTTTGGTCTAATTGGAAATGTATGCGATTACTGGGACAATGTCAGCATCATCATTTAAAGGTCATAAACTTATCATGAAATCAATTTATCCTGTTAAACAGGAGGTCAAACAAAACAGCAATTGTGATGCTCAACAATACCAGCAAATGTACCAAGATTCCATTGAAAACAATGTGCTTTTTTGGGCCAAACATGGACAACGACTCGATTGGATTAAAGATTATACCCACGTTAAAGACATCAGTTTTGATAAAAAAGATTTACACATCAAATGGTACGCCGACGGTGTTTTGAATGTGGCATATAACTGTATTGATCGGCACCTCAAAGATAAAGCAGATCATACTGCCATCATATGGGAAGGCGATGATCCCAATGTTTCACAAAAAATCAGTTATCAAAAACTGTATACTGAGGTATGTCTCTTTGCTAATACATTAAAAAAACTGGGTATAAAAAAAGGCGATTGCGTAACGCTTTATATGCCGATGATACCTGAGGCTGCCTATGCCATGTTGGCTTGCGCCAGAATTGGCGCTGTTCATTCTATTGTTTTTGGTGGGTTTTCGCCCGATGCACTGGCCAATCGTATTATTGATTGTCAGTCCAAGCTAGTCATCACAGCAGACCAGGGGGTACGTGGAAACAAAGCCATAAAACTCAAGGCAAATGTAGATCAAGCAATGCAAGATCCTAAGGTGCGTCAATATTTGGACTCGGTTTTAATCGTTAAAACTACTGATTCTGCTGTTGAATGGTATGGGCATGACCATTGGTATCATGAGACATCAGCTGATGTCGGTACTGAATGCGCAGTTGAGCCGATGAATGCCGAGGACCCGCTGTTTATTTTATACACATCTGGTTCTACAGGACAACCTAAAGGGGTTTTACATACCACTGGTGGTTATTTGGTTTATGTGTCATTGAGCTTTGAGTATGTGTTTGACTACAAGCCAGGTGATGTGTATTGGTGTACAGCTGATATTGGTTGGATCACCGGCCACAGTTATGTTGTTTATGGACCATTATCAAATGGTGCAACAACGGTCATGTTTGAGGGTGTACCTAATTATCCTGATTTTGGACGATTCTGGCAGATTGTTGACAAACATCAAATCAACGTGTGTTATACCGCCCCAACAGCCATTCGAGCCATCATGAAAGAAGGTGATGATTATGTTCATAAATCTTCCCGACAATCCTTAAAGTTGCTGGGCTCAGTGGGCGAACCCATCAATCCTGAGGCATGGAAATGGTATTATGAGGTGGTTGGAGAACAACGGTGTCCTGTTGTTGATACTTGGTGGCAAACAGAGACCGGTGGGATTATGATTACCCCTTTGCCTGGAGCAACCGACATGAAACCTGGAGCGGCAAGTTTTCCATTTTTTGGGGTAAAACCGATGTTGCTCGATAATGATGGCAATGAACTGAAGGGCGAGGCGCAGGGCAACTTGGTGATTGATGGCAGTTGGCCAAGTCAAATGCGTACTGTATTTGGCAACCATCAACGATTTTATGACACCTATTTTTCGATGTTTTCGGGTTACTACACCACCGGTGATGGTGCGAAAAGAGACGGTGATGGTTATTTATGGATAACCGGCAGACTGGATGATGTACTCAATGTTTCTGGTCACAGATTAGGTACCGCTGAAATAGAAAGCGCACTGGTGGCACACAAAAATGTTGCAGAAGCGGCTGTGGTTGGGTATCCTCATGACATCAAAGGCCAAGGCATCTATGCTTATGTGACCCTTAATAAAGATTGCACAAGCAGTGATGATCTGAAAGTTGAATTGGTAAAGTGGGTCCGAAAAGAAATCGGCCCCGTTGCAACGCCTGATAAAATTCAGTGGGCTGCTGGTTTACCAAAAACCAGATCTGGTAAAATCATGCGACGTATTCTCAGAAAGATTGCTGCCAATGAGCATGAAGACTTAGGTGATGTGTCCACTTTAGCTGAGCCAGAAGTTGTAAATAATTTAGTGTCAAATCGACTGAATAAATAATAGGCGCCTTCATTCATCATTAGATGAAGGTCCTGACTTAAAAGAGGGTTTGTATGGATTTCAATGTAGATAAAATCATTATTGCTGATGATCACCCTATGTTTAGAGGCGCTTTGAAACTCTCTGTGATGTCCGATCATAAAGATTGCCAAATCATCGAGTGCTCATCATTACAATCGTTAAAAGAATCCTTAAAACGACATGATGATGCCGATCTTTTGCTTTTAGATCTGAACATGCCTGGAGCCGATGGGTTTTCGTCATTGCTGTATGTCCAGCAAAAGCATCGGGAATTGCCTGTCATGATCATTTCAGCCAATGATACACCAGAAGTCATGAAACAGGCCAAAGCCTTTGGAGCTTTGGGCTTTATCGGTAAATCTGCAAATATTGATCTGATTCGTCAGGCCATTGATGCTGTTTTACATGGTGATTATCATTTCTCTCCTGAGTGTGATGACGTCAGTAGTACTTTAGATGACGAATTGTACCAACTGACAAAAGGCGTGTCTGAACTAACGCCACAACAGTATAAAATATTAATGATGTTGAAGCGGGGCTTATTGAACAAACAAATTGCTTATGAATTGAAGATTTCTGAGGCCACAGTTAAAGCGCACGTGACTGCCATCATGAGAAAGCTAGGGGCCAATAATCGCACTCAAGCAGTCATGAAAGTCAGTGAGCTTAATCTTGATGTCTACAGTTAATTGAATTTACTGATGATGTTCCTCAGCATGGCTGGTTTAATGGGCTTAAGTAAAAGCGAATAGCCTTCTTCTTCGATGGTTTTGCGCAAAGTTTCAGTGCGGTTGGCGGTGATGATCACCACATGGTATTGCTCAGGGAATTGTTTTTTAATCTGATCAATGGTTGTTAACCCTGTTTCATTGTCTAAATGGTAGTCCACCAATAAGATGCGTGCTTTTTTGCCTTGTTTGAGCAAAGACAGTGCCTGCTGTGATCCATTAGCACAATGCACCGGGTATCCCCAGTTGGACAGCAACTGATTCATACCGGTAAGAATTTGCTGTTCGTTGTCAATGCATAAAATACAGGGCTTGTTTTCATGGACACCCAATGGTGCCTCAATGACAGATTGTTGTTCAACAAGTTTAGGGTCAGTCAAAGGCACCGTGACTAAAAAGGTTGAGCCCTTGAGTGGTTCAGATATGATGTTCAAGGGATGATCGAGTTGTTTTACAATCCGTTCAACAATCGATAAGCCCAACCCCAGCCCATGGCTGCCTTGATCCTTGACTTTATTAAGCCTTAAAAACTCCTGAAAAATGATGTCTTGTTCGCTTTCACTTAAGCCAATGCCGGTATCGATGACCAGAATTTGCAGTTGTTCTGCCCGTTTTCTGCAGCCAATCAGAACCCCTCCTTTTTCTGTATATTTTAAGGCATTGTATGTCAGGTTTTGTAACACTCTATAAAGCAGTTTTTGATCAGAATAAACCGCATAATTGGAGTTCATGATGGTGAACTTCAAAGACTTTTTACTGGCCAAGGATTGGTATTGGTTTTTCAGCTGATCAAATAAAACCTTAATACAAAAATGGTTCTTCTCAACAGTCATACCACCGGCATCGATTTTGGCGATGTCTAAAAGTGCGCCCAGTAAATTTTCAGCGGATTTGAGTGATTGATCTAAATTCAACACGGTGTTTTTTAATTCTTGTGGCAATTGATGGCTTTGTTCAGACAACAATGATGAAAACAGGCGCGCAGCATTGAAAGGTTGTAACAAATCATGGCTGGCATCAGCGATAAATTTGGTTTTACTGGAATTGGCCTTTTCCGCTTTTTGTTTGGCTGTTTCCAGTTGCTGATTGGTTTTTAACAACTCCAGTGTCCTTTCATTGACTCTTTGCTCCAGTTCAGACTTGGCTTTTTGTAAGGCCAGCTCCGCTTTTCTTCTGGAAGAAATGTCTTGAATAATTACAAATACACCCTTAACCTGTTGTTCTTCACTGTCAGGAACATAATTACCAAGAACAAAATGTTTGACACCTCTGATGTCATTCAACTCCATTTCAAATGTTTGTGGAATACCTGTCAATGCAGTCACTAAATAAGGCATCCTTTTTTGTAAATCGGTTTGTAAGTACAGTGTATCTATATGCCTGTCAATCAGCTGATCTCCATTTTTTGAGAAAAATTGCAAGTATGCTTTATTGGCAAATTTCAGTTGGTGATTTTTATCGACATAGGCCAGCATAGCGGGGGCGTTGTCGGTGTAAAAACGGATATCGTTTTCAGATTTTAACAATTTTTGTTCAATCAATTTGTAATGACTGACGTCAGTATAGGTGGTTACATAGCACTGATCGGGCATTGGATTGCCTTCGATTTGTAAATATCTGCTGCCATCGTATTGTCTTTCGTGGCGATAGGGGACCCTTTTTCTGAGATAAATCAGGCGTTTCTCAACTTCATTGGAAACATTGAGTGTCCCCATTAAACCACGTGTGGCGTTAAACTGAATTAATTCTTCAATAGGCATGCCTTTGTACACCATGCCTTCTGGGTAGTTCAAAAGTGTCAAATATTGTTGATTCCAGGCCACCAGTCTTAATTCGCTGTCGATGACGCTAACGCCTTGCGAGATGCTGTCCAATGTGGCATCAGTGATGCGCCTTTGGAACCGGACGGCCTGTGAGGTTTCATCCAGTAAACTGATGATTTCATCAACGGCGAGTCCTTTGCTTTTTAACAGTGCGGTGACTATTGCTCTGGCTGAAGAAGAACCAACCGATCCCGATAGCAATCTTTCTGTGAATTGAATCATGGGGGTAGAAACTTGTGCATCTCCGCTGATGTCATCATTCAAGCCCTGAAAAAAATGGTGATAAGCCTCATTGACCGCATTGACTCCGACAATTTTGCTTACAGCAGTTTTTAACTCGTTAACTGATATGGCTTCAGTGCTTGCAGTATCTCTAGAGTGATTGGCAATACCATGGGTTTTCTTTTTTACATATTTAACATACAAAGCAATACTGATGTGTACCATGACATTGCTTAAAAGAGAATAAACCACCAACTTCAACAGTGGTGATCGATCGCTGGTGAGTTGGTTTAAGGTATAAAGAATACCCGTCATTTCATCAGTGGTATGATTGAACCATTGTGGGAAAAAAACCAGAATAACCCACACCACAACACCCGTCAGTAAACCGGCAAAAGCCGCTTTTTTATCCGAATGGGGCCAGTAAATGCCCAGCAACAATGCGGGTGCAAATTGTACTGTTAGTAAAAATGACAAATTACCAAAAGCCGCTAATGGAATGCTGACATCTAATGAATAATAAAACAAATAAGCCAGCGTGGTAATGATAGCAATACTGATTCTTCTGCTCCATAACACTACGTCTTGTAAGGCGATTTTGCGAGGCAAATTGTATTTTTTGTATTTCAAGTAGACTGGCAAAACCAGATCATTGCTAACCATGGTACTTAAGGCAATGGTAGAAATGATGACCATGCCAGTTGCAGCGGCTAATCCGCCAAACAATACTAACACTGTCAACCATTCCTGTTGCATCAGCATGGGCAGCTGTAGCACATAAAAGTCTGCAGAAACTGAATTGCCCAACCATTGTGAACCTGCGCTGGCTATGGGAATCACCAACAATGAAAATATGACCAGATAGGTCACAAATATCCAACGTGACCAAGCCAGATCAGCTTTGTTCTCATTTTCAACAACCGTGACATGAAACTGTCTTGGTAAACACATGAAGACCAAAAAGGCCAACATTACTTGAGAGATGAAATGAAACGAAAGTATTGGTCCTCCAGCAATTTTATTCATGTTTTTACTTGAGGCCAACATATCTGCCGGGCCTGAATAGACAAAAAAAGTAACAAAAAGCCCCACCGCCATAAAGGCCAATAATTTGATGAATGATTCGAATGCAATGGCCATCATCAAGCCTCTGTGGTGTTCTGTTACATCCAGTTTCTTAGTGCCGAAAATCATCGCGAAAAACGCCAGCATCAGAGTAATCATAAGAATACGAAATTGTTCATCATGGGCACTGATGTTTTGTGCGCTAATAATCCTCAAACTGGCGGCAATGGTCTCCAGTTGCAAAGCAATGTACGGAATAGAAGCAATCACAGCGATACAAGTGACCACAATGGCAATGCGTCTCGATTTTTCATAAAGGCTGGCAATAAAATCTGCAATCGAGGTGACGTTTTTCTTTTTGCTGATGTTGATAATTTTTTTTACCAGCGGCCAACCAAATGTGAACAGTATAATGGGCCCCAAATATATCGGTAAAAAACTCCAGCCAGATTGTACAGCAGTACCCACCGCTCCGAAAAAGGTCCATGAAGTACAGTAAACAGCCAAAGAAAAGCTATAAATTACTACCCGAATAGGTTGGTTTTTACTGAAGTCCTGTTGATCTCCCCATCTGGCGATCAGATACATTAAGCCCATGTATAACGTCAAAATGATGTAAATGGTCCAATTGCCTATCATGTGTTTTACCCAAAGCTGTAATCACATAAGTATAGCTTGTCAATGGGGTGTCTGTCATCAGGAGTAAGACCAAAGTATAAGATCATAAGTGCCAACATTCTGATATATTGTAGCCACTGAAAAAAATTTTAAGGGGATTTTATGTCATCTAAACAAAATCAAGAAGCTTACTGGAAGGCTAACCTCAGATTAATGGGGATATTATTGGCCATCTGGTTTTTTGTTTCTTACATCTGTGGAATTATATTTGTCGATGAGCTCAATGCCATTGAGTTTGGTGGTTTTAAATTGGGCTTTTGGATAGCACAACAAGGCTCGATGTATGCGTATCTGGTGTTGATATTTGTCTATGTCAAAAAAATGAACCAATTGGATAAAAAATTTGAGGTGGAGGAATAACATGGATTTAAAAACACTGACCATTATTGTTGTTGTCGCCTCATTTGCTCTATACGTGGGCATTGCCATCTGGGCCAAAGCCAAAACCACTGGCGATTTTTATGTGGCCGGCAAAGGCGTACACCCAATTGCCAACGGCATGGCCACAGCGGCTGACTGGATGTCAGCGGCCTCCTTTATTTCCTTAGCAGGCATCATTGCCTTTGCTGGTTACGATGCATCGGTATACCTGATGGGTTGGACCGGTGGTTACGTATTGTTGGCCTTAATGCTGGCACCTTATTTGAGAAAATTTGGTAAATTTACTGTGCCAGAATTCATTGGTGATCGTTATTATTCTAAAACTGCTAGAGTCGTTGCGGTGATTTGTTTGATCATCATTTCATTTACCTATGTTGCCGGACAAATGCGCGGAGTTGGCATCGTCTTTTCTCGCTTTCTGGAAGTGGAAATCCTCACTGGCCTCATGATTGGCATGGGCATTGTGTTCTTCTATGCGGTGCTTGGTGGCATGAAAGGCATTACTTATACGCAAGTGGCACAGTTTTGCGTACTGATATTTGCCTATATGGTCCCTGCGATTTTTATCTCGTTTCAAATCACAGGCAACCCAATACCGCAATTGGCCTTTGGTAGTGAGATTACAGACCAAGGCGTACCGCTGTTACAAAAGCTCGATGAAGTGGTACAAATGCTCGGCTTTAATGCCTTTACCGAAGGTTCAAAAAGCACCGTTGATTTGTTTTTCATTACCGCTGCTCTCATGGTCGGTACTGCTGGCTTACCGCACGTGATTGTGCGTTTTTTCACCGTACCAAAAGTGGTCGATGCGCGTAAATCAGCGGGTTGGGCTTTGTTATTTATTTCGATACTTTATACCACGGCACCTGCGGTTGGTTCATTGGCCAGATTAAATTTAATTGATACCATTCAACCCGGTGAGATTGGTTCTAATGATGGCAATTTGCGTTATGAAGACCGCCCAACCTGGTTTACCACCTGGGAAAAAACTGGCTTGTTGACCTTTGATGACAAAAACAACGACGGTCGGATTCAGTATTATAATGACAAAAATACCAGTTTTAAAGCCACCGCCGATAGCTATGGTTGGAAAGGCAACGAGTTAAAAGTTGATCGTGACATCATGGTATTGGCCAATCCTGAAATCGCAGGCTTGCCCAACTGGGTGATCGCTTTGATCGCTGCTGGTGGCATAGCTGCGGCCTTATCTACTGCCGCTGGATTATTACTGGTGATCTCTTCATCAATTTCACATGATCTGGTCAAAGGAGTTATGTGGCCAGATGTGAGTGAGAAAAAAGAGCTGCTGATTGGTCGAATTGCTGCTGCCGTTGCCATCTTGATTGCGGGCTATTTGGGCGCCAATCCACCTGGTTTTGTGGCGCAAGTGGTGGCACTGGCCTTTGGTCTGGCAGCATCGTCATTATTTCCCGCCATTTTGTTGGGCATATTCTACAAAAAGGCCAATAAAAGCGCTGCAATCTCTGGTATGTTGGCGGGCATCATTTTCACGTTGAGTTACATCATTTACTTCAAGTTCATCAATGCTGAGATGAACAACGCCAGCCATTGGCTGTTTGGTATCTCACCTGAGGGCATTGGTACACTGGGCATGTTGCTAAACTTTGCCGTTGCCATAGTGGTCAGTAAAGTCACAGCAGAACCACCGCAAGAAATTCAGGAGTTGGTTGAATCGATTAGGATACCTAAGCAGATTTAATAAATACAGATCCTATACAGATCAAAAAAAGCCCGCATCAGAATAGTATGCGGGCTTTTTGATATCTTTGAATACTACAATATTGGCAAGTATTATTTTGATCTTAGGGTCAATCTAGAGACTTTTCAAGGCAATTAATATGAACTAAATGATGAACTTTACTACTCTTAAGGTTTTTATTTGATATGAGTTTTTAGTTGGCTGCCTTTCTTTATTTATCTTCAGAAATTGCTTCTTAATATAATTAGCCAATGATTTATTTAATGATTGCAATTAGTACGGCCTGAAAACAGTAGACACTTTATTCTAAGAGGTAAAATATTATGGGTAGTGGTATCCATTATACAGAAGAATTCAAACAAGAAGCCGTGAATCAAGTGGTTATCCAAGTCGCTCAAATAACCTAGCTCTAATGTTTGTGGGTTAAGATTACTCTACAGCTGGTATTTGGATGCTTGTCCTGCATAATTACTCACATAAATATAATAAATTAATTATTACTGAGAGAAAGTGATTATTAAAAACACATAAAAATAATACTTATAATTTTATTATGACTAAACAACAACAAAATAATTTATGGACAGTTTTAGGAGTTACATCAGTAATCTTAGCTATTAATTTTTGGATTGCTTCACAAGGTGGCAGGGTTAATTTCAACTCTCCTGTACAAATGAGCGAAATAAATCACTCAGCTTCAATATTTGGTTTGTTCTTTGTTATTTTTACTTACCTTCTATTCTTGTATACTACACTTGTATTATTATCATCAAAGAAGAGAAAAAGACTAAAAAGATTACCTCATCCTTTTAACTTAAAAATACAATTTAAAAATAAAAAGACTAGAAATTTGAATAAGTTAATTCTAATTTTAACAGTCATTATTTTTATGGTTATTCCAATGGCAAGTATCATACATTTGGAAAATAAAATGCTGAAAGGTGTTGTTGTCATAAATAGTTCAGCATTAAATAAACTAAAACAGAATGGATTGTATAATGAAAATATATGCTTGTCAGTGAAAAACAATTATCCTTGTGCTATTGCAGTTAATTGGAAAACTCATTTATTAAGAACTGAAATTGGTGCTTTGGTATTATCAGGAAATTACAGAAATGATTTTCGCTATGATCCAAAGAACTGTTCTAAAAAAACTTGTGAAATAAAAGGTTTAACATTTTTCCCTTTCATACAACCATGGCTATATGTATTGCTAGGATTGGCAACTTTTATATTGTGGAGTAGTGTATTGTGGAAAATGATTCGAAGTAATAAAATAACCTTTGAGCAAAACTCAAAGGTTATCAAATAAATCTAACTGAACAATCTCATCCACTTCAACGATTTTAGTCATTGGTGTTGAGGGCTGTTCAGTTTTTTCAGGTTCTGTTTTTATTTTAGTTTCTTCAGGTGTTACTTTTTCTTTTTCCTCAGCAAGCCCTTTTTTTGTTTTCTTAGCTTGTAATCCCAGTTAAAAAGATAATGGGCGGGTGTAAAGAATTGTTCTCGAAACTCCATAGAAAGTGTATTGCCAACGATTATTTGGGCAGGTACATTCCAAAGACTTAATTGAACATAACACATTAAAGCCACAGTTCGGTCAATATCAATACATTGCACCCACAAATTATAGGCAGGATTTAACTTTTGGTTAATCATCTCTTTTACGAATGACAAAACCATTCCGCCTGCACCACAAGTAGGTTCACTCAAAGTGACGAAACCACATGATGGTATCTCAATTTCATTACCATAGACCATTTTTCCCATTAATTGAGAAATTGAATCAGGTGTAAAAAACTGCCCTGCATTTTTATTACTGATCTCTAACTCCATATAAAGTTGACCCAATACATCTATTGGTTCAGCTTCTAACATATTTACTAGTTGACCAAGCAATTGAGCAAAAGCACTCGCTTCATCTTTAGAATATTTTCCTATAGTAGAAAGGTATTCTTTTTCAAGCACATCACTTTTTCTGATGCCGTTATGCAATGCGATTGCCGAAACTGTTACAAAATCTTCAAAAACCTTATAACGATGTTTATGTCTAGCAATGCCATTAAAAGCATCAATAAACGATTTTTTAAAATGAGTCATATTAACTCCCCCAAGTAAGTTTAATAAATAACTTGTGAGATAAAGCCCATCCACAAGCACACTACTTACCGATCAAATTTTGATCGATAAGATATTATGTTTGTTGAATTTATTAACTATAATGATGAAATAAAATTGTCAAATTTAGATTCAAACCATATCTTGAAAATTAATCAATTTGCCCTCATGTTTATTCTGATTTTAAAAAGAAAAAACAAATATGAATATCCAAGAAATGAAACAGAATAAAGAAATCAAAAGCAGGATTGTCAGAGTTGCTTTTTCTGCCACTTATTATGATGAAGTAATAGAAGGGATTACAAACTTAGCAGCTATCGGAAAAAAGCAGTTTGATAATCACCTTAATGAGGAAATCAAAAAAATAAATAACGATCCAACTTTATCAGCCGATGATAAAAATTTTATTGAAATGCAGATTTCTGACGATCATTCGATTTCTGAATCAACCATTGAAATTGTAAAAGAAGCTCAAATTTTTGTTTTCTATAAAATTATTGAAAATAATATTACTGCAATGCTAAAAAGCAGTAAGTTATTTAGTAATAATAAACTGAATAAATCATATACAATAAATGGAATCGAGGTAATGATACCTAACCTAAAGAGTCTATCTGGTTTCGATAGTTATAATTATTTAAGATTATTAAACAACTGTATAAAGCATAATAATAGTAATATAGATAACCAAGAGCTTGCAACTTTTGAAGGAAAACAACTTGGAAAGCCTCTAAAGGATTTAGATAAAAAATATTATCAATTAAGAGATGGTGTTAGTAAATTTATTGAAAGCTTGAAAAATGAAATTATTAACCAAATAAAATTAGAAAATGAATAAGAAGATATATGAAAGAATAATTGTTTTACAAAAATCATCACAAGATATACTAGCTTCAGCAACTGTTACACAATCTAAATTAACAAATACGAGCGGTACAACAATTGATAAATTTTTATTTATAAAATGGAGGGTACAAGTCAAAGATCTCATTTCAAAAATATGTGGAGTAAAATCAACTTACTATCTAGAGTTTGAAGAAGCAAACAAAGCAAAAGGGTATGATCAAAATTTTGAAATCTTTATAAGAATAAATGCTATATTTCAAGGTTTTTGTGAAGATTATAAAAGTGGTTACTTAGACTCATTTAAAAATCTTGTTCAAGCTGATATTTTTGAAAGTGAACTTGAACAAGCAAATGAGCTTCTAAAAAAAGGTTATAAATCTGCTGCAGCTGTAATTGCAGGTGTTGTATTAGAAACCTCAATACGCGATCTTTGTATCTCAAATAAAATTGATATAGGAAAACTAAATAAAATGAATGCTGATTTAGTTAAAGGAGGTGTTTATAACATGCTTTTATCTAAAAAAATAACAGCTTTGGCAGATATAAGAAACAGTGCGGCTCACGGAAAAGTGGACGAGTTCTCGCATGATGATGTAAAAAACATGTTAAGAGACATTGAACAGTTTTTAATTAATCAACTATCTTGATTTTTTCTTTTTCCCACGCAATTTTATTACCGCCTTTAACGGTCGATTTATTTTTATATATCGTGAAATATCAGTCTAACTGTGAAGTGTGAAGAAATCGTGATGTTTTGATAGCAAGATTGCAATTTGGGCACAAACATTTTCGCAGGCTTAATGATTTGCTAAAATTACATCTTGTAAGAGGGATTCCCTCTTAACTCCCTTTTTTAATTTAATTCTATCCCATAGCATTATTTATATATTCTTTGATTGTCTTTAAATTCTTTTGCAATTTTGATTTATTCGAATCGATAGTTTCAATAGAATATATACTTTTTGTTATCTCAGGAAATGAATATTTTAGAATTTTAATTTTATCTAAAATTTCAGTTAGATTCTTTTGCAAACATTTTATCTCAGACACGTCCTCTTTAAATTCATATAATATATTCATGAATTCTTCCTCCCTTGCATCTGCATCGTATGCATTAATAATTTTCCTTAATGATTTACAGTAACCCATTAACTCTTTCAGGTCTTCAATTTTTTTTGTTGATTTAGATTGATAAATATATGTACTTGCAGAAACAACGAATGATATAAGTGCAGATATAACTTCCTGTGGGAACAAAGGCTCAGAAATCATTTAATCTCTCTACTTACATAGTGATATATTTCATTGATTAGCTCAGGGTCATCATTTGAAATTATTTTTACTTTCGACTTAAATTCTTCCATTGAATATTTTTTTTTGCGGATAATCCCCGCAAAACATTCCTCCAAAAATGATGGTATGTATTGCCCAATATTACCATCCATGACAACTACAATTGATTCATTATTTTCAAGTGCAGGGATTAAAAATTCATCCCTCAGCTTTTCACCAGAAATATTTGGCGTTAAATACTCATATCTTAATCCTGGGTATTTTGTATAATCTTCAGCTATTATAATAGTATTGTTCATATCAATGATTCAATTGGTAAATTTAAATTAATTACTGTGCCATTAATATTATCATAAAGTTTTAAAAGGTTTACATCGAATTCTGATTTTGATGGTGAATAACAGCCCTTTTTACTATATATCATCATGTTACCACCATAATTAATTATTGACTCTCTTACAAATGGTAGTCCACTGCCTCTACCCTTTTTATCTGTTCCAGTATTACCATATTTAATAGCAGCTTGAATTAATTTATTATCTGTTTTAATATTTTTTTTCAAAAATTCGGTAAAGTTTGCATTTTCTTTATGGTATTTTACAAATGTTATGGGTATTGTTTTACCACTATCACTTAATACCAATATCAACCTATCAGTATCTTTAATGTATTGAACAAATAATACCCAATGCTTTTCAAATGGGTAATCTCTTGGATAAGCATGTTCAACTATGTTTCCTACTAACTCTTTAATACTAATTTCAATATTTTTAACTTTATTTTTAGAAATTAAATTATCAACTTCATCTGCGTCTTCATCTTCATCAATAAATTTAGTTGATGAAATGTCTTGTACTATATCTGTTATTCTTTCTATATCACATCCATCTTCTTTATACACATTCCAACACTTGATATCAGGGAAAGAATGTATTGTTTCTAAAGACATTCTTTCTTCTTTGTTAATTGCTTTAAAAAACCCGATTTTTTGTAATACAGCCTCAGATTTTTTTAATTTAGGATAATTACATTTTATAATACTACCATTTGTTAGGGATTTATATATTGAAGTAATTAGAAGTGCAGAAGCTGCTGCTGATAGTAGCTTAACTTTACTAACGTCAATAAAAATTCTACAACTTGATATTGAAATTAAATTACATACACGTATAGTCTTCAATGAATTTTTTTGATTATAAATATCAAATTTGATTGGAAAGGAAATTTCAATATCAAAAATTGATTTAGGGTTTTTCTTTAAAAACAATTTTAAAATCTTTTTATTTTGTCGAATGCTAATTTTAGGATTTCTTATTGACTCATATTGTTCTCTGTATCTACCAGATATTCTGTAGAAGTATTTTTTTTCTTTCCTTCTTAATGTTTTAAGATGTTTTCTATCCATTATATTCGTAAGATTTTTAATTTAGTGGCACTTAATCATTTTAAAAACTAATTTTACAGCATTGTCATAAAAACCTCTACAAAAATCACTTTGAATGTAATTCAAGCAAAGTGATTTTCCTTTGACAGAAATATTGCTTTGCTATAAAGTAAATTAACTTTACTTACTTTATCATACCCAATATGACTGAAAAAGGAGACAATCGCAAGGCATACCAAAAGGCGTATTGGGAGAAGTATAATTCTAAAAAACGCCGTTCACAACCTCGAATAAACCTATCTGATTCTGAATATAAGATATTCAATCAACTAGCAAAAAAAGAAGGGATTTCTGTTTCAAAGCTTATCAAAAATATGGCTATTGCTTATCAGCAAGAATCATTTTTGTTGCCACAATCTCAACTTGATAAACTAGATGAATTTGTTTATCTCATTCGTAATATTGCCAACAATATTAATCAAATTGCCCACCATTCCAACACGGTTAAAACCGTGGTTGATGATGGTCGTGTATTTGAACATTTGAAAAGCATGGAAGATCAGGTTAAGAATTTCATAACCCAACCTTATAAGAAAGGGGGTGATCATGATAATTAAATCAATGAGCCGTAAGGATCATTCTTTTTCTGAGCTTTATGATTACATCAAAAAAGGAATGGAGGGCGAATACACGCACCCTAATGCGTTTTGTCATAACTTTTATAATGGCTTTGATGACCGAGAACAAATCATCAAAGGCTATCATGAAAATGTAGAAAATTTACAAAAAAGAAAAAATGGAAATAATCTTTACCATGAAATTATTTCAGTAAAGGTAAATGAAAAAATCCAACGCCACAAACATTACGAAGCACTTTATAACATCACTAATGATTATATAAAAATGCGTGCTGATAAGTGTTTGGTCATTGGTGGTATTCATGACGAACACTACCACCATATTCACATGCACTTAATGATTTCTAGTAATGAGCTTGGCAGTAAGAAAAGATTAAGATTATCTAAAAAGGAATTTTCCACAGTCAAAAAATTGACCGAAGTAAAAGCCTTGGCTCTTCATCCTGAATTAGCCCAAGAAGTGCTAATTAATGCCAAAAAGAAAACCAAGTCAATCAGTAATAAAGAAGATGCTCTAAAACGAAGAACTAAAAAGCCAAGTATCAAAGACCAGTTCAAAAACAAACTCAAAGACATCTTTGACCAATCGATTGATAAAGCTGACTTCTTTAATAATCTAGCCAAAGAAAGTATTGAGATTTATACTCGTGGAAAAACCATAGGTTTTTTAGATATTGATAACAACCGTAAACACAGATTAAAAACCTTGGGTTTAGAATCTGAATTTGAAGCCATCAATAACAAATTATCAAAATTAGAAACACAAGAAAAAGAAAAACCCAAAGCCAAGAGCGAACCTAAAAAAACCAAAGTTAAAGAAGTCAAAGTAAAAAAACAGCCTGAAAATATTGTTGAGCCAAATGCTAAGACTAAGCATTCAGATCAACAAAAAGATCAGGCAAAAAGTAAATCAAAAAATGACATTAAAGAGCCAGCAATTAATGAGCAAGCTAAAGATGACAAAATACAAAAAGCCAAAGATCAAATAAAAGCAACTCGTGAAGCTACTCAAAAAGAAAATGACAGTAATGAGAAGAAAAAATCTTGATGGCTATTACATTGGCAAATGATTAGCGAAAGAGTGACAAAAAGTGTTGAATGGGTTATCAACTATTGAAACAAAGATAAATCTCTTTATACTAAAATAATGAAAGCTAAAAATTTTATCCTCGACCACCGATACATTTTACAAAAAAACGGCGTTCGCTGAGGTACATCGGAGGGCATGTTCCAAATCAGGAAAACCATTGCAGAAACAGAAAAGAAAATCAAACGATTGGGTGAAAGATCTCAAGACATCAGTGGGGTCATAGAAATCATTGGGGATGTGGCTGAGAGAACAAGGGTATTGGCCATTAATGCCTCAATGCAAGCAGCCTCTGCTGGTGAAGCTGGTAAAGGGTTTGCAGTGGTGGCTGAAGAGGTTCAACGATTGGCAGAATCATCAAGGAGGTCAACATCAGAAATTGTTGCTTTAGTCCGCAATATTCAATTGGAAACAGCAGAGACAATGGAAGCTATGAATACAGCCATTGGTTACGTTGTTGCAGGAACAAATCAGGCCAAAGAGTCGAACGATAAAATGAGAGACACGCAGCAGACCACGCAAAGATTGGTTGAAGCGGTTAAACAGATTGCGCAAACATCACGTGATCAAGCTTTAACATCAAGTAAGTTGTGTGATGATTCTGAACGCATCATTCAAATTTCATTACTGACAGCCAATGAATTAAAAAAACAAACGCAAGTGACCAATGATTTGGTGGATTATTCACAGCGCATGGTGTTGTCGGTAGAGGTCTTTCGTTTGCCTCAAAATGTATGATTCTGAAGGGTTGAATGTTGCTCGAAATCTCGTGTGGTGAACTGTGGAAATTAACAACAAACTAAAAAAAGTCAATGAAAGTTTCTCTCACTGGGTGAATACATCGGGTAATTTGAACGATGAGTCATCTCAAAAGGCGTTTAATTATTTGCAATATGACGTAGAGCAGCTGTGTATTGTTGCTTTACAGAATGATATGGCTGACTTTTCTCTGGTATTAACTTTTTGGCTGGACATGATTGAAACCCGTCAAAGAAACCCATTAGAAAAAGACCATTACTTTGCAAATGATTTTCTGTGGCTGAATAATGCTCAAAAATATGTGCAGGACCCAATTGAACAAAAAAACATTGAATGTTTACTTACCGCCTTACCACTGTCATCACAAAAAGAGTTGCAACATTTGATCGCACACAATGGCGTCATTAAAAAAGACCTTCAAACAACAGATTTAACAGGAGGCATCATAAATGAATGTGATCATATTTTATATGATCTTGATCAATCGATCTCCAGTAATATGACAGTGTTGGAATTTTTAAGTAGAGAAATCATCAATGCTCGCCCTGTGATGCAAGGATGGATAGATGACTTCAAAATCAATGGTTCGGCACATGATGTTTTAAATACAAACCAATACACTGAACAGTTGAATAACTTTTCTCAATTGGCAAAAGCTGCTGATTTGAATGGTATATCACATTTATGTCAATACCAAATAGACAGAATCAATCATGTTTTACAAGAAGGTTTTGATGATAATGTGCATTTTTCATCTTTTTTAGAAGCGCTTGGAAAGTTTCCAGAGCTTTTAAACGCAATTGTCAGTCAACCAAACAATGACGAGGCCTGTTTGTCATTGTTATCATTTTTGCAGAAAGATGATATCTGGGCTGATAAATTGGCATATTCAAAAATTAAGATGTTATTTTCAGCTGTGATCAGTGACCTTGAATTTGGCAGTGGTAATTTAGAAAAACAATCAAACAGAGTGCTGACAGAAGATGACGTTTCATTAGATGTTTCGATCAATGCATCAAAAAATATGGTTGACTCGTTCTTTTTTGAGGTCCCTTCCTTAATTGATGAGTTGACATCTGTGATTGCTGGATTACATGATGATGTTGATGTCAGTAAACATTCTCAAAAAGCACAGAGACTATGCCATACCATAAAAGGGTCAGCTATTTAATTAATGTAAAAGCGGTGGCAAATTTCTCGCACTATCTTGAGGACATCTTACAATATCTTGGTGAAAATGAAGTGGTACCTTCTGATTCTTTATCGTTACTGATCGAAGACTCAGTAGATCATATTGCAGTAATGTTGGATGCCATGAAAGGTATCATTGAAACCCCCAAAGATTCAAAGCAAAAGCTGATCCAATTGATTGAATATGCAAACCTTGTTAATAGAGGCGATTCATTATTGGTCAGAACATTGGCTGATGAGCAGTCCTCGAATGAGGCAACCACAAAGCACAGCAAAAATATAAAAAATAAGCCTAATCCATTCAATACTGTCCATATGAAGCAAACCTCACGGCAATTAAAGAATCAAACCACTCTACATGAACCTGGAAATATTGTTGTACCATTGAAATTGATCCAGAAAATCATGAATGTAACATCTGAAATGACCATTGCTCTTGGTCAAACAGATGGCCGTATCACTAACTTAAGAAGCTGCAGTTATGAATTCAAACAATACGATGATACATTACGCAAAAAGCAGTTCGAGCTAGAAAATATTGTCAGTCAAAGAGGCTTGAAAAATGAAATATTGGACGTTACAAAAGATTTTGATAATGATTTTGATCGTTTGGAAATGGATGAATACAATGAAGTATATGATGCGACACAGGGGTATATTGAGTCAGTCACTGACTCAATAGAGTCATCTAAAGAAATTTATCATGGTCTTTTTGATTTAGAAAATTTATTTATTCAGCAAAAAAAGCTCAATCGAGAATTACAAGACATTGTCATGTCTGTTCGTTCAATTCCTGTCAGTGATATTTCTACACGTTTACATCGCATCATTCGACAAACTGCAAGAGCAACGAATAAGCAGGTTGATTTTACAATTAAAGGCGAAAAACTGATGGTTGATGCTGGGTTGATCAGAAGTGTCTTGGGTGCGATCATGCACATACTGAGGAATGCTGTAGATCATGGAATTGAACAATCACAGCAACGCCTAGAAAAAGGCAAAAGTTCACAAGGTAATATAACCTTAAGCTTTGTTAAAAAAGGAAACGCTATTCTTATTCAATGTACTGATGATGGTGTTGGTTTAAATTATCAGGCAATAAAAGCACAAGCCGTCGATAAGGGACTGATCAGTTCTGATGAAAATGACAAAGCACTTATTGCAAAACAAATACTGTTACCAGGTTTCACCACCAGAAGTAACGCCACACAAATTTCAGGCAGAGGTGTTGGTCTCGATGTTGTTTATACAACGATCATGGGTTTAAATGGCAAACTAAAAATTCGTGACAATAATCCTTGTGGAACGATCGTTGAATGTGAGATGCCGACCAAGTCTATTACAAATCATTGTGTTTTGATTGGTCTGGGAGGAGGCAAACAATATGCGGTGATCTCAGCAACTCTGAAAAGAGTACTGGCTGCTGGTGATCAAAGCATATGTAAAAAAGATGATGTTTATTTCATTGAAATTGATGGTAAGCAATATCCAATTAAAGCACTTGCAACCTTATTAGGTATGAGCTATGAAAAACCTCCTGAAGAGTACTTGAAATCTATGTCATATTTATTACAAAAAGTGGGCAATGAAACTTTCGCGATCTCGGTCGATTCTGTGTTATCAAGCAATGAATATGTGATTAAAAAACTGGGTAATTTTGTTAAGCCCATTGCTGGTGTGGTAGGCGTTTCGCTGAGAAGAGATGGTCAAGTTATTCCTGTTTTGAGTTTACATGAACTGATTGTTAATGAGGGGGCAACACCCTATGGAAATAAAAAACTCATCAAACAAAAGTTGATGCCTCAAGCACTCATTGTCGATGATTCATACAGTGCGAGAAAAACGTTGGCAGAATTAGTTGAAGACATCGGTTATAAATCAGTGCTTGCACGAGACGGTATTGAAGCAATAAAGCATTTGGAATATGAAACGTTTGACTTGATTCTCACTGATCTAGAAATGCCACGTATGAATGGACTTGAACTCACATCGTATATTCGAAGAAATGAGAAAACCAAGAATGTGCCAGTATTACTCGTGACTTCAAGAACCATGCAAAAACATCGACAAAAAGCATCAAAAGTTGGCGTGACAGAATACATAACAAAACCATACACAGAAGATAGATTAGTAGAAATCATCCAACAATATGCAGCCATATGGGGTTCAAATTAATGCACTTTGTTGAGCCGTTGATCTGTGGTTTTCGATTTAATAATAAAGGGGATAATTGTTATGAACATAAATTCACAACATAAACATGTTCAATTTTTAATGATTGTGCTATTTTTGACCTTGTCAGTCATCGCTGTCGCAGATGACGATGATGACGATGAGGGAATGCAACCTTTGTCTCAGGAACTATTTCTAAGCGAGAGTCCTTTTGTTCAAGAGTCAGGTGAATTCCAGTGGACCATTGATACCAGCCATATCAAGTCTAATGAAGGTGATGTCAGTGACTTTATTATTGAAATGGAATATGGCTTTACAGAAAAATTTACCGTTGGCATCAGTTTACCTTATATTTACCATGATGCTGGTTCACTTAAAGGGTTTGTTGATGCAAGCCTGGAAATTTTATATGGTTTGATTAACACAGAAACATTTGTGTTAACTCTGGGAGCCGAAGTCAACTTATTAACCGGTAATGAAAAAAAGGGCTTAGGTGAACAAGAGCGAGACTGGGAAACCAGTATTGGCTTTGCAAAACAAATCGGGACTGCTCAATTTGTTATGGGGTTTGGTTTGGAAGTTTCTGATGATGAAACAGAGCGGTTTTACTCTACGGCATTGAGTATTCCAGTGAGGAATTGGGTCAGTATTTTTGAATTAAGCGGCGAAAACTCTGATGATGAAGACAAGTTGTACCTTACGCCGGGCGCATTGTGGCGAATTGGAGGAAATCAGGAGTTTCAAATAGGCTTGCCAATAGGGTTAACCGATGATTCAGCGGATCATGGTATCATCATAAAGTGGAATGTAGAATTTTAGCCCGAATATTTCATCATAGAATGGATTTTAGGGTAAAAATGGCAAAGTA
>CAYGTC010000070.1:0-23592 GCA_964352735.1 uncultured Alcanivoracaceae bacterium | reverse complement strand
CAAATATTGAGAATCTAGATTATGAAACAGGACTCTTGTGCAGAGCCATGAAAAACAATTTAGACTTGTTAAATTAATGATTTCGTACTAATATGATAATAGAAAGAAATCACCAATCGATACTTACTTAACCCGAATATTTCATCAAAACGGTAAAAAAATTGATTTTATCCATGAAAAACAGAGAGTTAAATAGGCTTTGTAAAAGTACACTTTGTACCTGAATAGTTTTATGATGAAATATTCGGGTTAATGGTGTTTAATGATTCAATGATGAGAGGTTTCAATGAAAATAATCGCATATACTTTATTGCTGATAGCAACCATATTTTACAATTCCGCCAGCGCTTTAAATGAGGCTCAAATCACCAGACTCAGTTTGTTAGCAAAAACCTGGAGTGCTGCAAAAAACTTTCATACCGGGACATGCGCCATCAATTGGGATCAAATATTAATCAATACCATTGCTGATGTTGTTGATATCGAAGACACACTCACCTTTAACCTGTTCATCAATGACATGCTGAATACTTTAGGCGAAAACGACATCAGTAATCAAATGATACCAATCACCCCCATTGAAATCCGGCAAGAGATCGATCACAGCTGGACAGATAACATTGAGCTAACAAAAGCAACTCAAAACAGGATTAATGCTTTAATTAATTCCTTTAGACCGAGAACCAATTGCCATGTATTAAATGGCAATGTTAATCAGGGTGATTTTTCAACTGACAACAGGTATTCACACATTTTGTTGCCAAGTAAAGAACAGCAATTGTTAGGCGTGTTTCGTTTTTGGAACATCATCAATCAATATTTCCCCTACAAAAATTTGATTGAAAAATCCTGGGATGATGTATTAGATGAATACATACCTTTGATATATGATGCAGAAGATCAGATACAATATCAACGCATCATGCGGCAATTTACCGCAGAAATCCAAGACACACATGCCTTTTTTAGCAGCCAGTTATTCAATTCAAGTTTTCCAACAGGACATTTGCAATTTCGTATAAAAACCATCGAAGGTCAGGCCATTGTTTATAAAAAGGATGACCAACAAAATGACATCAATATTGGTGATCTGGTGATTGAAATAAATGGTGTCGATGTTAAAACTTTAGCGCAACAGAATCAAGCATTCACAGCTGCATCCAACCCTGCAACCATGGTGAGAAATACAGACTATTTTTATAATATTGGAGAACCCGGCCCTGTTCAATTGAAATTAATCAATGCCAATCAAGAAGTTTATACCATAACATCGGTCTATGACTCCTACCCATCCGAACTATATGTACCCTCCACCATCAACTGGACCCATATGGATCAACAACAATGCAGCATTGGGTATGTCAACATGGGACAACTTGAAACACCAGACATTGCACCAATGATGCAAGCTTTTAACAATAAAGATGCCATTATTTTTGACATCAGAAACTACCCCAATGGAACTTTGTGGACTCTGGTGAATTACTTATACTCAAACCCGATTCAAGTGGCTCGCTTTGCCAGACCGATGCTCACTTATCCAAGCGCTTACCAATGGTCAGGCTCACCAATCGGGCAAGGCAGCAATAATCCGTACAACGGTCGATTGATCATATTATTCAATGAAGACACACAATCTCAAGCCGAATACACCGTTATGGGACTTGAACAACACCCCAATGCGGTTAAAATAGGCAGTCAAACAGCCGCAGCCGATGGCAATATTACCTTGGTCAGTTTACCCGGCAGAATCAGCATTTATTATACGGGTTTGGGCGTTTATTATCCGGATAATAGGCCAACACAACGCATTGGAATTATCCCTGATTTATTCATTCGTCCAACCATTAATGGCATCATTGAAAACAGAGATGAGGTGTTAGAAGCAGCATTAAACTGTGACCATATCAATGATTTGAACTGGCCACAAACACCACAACCAAAATCTGGATTGTTTTGGGACACAAAAAAATCGGGTAAGGGCATTGATATTGCAGAATTTGCTGAAAATTACACCGTCATCCCCTATGATTTTAGGGACGATGGTAGTCCTGTCTGGTATTTGGGTATTGCAGATACTGAAAATGGAATACTCAGCACCGCATCCGAGAGTTTCATCGAATACAGTTATGATACCTCTACACAAACGGTAATCCCAGATGTACAAAACACTCAGTTATCTTTTGACTTTAAACAAGGGCCCTTTGAGATTGATTGTGCCGTCGCTGCACCAGAAAATAAAAAGCAATACTCAAGATTGATATGGGATAATAACAACAATCAAGAAACCAGATGTATGGAAGAATTGGTTTTCTCAGCTCAACAACAATTAACTGAAGATTATACCGGCCTCTGGTATGGGGGCGAAAATGAAAATGGTTGGGGCTTATCCATCAATACCCAGGGCAATAAATTGGTTGCTGTGATTTACTATTATGATCAAGACGGCAAAGCCAGTTGGATTTTAGGCAATACTCAGCTGGAAACCAATCAACCCATGGAAATTGAAATGCGGAAATTTCAGGGTTTTTGTCAAGGATGTGCTACCGATGAAGTCAGTTCAAAAGTTGTCGGCCAACTGACACTATCATTATCACAACCATCGCAACAATTCCTTGACGGAAATTGGCTCAGTTTAAAGACCGACAGCCAGCAATGGGATCGCCAGAAAATGCCCATTAAATTATTAAGCGTGCTACAATGAAATTTCTTCGGATTGCAATAATGATGAAAAGGATATCTTAAAAGTTGTGCCTTTATATGGTTTGCTCTCTATGCTTAAAGTGGCATGATGATTATCACAAATGTGCTTGACTATTGCTAAACCCAAGCCAGTGGAGCTGTTATTTTTGTGTTTGGAATTATCAACTCGATAAAATCGTTCTGTTAAGTGAGGCAAATGTTTGAGGTCTATGCCATCGCCATCATCTGTAATTGATAATATCGCTTTATCACAGTCTCGATACCAGCGCACAGAGACTGTGGTACCAACTCGAGTGTGGATTACAGCATTATTCATCAGGTTCAAACAGACACTAATGATCTCCTCTTCGCTGCCTTCAATGAATAACTCAGAATCAATATTGGCAGTAAAATGATGTTCATGAGCTTTTGAACTGTTTTTGACATCGGTAAATAACCGATTCAACAAAGCAGGCATATCAATTCTTTTATGTTCTTTTTCAAAAAATCGTTCATGTTCTATACTGGATAATTTCAACATATCATTGATGATGTTTTCCATCCGAGTGGATTGCAACATTGATTGCTTGATGGCCATCTCCCAATGTTCTGGCAAATCATCTGATGCGGATAACATTTCAAGATAACCCGTAATGACAGTTAAGGGCGTTCTTAATTCATGAGAAGCATTGGCAACAAATGCCTTACGAGATTTCCTTAACACTTCTTGTTCGGTCACATCTCGAGCAACCAATAAATAACTCTGATTACTCAGTTTGATTAACTTAATATGCACTTTACGCATGTCATCAATGGGGTGAGGAATCTTAACTTCCTGAGATTTATCACTGCCTGCAAGTAATTCCATAAAATCAGGATCTGTGATGATTCTATCAACCACTTGCCCTTTATTTTCCCGGGCATTGATGCCCAAAATTTGTAATGCGGCCTTATTTACCCAAGTAATTTCAAAACCTTGATTCATCAGTACTGTAGCATAGGGTAAGGCTTGTGCAGTGTAATCGAACTGCTCAAGCAAATATTTATTTTTTTTCTCTACCTTAAGGTTCCTTTTTTTATTGTAGATCACAATCCTGCAAAACTCTTGCCAAATTCCATAGTTTAGCGGCACATCATCTATTTCAGCGCCAGATTTATACCAACGATAAAAATAATACAGCTCTACCCATTTCCACAGCACATATATCAATGCCCATATCAAAAAACTCATCACCCAAGCATTGGTGATCAAGCCACTCATCAATGCCAAAACAACGAATACAGTTCCGTATATAAATTCTGATTTAAAAGGGTTATATTTCATATTTCTAGTGTAACATATTCGTCATATTTTATGATGAATATAGATTTCATTTATTATTGTGGTGTTATTGATTTAGCACTTTGACATATAAAAATACCTGCGACGTTATGACTACAATCGCAGGTATTCAATTCCTGTAAATTTAATTATGATTATAAATTTGCTGATTAATCCAAGAACTCAGTCCAACCATTGGTCCATGCTTGAGTTTGCGAATTGAAAGCGCCAGCATAGTTCACTTTGTCAAAGAAGTCGCCCCACATTTCAGGATCAATGGTAAAGTTTGCAGGCGTTGCAGCCGTAGGATAAATGCCGTTAAGTGCAGGATTGGCAACCATATTACCTGGCTGAGCATTGAAGAATGACTCAACAGTAAAAGCATCGCCCTCTTCTTCTTCAAAATTAGTGGCACAGCTGATGATCGTATTTTGCATGGTCAACGTGCCTGTCAAATTATCTGGTGTTCCAGCCGCTGCAAACGTTGCATCAGAATCAACATCCAAACATTTTTCAAAACCTGTAACAATGACATTGGTAAAGTTTGCACCTGTACCACGTCTTAAGACCATACCAGTGGTTGTTCTGTTATCAGAATCAGCACCGATAAAAGTGGCATTGGCAATCATTGGATTAGAACGTGTTGTAGCGTCATTGTTTAACTCAAAATTATCTGCTTCAATACCACGCTCTTTGTCAACTGCCGCATCAGGATTTTGTTTAACCACCAAATATTGAACTTTACCAGTCCAACCGTGCGTCCAATCTAAAGAATCATCACCAATGTCTGTTAAAACCAAATGCTTAACATTAACTGTTCCACCGAAAGCCTCAAGGCCATCATCTTCATTTGCATGAACTTGGATATAGTCAACAATAGTACCATCACCAACACCCTGTAACGCAATACCATTCAACTCGTCTTCATCATTAATTCTGAAGCCACCAAATTGAACGCGTACATACTTAAGTACACCGCTAGAGTCATGAGGTTGATCACCTCCAAAGTTACCTGATCCACCCTCACCCACATCTTGACAGTCGCTCAGAGGAACACTGTCATCACAGATGTTCAATGGTGCTCTACCATTAACAACCAATCCACCCCAGTTACCTGGTCCTGCAGATTCATTACTGGCATTGAATGGGCCTGTGAATACGATGGGCGCATCAGCTGTGCCTTCAGCAAAGATTTTTGAACCACGTTGTACTGCCAAAAAGTCATTACCAGTAACACCTAACACACGCGTACCTGGCTCAATGGTCAAGTTACCAGTTGTACCACCATCTTCACCAACAAATACACCACCTTGTAGCACCCAGTTGGTGTCATTAGTTAGTGTTATGTCACCAGTTAAGACACCTGAAATGATACAAGTTTTTGGCTGTGTTGAAGTGGTTGAAAAATCTGGGCAAGCAGTAAAACTGGTTTGATATGGACAAACACCAGCATCACGTTGTTCACCAGCAATTTGATCGAAAGGAAACAAATTGAACGACACTTGTGTATCAGAAACGAAATCACTGTCGGAAACTGAAATATCAACAGACATTGAACGACAACTTTCAACATCTACGGTCATAGAACCAAATGGTGTAGTGGTTCTTTCTGAAGCGCCTGTAAAACTACCATCAGTCACAGTATTTAAATCAAAATTTAATATAGATTCACCAGCCAGAACCTCATCACTACCAACCACCCAAAACGGTGTACCCATGTTGTCATATACATAACCAGCAACAAACATTAAACCTTTCTCAGGGCCAGTTTTGATGTAGTCAAATGACCAACCAGTTCCTGAGTTTAAGTCTGTTCTGTACCAGAAACCTTCAAAAAGGTTGTTATCAACACTGATAGCATTGGCTGCAGTTGCAGCAAGGAATGCACCACCAATTAGTGCGTTTTTAGCTCTCTTAAAATTCATATCCACCTCGGATGATTAAATATCAAAAATATTGAAAGTGTGGATTTTAGAGACGATAGATTTCAATTTAATGTCATTGAAATGAATATTCGATGACATATATTTCAATCACGTGAATTAACTGGAGTGTCACATTAATATCATTAAACTATAATCTAAACGTAATATAAATGTCACAATTGTTATTTACAATGCGATTTTACTTATTATAAAGATTCGAGTGATGAAATTTATTAAATACATGTGTTTTGCATGCCTATACTTTTCGTCATTTTCTGCTGTTCATGCACAAAATGATGAAAATCTGGCTAACAACTTAATCAAACTTCGTGGTGAAGTAGAAGATTTACAGTCTGAACTGAAAATCCTTAAATCAGAACATACAAATTCTATGTCCTATTTAAATACCAGAAAGACTGAATTACAAGCCAATGTTGATAGAAAAGAGTTAAAAATCAAACAAACTCAAGTCGAATTGGAAAAACTACAGGAAAAAGCCAAAGAACTCGGCGCAGGATCGGAAGAACTGATTCCTCAAGTTGAAACCTTATTAAGTAATATTAAAGCTTCATTGAAAACAGGTATTCCCTTCAAGTATCAAGATCGCCTCAGTGTGGTTGAAGACATTGAGCGTAATCTTGATGGTCGAAAAATCACTTCACAAACTGCCATCAACCGTTTATGGGCCTTTATTGAAGACGAAATCCGACTCACTCGCGAAAATGCCATTTATTCGCAAACCATTGAACTCAATGGCGAAAATGTATTGGTTGAAGTGGCAAAAATCGGCACCGTGTTAATGTACTTCAAAACCCGTGATGAGCAATATGGCGTGGCCAATCAGGTCAGTAACTCATGGCAATATAATCTCTTGACTGATCCTGACCAAGTTCAACAAGTCACCTTGTTATTTGACACATTAAAGAAACAAATACGACAAGGTTATTTCACATTGCCATTAACATTGAATATTAAAGGTTAGAACCATGAATGCTAAAAAACTACTGATAACATTATTATGTTGTGCCTTATTCAATCCTGTAAATGCACAAGAAAACACCGACCAAAACACCGCTGCAGATGAAGCTCAAGTGATTGAACAACTACCACAAGCAGATCCAGCACAAGCCCAGAAAGATTTGCAAAATGCCTACAAAAAAGAATACGCTTTTCTGACGGCACAGATTAAAAGCATTAAGGCACGTACAACTGAGTTCAAAAAAACAGCACAAGCCAATAAAAATCAAATCAATCGTGAAATCAGTGCCATTGAGAATAAATTACTGGATCTGGATAATGTCAATAATCAGCTGGAAGACGACCTCTTTCAAGTGGAAAGAACAACAGAATCAGCAACGGATAACAACAACATTTTAGAAGCAACCATCACACAAGCCAGCTCAACTCTTACAGAATATGGTTTTGAAGGTTTTGGCGATAACAGTGAACTCAGTGAGATCGAAAAAGTGGCTGTTTTGATTGAAAAAGCCAAAGACACCATCGCTCAAAACTCGGTTGTTAGAAAAACACAGGGCGCCTTCTTTTTAGCCGATGGTCAAGAAGTCAAAGGCGACATCATTAAAGTGGGCAACATCGCCTCATATGGTAATTCTGCACAAGGATCAGGTCCATTGGCACCTGCTGGAGAAAAGAAGTTTAAAGTGTGGAGAGACAGTAACAAACAAGCTGTAATTGACATATTTAATGGTCAAGCATCGGCTTCACTGCCGATTTTTTTGTACGAATCCTCAGTAAAATCGATTGAAGAAAAACAGAAAAAAACCGTATTGAGTGTTATTGAATCGGGTGGAGCCATTGCCTGGATTATCACAATTTTAGGTATTTTCGCGTTGATTTTAGTCATCTTACGTTTCTGGTTTTTGAAAAGGGCTTCAGCAAGTACCGAAAAAATACTCAATAAAATTGTTACCAATATAGAAAATAAAGACATGGAAACAGCCATTCAAACGGCCAATTCCAAAAAAAGCTCCAGTTCTCGAGTTCTATATGCCGTATTAAGAAACATCACACGTGATAGAGAACATATTGAAGACATTGTTTCAGAAGCCATTCTACACGAATCAAGTCAGTTGAATCGTTTTGGCTCATTAATCATGGTTGTGGCCACGGTATCACCACTATTGGGTTTATTGGGTACAGTAACGGGTATGATCACGACCTTTGACATCATTACTGAATTTGGTACTGGCGACCCTAAAGCATTATCCAGTGGTATCTCTATTGCACTGGTAACCACAGAAGTTGGTTTAGCTGTGGCGATTCCTACACTATTGTTTGGTAATGTATTATCTGGTTGGGCTGAAAAAATTAAAGATGAGATGGAAAAAGCAGCCCTAAGGGTCATCAACGTTTATAAAAACACCATTGGTTAAATCATGGCTACTATACAACAACTGATCGAATATTTTATGTCTGGCGGTTTTGTGATGCCGCCACTCATCATTGGGACGATCGTTTTATGGTGGACTCTTGGTTATCGAATGGCTGCATTGAGAAGAGGCACACTGAGAACCAGCCGTTCCTTGGTTTACCGTTACTTAAAAGGCAAAATGCCAAGTCGCAATGGCGTTATGGTTCGTGCCTTGCATAAAGGCATGAAACTGAGAGCCAATGAAGGCCTGGATAACTTAAGGCGCTATTTGGACGATGCTTTTGCTGAGGAATATACAGAGATCAACAAATTCAAAGTCATCATATCAACCATTGTCATCATCGCTCCATTGCTTGGTTTATTGGGTACAGTTGCGGGGATGATAGAAACGTTTGAATCCCTGGCTGATATGTCATTGTTCTCCCAATCTGGTGGTATTGCTGGAGGTATTTCCCAAGCATTAATTACCACTCAAATGGGCTTAGCTGTGTCTATTCCCGGGTTAATTGTCAATGGTATTTTAGACAAGAAACAAAGAAACCTGGCCATTGAGATGGCTCAACTTAAAGACTTATTGTGTTCTCCAATTCCTGGGGAAGAGCGAATCATGCAGCGTTATGCCAGCAAAAGAGATTTGTCACTGAAATAAAAGAGATATCATTATGCGTTATAGAGAAAGTAAAGAAGTGGTCCAAGACCTGAACATTTCACCATTGATTGATATGGTTTTTATCCTGCTGATCTTTTTTATGGTCAGCACCACTTTTGTTAAGGACATGAAATTAGAACTGGATCGCCCATCAGCTTCATCTTCAACCACGGCCTCAACCAAAGCCGTGCGTTTATACATCGATAATACCGGTGAGGTTTATATTGATGGGGAAAGTGTACGACTGTGGGTGATTCAATCGCGCTTAAGGGATTTATTAAAAGTCAAAACCCAAAAATCCGTATTGGTGGTGACTGATGAAAATGTTCCATCAGGCAAACTTGTTGAAGTGGTTGACCAAGCACGATTGGCTGGTGCCTCAGATGTCGGGGTTGCCACATCCAAAGAAGTCGGAGGACCCTAATGAAAACCACCATTCAAAAGAAAGAAAAACTGATCCGTTTTTTCAGTGGCTTTGTTTCCATGTTATTGGGCACAAGCATTGTTTTGGGGATTATTATTCTCATCAATGATTCACAACTTGAATTGGATAAGGCCAATAAGAAAATGGGCGAACAAATCTCATTCAAAAAGAAAAAACCACAATCCAAACAAGTGGTTAAAAAACCAAAACCCAAGCCAAAACCAAAAAGAGCACCAAAAGCAGCGCCTGCTCCATTGCTGGGACTGAACAGTCAACTCTCAGGTGTTGACCTTGGCCTTCCTGAATTTTCAATGGATGGTCTTGATGGTTTGGACGGCGACATTCTTGGCAATAAAAATGGTTTGGTCATGACTGATGATACCGTTGACAGTTCGCCCAAAGCCGTCTATCAATCACCAGCAACCTATCCTGCCAGAGCACGCGCCAAAGGCATAGAAGGCTATGTGGTTTTCTCTCTGCTCATCGGTATTACTGGAGAGATAGAACAAGTAAAGATTGTTGAGTCTCAACCTGCTGGTATATTTGACGAAGCAGCCACTCAATCCATGCAAGCATGGAAATTTGAGCCGGCACAATATCAAGGCCAACCGGTAAAAACGTGGGCCAAACAGAGAATCCGTTTTGATCTGGGTTAAAAAATGAAAATAACACAACTGATTACAGTGGCTTTATTATTGCTACTGACTGCTTTTGGTCAAGTTTTGGCGCAAAAAGACGATGCACAAGATGTCGACTATTTAGAGTTGGCATCATTGATGTTGAGAGATGGCAACCTAGAACGTACAGAAATAGCCTTATCACAGGTTGATTTGGAAGAAGAAGGTTTGGATGTACAAAGGTTTTATATCATTTCAGCCTTATTTCAGATCAGAAAAAACAACAACGAACAAGCCATCTCATTGATTAAGAAGGCCAAATCATTAGGCCCCGTTGATGCAGTAATGGACATTTATTTAGCGCAAGCCGCTTATGCCACTGAAAAATATCAACTGGCCATTGAAGCATTGGATTCAGCTGGACCAACAGTGGCTAAAATTCCCTCCATTTATCACATGCGCGCACAAAGTCACTGGAAACTTGAAAACCATGACATGGGGATTGCGGTATTGGATCAAGCAAGCCTAATCTTTGCTGATGATAAAAGCTTTCCGAGGCGTAAAATCTTTTATTACCTGGAACTTGGATACAACAAGCAGGCAGCCGCACTCGGGCAAGCGTATTTACAGAAGTTTCACGGCGAACTGGATGATTATCTGGCCATTGGCAATGCGTTACGGGCTTCTGGAGATCAATTAGCGGCATTGCAATTCTTAGAAAACGCCCGATTAAAATTCCCGAATAACGAAGGCATTTCCAAATCACTGGCAGCAGTTTATATTCGTGATGAAAATTATTATTCAGCAGCAAAAATCATCCATGATGCGTCTTATCACAATTCTGAATTGATCAAGGAAGCAGCAGAATTGTATCGCAGAGCCGGCTCTGAATATATGGCTTTGAGTTTAAATTCCCTGATCGAGGATCAAACTGAAAAATTTAAGCAACGCATGGCCTTATTATTGCAACTTGAAAACTTCGAACAAGCCGCAGCGATGGAAAACAACATCAAAAGGATCAATTTAGACTCAGATGAAAACATCAAATATGCATTGGCTTATGCCTTATTCAAAATTGGCAATTATTCACGATCAGAAAATTATTTATCCCAAATTACTGATACAGAGATATTTAAAAAAGCCATAGAACTCAGAAAAATAATGGAAGACTGCGCCCAAGACTCCTGGCGTTGTCAATAAATCAATTTTACAGTTTAGTAAATTTACAAACCGTCAAAACCACAATCTCAGAGAACGTTGATGATTAATAAAATTCTACTCGCTATAAGCCTTATTATGGCGGCTCAAATCGCATATGCTGACGATGCGCAGGTTTCGTTTTTTCTTTTTTTCAAAGGAGAACCCTTAACCAATATTGATGTTTACCAAGATGACAAAAAACTTGCATCAACCGACAGCTATGGTCAAGTTGAATTAAGACTTGGTGCTGGCGACCACAAGCTTACTTTCATAACCGAACAACAAGCAATTTATCAACACCAGTTGCAACTCAGTGAAGATGAAATTATGCAAGTGCTGATCGACTTCAAAGTTAAAGGAGAACAACCTATTGTTGACATCGAAAGCTCTGGTCAATTTAATGATGCTCAAAACTCCATCAGTGAAACCAGCAACGATACACCTAAAGATACCGTTCAGACCACAATTTCAGGTCTAGTGTTATCAGCAGATGATCAAAAGCCAGTGACCAATGCCCGTGTATTCATCAGTGGCATCTCGGCTAACATTGTCACTGATAAACAAGGTCGATTCAGCACAGAAATCAATACAGGCACCTACAACATCAGTGTTTTACATGCCCGTTTTAACAGTCAAATCAAACCCAACGTTGAAATCACAGAACAAGGACTCAGTGACTTCACAATCGAATTGACACCAACAGGAACAGAACTACCAGAATTTGTGGTAGTGGTGCCATTCATTGAAGGTTCTTTGGCATCAGTATTAGAAGAACGTAAACAGAACAATTCGGTAGCCAATTATTTAAGTATGGAACAAATCTCCAGATCAGGTGACTCAGATGCAGCAGGCGCCTTGAAAAGGGTAACTGGTTTGACTTTGGTCAATGGTCGATTCATTTTTGTCAGGGGTTTAGGTGAACGTTACTCCAGCACATTACTCAATGGCGCAAACTTGCCAAGCCCAGACCCAACAAGAAGAGTTGTGCCTCTGGATTTATTCCCAACAGGCATCATACAAACCATTGAAGTACAAAAGGGTTATGCAGCGACTTTGCCAGCAGAATTTGGTGGAGGGGCGGTAACCTTAAAAACCATCAACATTCCTGAATCTAATTACTTCAATTTTGGTTTGTCTTATGGTCATAATACCCAGACCACTGGTAAGAACGGTTTGAGTTATGCTGGTGGCGGTAATGATTGGACAGGATATGATGATGGCACTCGAGCCATACCTGGACCGTTACGCGATGCCATTGATAACGATACAGAATTGCGTCCAAGCAATCCTTTTGTTCCAGGAGGCTTCTCACCAGAAGACTTGGAAACCATCGGTGAATCATTAACTAACATTTACACATTAGACAATGAGACCATCGATCCCGGATTGGGCTTCAGCCTTTCAGGTGGGATGCGCAAAGAATTACAACGGGGGCCAACCATTGGATTTTCAGCGGCCATGCAATATGGATCAGACTTTCAAACACGCAATGAACTCAGACGCGACTTTGTCATTTCTACTGGAGACAACTTGGTTTTAGACAGTGAAGAAAATTCATTAACCACGACCAGAAATATTAACTTAAGCGGATTCATCACCAGTGGCATTCAATTCAATGACAATCATAGTCTTTCTGGTAATTTCATGATTTTACGTAACACTGAAAATTTCAACGAAGTTGCTGAAGGATTTAATGAGGATTTGGGTAACTCCAGAAGAATATTTGAACTGCGTTGGACAGAACGAGAACTCAAATCATACCAAATTTTTGGTGAGCATATTTTTGATGATCAAACACCGTTTTTCAATGGTTTAAAAGCCAATTGGCAATTCACCGATTCGGTTGCCATTTTTGATCAACCTGATAACCGCATTTATCGTTATGATGAACGAGATGAAGGTGACTTTATTTTCTCAACCAGAAACGACAGCAACTCAAGGGTTTGGCGCGACTTGGAGGACAACAGTAAAGACATTCGTTATGATTTATCCTATGCTTTTGATATCAATGATAACCACAAGCTCAATTTTATTGGCGGTCAAAGTTGGATCATCAAAGACCGAAATTCAGACATACGCCGTTTCCTGTTTGAAGACGTCGGTTCACTGGTCAATCAAATTGACAGAACAGACCCCTTGGAAGATATTTTAAATCCACAATTTATTGCTCCCAATGGGTTCCAATTGGTTGAGGTCACTCGAGCCACAGATAACTACTTTGCCGATCTTGATATCAAATCGACTTATTTTGGCATAGACTACGACTACAAAGAATTCTTTAAAATGTCTGTTGGAGTCCGTGAAGAAGATTTCAATCAGTCTGTAACAACATTCAGTCTATTTGACATCAATGCCACCCCTGTGACATCTGCTTTGACTGACAAATCCTATTATCCTGCTTTTTCATCCACATTTTTATTGGCAGGAGACCATCAAATCAGGTTGAATTTTTCGGAAACCGCCACCAGGCCAGATTTCAAAGAATTATCATCAGCACAGTTTAAAGACCCAGTATTAAACCGTGATGTGATCGGTAATCCAGATCTCATCACTGGCAGCATCAAACACTATGATTTGCGCTGGGATAAATACTTCACACCGGGTGAATTTGTCTCAGTCAGCTTGTTCTACAAAAAATTCATCAACCCAATTGAGCTGATCATATTACCGGGTTCATCACGTATCATCAGTTTTGACAATGCAGAATCAGCAGAAAATGCCGGTATTGAAGTAGAAGTTTATAAAGATCTATCATTTTTCAACCGATTTACAGAAACGGAGTTTTGGTCTGATTTTTATGTCAGTGCCAACTATGCTTATATTGACTCTGAAATTGTTTTAGGGCAAAACAGTGGTGGTCAAACCAATAACAAGCGACCTTTACAGGGCCAATCCCCTTATGTTGCCAATATACAATTGGGTTATGATAGCAAAGACAAGGACTTGAAAATGTCTTTACTGTATAATATTTTTGGTGAAAGAATATCTGAGGCAGGCAACAGTGGCAGACCAGATGTCTATGAGCAACCTTTTAAGCAATTGGACTTTGTTTATACACAAAAATTATTTGATCGATTAAGCATTAGTTTTAAAGCAAGAAACTTAATCAATGATAAGGTGGTTTTCTTACAAGGTGATGAAGTCACTCGCTCTTTTACCCGCGGCAGAAACTTTAGCTTAGGTTTAAAATATGACTTTTAACGCCGCCGCGTTGCCAGTACTTTCGATTGCGACTTAAGCAGTAACGAAATTAACTTTGATCAACTTTATTTTTTCAGTATTTATCTTGTATCTTTTTACTTTGTATTGAAAATTTTATTCAAATCTAAAACATGTACAGCTTTTTGATCGTATTGAAAAAGTGCTTTACTGTATTCAGTTAATCGATCATCTGATTGCTGAATGTCAATTTGCATATCGTTGGTAACAGTTATACTTTGCGGAATGTCATTAAATTTAATGGCTCCGTACTCAACTTTACAGGTGTGATGATTATAAAATGTTATCACACCAAATATATTGGTTTCACTGTTACACTCTTGGTAATGTAAAAAGCCATCAATATCAATGACAGGAATAAGATTATTTTTAAAAATCAAAAACTTATCAAAATACCGAGATGCACCAATCACACTGGTCATTTCTGGATTTTTGAGTAGCATTTTGATCTCATATCGACCAACCGATACCCATGTTGATTGTATCTTTGAAATCCATGCTGTCGTGCTTTTACTATTATTATCAGGCATGTGATTTATAATCCAAATACGAAACTAAAAATTCTTTTCTCAGTATCAGCAATACCTCATTGGTATCTTCATCAAAATACAGTTCTCTTATCACTGAATTATCAGTAATCATCACTTCAGGCAAGCCTTGTATTTTGTCTTCATCTAATTGACGCGTATCAAAAGCATCTACCTGAACTGCGATCGATTGACCATCATTGATGATGATACTCAGGTCGCGTAATTTATGATTGATATTCACTGATGATAATTCGTTTAAAGAGATGGCTTGGTCTTGGTATGTAATAACCATTTCACCATCAATTGATTCCACAGTTTCATTGGATTCAATGGCAATGATTTCACTCAAAGGCATGGCATAATTTTGCTGATCCACACTGATCACTCCAAAAAAAAGTGATGTACTCATATCAACTCAACAACTCATTTAGTTTTTCAGCTAAAGAATCTTCTTCAAATGGCTTAATCATGTACTCATGAACACCAACTTTCTTTGCCATCTCTTTGTGTTTTTGTGTTGAGCGAGAAGTCACCATAATTATGGGGATATCACTCAATCCATTTCGTGAATTTATATGACTGGATAAATCAAAACCATTCATTCTTGGCATTTCCAAGTCAGTAATAACCAAGATAATTTCATGATCATCTAAGCATTTCTGAGCCTCCAAACCATCGCTGGCTTCAATAACGTTATAACCAAGATCTTTAACGAAATTCGCCATTGACTTCCTGGCACTGATCGAATCGTCAACAACCAAAATACTCGGTAACAATTTTTCGTAATTTCTTTGAATTTTTGTCGAATTTGAATTAAATACATAATCATCAGAAACAAATTTCTCATTCAATTCAGTTAAATCATAAACGGGAGCAACACTGCCATCACCCAATACTGACGCTCCAATTAAACCATCGATGCGTGGGAGCACTTTACTCAAAGGTTTGACCACAAGGTCCCTACTGTTTTGAATGAAAGGAGCAATGTTTGCTGTATAGGATCCATCCGATAAAGCAACAATAATAGCAATTTGATGCCTGTCTTTTTCATGCCTTTGTAATTGCAATAAATCAGCCAATGAATAAATATTGATGGCTTCATCGTTCCAATAAATAATATTGTTTTTCTTAATATCTTCAACAGTTTCATCATCAAGATAAATGATATCTTCAATACCACGATTACTGATCGCAAATTGTGTATCACCAATCTCAATTAACAAAGCATGAGTTGACATCAAACTGACAGGAATGGAAATAGAAACTTCAGTTCCCTGATTTTGCTCAGAAGTGATTTTTAAACTCCCTCTTTTTTCATGGATTTTCTTATTCACAACATCCATACCTATGCCTCGTCCTGAAACATGGGATAATTCATCCTTGGTTGAAAAACCAGGTATTAAAATAAACCGAGTCATTTCTTCTGGAGAAAAATTTTGTTGGTTTTCACTGATGAACTTTTTCTTTCGTGCTGTGGCGATAATTTTTTCGTAATTCAGCCCTTTCCCATCATCTATACACTTTACTGAGATATTATCCGCTATTCTTTCAAATTTAAGGGTAATGTTACCTTCTACAGATTTATTTGCAGACAGTCTTTGCTCAGCATCCTCAATGCCATGATCGATAGCGTTTCTTAATATATGCATGATGGGTTCAACCAATTCTTGCAAGACATTGCTGTCAACAAGCGTGTTTTCGCCTATTAAATTGAAATTGACTTTTTTATTGGTTTTACGACAGGTTTGGCGAACGGCTCTGGCAAATCTGTTGGCTATAAATGATACAGGCAACATACGCATCTGAATCACTTGATTCTGATTGTCTCTTTGAAGTTGAATCTGGTCAATAGCGAGATTTTCTAATTTGATGTTGACATCGATGGAATCTCTTAACATTTGCATGCCATCCAACGATGATTCAATTATTCTTTGTGTCGCGGTATGTAACTCATTGTATTTTTCCATTTCTAGTGGATCAAATTCATCTTTTGATTTTGATCTGTCTGAGTTAATTCCGCGCACGAACACCAATTGCTCTAACCCTAAAATCAAATTATTCAGCGTTGTATATTGTTTGTGAGCTTGGTCTAATTGAGCCCGACTTTTTTGTGCGTGCTCTAGTACCTGTCCCGAAGAAATCATATTCTCACCAACAACTCGGATCAAGCTTTCAATTTGTGCTTTTGTAACCCTTATCGACTCAGATGTAGGGGTATGTGCAGTCTTCGTTTTTGCAGGTTCATCAATAGTTTGCCTGGTCTCGATATTGCTGGGCTTATCGTCGTGTTTTTCATTGACTTCAACAATCAAATTTTCTAAACGTTGTTGATCATCATGTAAAAGTGCTTGCTGCTTTGGCTCTACCAGATTTGACTCATGCACTTCATCATTTTCATGGTCCTCATCTTTCTCACCCCATTCAGCTTGCTCTTCGTCCTCAACTTCCTCAGCGCTTTCAATATCATCTATTGTTAAGCCATTATCCAGTGCAAAGGCCCAATCGAGTATATTTTGATAGTTCTTAAGTATTTCATCAGGAACTGGGACTCCATTCAATATAGATTCAGCCATCAATTCCAAATAATCTGCAGATTCTATCAAAAGTTCAGACAAAGACTCACTGGGCACAGTGTGCTTTTTAGATAATTCATCAAGTATGTCTTCCAAATTATGCGTATAGTTAGCAATACCTCTGATGCCAGCGGTATTAGCCGAACCTTTAATGGTATGAACAACTCTTCTGGCAATATCTAAATCATTGAAAGATTGAGTGTTGAGAAAATCATGAATCGCCGTGGTAAAATTTCCCGTATAATCCTCAAGTTCGTCAAGAAAACTTTGCAGTAATTCTGGATTGGTTTCTTCATCTGGCAATAAACTTAAATCATCCACAGTAGCAAAACTTTGTTCTGAACGTTTATCTGACTCAAAAACGGTTAAATCAATATTTGCCAAAGCCACACAAACTTCATCAGCCATTTCTTTATCTATTTCAGAAACCAATAGTTGAATATAATGACTGATGATATTAAGAGAATCAGAATTGATACCGCTGGTGAATAAATTATTGATTACTAACGGCCAAATGATGTTATTTTTATATTCTGTTAATGTTGCGGACTCATCTGAAATTGTTGCCTCAATCGATAATTGTATGAGTTTCAAAATTTCAGTAAGTTCAGTGTACTCAATTACTGCAACTGCAGAGATCAGATTTTCTACATTAAATGTAGTTTCATTAAGTTTTTCAGAAATATTATCTGAGGTAACCGATTTACAAAGGTTGTTGCCCAGATCTGCTAACTCAATCATGAATATTTCTATGATTTCATTTTGATTTTCAGTGAACTCTAAGGAAGTGACTTCGATTGAATTTTCAGATGCATTCACCATTTGCATAAAATCTTGATAAATCTTTTCAATAGAAATACTTTCATCGCTATCTGTTTCATCATCAATTTCAATATCACGCTCATCCAAAACTTCTGATAATACTGAGCTTTCTTCAATTAGAATCGATTCATTTGTATTCTCAGCGTTATCATCGGTTGCATCGCATGAATCATCAGTTTTTTCTGATGGCGGATCATTTAAGTTAATAAAATGGACGACATCAATTTTAATGCCGTCTATGATTTCACAAAGAAACTCTTTAGGCATTTGAACAGGCCAGTTCCATTCAAATAAAGCATGCTCAATCTGATCAATAAAAGTTAAATCATTTGAAGAGTCAAAAAAGCTCAGGTTGATCATCATGCAGTTTTGTATCGAATCAAACTGCTCGCCAATAAAGCTTTCGAGTACATCCCAGTTGGCTTGGAGAAACCCAAAATAAGTTGCCAAGCCTTCCATTTTGATCTGAACTAAATGTGTAACCACATCATTAAAAGCGTCACTTATTTGTTTTTTTAAATTTGATTCCTCGGTATAATCACCGACCAATAACAGATCAAATAAGCATGCAACATCCCTTTCTAAACTTTTCATTTCTGAATTCAAACTTTCCAAAGTGATGCCCTCTAACGGTTCATGAAACGTGATTTAATTTTATTTATCAAATCCATTTACTCAGGCAATGTAAATACATCAACCGACTCTTTCAAACTGTTTGAATATTCAACCAAATCAATGGTCGATTTCTTTTGTTCATCTAATGAAACTTCAGTTTTTTGAGTACTGAGCTCAATATTTTTAGCCATGCGCTTAATTTCATCAGATGCAATTGCTTGTTCATTTGCATGCTGAGAAATTTGTTGAACCAAGCTTACCAAAGAGGCTGTTACTTCATTGGTTTCTAACATAGCAGCTCCAGCATTTTCAGACAGTTCAGTTCCTTTGGCCACCTGAGAGATCACATTATTCATCGCATTAACCGTATCAATGGTTTCTGTCCTGATACTGTTTACCAGTGTAGAAATTTCTTCTGTTGAATCTTTTGCACTTTCTGCCAATCGTTGTACCTCATCGGCAACAACCGCAAATCCTCTACCTGCCTCACCAGCAGATGCCGCATGCATCGATGCATTGAGAGCCAGAATATGTGTTCGTTCAGCAATATTATTAATCAATTTAACAATACCACTAATTTCTTGAGACCTATCACCCAATCGCTTAATCCTTTTCTCTGTACCAAATATGGTTTCACGAATTGAATTAATACCTGCATTAGAATCTTGTACTGTAGTCAATGCTTGCTTGGTTTTTTCAATCGTTGTTTCAGCAAGCTTATTGGCGTTATTGGCTTCCACGGAAATTTTATTCATTTTTTCAGACGCAACATCAAGCGAACTTACCGTTTGTATGACTTGCTCTCTTTCAATTGTCGCTGCTTCAATGGCTTGATTAGATGTTTGTTGTACTTTCAAAGAAACCTCAATGACTTGATTCGATACGAGCGTCACATCTTTCAATACCGATGAAATTTCTTCAGTCAATGCATTCAGAGATGCTGCCACTGTTCCTATGATATCATCAGATACAGGTACGCTTACCGAGAAATCTTTATCTGTAATCTGATTAAGTGCAGATAACAAACCAATTACAGAGTTATTGATTTCTTCATTTTCTTTATTAAATTCAATCGACCTCACTTCTTTTTCATCCAACAGCTGATCTTTTTCATCCAGTAGCTGGTTCAAGGTTTCACCAAATTTACCAAATTCATCCTCAGACTGAATATTGGTTCTAACAGTATTATCACCCTGTGAGATTTTTCTCACCGTATTACCAAGATCAGTAATGGGAACGGATAGAATTTCAACGAAATTCAAAACTGCAAATACAGTCAAGAGAATCAAAAACAATGCGGTAACTACAGTCAGTATGAGTATCGTTTCAGAAAATTTTGATGAAGGCCCTAATGCCTCGTCAGCGTTGATTTCAGACATCAATGCCCAAGTTTTGTCAAAAACATTTACTGGAGTGTATGCCGATAACACCTCAATTCTACGATAATTATTGATTTTATCGAAACCTGCCTGACCATTAAAAACGTTTCTTGTCGCTGTAGTATCTATTTTTTGTATACCAATTGAGCTGTCTTTTTTATTGATTTCATTAATCACATCAGAACCAACATTCGCTGCCGATAAAACGGACATATATTTGTCTTTATCTTCTATAAAAAATCGAGAATCATTGCGTAATAATCCATTGGGCCCCACAAGATAAGTCTCACCAGAGCGTCCCATCCCTTTGTCACTCCATAAACTAGCAAAAGTCATGATTTCATTTATTTTATCAATTTGGGCTTTATAAATGAGCACCCCGATTTGAACTTCGTTCTCAAATATGGGTGTACTGACGAAGATCGACTGATCGTTATATGAAGGCAAATATGATTGATAATCTTCAAAATAGACCGTATTTTTTGTGCCATTATTTGCTTGTTCAAATGCTCGACCCAGACCACTGTCCTTAAAAGGTCCGTATTTAAGAGAAGTAGCATAATCCAGCTCCTTGGATACCGAGTAAACAACATTTCCTGAAATAGGTTCTACCAAGAATATGTCGTATAAACCATATGTATTTAAGTAGTTTCTGAATATTTTGTGGTATTTTTTATGAAAAACAGAATAGCTTGAACCATCTCTGGAGAAGTCGAGCGCGCCCTTAGCCCCCAAAGGATTGGTGTTCAGGGCAATGTATTGTTGTTGATAGTATTGTGCTTCAGGTGATAACTGATCATACAAATCCATCGCATTGATGGTGTCTGAATTTTTCGATTCATATTGGTTTGCAAAATCTTCACTATAATGGCTCAGTAATGCGGTCTTATTTTGTTGACTGTCAACCACACTGGTTGCAAACTCACCGAAAGACCGGTTAAAACCCTTCATGGCTTCAATGGCCATTAGGTTATCTGCCATCGCTTTCAAGTCATTTCCTAATGAATTGAAATAAGTTTCAATGGCATCTTTTTGGGCATTTCTAGTAGCAATCAATTTATTTTTTGCCTCAGCCTCCAGTAAATCATTTGAATTAACAATACTGGAATAACCAATAACTATTGAAACAATAATGGTGGGTACAATAGCCAACAATAAGCCTGCTAACAATAACTTCTGCCTTATCTTCATAGATTTTTCATTCCTCTTTCTAACTAATAATTATATGCATAATGACTTAAAGAGCTCTTCATGATTGTAATCGATCATAATTCGATCGGCTTTACGAAAAGCTTTAAATACAAACCTGTCTAGATTAGCTGGAAGAGAGGGAATATTTTGTAATTCGGAATATTCGTCTTCTTCTACTGAATAAGGAAGCAAATCTAGTAACACTCCCACTGTCTCTTGGTCTCGCCCGATGACAAGCAAGTATTTCTTATTGTCTGTTTTATCATGACCAAAATGTTTGTGTAGATTAAAAACAGGAACTAAATTGTCCCTGACATTACACAAACCATCTATGATCTCAGGCATTTTGGGGATGTAGGTATATTGAGGCGTTTCAATGATCTCACACACTATTTTTTTTGGCAAAGCAAAAACAAGTTTTCCAACTTCATAACAATACCTGATGATTTTATCGTGTTTTGGTACTTCCAGTTTTGATTCTATTTCCAGTTTATAATTTAAACTTTCCACCAAATCTTGTGTTTGTTCGTTCACAAACTTTCCTCCCATTTAAGTTTCAACCGTCTGAACTTACAATATTAACCCACACCAATTTTGGACATAGCCTCAAATATTTCTTCAGGAGAATACGGTTTACCAATATGCCCTGAACCACCTTGCATTTCTCCCATTATATGATCAGCCTTTTGATTTTTAGCGGTTACAAAACACACGGGTATGTCTTTTGTTTCAGGGTTTTTTTTCAGCTTCCTACAAGCACCATAACCATCACCATTTGGCATGACTACATCTAAAAAGATTAAAGCCGGCTTTTCTTTTGCTGCCATATCAATACCTGTATTGGCATTGTCTGCTGTCAATGACAAATACCCTTTAGTATTAAGAATTGAAACCAAATTATCTCTGTCAGTTGATGAATCATCAATAACTAAAACTTTTAAGCTCATATTTTTTTGCTCCTATTTTATAATTTGTATCAAATTCTGGTCTTTTACTACAAATATGGTGGTTTAACTCAAAATTTATGATCTTGATCATGAAATCCTCTTATTTTTTTTTCTTGATGGAGTCTTGACAGTTTGATTCTATCAGCCAAGCTGATCACTTTATTGGACCTTGAAGGATTAGATCGGGTTGTAGCTTTTGGAATTTTCTGGGCGGAATTAGAAACCATTTCAATTTTTCGCTTTGGTTTCTTTTCTGTTGTTGGCGATTCATATTTTATGTCTAAAACGCCATTGATAAGCGGGTAGAATTTAGCAACAGATTTTACGAGTGCAACATAGCTGATTGGTTTGACCAAATATATGTCAGACCCTGACATTTTACCGCGAACTTTATCAAACATACCATCTTTACTGGTTAACATAAAGACTGGAATTGATTTTGTTACTGGATTAGATTTTATTAGTTTACAAACAGTATATCCATCAATTTCAGGCATAATCACATCTAAAAAAATGATATCAAAATGACTATCATTTAATAACTTAAGTGCTTCTCTACCATTATCAATTGTTACAACATCGAACCCCATTCTTTTCAAAAATATGGTTATTAGTCTTTGCGTAACTATACTGTCTTCGACAACTAATGCTTTTAAATTATTCATACTTATCCCCCCCCTTTTTATAACAACTCATTCAATTTCATTTAGTGGGATAATACTTTGGATGAGTGTATCTTATACGTTAAGCATGACCACAGTTTAATTTCATGTTTTATAATTATTTTAATAACATGAATATTATTCAAACTTTGTGTATGCGATCAAATTTTTATTATTTTTAATATTGCAAAACCAAATATGTACTTTATTCTACATAAAAAATATAAATTTAAAAGACTTTATAACAAATTATTCATATTCATTATGAAATTTGTATTAAGCGGTTATTTTTTTCATGCACTTATAGTCAAATTTCTATTTCTGGTAGTTCGTCAAATCAACAGAGTTTTCTTCTAATGAATATTCTTTTAATATCAATATTTTATAAATCGAGACCTCAGCATAACTATCTGAAAATTTAAGTACAATTTGTTAAAATGAGAT
>CAYGTC010000069.1:0-23636 GCA_964352735.1 uncultured Alcanivoracaceae bacterium | reverse complement strand
AGAGCAGCATTAAAAATGACCAACACAGCACAACACCAATGTAGATACCAACAAAAAATCACATCAACACCTTATAGCATCAAACTTAGAGTTCCTGATGTGAATATCTCTTTTAATGATAAAATTCAGGGAACCTATACCAAAAATTTACTCAAAGATTGTGGCGACTTTGTTATTAAGAGAAAAGACCAGCTATATTCTTATCAAATTGCGGTCGTCATTGATGATGATTTTCAAGGGGTTACAGACATAGTCAGGGGCATTGATTTAATCGACTCCACACCATGGCAAATATATTTATACCAATTACTCAACCTAAAAAGACCACAATACTCACACATACCCATCATTATCAATGATAAAAAACAAAAACTCAGCAAACAAACTTTTGCCGCTGCAATTGACCCGCTTGACCCAATAAAAGCCTTAAGCACCGCACTTACTTATCTCAATCAACCTATACCCCATACAACATCACTTTCACAATTTTGGCAAAAAGCCATTGACAACTGGGATATCAGCAAGTTAGCAAATGTTCAAACAATTCAGCTTTAAAGTGCTTCAACAGTAGTGTTAACAATCATTGATTAATGTATAATCTGCTCATTTTTACATGAACTGATTAACATGGGCATATCTACAGTAAAATCAATCACACCAGTTGATGGTCGTTATCAATCCAAAACCACAAGTCTTCAAGACATCTTCAGTGAATTTGGCCTAATAAAAAATCGTCTGTTTGTCGAGTTAAAGTGGCTACAAAAGCTTTCAGAACAAAAAAACATCACCGAACTTTCAACTTTGTCTACAGCAGAAAACGAATGGTTACTCAGTATTCACGAAAAATTCAATGAAGAAAATGCCAATCGGGTCAAAGACATAGAAAAAATCACCAATCATGATGTTAAAGCTGTTGAATACTTTATAAAAGAACAGCTTTCAGAACACGACAGTTTATCAAAAGCCTCAGAATTCACTCATTTTGCCTGCACTTCAGAGGACATCAACAATCTTTCCTATGCATTGATGCTTTCACAAGGGCGCGACCACGTGATTTTGCCAACGCTTAATCAATTAAAAGATCAATTAACCATCATGGCAAAACAGTACAAAAACATGCCCATGATGGCACGCACGCACGGCCAACCAGCCACGCCAACCACCATGGGTAAAGAGTTTGCCAATGTTATTTATAGAATCAACAGACAAATAACCCAGCTGGAAAAAGTTGATATCCTTGGCAAAATTAACGGCGCTGTTGGCAATTACAATGCCCACATGACTGCTTATCCTGACATAGATTGGATGAAACTGGCCAAAGAATTTGTTGAACAACTTGGACTTAACTTTAACCCCTACACCACTCAAATTGAACCTCATGATTACATTGCAGAAATGTTTCATGTATTAATCCGTTTGAATGTTATATTAATTGACTTCTGTCGTGATATATGGGGATATGTTTCTTTGAATTTTTTCAAACAAAAAGTCATTAAAGGAGAAGTGGGTTCATCGACAATGCCTCACAAAGTCAATCCAATTGATTTTGAAAATGCAGAAGGTAATCTTGGCTTAGCCAACGCGCTATTTCAACATTTGGCAGAAAAGTTGCCAGTCTCACGATTTCAAAGAGATTTAACCGATTCTACAGCACTGCGCTCAATGGGCACAGCATTTGGACATTGCATGATCGCATGGTCATCTCTGGCCAAAGGATTGGGTAAACTGGCCATTAATGAAGAAAAAATGCTGGATGAATTGGACAATAACTGGGCCCTACTAGCTGAACCCATTCAAACAGTGATGAGAAGATATGGTGTTGAAAATGCCTATGAAAAACTCAAAGAATTAACTCGTGGCACAGATATGAACCAAACCATCATCCAAAATTTTATTCAAGAATTGGACATTCCACAACAGGCAAAAAACCTCTTACTCAATTTGACGCCTGCAAACTACATAGGAAACGCTGTTGAACAAACCGAGCTTATTTGATAATGCACCAATAGATCATGCAGAGTTCCTAAGTGATTTTTGGCACAAAAAACCAGTCGTGTTACCACTGGCAGTGGTTGGTGATGATTTAAGTACATTACCAACCACACAACAACTCAAGCAATTGAGTTGTCAAGAAGACATACAATCTCGCATTGTTTTCAAAAATTCCGAAACTTCATATGATGTTGAATATGGTCCATTTGATGAAGATGACTGGAATAATATAGATGTTGAGTGTTGGAATTTACTGGTTTCGGATATAGACAAGTGGCTACCTGAGACCAGAGCTTTATTAAAACATTTTCAATTCATTCGTAATTGGTTATTTGACGACATTATGCTCAGTTGCGGCTCAATCAATGGTACAGTTGGTCCTCATACTGATCAGTATGATGTTTTTTTACTCCAAGTTAAAGGCCAAAGAAAATGGTCATTCAACCATCATGAAACCCACCACCCTCGACTCATTGCAGATCAGCCATTAAAATTGATTTCAGATTTTATTGCCCAAGAAACCATCACATTAAACCCAGGAGATGTGCTATACATTCCACCGAATGTCGCACACTATGGCATCGCTCAAACTGATGATTGCGTTACCTGCTCAATTGGCACCAGAACCCCATCTCATGCAGAACTACTGACGTCCTTTGTTGATCACATAGCACAAAAAGCACCTGAAGATAAAAGATTCAGAGAGGCTGATTTTTCAGAGTTACCACAAACAGGAGAAATAACCCAAACTGACTTAGCACAAATATCTCATATTATTTCACAGAGCCTAGTCAAACCACAATCCAATGCTTTCAACCAATGGTTTGGTCAGTTCATCAGTGAATATCGCAGCTTGTTTTATGAATTCAATCAATACCAGCAAGCAGATGAAATTGATGACAACTTACCATTTTTTAACAGTCCATTCAGTAAAAATTGTTATTTTAAAAGGGATAAGGTTGCGGATCTGTTTGTCGATGGAAAACACTTCAACACCAGTCAATATTTAGCTCAACGAATATGTGATGACAAGAAATTAACACAACAACAAAGATCACAACTTGACAACAGCGATCAACAAACCGTCATCGCACTTTTTGAAAACGGTTCATTGATCCAGAATCAATAAAAACTGTATTATTAAAAATATATGAAACCTCTGCTCCATCCCTGAATGAAGCAAAGGCCTCTAATACTTTAAGTTTTATTCAATAATTTGATCAATGACTTAGTGGGATTCAGTGATCTGGCTTCATCAAATGACATTTGCGCATTGTGCATATCATTCATATGTTGGTATACCAAACCCAGTCGATAATGCGCCCATGCCTGATAATCAGAATCTTGCGTACTCTCCAGTACCAAAAAGGTCAAAAAGTACCCTTTTGCCTCAGACAATCTCTTTTTTGTTATGGAGGCCAAACGTCCAAATCTATAATGGGCCCTTTCCCAATTAGCATTTTCATATCCAACATCATTGCTTGGTTTCATAGCAATCACATCGGCATACGCAATCATGGCATCATCAAATCTTTCATCATTTTCCAATAAGAAAGCTTTAAAATACAATAAATCTACAGATTGGGGATTATTGGTTATGTGCCCATTAATAAACACCAATGCCTCATCAAATCCTTCTTCTTCTGCCAAATAGTTTGTACGTATTTCAATCGATTTCATGGGGTCAACTTTGGCCAATTGATCCAATAATGGTTCAATCTGATCACTGTCTCCGCCTGCTATTCCAGGTGCTTGCATATTGAATTGCAACAAACCGATAATGTATTCCTTGTTGTTTGGTTCTAACTGATAAGCTTTTAATAAATTTTTCTTGGATTTTTTAGCAAATCCTAATTTAGAGAAAATCCCTGCTGTTGCAGCTCTCATCCCATAAATACCCCCTGCCAAATGATAAACTTCCGCAGTTGGTGATATTTTCAAAAGGCTTTCAATCCCTTTTTGTGCTTGTTCATAATCACCCATATGAAATAAAATTTGCGTTTCAAAAAGGTCTTTAAATTGATATTCAGGATCATCTTTTGACATTTGAGCAACGATTTTTTTCGCTGATTCTATATCATTATTGGCAAGTTTTTCATAAAAATCATCTTTGGTTGAAGCAAAACTGTATGTTGAAAAAAATAATAAAGTGATAATAAAATATTTCATAGATTGTTGTAATTAAGAAAGAGAGTCCCCATTGTACTTAAGCGACATTAACAGAATGTTAATGGCTTTAGTAATTATTGAACAATAACCATTTTAAATTGAAAATCAACAATGCATAAACTGATGATTAAACCATTAAACCTGAATAAAATTTGATACAAAAAAACTGTATAACTCGGTTGATTTATCGGCTAAGCACATACGATTACAGGATTTTGTTGAATACAAAGAATTATACAACCACCCAGATATTAAAAAGTAACTTTTTTCAACAATAAACCCCAATTTGATTAATCAAATGTATTATTTCGTTATAATACCCCTTGATTTGGACATTGTCTGATGAAAGCAAAAAACAAAGAATAATGTGAGAACAATAACGTGGCATCTTGGATAAAAACACAACAGCAATCATCACCTTTTTTTGGCAGCAATGCCAGTTGGCTAGAATCATTTTATGATGAATATTTACTCGATAGAGCCAATGTTTCTGAAGAATTGAGGACTTTATTTGATAATTTAACCGACAATACTGGTGAGGACATTAGGCACTTACCAATAATAGAAAAATTTGCTGCGGCTGCACAACAGCCCCTCGGTCAAATGATGGCTGATGCGGAACCAATAGAAGCACAAAGAAAAGAGGCTTCAGTATTGCGCTTAGTTAACTCCTTCAGAGTCAGTGGTCATAAGGTAGCTGATGTAGACCCCATCAACTATAAACCAAGAGCTGATATTGCAGATTTACATTTGTCATACCACAACCTCTCAGATGCTGATCTTGATACAGAATTCAATACCGGTTCATTGATCGCTCCTGATCGATTAAAGCTCAGAGATATTTTAGATAGATTGAAACGCACATATACCAAACATGTTGGTTATGAGTATATGCACATCAATGCCATTAAAGAACGCGAATGGCTACAACAAAGGATAGAGAAAGCCACCGATAACTTTCCTATCAATAACGAACAAAAACATCGCCTATTACAACAATTGACCAAAGCAGAAGGCATGGAAAAATACCTCCATACCAAATATGTCGGTCAAAAAAGGTTTTCACTAGAGGGTGGAGACACTTTAATTCCTCAGTTAAACGAGTTGGTGCTTCACCTTGGACAACAGGGCATTAAGGAAATTGTGATCGGCATGGCACATCGTGGCAGACTTAATGTACTGGTCAATTTGCTTGGTAAATCTGCAAGTGAACTATTTAAAGAGTTTGAAGGCAACAGTGATACTGAATATGACAATGTCAATTCAGGTGACGTCAAATATCACATGGGTTTTTCATCAGATCTACCAACCGATGGTGGGGACGTCCATGTAGCGCTGGCTTTTAACCCATCACACTTAGAAATCATTAATCCAGTTGTTCTGGGGTCAGCCAAAGCCCGACAGTTTAAAAGAGACAATCAGGTCCATGGAAAAGAAGTTTTCCCAATATTAATACACGGCGATGCAGCAATAGAAGGACAAGGCGTTAACATGGAATTATTCAACATGTCCAATGTTGATGGTTATCATGTGGGCGGAACCATGCACATTGTCATCAATAATCAAATTGGGTTCACAACCACACATGCACTAGATCAAGATGATAAGGGTTACTGTACTGAAGTTGCAAAGATGGTACAAGCCCCCATTTTTCATGTCAATGCAGATGACCCTGAAGCCGTTACATTTGTTACCACTTTGGCAGCAGATTATAGAAAGACATTCAAGAAAGATGTTGTGATTGACTTGGTTTGTTACAGAAGACACGGTCATAATGAAGCAGATGAACCATCAGCAACACAACCGCACATGTACAAATTAATCAAAAAACACCCAACAACACGTACCATGTATGCTGATAAATTGATTAATGAAAAAGTAACCAACAAAGATCAAGTTAGTACATTGATAGAAAGTTATCGTGATGCATTAGATCACGGAAAGCCAGTAGTTGAACTCAGCCAAAATGTCGACAGTACTCACCACGTTAATTGGACACCCTATTTAGAAGGCAAACTCAGTGAACAAGTTGAAACCCATATCAGTAAAGAAATGGTAACTGAATTGTCTGAAGTCATCACCAGTATCCCCGAAGATTTCAAACCACATAATCGCATCAACAAGATATACCAAGACCGCATCAAAATGATGAATGGTGATTTAAAAATGGATTGGGGCTTTGCAGAAACCATGGCTTATGCCAGTATTCTCAAAGATGGATACCAAATCAGAATCGACGGACAAGATTCTCAACGTGGCACTTTTTTTCACAGACATGCTGTAATCCACAATGTCAATGAAAATCAAATTCACATGCCACTGGCTGCATTACAATCTGATCAAGCACGGATCTCCATCATTAATTCTGTTTTATCCGAAGAAGCCGTATTGGCATTTGAATATGGGTATTCCACCAGCGAACCCAATGCATTAATTGTTTGGGAAGCACAATTTGGAGATTTTGCCAATGGAGCGCAAGTTGTTATTGATCAATTTATTGCATCAGGCGAAGCCAAATGGGGCCGATTCTGCGGTCTAGTGATGTTTTTACCACATGGCTATGAAGGTCAGGGACCTGAGCACTCCTCTGCTCGACTGGAGAGGTATTTACAATTATGTGCTGTTGGCAATATGCAAGTGTGCATGCCTTCCACACCCGCCCAGATGTTCCATATGTTACGTCGACAAATGTTGAGAAAAGTGCGTAAACCATTGATCGTCATGACACCAAAGAGCCTACTGAGATACAAAGGCGCAGCATCAGATTTATCACTGCTCAGTGAAGGCGCATTTCAAGAAGTCATTCCAGATAGATACGCGAAAGACAATAACACAGTTGAACGTGTGATCATTTGTTCAGGCAAAGTTTACTATGATATTCTAAATGAGTTGAATGACAACCCCAATGACCAATGTGCAGTCATCAGAGTTGAACAATTATACCCATTCCCAAGAACACAGTTACAGTCCTGTTTGTCGAAATATCCAAACATGAAAGAAGTCGTTTGGTGTCAAGAAGAACCCATTAACCAAGGTGCCTGGTTTCAAATCAGACACCACTTACAATATTGTATTTTAAATAATAAACATGGTGATAGACCGCTGTATTTTGCAGGAAGGCATCAATCACCTTCACCTGCAGTGGGATCACACCACGCACATATACAACAACAAAACCAACTGGTCAAAGAAGCTATTTCTGGCGTTCATGGATCCAGTATAGACGCGGAGTAAAAAATGAGTATTGAAATAAAAGTTCCAGTTTTACCAGAATCTGTGGCAGATGCAACTGTTGCAACCTGGCACAAACAACCTGGAGATTTTGTTAGTAGAGATGAAAACATAGTCGACTTGGAAACCGACAAAGTTGTACTAGAAGTCCCTGCACCAGCAGATGGTTATTTAAAAGAAATCAGTCAAGGTGAAGGCGAAACTGTTGTTTCAGATGAAGTTTTGGCCATTTTTGAAGAAGGCGAAGCTCCAGCAGAAGAAGCTACAATTGCAACTGAAGTAGCAACTACGCCAGCAACTACAACCAGTGCCCCAGCTCCTGCTGCCACACAAGCACCTGCGGCTCATGCTTCAACAGGCTCAGCTAGCCCTTCTGCCAGAAAAGTCATGAGTGAAAATGATATTGATGCATCGCAAGTCAGTGGAACAGGCCGCGGTGGCAGAATCACTAAACCTGATGCAATGGTGGTGGCCAATACACCAACCGAAGAGCGTGTACCAATGTCTCGTTTGCGTCAAATGGTTGCCAACCGGATGATTGAAGCACAATCTACTGCAGCCATGTTAACTTCATTTAATGAAGTTGACCTTCAAGCTGTTATGGATATTCGCAAAAAATACAAAGAAGAATTCATGGAAAAACATGGTGTCAAGCTTGGATTGATGTCTTTCTTTGTAAGAGCTGCCACTGAAGCGTTGAAAAAATTCCCAATCATTAATGCCGCAACCGAAGGCACTGATATTATTTATCACAAAATGCACAATATCGGTATTGCCGTTGCCTCTCCGCGAGGTTTGGTTGTACCGGTACTGAAGAACACAGCAGCCATGAGCTTAGCCGACATAGATGCAGGCATCAGAGATTATGCCATAGCCGCACGTGATGGCAAATTGGCCATGGACGATTTGCAAGGTGGCACTTTCACCATCACTAATGGTGGTTCATTTGGTTCATTGATGTCGACACCCATATTGAATTCACCACAAAGCGCCATATTGGGTATGCACACCATCAAGCAAAGACCCGTAGTGGTCAATGGTGATATTGTTGCAAGACCAATGATGTATATCGCATTAACATATGATCACCGCATCATTGATGGTAAAGACGCAGTATTATTCCTGGTAGCTATTAAAGATGCTTTGGAAGACCCTGCTCGCTTGTTACTGAACTTATAAGGAGAGACACTCATGACAGAACAATATGACGTAATTGTAATTGGCGGCGGCCCTGGTGGGTATGTTGCAGCGATTCGTGCAGCACAATTGGGACTGAATACGATGTGTGTTGACAATTTCATAGGCAAAGATGGCAAGCCAGCTTTAGGCGGCACATGTCTAAATGTAGGCTGTATTCCATCAAAAGCGCTATTGGATTCCAGTAAAAATTATGCACACATGCAACACGATTACAAAAACCACGGCATCACTTTTGACAATGCCAATATTGACATCAAAACAATGATTAACCGCAAGGATAAAATTGTCAAACAATTTACAGGCGGTGTTGCTGGATTACTGAAAACCAATAAAGTAAAAGCAGTACATGCCTTAGGCACTATTATTGGCAATAATCAGGTCAAACTGACTCAAGGCGACAAAGTCAAAACAGTCGATGCAAAAAACATCATCATTGCGACCGGATCCGTACCCTTTTCTATTCCTAATGTGGACATAGACAACAAATACATTGTCGATAACGAAGGCGCTTTAAACATAGAAGAAACTCCTAAAAGATTGGGCATCATAGGTGCCGGTGTGATTGGATTAGAAATGGCCAGTGTTTGGGGACGTTTAGGATCAGAAATTGTTATTTTTGAAGCCATGGATACACTTTTGGCTGCAGCCGATAAAGACATTTCAAAAGTTGTTGGCAGAGAGTTCAAAAAACAGAAAATGGACATCAGACTCAAAACTTTTGTTAAGTCAGCCAAAGTGGTTGGTGAGCAGGTTGAAGTCACTTATGAAAAAAATGGTGAACAATCAGTAGAAGTATTTGATAAATTATTGGTTGCAGTGGGCAGAAAAGCCAACACTGCAGGTTTATTAGGCGAAAACTCAGGTGTCAAAGTGACAGACCGTGGTCAAATTGAAGTCAATGATTTGTGTCAAACCAGCACTGCCAATATCTGGGCCATAGGCGATGTGGTCAGAGGCCCAATGCTGGCCCATAAAGCATCAGAAGAAGGTGTTGCTGTAGCTGAGCGCATTGCTGGCCAACATGGTCACATTGATTTCAATACAGTGCCTTGGGTAATATACTCAGAGCCTGAAATTGCATGGGTTGGCAAGACAGAGCAACAACTCAAAGAAGAAGGCATCGAATACAATGTTGGCACCTTCCCTTTTGCCGCAGTTGGCAGAGCCGTTGCCATGAATCAGCCTGAAGGCATGGTTAAAATCATTGCTGACAAAGAAACAGACACTTTGCTTGGCGCTCACATTGTCGGTGCCAATGCTTCAGAATTGATCGCAGAATGTGTAGTCACTATGGAATTCCACGGCTGTGCAGAAGACTTAGCACGCATTATTCATGCCCACCCTTCACTCTCAGAAGCCGTGCATGAAGCAGCACTAAGTGTAGATAAGCGCGCAATACATAAAATGAATTAATCAACCTCATTTATGGATTAAAAAGACAAAAGGCAGATCCCAATGGGCTGCCTTTTTTATTACCATTAAATAACACATTGAACAGAAGGATTAATAAAGGTTAATCAGTCATACCTGCGTAGACAGGTATCTCCAAAAAATATTCGCATTACTATTTTAAAGATGTCTGCCTCCGCAGACATGGCGAGTAATTTTGATCATATTAATATTACATTTCATTATTAACCCGGCACCAGTATAGATTTGATTCAGGGTTAATAATTTTTCTTTTTTTCAACCAATTCCCTTTCAACAATTTTCAAATCTTCATGTGTCAAAGCCCAATGACTTTGTCATTGTTAGAAAAGTTTATTGGTATGAGACCTCTGCATAAGTCTGGGTCTTTGGAAAAAAGCATTGAAAAGCTCAAGTTCAAGACAGGAAACGCTATGAATAGCTGGCATATTAATTTTGGAAGTCTATTGGAATAAAAAATTTTGGCTGAGTTATTTTAATGTTACAGAACATTAAATATTTCATCCTTGAAATTAACGAGCCTCTCTAAAGAGGCTCGTATGTATTTTTTAGCTATCGCTACCAGTGCCTTCCTGGCCAGAGTTTAATAAGTTGCACTGTGCAGGCTTATTTACAGACTCATCAGCGTCTGCTTGATTACATATCAAGATCAGCAATATGATGTACTCTGTGGCAGTGGCGTTTATTTCCTGATCACCACCTATCTCTTGTCCCTCATAAGAAATGGCTGCATGCGAAAATAAAATTAATAACATGATCATTTTTTTCATAAATACCTCAAAGTTAAGAAGCGATAAAAAACCCAAACAGCAGGCCTAACATGTTAAATATACTACACAAAATTCATCGTTTTGTCATTAAAATTCACTAAAACAAATACTAAGACTATCGTTTTTTCTCATTTTTCATGAAATTAAAATTCAATTCATTAAACATCACTGGCAACAGGCGGTTGCTCATATGAATTAATTCTTATTAAATAATGGGTAAAATTCTTCCACAATTCGTGCGTGGTGCTCTTCACCACTTCTATAAATTACAAATGAACCACCCCATAATGTATGTGGATAATCGAGTATTTGTTTCGTTGCCATCTGAATAGATTCAACAGGTATTTTCTCAATGGCTTCATCTATTGGTATCCATTTAACTTCTTCGGTATTGCCAGAGACTTTTATATTGCCACTCACATATTTAGCCACATAAAATGCTCTAAGGCTTGAGTATGGGTGGTATTCATATTTATAACTAAAGTATCCATGTAATTTTGGTGGCGTTATTTGTATGCCATACTTACCAGCTAGACTATTGACACTTTCTTTCACGAACTGTGATTCAATATACACATCACCTGGGTTATACCAATGGCCTTTTTCTTTACCCATTAACATTTCATTCTTTTCATTGAGAATAATCAAACGGTTCACAGTGAAGTTTTGTGTAGGTTCTAAATGGTTGTATTGTGCTTGATTATTGTTTTGTAGTTTTTTCCCACAGGATACAATCATTAATAATAGAATGATTAGAGTTATTATATTTTTCATAATTTACCTTCAGTATGTATAGATTCAACTGAATTATGAGAAAAATAAGCCTATTTTCTACCTAGATCATGTTTCTGGCACAAATAAATGACTATATATTGGTCTTTCTATAATCTTTTGCAGTGATAGCCGTGTGTTTTTTAAAAAGTGAGTTAAATGATGAAATACTATCAAAACCACATTCAAACGCTATGGTTGCTATTTTATGATGTGCATAATCAGGGGACACCAATAGTCTTTTAGCTTCATTGATGCGCAATTTAGAAATAAATTGTGCATAGTTCAGTTCAGAAATTTGATTAATGGCTTGTGATAACTCTTTTGAAGAGGCGCCTAATTGCTTGCTAAGATCTGCAAGTTTTAAAGAAGGATTCAAAAATAACTTCTCTTTTTCCATTATTATTTTTAATTTTTGATACAGCTCCTCAGACTGTTTTAAACTAAAATGTGATGACTGATATTTCTTTAGTGAAGGAGTCACCAACTGACGAAATTTCAAACTCCAAAGACCAAAAATCACAATGGCAATAGAAAAACTGAGAGATAATCCTAAATAATAATCAATAATATCCAGAGAGATTAAATAATATAACAAAACAATGGCTAAATTTGTCACCAAAAACCACTTCCAAAAGTCTTGAACTTTATCTGCCTTTACATTCATAAACATTTTATTTTTATTAAACCAAAACAACGCATATACAATATAAGCAAGCATATGAAATATTGTCGCTTGGTAAAATAAAGAAAAAACAACAGATCCACTGCCGTTATTGGGGATAAGCCAAATTATTGGCAGCAATAATATGAAAATACCATAGTGGCAAATTTCCAATTTTAAATTCTTTATTTTTGGATAAACCAAATACTGAGTAAACAACCACAGTGAAGGGCCAATACAGAATAAAAAACCGATAGAATAAGTGCGAAAAATGGCTGATATTTCAAAATATTGGTGGAATAATGATTTACCAACCCTTAAAGCAAATGCCAGAAAATACACAGCTAAGAATACATTCCTTCTGACTTTATCTTTCTTAGTTAAAAGTATTATGCTAAAAAAAACACTCAAAGTAACGCCCACACTGCCAAATAACAATTGAACTTGTGCCAGAATATTATCTATCATAGTCAGTTCATTGACCTATAAAACCTGTCGCCCATTGAGCACCCTTTCACGAAATTTGCCTATTGAATGATTCTATAACAACAAGAATCAAAACGGAATAAAAATAACAGGCGTTTTATAGGAAAGATCATTCAATAATTTAAGCAATTTGCTATGAATAACTGTGCTTATGCATTTTTTCAGTGAATTCATTTGCTAAAATACTGGAATTACAGAAAACAAACCATTATAAAATTAAATATTTTTAGTATCATGAGACCTCAGCATAACTAGATGGCGAAAGAAAAAATAGAGATTGTTATCAAATTGAGGCAAAAATCACAGGTAATAGCTGGCTATTGACCAGGTTTTTAACGATGAGTCCGAATTTTTAGTCAGAAATTCGGACCAATTGATGAATTTAATTCGGCGACATTCACTTACCAGTGACATTCGCCTCATTTTTTACTCGTCACAGTAGTTATGCTGAGGCCTCATCATGTTTATCAACACGATCCATTTCATTAACCCTCAAAATAAAGATTTTACTAAAACATGAGAAAAGCTGACAAATTATTCCAACTGACAAACTTAATCCGAGCCAGACAACCCATAACTGCTCAATCCATTGCTGAGCACTTGTCTGTGAATATCCGAACAGTTTACCGTTATATTGATGACTTATCGATCAGTGGTATTCCCATTTATGGGACGCCAGGTATTGGCTATCAACTCGATGAAGATTTCGAACTGCCTCCCCTTAATATAACCGCCAGCGAATTAGATGCCTTGTTGCTGGGCGTCAAGTTGATTACCACTTGGACAGGTGAAGAGCTGTCCAGCGCTGCCAGTTCATTGGCAAAGAAAATTGAAGCGGTGGTACCCAAACACTTAATTGATGAATATGCCGATGTCATTTTCACTCCTGATTTTGTCAACCCAAACAAAAATAAAGCGTTATGGAACGACTTACATAAGGCCATAAAGAACACCATTGCCATTGAAATTACTTATCTCTCACTCAGTGATGCCACCACAACCAGAACCTTATACCCATTGGGATTGGCCTACTGGGGAGGCACGTGGACATTAGCAGCATGGTGTACTATTAGGAATGATTATAGAAACTTTAGAGTAGACAGGATTCAAGAATTAATAAACAAAGAAACATTCAAAAAAACATCAGTCATTAATTTGCAGGCTTTTATGGAGGCAACTAAAGAATGTTGAAATAATACTGACAATACGCTGTCAGTATGTTGTGATTATTATGTGTCCTTTATTAATGCAAGAGGTAACAATGAAGCATTCACAAATAACAGAAATCGTTGTTTTTAAAGTCAAAAATGAATTTATCAACCAACTCCCTAATATTCGCGATCAATTTAAGAAAGCATTGGCAGATTTTTCAGGCATACGTTCTATTGAAAACCTGTCACCCATTAACAACGACAGAATATTTGCAGACATTATCCAGTGGGATACTCTCACTAACGCTCAAATTGTTGCCAAAGCCTTTGACGACGGCGACGAACGCTTTTTACCCATGATACAAGCCATTGATGAAATGAGCTTTATGGGCCATTTCATCAACACACAAGGATAAATATTTTATGATAATATTACATGGTTTCGAAAAAAAATTTGGCATCATCGAACCAAGTCCATTTGTATTAAAAGTACATGCTTACTTACATATGGCTAATATAGATTTTGAGATCAACACAGATTTCAAAAACTTAAAGATGGCACCTAAAGGCAAATTGCCATTCATTTCAGATGGAGGCAAAATCGTAGCTGATTCACAATGTATCATTGATCATATAAAAGAAAAGTACGGGGATAAATTAGATCTGCATTTATCTAAAGAGCAAAAGGCCACTGCATATTTACTCACTAAATCTTTAGATGAAAATTTTTACTTCTGTTTGGTTTATTCGCGTTGGCTCAGAGATGATACATGGCCGGTAGTAAAGCAAGCATTTTTTGGCAATTTACCACCGATAATACGTCACATTGTTCCTGCACTGGTGCGTAAAGGCGTTTCAAGAAGCCTTTATGGCCAAGGCATTAGCAGACACTCTGATGACGAGATTCTCAACCTGACACAATCATCATTGCAGGCATTATCTGATCTATTAGGTGAACAAAAGTTTATGTTTGGTGATAAACCAACGTCTTTTGATGCCACATGTTATGGATTTTTGGCAGAATATATTTTAGTGGACATAGACAATCCATTTAATTCAGCAGCTAAAGAACATTCAAACCTGGTTGAATACTGTAATAGAATAAAAGATTTGTATTTTTGAAAAATGCCCAACACATTTATGGCATTCTTATCGTTGAATAAGAATGCCCATTCAGGTGATCACTCCCACTCAATGGTGGCTGGTGGCTTGGATGAAATATCATAAACCACTCGAGAAATTTTATCTATCTCATTGATAATCCTAGTAGAAACGTGCTCTAAAAACTCATATGGCAAATGTACCCATCTGGCAGTCATGAAATCAATGGTTTCTACAGCCCTCAAAGCAATAACATATTCGTATCGACGTGCATCACCAACAACACCCACAGATTTTATCGGTAAAAAAACAGCAAATGCCTGACTGGTTTTGTCATATAAGTCCCACTTGATTAATTCTGAAATGTAAATATGATCGGCTTTTGCCAAAATCTCGGCATAGCTTTGTTTAACCTCGCCAAGAATGCGCACACCCAAACCAGGGCCAGGAAAAGGGTGCCGATAAACCATGGCCTCTGGCAAACCCAGGGCAACACCCATTTTACGCACTTCATCTTTAAAAAGGTCACGCAATGGTTCCAACAGTTTCAACTTCATATCGGCTGGAAGGCCGCCTACATTATGGTGGGATTTAATGACATGTGACTTACCTGTTTTGGATGCTGCAGATTCAATAACATCTGGATAAATGGTACCTTGGGCCAACCATTTGACATTTTTCAGTTTACGCGCTTCTTCTTCAAATATTTCAATAAACAAAGCGCCAATGATTTTGCGTTTTTGCTCTGGATCACTTTCTCCTTTAAGTGCATCATAATATCGTTGTTGAGCATTGACTCTTATGACATTGATATCCATGCCTTCTGCCATGGTTTGCATCACTTGATCACCTTCTTTATAGCGCAATAACCCAGTATCAACAAACACACAAATCAATTGTTGACCTATGGCTTGGTGCAATAATGCCGCAACAACAGATGAATCAACGCCACCAGATAATCCCAATAAAACTTTATCATCACCAGCTTGTTTTTTAATACTTTCAACATGCGTTTCAATGATGTTATCAGTCTTCCATAATTGGGCACAGTTACAAATATCAAACAAAAAACGTTCGAACAATTTCCTTCCTTGAATGGTGTGTTCAACTTCTGCATGGAACTGAATGCCATAGATGCGTTGTAGGCTGTTTTCAAAAGACGTTACAGGCGCTGTAGCACTACAGGATGTCACGGAAAAACCATTTGGCACCACATCAACTTTATCACCGTGACTCATCCAGACATCAAGCAAGCCTTTTTCTTTGTCAAAAATACCAGACAGCAACTGTGAGCTGTCATCATGCTTGATCTGAGCATAGCCAAACTCTTTTTCATCACTGGCAATGACAGTGCCTCCAAAATGATGAGCTATGGCTTGCATACCATAGCAAATGCCCAAAATAGGAATCGATAAATCGAACACACGACCATCGACTTTAGGGCCATTATCAAGATGAACTGATTCAGGTCCTCCAGATAGAATCAAACCCTTAGCCTCATAATCTTTAATCAAAGAGAATTCAACGTCCCAAGGCCATACTTCGCAATAGACACCTGCTTCACGAATTCTTCTGGCAATCAACTGTGTGAATTGTGAGCCAAAATCTAAAATGAGAATTCTATTATTTTTAATATTCATAAAACTATCCAAAAAATTTGTGATAAAGCGCTGATAATTAACTATGTACGGGTACGATAATTGGGTGCTTCTTTGGTTATATTGACATCATGCACATGACTTTCCGTCATGCCTGCATTGGTGATTTTCACCATATCAGGCTTAGTTTTCATTTCATTTATGGTTCCACAACCAACATAACCCATCGAAGCTTTTAAGCCACCCATTAATTGATGAACCACTGGTGCTAAGGCGCCTTTGAAGGCAACACGACCTTCAATGCCTTCGGGAACCAACTTTTGCGCATCCTCCACATCATCTTGAAAATACCGATCTTTTGAACCCAAGTTCATCGCTCCCAATGAACCCATGCCACGATATGACTTATAAGTTCTGCCTTGATACAATTCCACCTCTCCTGGAGACTCTTCTGTACCTGCAAATAATCCACCTGCCATAATCACACTGGCACCTGCTGCAATGGCTTTTGCGACATCACCAGAATAACGGATACCACCATCTGCAATCAAAGGAATATTTTTATTTTTTAATGCTTCGGCAACATTATTTATTGCTGTAATTTGTGGAACCCCAACACCTGCAACAATTCGAGTTGTACAAATTGATCCTGGACCCACGCCTACTTTAACACAATTAGCGCCTGCTTCCACTAAGGCCAATGCGGCTTCTCCTGTGGTAATATTGCCAGCAACAATTTGCACATCTTGGTAATTATCACGCACCCATTTAACTCTGGAGATAACACCTTTAGAATGACCATGAGCCGTATCTACAACCAAAACATCAACCCCGGCCTCAACCAACGCCGAGATTCTTTCTTCTGTATCACCACCAGCCCCAACTGCCGCGGCTACCAATAATCGCTCTTGTGAATCTTTAACGGCATTAGGGAAATCCTTGGACTTTTGCATATCTTTAACAGTAATCAGCCCTTTTAATTCGTGGTTATCATTGACCACTAAAACTTTTTCAATCCTGTGTTTATGCAGAAGCTGTTTGATTTCTTCTGTATCTGCTCCTTCTCTTACCGTAACTAAGTTTTCTTTTCGAGTCATGATGTTATAAACTGGATCGTCCATCACTCTTTCAAAGCGCAAATCACGACTGGTCACAATACCTACCAACCCAGTTTCATCAACAACAGGTACCCCTGAAATACGATTTCTGCGGGTTAATTCCAATACATCTTTTATGCTTGTCTGAGGTGAAACCATAATTGGATTTTTAATGACTCCAGACTCAAATTTTTTAACCAAACTGACTTCTCTGGCTTGTTGTTCTATGGTGAGGTTTTTATGAATCACACCTATTCCACCGAGTTGAGCCATTGCAATGGCCAAGCGAAATTCTGTTACTGTATCCATAGCAGCGGATATCAATGGAATATTTAAGCGAATTTTTTCTGTTAAACTGGTAGACAAGTTAACATCTTTAGGTAAGATATCAGAATAAGCAGGAACAAGAAGCACGTCATCAAAAGTAAGGGCGTCGGAAATAATACGCATGATTTATCCTCCGAAAAGAGTAGAATTAAATAAATCGCCGCATTCTAACACAATAGACCATGAGAATTGAGCTTTGATACCATCTAATATAGGAAAATCACCTGAAAACGCTGTCACACCCAGCACTTTGAATAGATTAGCAAAAAATGCCATTGAAAATCAATTGGCCAGCCTCTGGTTGACCGGTGAAGTAACAGATTTATATCAAGCCCCTTCTGGTCATGCCTATTTTTCACTGAAAGATCAAAAATCTTCCATAAAGTGTACATTTTTTAAACAGTACAACTTCAAGAAAATCCTCATTCAAAATGGCGATAATCTCTTGGTTTTGGGCCTCGCAACACTCTATGAAGAAAGGGGTACATTCCAACTCAAAGTTGAAAGGGTTGAACAATCAGGCATTGGTGATCTTGCCAAAGCTTTTGCTGAACTCAAGATCAAATTAGAAAATTTGGGATATTTCAGCCCTGATAAGAAGAAAAAACTGCCTGCAATCATTAATTCTTTGGCGATAATCACCTCTAAATCATCTGCAGCCATAAGAGATGTATTGAATGTGATCAAACGTCGCAATCCATTATTACAAATAAAGATTTATCATGCCTCCGTTCAAGGAGAAAAGGCCATAGAAGAAATCATTGATGCACTGTTAACAGCCGACATCAATCAGCATGATGTTATTTTATTGACCAGAGGTGGCGGTTCAGATGAAGATTTATGGACCTTCAATGATGTTTCAATTGCTCAAACCCTCTTTAATCTTGAAACACCGTCTGTATCGGCTGTTGGCCATGAAAAAGACACCAGTATATCAGATTTGGTAGCAGACGCTTCAGCCATTACCCCATCGGCAGCAGCTGAAATGTTAACCCCTGATTTGAGCCACATTAAAACAACCATTAATCACAATCTTAACTCCTTGAAACATTCCATAATCAATAAGATCAATCATCTTCAGCAAAAAATTGATAGTAACCATCATATGTTACACCGTTCGCATCCCAAAAACTCCATTGATCAACAAAAACAAAAAATGCACCATTACCATCAAAAATTAATCCAGAATATTCAGTGGCATAATCATCAAAAAAAACAAGAATTCATAAAATTAAAACAAAATTTGTTACATTATGGATTTGATATCAATGCAAAAAAATCAGTTATTGGATTAAATCAAAATCGACTGATCAATGCCGTGAATAAACAATTTGAGCACAGCGTATTCCATGTACACAACAGTGCTGATAAGCTCAATACACTCAGCCCTTTAAAAACATTATCAAGAGGTTACAGCATTACATTAAAACACAATGATAATAAAATACTGACAAATACAACCCCTCTCAAACTTGGCGATCAAATTGAAACCCTCCTTGATTCTGGGAAAGTTGTATCTACCATTAGCAAAATTGATCACTCATAAATGGCATCAAAGTGAAACAAATAAGCAAGATACATCAAATTGAAGAAATCATAAAAAAGAGCACTTTCATTAGTATTGTTGGTGCAGTCCATACCCCACAAGATGTTGATGACTTTCTCACGACTCACACAGATGCCAATGCTTCTCATCACTGTTGGGCCTATAAAATCCAACAATCTTATCGGTTCAATGATGATGGAGAACCTTCTGGAACCGCTGGCAAACCGATCCTCAATGCCATTACCGGCCAAGGATTTGACAATACCATAGCTCTAGTTATCCGATATTATGGTGGCATCAAACTGGGCACAGGCGGCTTAATGAGAGCCTATGGAGGAGGAGCAAGTCGTTGCTTACAAGGAGCAGAAACCGAAATAATTCAGGATTTGACCGATATTCAAATAATGGTGCCCTTTGCTTATATCCAAGCCATCCATAACTTATCAAAAAAATTAGAGGCACAAATCACTTCAGAAGATTTTAACGAGCAAGGTGCTTTGATCAATGTTAATATTTTAACGTCGTTAAAATCTTCATTTGAAGAAAAAGCCATTAACCTATCGAAAGGTCAAATAAAATTGATAACAGGTGATGACTGATCAAAACAATTTGGTCAGATCCATACCTTTATACATGTCAGCAACATAATCACCATAACCATTGAACATTAAGGTATCAATACGAGGATTGAACAATGAAAAACCTGCTCCAATTCTTCTTTCTGATGCTTGAGACCACCTTGGATGATCCACCTCAGGATTGACATTTGCATAGAAACCATATTCATTACTGGCAATTTGTTGCCATGAATTGACAGGTTGCTTTTCTACAAAGGCAATTTTTACGATCGATTTTATACTCTTAAAACCATATTTCCATGGTAAAACCAGACGCAATGGCGCTCCATTCTGATTGGGGAGTTTATCACCGTACATTCCTACAGCCATAAAAGTCAACTCATTCATGGCCTCATCCATCCTTAATCCTTCACGGTATGGCCATGGAATGGTTCTCCGAGATTGACCCGGAAATTGCTCTCGATCCTCTAAAGTTTCAAAATAGACATATTTTGCTTTGCTAGTGGGCTTAAACTGCTTGATTAAGTCAGCCAATCTTAAGCCCAACCAAGGTATCACCATCGACCAAGCCTCGACACAACGAAAACGGTAAATGCGTTCTTCCAATTGTTGTTTGGCCAAAATATCCTCAAGGTCAAAGACACCTGTCTTTTCAGCATGGCCAGAGATTTGTACTTTCCACGGTTCAGGTTTTAAAGTGTCAGCAATTTGAGCTGGACCTTCTTTGGAAGTATTGAATTCATAAAAATTATTATAAGTGGTTGCATATTTTTTTGCGGTAACATCCTCATTATTGATGTTGTATTTGCTGTAACTTTGATACTGACCAATTTCAAAAGCATGAGCGAATGAGGGAGCCATAATAGAGCCAGCAGCCAATGCAGAAGCCGACTTAATAAAATGACGACGGTTTTTATAAAGTTTTTCATCTGTGACTTCATTCTCTTTAATGCTATTTTTAAATTTCATGTTATTATCCAAATCAATGATATACATTAGAACACATTACTATAACTGAGATTTCACAAATTTATAACTAATATGACAAATCAACAGAACAAAATATATAACTTTGCACCTGGACCAGCCATGTTACCTGATGTTGTTAAGCAACAAATCGTTGAAGATATGCCAAATTGGTCTGATACAGGTTCATCTGTTATGGAAGTTTCACACCGCGGACCAGCATTTAAAAAACTTGTCAAAGAAACCGAAGATTTAATTAGGGAAATATTAAACGTCTCTGATGAATATGATATTTTGATGACACCAGGTGGTGCAAGATTACAATACTCTATGATGCCAATGAATTTTTCCAGCTTAACAGGTAAAGCCATGTATTTTGTTCATGGTCATTGGGGAAAATCAGCCATTATAGAAGCACAAAAATTTTGTAATGCCAGACCATTGGTTCCATACAAACAAGACAAAATCTACAGTGCTATACCTGAGTTTGATATGTCACAACTTGATGACAGTTTTGATTACTTTCATTACACCAGCAATGAAACTTTAGAAGGCGTTGAATGGCAAAAAACACCTGACAATCGTGGTGTACCGATGTTTTGTGATATGACTTCAAACCTTATGACTAGACCAATTGATGTCAATAAATACCATTTAATTTATGCAAGCGCACAAAAAAATCTGGGAATTTCTGGTATTACCATTGTCATTATAAAAAAATCCATGCTCAGTAAGGCACCTGGCAACTTACCGTTAATGATGGATTATCGAACTTACTCAAACCATCAATCATTATGGAATACACCGCCAACTTTTCCATGGTATGTGATGAATTTGACCTTGAAATGGATTAAAAATACTGGAGGTTTGTCAGCACTGGCAACCAGAAATGATCAAAAATCCGATCGACTATATGATTATATTGATGGCAGCGATTTCTATCGCAATAATGTTAAACAATCTGATCGTTCTAAAGTTAATGTCACATTTTTATTGGCCGATGAAAGCTTAAATAAACGATTTATTGAACAAGCTGATGAGGTGGGTATAAAGGCCATCAAAGGCCACAGAGCAGTTGGAGGCATGCGTGCCAGTCTCTACAATGCCATGCCAATGTCTGGTGTCATTGCATTGATTGAATTCATGAAATCATTTGAGAAAGATAATGGCTGATAAAAACAGTGACAATACCATAGATTTATCCAAATTAAGATCTGATATTGACTCTATTGATACATCCATTCAACAATTGATTTCCCAACGTGCCAGTCTTGCTGCTAGAGTCGCAAAGACAAAAGCCAAATCACAATCTGGTGGCGCTTTTTATCGCCCTGAACGAGAAGCACAAGTGTTACGTGCTGTAAAAGAGCGTAATGATGGGCCATTAAAAGATGAAACCTTGGTCAGATTATTCAGAGAAATTATGTCGGCTTGTTTGGCACAGCAAAAACCTTTAAATATCGCATTTTTAGGTCCAGCTGGGACCTATTCTGAAATGGCTACTTATAAATACTTTGGTCATTCTGTTACGGCGATGCCCGTAACAAGTATTGATCATGTATTTGCTGAAGTTGAAGCTGGAGTGGCTGATTTTGGCATGGTTCCTGTTGAAAATTCAACCGAAGGTGCCGTTAATAATACCTTGGATATGTTTTTATCATCACCATTAAAGATTTGTGGCGAAATTGACCTACCTATTCATCATAATTTAATGAGCCGTGTTAGCGAGCTTAAAGATATAAAAATGGTGTTTTCACATCGACAATCTTTGGCTCAATGTCGTGGCTGGCTCAATGAGAACCTTCCCGGCGTTGAATGCATTGCGGTTAGCTCAAATGCTGAAGCAGCAAAAAGGGCCCAATTCACAGATCATTCAGCAGCAATTGCTGGCACCAGTGCTGCTACAATGTATGGTTTGAAAATACTCCACCAACAAATAGAAGACATCAGCGACAACAGCACCAGGTTTTTAATCATTGGCAAACAGATGTTAGTACAAAGCGGTGATGATAAAACATCATTATTAGTTTCTGCAAAAAATCAACCAGGCGCCCTATTCCATATCCTTAAGCCCCTATCAGAATGTGGTGTTAGCATGACACGTATCGAATCCAGGCCCTCCAAATTAGGTAAATGGGATTATGTGTTCTTCATTGATATTGATGGACACTTCGAAGATGAGAACCTTGCAAAAGCCTTAAGAATGTTAAAAAGAATTACTACAAAATTGAAAGTCCTGGGATCTTATCCAAAATCGTTAAGTTAATAATAAAGACATACGCAACAGCCCTCAATAATCATCAAGGGCTGTTGCTTAATATAGATTTATTAATCTTGTAAACATCATTCGCAAATAATGCAGTTGTCATTTCCTCCACCATTACCGCCACCGTTGCCACCTGTATTTTTTCTTATATATAACAATGCTCCATCAGCGCATAAATATATATAGTGATACTGGTTTTGACCAACGATATCACATTGACCATGATCTTCATCATAAAAAGTAACATGGCTCTGCACAAGAGTCCTGTTTCATAATCTAGATTCTCAATATTTGA
>CAYGTC010000068.1:0-23848 GCA_964352735.1 uncultured Alcanivoracaceae bacterium | reverse complement strand
CGGCATATACCCATTTATTAACCTGAATAATTGTGCTTTTTTCAGGGTTGACTAAGTAATTACATGTATAACCCTGAACGCTTTAACGCTTTTAGTAACGATCGTAATAGCGCTTTTTATTTCACCAGTATTGAAGAACAAAAGGTCTTGGTCCAAATCAATAAAGACAGTGGTGAAAAAATTGATGGTTTTATTTTTTATGATAATAAACCACAATATGACATCGATCAATTAGAGAAAAAGATTTATTATAGAAAAGGCAATCAACTGCACATTTATCACTTTAAATAAAAAATTATAAATGCCTAATTGCTGATTCTTCATACTCAAGAATGCCATTACTTTCATGAGACATTAAGTATTGTTGAATTGACTCATAGTCAACATTACTAGGCACACTGACTGAAATCATTTTATAATCTTCCATGTATTCCGTCTCACATTCAAAGCATGACAGATTATCTCTTATCATTTGAACATCGGTAATATTAAAACAAATTATTCTTACTGTACTGATCTTTGATTTTTTTATTAATTTAGTGAAAAAATATTCCTGTCGACATTTTTTAATTTCGATCAAATCCCCCTCACTAATACCTTTAACAAAAAAGATTTTACTGATGGTACAGGCACTTCAATGGCCGCTCCATTTGTTACAGGAATGGCGGCCCTGTTTTTGCAAAATAATCCACAAGCGACACCAGCAGATGTTCATCAGGCCATTGTCTCATTTACCACAGTTGGAGTGCTCAGAAATATAGGTATTAACTCTCCAAATAGATTGGCTTATTGGAACGAACACTGTACTGATCAAGTCTATTGGCATAATGGCAGTTTTATCAATGCACAATTTGACAACCGTAATTGTTATGTCAATCATTTCCCGGCATGGGCCAGACATATCTTTGTCTGGAATAATGGCTATTACGCACAAAAACAGGTCAACTGCCCCATAGGTTATCCCTTGAATAATCACTGTTTTGTTGGTGCACCTCCATTTGGAACAACTGCAATTATTCAAAATAATCAATATCTTCATACGCCAATTGAAGGGGACATTTGCCCGAATAATATGGTTAATGGTTATTGTTTTGTAGCAAATGTACCAGCCTCAAATGGCTTTATCTATCAAAATAAATTTTATGCTTACGCAAACCAATCATCATGCCCAACTGGGTTTGATAATGGGGTCCACTGTTATTTTGGTGCTGCCCCTGCTGATGCTGATGCGTTCATTGATCAAAGGGCCATGTATTATGCCGAGTAAAGCCTAATCAGTGATTTATGAAATGAATATTAAACCACCTTTGTCAATAATGCTCAGGTGGTTTAATCAATCATTGCATTGCTTGATTGCGCTGGTGCTATTCAATTGATAAATAAACGAAAATAAAAAATGATAAAATCAAGATCATAAGTTATGATGTTTTTTCACGGGAGGGTTTTGATCAATTATTAAAATCAATGGAAAATTCACAACAAAACATACCTGAGCATTACCCAATCCAACATTTGGCTATGAATTAGATACAAACTGACGGCCCCAACAGCTATAGTGTGGTTAACTATCAAATTATTTCATTACAATGTGTAAAAAAATACAGAAAGCAGTTTTGACTAAACAAAGACCTATTCATGAAAAATAGAAAATCAATTGTGCTATTACCTGGCATGGATGGCACAGGCACACTATTTAAACCTTTATTAAATCAATTAACCGATCATAAATGCCAGGTGATTGCATTGCCGAAATCTGGTCCTCAAGATTATGTAACTTTAACAAATCATGTTAAGAATGCATTGCCAGATGGTGAATTTATTTTATTAGCCGAATCATTTTCTGGCCCCATTGCTGTACAATTGGCACAAATGAAAATGGCACATTTAAAGGGCATCATCTTCGTTGCTACATTTATTTCACCACCTCGTAAGTGGTTAATAAACGTGGCTCGGAACTTGCCAATAAAATGGTTGAACAGGTTGCCTGCTGCTCAATTCATACAAAAGTTGTTATTTTTTGATACCAATGTCAGTCCAGAGATGCTCAGTCTTTTTAATGAAATCATCCAATCGATTCCATCAATCGTTTTGAGCAGTCGACTCAAGTCCATAGCAACACTTGATACTTTGAGGTTTAATTGTTTACTGCCAACATTGTATATTTCAGCAACTCAAGATAAATTGGTTTCCACATCTAAGCTCAAAGAATTTCAGTGTTGTTTTGAAAATCTATCTATACAGTCAATTCAAGGCCCTCATTTTATTGCACAATCAAAACCCAAAGAGTGTGGCCAAGTAATCATGAATTTTATAAGAAACCCTCAACAAGACAAGCCCCTGTCGGATTTTTGATAGAAATTGTCGGATATCAATAATTTTAAAAGATCAGCAATGACTAAACTGAGCAACGTCAATGCACATTCCATTGGCAATTAAATTAATAAAAAGAGAGAATATTATGAAAAAAATACTACTGATACTTTTAATGGCAACAGTCAGTTTCAGTTCACAAGCACAATTTGGAGGACCTGATCCAGGTTTTGAAGGGCCTGAGGCCTATGTCACTTTTTATATGTGTGCACAAGAAAACCCTAACCCAGGTGGCAGTCCAATTGTATTATATTCAGGATTTGGTTATATCAATATTGCTGATGAAATTGCACTGTGTGATAGCCAGAGCACTCTTCGCAATACATTATTTTATGGTCCACCTCCTTCATCTTAAATCACACTTACTTTTTTTAAGTTTATGATATTTCATAGCCATGAAAACGTAATAGTGGTTATGAAATATCTCAGTAAAGGTTGTAAATTTTCATAATGGACAATAATCTATTGTAAATTTAAATATCAACGACAAAAGAGTTAAATCAACATGAAAAAAAGAAAAGAAAAAAATGAAGGGTACAAAAAAGTAACTGTCATGACTTTAATCATGATAATATTTTTCACTACCACAAATGCTGGCCCATTTATGACAGTTGATGGCCGAGGAGTTAATCATGTTAAACATTGTCTCTTCCATGAGCAAATTTATGAGTCACATTTTTCACCTGATGTAGGGTGCTCTTTTAATGTCAATCAACCGCCCCCAAATAATGCTCCTGGCGATCTCACTCCTCCAAGTCACATTGCTCATGATCCTGAATGCTTTGGGGAACAGAATATACCTCTGAATTAATATGGCTGAGATGAAGCTTTTTCATTTATTCCTTAACTTTTTTATCCATAAAAATCGATATTTTTAATGCGATGGTATGAATTAAAACTCATTAATAATTTGTATCAATGCCATTTCAAATATTGATCCAAAAAAACACCACATACCTATATTTTTAGGCAAATGGCACCTTAAGAATGCAACCAATTCATTATGATTTTTGTTAAAACAACCTTAACAATACAATCATTTGTCGGTTTTTTGATAACAATTGTCGGATATTAATAATTTTAAAAAATCAGCAACCACTAAACTGAGCAGTGTCAATCCAAAATACATTGATAATTACTTTTTATACATCTGATCTTTACTTTGCTTCGTCAGAAAAAATAATGAAATGCTAGGCCTGAATAGAAAATCACTTGTGCATGTCGCTCATGACCCTGAGTGTTTTAGCGAACGCAATCTACAAATATACTGATGAATTTAACAACAAAGTGAATTAAAATTATGTGTTTCAGAACAATTAATTTACTATCAACCCAATATTATTGAAAAAATCATGAAAATTAAATTAAATAAAAATATCCATCATTTCAGACAATTGATTGTTCTGATAAGTTTAACATTGACTGTAGCCTTGGTTAAAAGTGATCCTTTTATGACCGCTGATGGCCAAATAGTGACTCATATCAAACATTGCCTATTCCATGAACACATCTACGAATCACATTTTTCAGCAGAGACAGAATGCTCTTTTAATATAGGCGAACCACCCTCAGATGAAGATCTGGATCAACTTGGCATCCAAAAAAGACACATTGCTCATGATCCAGAGTGTTTTGGAGAGCAAAACCTACCTCTCAATTTATGACACATTTAATGACTATCGTAATGATAGGCCTATCGTGCTTGTCATTACGGTCACCACAATACCGCAAAATTTTATTATCCTACCACGAATCTTCAATATAATGTGTGTCACATAAGTTGTGGGAACTTTTGAATTGTGGCTGGTAAAAACTCACTTCATTTTTTCATTAAAATTTAACCACCATAACAATAAACTTAATTCTCATCTCTGATATAATTGATAAAAGCGGACTAATTTGTCTGATATTTTAAGTACTGACAAATGTATGTATTGACTCGCATTACAATTGCAGTCAATCAATATGATGCTATTCGGATAATTATGCATTCAGATTACTCGAACTTCAATTCAATACAGGCTTTTATACTATCGATAATTTTTTTAACTCATGAAACACAAAATCCTTGTCATTTTATCGGTGTGTTTTTTTCAACTGCAAGCTGAAGTTGCTGTATTCAAACATTATGGCATCAATGATGGCTTGAATAGCACAAAAATCAGGGCAATTACTGAAGATCAAATGGGCTTCATGTGGATTGGCACCGAGGCAGGGCTTTATACCTTTGACGGCATATCCTTTTCCAAATTGGACTCAGCAAATTTACTCACAGATCCGAGTATCAATCATTTACATGTTATGGAAAATAACGGTATATTGATTGGAACAAGAGAGCACGGTTTATTAATTTACAAAAACAACAAAATAGATAGAGTCGCTGATGATAGCTTAAATCCACAGACAATCTATGACATGGCACAGGGGCCAAATAACAGTATATGGCTTGCCACAAATATGGGGCTTTTTCAATTTTCTAACAACAACATTAAACCTCTCAACGACAAAGCCATAGAAGGTTTACAAGGTCAAAAAATAAGCTCCATCACCACATTGGATCAGCGCTACATCGCAATAGGGCAAAAAAACAGACTTTATATTTATGATAGCCACAGTAAAACAATCGAGTTCATTGAGCTTGATGATGAAATACTAATACATGATGTTTATAAAGATCATAAAAATGTATTATGGGTAGCAACATCCAAACTATTATTACGCTACGATTTTGAATCAAAAAAACCATTGAAATCGCCTATTCTTGAACAAGCCAGCAGAATTCTATCCATCAAAGCCCATCAAGATGATCTGTGGATTGCCACCATAGATGGTGGACTATATCGTATCGATGTATTTTCTCTTGAAACCAAGCAATGGGTGAATGAAGCGGAATTTAATTATTCTTTGTCCGATAAAAACATTAAGGCACTGCATATCAGCCGTGATGGTACTTTATGGGCAGGCGGGTTTTATCATGGTTTAAATGCCATAAATCTCAATTTAATGCATTTCAATTTTGAAACCACCACAAGAAACAGCCTTTATTGTGCAAAAAAAACGCTTATTTTAAGCATCGAAATGGATCGAGATGGTAGCCTTTGGCTGGGTAACAGTGATGGTCTTATCCATTGGCAACCCAAAAATAACAGTTGTTCATTCATTGATCATAACAATATGCATCAATCACAACCGTTTTCTGTCTATCACACCACTATAGATGAACATCAAGTCTGGGTTGCAAGTTCAATTGGTTTAATAAATTATGACAAACAGCTAAAAACACTGACATTACACAACAATGGATTGCCTAATATTTCAGTTTTTTCTATTAATCAAATGAAAAACAATGACTTACTGATCGCAACAAGCAGTGGACTTTATCAATACAATATCACTGACTCCACCTATCATAAAATCAAAGCACTCAATAACCAATTAGATAACATCAGCTATTCACGTCCATTCGTACAAAGTAATGGACAACTATTGTTCTCCACCAATCATGGACTACTGTTATTCAATGCTGAGAATCAACTGCAACTGTTCAGTGCTTACGATCAATTTTTTATGGACAAAACCATTGAAACTATAGCGACAAACGATCATGGTGAATTATTCATAAGCGTTAATGGTTATGGGCTTTATCATCTGGATCGAAATCACCAACTTGTGAATCGGTATTTTGATGAAATCAAACGCAATAACATTTTGCAAATACAGATTCATGACCAAGTCTTATGGATGAGTAATGACAATGGTATGATTTCACTTGATTTGGACTCAAAAGCAATACAGTTTTACTCCAGTGAAGCCTTTGAAAACTATTTAGCCTTAAGCAAAGCTTCTTATAAAGACAGAAAGGGTCAACTCTATTTTGCCGGCAACAGTGGCATGGTGCATTTTGATCCACGGAAAATTACAAATAAGAATCAAGACTATCCATTGGTTTTTAATCAGCTGTATTTAATGGATCAACCCATTGCCGTGAATCACACAACAGACACAGGCTTTACGCTGAGTACACCCATCAATCAAACCAGTAACCTTACCTTTGGCCACAAAGATAAAATCATCGGTTTTGGCTTTGTTCAACCCGACTACAATACACCTAACGCCATTGAATACCGATACAAACTAGCTCCCATTTCAACACAATGGTCATCACTGGCGGGGCGAGATAGATTGCTCACTTTTACCAATTTAAAATCTGGCCAGTATCAACTGGATATTGAAGCAACAAATTTGAATAATAAAAGCCATAAATCCATCAAGTTTACTGTCAAGACTCCACCTTGGCTAAGTTGGTGGGCTTTTAGTATTTATGCTCTGTTATTAATAGCAACGATATACTTTTACATAAAAAGGAAAATCGCAAATGCACAGAGAATCAACACTTATCTGAAGAAACAAGTCAAACAACAGACCAGTCATATTGCTCAACAAAAAAAGACTGTAGAAGATTTAATGGTCAGAAAAAATGAAATATTTTCCAATGTTTCTCATGAATTCAGAACACCCATTACACTCATTCTTGGCCCCATGGAAGAAGTACTCAAGACTGAAAAAGACCCGCAAAGAAAAAAGAATTTTGCCATGGTGGCTCGCAATGCCAAACGCTTGCTTGATTTGGTCAATCAAATGCTAAAGCTGGCACAAATCAGTGAGACCGATACCTCACACAAACAAATCATTGATCTCTCTCCACGTTTGAACATGATCATTGAGCCATTCATTTATTTGGCCTCACTCAATGGCATCAAATTAAATGTTGACCAGCTGGATAACATCAAGCTTGAACTGACTGAGGATGCGCTGGAAATAATCTTCACCAACTTTTTATCGAATGCCATCAAATATTCAGATTCAGCAGGCCATGTCAATATTGGCACCCGTTTGGGTGACGATTTCATTGAAATTTATGTCAAAGACAATGGCACAGGCATAGCTCAATCAGATCAAGATAAAATATTTAAGAGGTTTAACCGCTTGAATCATGGTTCAACAGAAGGCATTGGCATTGGCTTGGCCTTGGTCAAAGAAGTTGCCGACCTGAATCAAGCTGAGCTCATGTTAAATAGTGAAAGTGGGCAAGGCTCAGAATTCATCGTTAAATTTCCTATTGATTCATCTTTGCAAAACCAAATGGCCAGTCACATTCCAGCACTATTGAATGATGCAAGCCACATTGCCCCCCTGATCTTAACCAATAAACAGACTGTGTTGGTCATTGATGACAATGATGACATGCGAGGATATATACAACAAGTGCTTTCACCACACTTTAACTGTATTGTGGCAAGTGATGGGACTCAAGGCATTGCGACAGCATTAAAACGTGTTCCTGATATAGTGGTATGTGATGTAATGATGCCGATCATCGATGGTTTTCAAGTATGTCGACAATTACGCAGTGAAATAATTACATCCCATATTCCCCTTGTACTGTTAACCGCTGTCAATGAAAAATCAAGCCGGATAAAAGGCTGGAGAGAAAACATTGATCGTTACCTCAATAAACCATTTGATGCTCAAGAATTAATTTTACAGCTAAAGAATATTTTAAATACACGCCATTTGCTGATCACAAAAAACCAAGAACATTCTAAAATAACAAAACAGACATATTTTTCTGAAATTGACCAGTCTTTTATAGACCAACTCAATACCATCATCAATAAAGGCTACTCAGACCCACTATTTAATGTAGAAAAAATGGCGAGTTTAATGTTCGTCAGTGATCGGCAGCTTCAACGCAAAATTAAAGCGCTTCTTGATAGATCACCATTGGATTTACTCAGGGAAACCAGACTCAATAATGCCGCACAAATGTTGGCCACAGGCAAACAAATTGCCTATACTTCTGATATGTGTGGATTCAGCAATGCTTCTCATTTTTCTTATTCATTTAAGAAAGTCTATGGTATGACTCCAAAGGCCTATCAAAAGCTTAACCACAATAATGGTTAAGTTTTTACTCTTTGTCTGTAGGCTGTTGGCGTCATTTTCATTTGTTTTTTAAACAAGCGTCTAAACACCGTATCATCGGAATAGCCCAAGGCCAAGGAAATGTCTTTGATTGATTTATTGGCTGAATTAAACAAAGTACAAGCATAGTTAATTCGGATATTATCAATAAACACTTTGGGGGTTTCTCCTGTCAAAGTTTTTAATTTTCTGTTCAATGTTCTTGTTGAAACGGCCATCATTTGTGCCAAATCTTGAGCACTCATGTGTTGGTAGTGGGCTTTACGAATGGCGTATTCTGCCTCCGCTAAAAACGGATCTATGGAAATAAGATATCCAGGCGGGACATGCAAATTTTGTGATTTTGGTACAGTATCTACCACTGAAAAATCGGCCATCAATTTGGCCACTTCAGTTCCAGCCAGTTCTTTTACCACCTCCAATGTGATATTAACCCATGACAGTGGACCACCAGCAGTGATGATGCGTTTTTCAGCAATCAGATCACTGGCCCAAACAGCTTGAGCCTTGGGAAATCTTTGTTTTAGCTCATCATGTAACCACCATGTTGTGGTGCAACGATTTTTATTCAATAATTGTGCTTCACCCAAAGCAAAAACACCACTACAAGAACCGCACATTAATGCCCCTTGTTCATACTGTTTTCTAAACCATTTGCGTGTGTCTTGATTGATGATGCTATCTGGAGGATGGCCCTTTGTATTGGGCACAAAGCCAGGAATGATGATGGCATCACAGTTTTTTATTGATGAAAAATCAGCATCCACATTAACAGATCGACCATGCCCATCAATCACTGGCATGCCATTTTGGCTTGCCATAATGACATTAGGCTTCCATGTCTTTTGATTCTTATTTTTATTATTTTCTTTTTGTAAAAAGTTCAATCCACTGAGTGAGAACAAATCTGCTATTCCCAGTAAACCTGAAGGTAAAGTGCGATCAAATGCACATATGATGATGTTAGACATACAAAAAACGATTAATTGGCAAATATTGCATGTATGTTGTCTTTTTTGACACTCACTGTCAACAATTTACATTCCTATAATGGGATTTCTTTTTTGAACGAGGAACATAAAAATGAAATCAACAGCAATCAACTACAAAACCATCTCATTATTGACTTATTTTATTTTATCTTTATGGGTAATCACTTCCCAAGCGGAGAACAACATGACACATTCAATGAACGTAACACAAGCCACTTTTATTCCATTTAATGCCAATAATACACAAGATACAAACCTATCAGATTTCCTAAAAGTTGGGGCTAATTTAGTGGCTAAAACTGAACCGTTGACTTATTACTGGTATGCATTAAAAAATGACAATGGCAGTTTTGGCATTATTGACTTTTTCCCAAATGAACAAGGCAGAGCTGAACATTTTGCCGGACAAGTTGCTGGAGCCTTAAAGGCAAATTCTGATAGATTAGTGGCCAACGGTTGGGATGAGGGTATTCTTAGCAATGTTAACAACTTTAAAGTACTGTCACATAAGCTACCTGAATCATCTTCTAAAGCAACTTTAGCCACATTGATTACACTGAAAGCACAAAAAGGCAAAGAAAAAGCATTAGAAAACTTATTAACATCTGGTGCTCAAGTCATTACCAACACTGAACCAAAAACCCTTTTATGGACAGCATTAAAATTAGATGATAATAATTACGCAATTTTCGATACTTTTACTGATGCCAGTGGCAGACAAGCCCATTTTTCTGGTCAAGTTGCAGCCGCTTTGAATGCACAGGCCGAAAACATCGTACAAGGTGGTTGGGAGAAAGGTGTACTCAGCAATGTCCATCACTTCTCTGTGATTGCAGATTCCCAACATTAAAATCAATGAATCTTTTAACATGATTAATGTGAATTGAAGATGGCACATAAATGTGCCATCTTCATTACTGAATCCAGTTTATGTCTGTGTCGCATAACACTGACACTCTGGAAAGTAAAAGGTTTAACGCGTTAAACTTAATCCATAACGACTCAGAATTTCGTTAACGGGTTGGAACCAACTGACTGGTGTTGAAACACCACAGTTATTCGTCTGACCCAGTGGTAACGAACCACCTGAAGTCACACCCTGCGCCTGACCAGCTGGAGTAATCCAAGAACCACCTGAATCACCTCGACCAGCACATGCCGTTGATTGCGTTAAACCACCAACAAGACCATCACCATAATTGACGGATACATTTCTGCTCTGAATGATTCCACAGCGATAACCTGTGGTACGACCTGATCGACACACTGAAGACCCAATGGCAGCTACACTAGAACCATTCACACGTACATCATTGACACTGCCGCCATTATAACGGGTAACAAATGGTGATTGACTATCTGAACTGCGTTGTGATGCCCAAGCCATATCATCACCAGGGTAGTTAGCACGTTGCACAGAACCAATATTGGCACCGCTTATACTGACGCTGGTACCTGCTAGACCACAATGACCCGCGGTAACAAAGCCCTTAGCAGATGAACCATTAACAGTTACAGGAAACCCTATTGAACAAAAGCCTCCGCCTGATATATATTCACGACCACCATAAGTTGTAACTAAAGCCGTTGCTTTACCTTCAGCTTCTTCAACGCGAATGGCATCAATATCAACTTTGCTCTTGGCTACAAAATTAATGGCTGCTTTTGTCGCACCAGGCATTGCTTTGATCACAACACTGTTGGTTTTTACATCAACATAGATCGATTGAATCACATCGGCCTGACCATCGGCCAACTCTTTTTCAAGAGAAGCAGATTCATAAAGCTTGTTCATTAAGTCACTAAGGTCAGACATATTCTTTTCTAGCTGTTTTAAAGAATAACGCACAGATTTGTGTTGCGTACCATCAAGAGCCCTGGTGTTCTTATCCGTCGTAGCAACGACATATTTGTACTGACCATGACCTAAATGTTCCATCCAACTTCCGGCATAACTTTCACCGAATTGTTTGATTGCCATAGATTCAACATCTACGGCAAACTTTTCTGCTTGCATATGTTGGGGTATTTCTGCTGCAGATATTCCCAAATCACGCTCCATTGCTGCCAGATATTCTGGACTCAATTGTTGTTCAGCATGAGATGTTGATAAGCAGGCTGTAAATACTACTGCACTTGAAATTAATGATTTGATTTTATTCATTGTTAAATCTCCTAATTTTATTTTATTATTATTATTTTATTATTATTTAACATCAGACTTCTTAAATAGAACATATAAGAAATCCGTGTACAAATTAGCACATGAAAAAAATCAATTCAAATGTTTTTTTCTGATTTTTTATCAAAAAACCGCCATTTGAAAAATTTCGCTTTATTTTTAACAAGAATTTAATATTTCAACACCTTAATCAAATCATTCAGTACACCAGCAGCGGTGACTTCTTTTCCAGCACCTGGGCCTCTTATTATTAATGGGTTTGTGCCATAATAATCGGAATGTATGATAAAAATGTTATCACATGGATTCAAATGTGCATAAGGGGAATTTTTATCAACAACTTGTAATTTGACGGATAATTTTTCTGGTGTTATGCTAGCAATATATCTAAAGGCATTTGATTTTAATTGTTCTTTATTGTACAAATTATTGTAAAAGGTGTCCAAATCATGAGCCTTATTCCAAAAATCCGATAAATTACCTCGTAAAAAATGCTGTGGAACTGCTGGTTCAAATTGTTCTTGCGCATGATTAAAACCCAATTCACGTGCCAAGATACGTACTTTACGAAACACATCTTGGCCAGATAAATCTTCTCTGGGATCGGGCTCAGTAAACGCTTGTGATTGTGCTTCTCTCAACAATGAACTGAAAGGCACTGTTCCATCAAATTGACCAAATAGCCAGGACAATGAACCTGAAAAAACACCTGATAAGCTTTTTATGTCATCACCACTTTCCTGCAATTTTTTTATGGTTGCTTGCACGGGCAAGCCGGCTCCTACCGTGGTATTTTTTAACCATTTGCCTTGATAAGATTTTTGACGTGACTCTATACTGTCAGCTAATAAGCAATCAGCAGCAGCACATTTGTTTGCAGAAATAATATGCCAATGGTTCTTGGCAAATTGTTCGTATAACAAAGCAACCTTTTGGCTGGCTGTCAAATCAACAATAATCGCCTTGTGTCCCTGATATTTTTTTAAAACATCAACCACAGCATTATCTTTATTATTGCCTCCTAGTGATAAATCCAGACCATTTTCTCTTATCAAGGAAAATAAACTGTTTTTTTGGTCTTGTTCAACAACAAAATACCGGCTATTGGCTACTGCAGCTAAAGTTAATGAACGATTAACAGTATTTTCGATGGCCTTTTTATTGTGCTGTAATATCTTTAAAAATTGCTGGCCAATATTGCCATAACCCAGCACCACAATTGGAATTGATGCTTCCAACTCAAAAAAAGTTTGATGTAAATCATTGAGCAATACTGTCGCTTGATCATCTGCAATCAATAAACACAAGGTATGACTGTTGGCAGGATAAATGATTTCAATCACATCAAAAGCCGATGAGCGTGATAAAATCTTACCAATAATCTGATGGTTTTGCCTGATATCTTGACCCACTACACTGATTAGCGATACTTCACTTCTTGTCTTTTTTAACGCATAACCATTACTTTTACCTTCGGAAACGGCATTGAATAAATCGTTTGGTTCTACGTAACAATGGTACTCCTGTTTGGTTTTATCATATCGATTGGCATAACTGAAAATTTGTTCATTCAATAATAATGCTTGTAATTTTCGTGTATCTAATTCATTGATGCCTTGTACGTGTAAACCGATCAAATGGTTCTTACAAGCAATGGTTTTAACTTCCTGTTTTGTTTCGACGCGTCGATTAATCATGGTGCCATTTGATGTCTGGGTACTACAATTGATAACCATATTGATTGATGCGTCAATAATCGGATTGACAGTTTTTTGGTGAAAAACATTAGAACCCAGTTCGGATAATGCTTGTGCCTCACAAAACGATAAGTGTTTGATTTTTTTAGCAGATTTCACCTGCCTTGGATCAGCACTGTAAACACCATCAACATCAGTCCAGAAATATACACATGGTGCATTCAAATATTTTGCCAATAATGTAGCGGTGTAATCACTTCCATTTCGACCCAATGTAATTGTTGATCCATTACTATCACTGGCGATGTAACCAGTAATGATATATCTTAATGCTTCATTTTGTGGCTCAGTTGCAGACGAAGTATTGATCATAAACTCGTCATCTATATTTAAGCTTTGGTCTTTCATCTTGAGAATGTTTCTTGCATCCAACCAATGACTGTTCAATTGTTCTTGCTGCATCAATTCATGTAATAATTGTGCTGACCACACTTCCCCATATGCCACAATATCATTCATATTGGCTTGTGATTGCGCACATAAACTTTCGATATAACGAAGATCTTCAGCGATGCTTGCAAGCAGGGTGTCTGGATTATCAAGAACGTGCTTAACCAATTCATTGATGTAATTTTTTACATCATTTAATGCCACATGCAGTTGCTGACAGGCTCGATGGTTAACTACCGAAAAGAGCAGATTTGTAACTTCACCATTGGCAGATACAACGATATAATCGCCAACATTGCTTTGCGTTTTAATAGTTTCCAATACACTGAGTAAACAAACCTTATCTTTAAGACTTGAACCACCAAACTTGTGAACGTTGGATGATTGTGCCGTTTTTACGTGCTTTTTTATATCATGAGATGAATTAGCCATAACAGGATTCCTTTTTACAAGCCTTATTTCCGGGTAATGTTGTGACCTGAGATCTATTCAATGCATTATCTAAATCTTTGATTAAATCATCACAATTTTCTATACCCACTGACAAACGTATTAAATTATCGGTAATACCAGCGTCAATCTGCGCTTCTTTGGCCATAGCTGCATGGGTCATGGTTGCAGGATGGCATACCAAAGACTCAACACCACCTAATGATTCTGCTAGAGTGAAGTATTGGAGCTGGTTGACAAATGTGTGCACATTTTTGAGATCTCCTTTGATGTTAAAAGATAACATCGCTCCAAAATCTTTTTGTTGTTGTGCTGCAATGTCATGACCTGGGTGCTCCTTGAGTCCTGGATAATGAATTTTCTCAATGGCAGGGTGTTGCTGTAAAAATTCAATGATCTTTTTAACATTTGCCAAATGTTGTTGCATTCTTACATTTAATGTTCTTAACCCTCTGGTTGTTAACAGGCAATCAAAAGGTGATGCTGTGATGCCAATGCAATTGGCCCACCACGTGATTTTGTCTGTGAGCTCAGGTGTTTTAGCCAATACTGCACCGCCAACCACATCACTGTGACCATTAATGTATTTAGTTGTTGAATGTACCACCAAATCAGCACCCAAAGTGATGGGTTGTTGCAAGGCCGGAGATAGGAAGGTGTTGTCCACCACTTTTAAAACATCCGGGCCAACTATCTGACACAGTTTTGCAATGTCCACTACCCTCAATAATGGATTACTTGGCGTTTCAATCCATAATAATGCCGGCTTATCGGACAATTGCTCTTTTACCTTTTCAGTATCTGTCTGGTCGATAAACCTGACATCTATAGCTCCTTTTTCGTGCAGAGTGGTTAATAAACGGAAAGTACCACCATAGCAATCATGAGGAGCAATCACTATGGCGTCCTTTTCAAGCAGCTGTAAAACCAAAAATACAGCCGACATGCCTGTTGATGTAATCACACCACCATCTGCTTGCTCTAATTCTGCCAAAGCATTTGCTAGAATATCCCGCGTAGGATTACCTGATCGAGAATAATCATACCTCCGCGGTTGGTTCAGGTCTTTAAAGCTGTAATTGCTGGATAAATACAATGGCGGAGTCACAGCTCCATATTGTTGATCGGTTTCAATGCCAGCTCTTACTGCTTGTGTTTCATAATGATGACTCATAATTATTCTCTTTTTTTATGTGTGGTTGATAAAGGGCTTGATCGCATCTGCAATCGGTTGTTTTTCTAATAAAAAAGCATCGTGACCATAGTCTGAATTGATTAAATGCAACCTACTATTGACCAGTTTACAATGCAGTTCAATGACCAAATAGTTGGGGACCATCTGATCCTGGTTAACAGCAACAAGCAGAGATTTGGTGGCAATACCAGTTGGATCGACATGATGCAAGTCAATGGACCGTGATAAATTATTAAATTGAACATCGGCAAACTGTTCAGCAAATTTACGCCCGTTATGGATCAGATATCGGTTGATATCAAAATGTGCTTGTCCATTGACTATTGTTGGTGTGTGGTTAAAACGCTGTTCCAATTCTGTTTCTCCCCTATAACCCACCATTGCCAGCGATCTGGCTAAAGCCATTCCTTGCTTAACGTCACCACTCTTCTTGGCCAATTGAACAATCTGTCTTTGAATTTTTCTCAGTGCAATGGTCTTCATTGAATTTCGATGAGCAGCACAAAGACAGATCATCCGATTGACCCTTTGTGCAAACAAATCGCAAAAAGCCAATGCCACCATACCGCCATACGAGCATCCGATAATGGCATGAATTTGACTGATTGACAGTTCATCTAAGAGTTTGCTAAGCAATCGTGCCTGATCATAAGTTGAAATTAATAAACCATCATTGTGTTGTTCAGTTCCCCATAAATAGGACAAAGAAATCACACAATATTGTTCGGTATCTATGGCCTTCTTTGTGCCCACAAAATCATTCCACCAACCCTGTCCATCATGATCATCTACCACCACATGATTGGCTGATATTCCACCAAGCACTACAACAACTGGCTTACTCAATTCTCCAACAATGGAGTAAGGTAATTGTACTGCATCAACATTACTGCCGTGTTCGAGTGTGAAGTCATGACAATAAAGTGTCTGTTTTGATGAACAATGATGAAATTCTGTTTGCATAATATTTAGCCGTCTATATGGCTACAATATTAGCCATACACTTATCAATGTCAATCTTTTAGACGTCTAAACATCTATAAATATCAAAAAACAGCATTTATCCAATAAAAAAACACAAATAATAAAAAAAATGTCGTTTTCGCAACACTTCCATTTGGCACAAATATCTAGAATTAAAAACCTCTAGTACGAAAGCTTTAATTGAAAAAACTACTTACAAATGCTTTTAACTTTTTAAAAGGTTTAACAATGAAAAAAATATTTCTGATCATTTTATTCACTACCAGTACTCATTCACTGGCACAAAAATTGCCAAAAGGTTGGCACATCAGAGGAACAAATCCACAAGGATACAGCGTTGCAGTGGTGCACAATGAAGGAACAAACCCTCCGGTGGCGACCATTAAGTCTGAGCAAGGCGCAAACAACCACCAATTCGTCACCGTATTACAACGTTTTTATCCCCAGTCATTCCTTGGTAAACGCATCAAAATGAGCGTTGCAATCAAAAGTGACCAGATTGATGCATGGGCAGGTGCTTGGTTAAGAATTGATGACATCAACACCACCACCGTTGCATTCGATAACATGTTAAAAAGGCCAATCACAGGGACAAGTGATTGGCACACTTATGCCATAGTTTTAGATGTTCCCAACAATGCTGAAAGTATGAACTATGGCGTTCTTTTAAGTGGCACAGGACAAATTTGGTTTGATGACTTCACATTTGAAGCCGTTTCACAAGATGTTGCCGTAACAGACATGATAGCGGATCGCCAACTCAAAAATAGCCCGATAAACAACAGCTTTTAAATTGATATGACAACATTAAACAACAATAAAAAATCATCTGATGATATAGAACTGAAACTGATCTACGACATAGCACAAGGCCATGAACAAAGTCTCAAGAACATCATCCAACTGTATGAAAAAAGAATCAGGGCTTTTGCCGCTCTGTATGCAAACAATTTAGGCGAAGAAGTCGATGACTTGGCACAAGATATATTTTTACAAATCTATATCGCTGCCAAAAAATTCAAAGGTGAATCATTGGTTAAAACATGGATATATTCGATTGCCAAATTTACCATCAATAACAAGTTACGCAAAAAGAAGCTGATATACTTTTGGCAGTTTGGCCAGTCTAATGGGATAAACGCAATGCAGGAAAATTTGATCGATGACTCTACTCCAGAAAAGTTGATGCAAAAATCAGAACAACAACAAGTGATACAAAAAGGTTTAGATCAGCTAGATATTAAAAGTCAGGAAGTATTAATGCTTTATGAATGGTCCGATTTTTCATACGAACAGATTGCTGAAATTTTAGCCATCAATATAGGGACAGTTAAATCAAGGATCAACACTGCTAGAAACAAGTTAAAAGACAAATTACTGACACTCAATAGGGCTTAACGTCAATAATATCATTATGCTTACCAATACCATTATGTGTATTGGTGTTTTATTTAAAAACATTTCTTTAGCCCGAATATTTCATCATAGAATGGAGTTTAGGGGAAAACTGTATTTTTTGTACTCTGCATTAAAGACCTTTGCTTGATTCATGAATGAAGATAAAGTTTGTTTTTCTACCTATTTGATGAAATATTCGGGTTAGGTTTATTCCATCGTAATCATTTAAAAACAGGTGTTTTTCACTTATTTTTACTTTTTTCACGGATTTACTGAACAATAGTATTGGCTTTAACACCCAGAATCATAACCAATGGTAATCGAGAAGCAGTAATAAGAACCAGAAAACCATAACATTATGATTACTCAATACACATGGCTTAAGCATTTAATCACCATTGATTGAGTTAAATATGGTGATTAACGCATAACAACATCTGGAACATGCTGTTGATTGAAAACTTTACAAAACTAAATAACGAATGTAAAAATTAAAGAATATATGCCAACTTAAGACGAACAATTGGCGTGTTTAGACACTTTTTACTCGATATGACGGTTTTACGAAGGCCTTTAATTGGTTATTTTTATACAAAAACCAGAGAGAGAACACATGAAACCACTTAATAAAACACATCAAATACTTGATTCATTACCATTTACAGAAGGTATTATCATGAAAGTCCGAAAATACGAAACCAAAAGAAAAAACAAACAAAGGGCTCTTGAGGCTACAGCCATTATTTTCTTCAGTTATCTATTATTGATAAATCCAGGGTATTTGATCAATAAATCACATCACAATAACCCCTTAACATTTGATGGAATCACTGAAGACTTAATGCAATTAAACCATCAAAAAAAATTAATACAAAGCTTTGGATTTAATACAGGTAAAATCACTAAAGTTAATTTGGTAAACTACACTCACACATGAATATTGAATCATATTTAAACTGGTGCCGGGTTAATAAAACCAGAACATACTGAAAACTTACATACTATTTGAGTGTTTTTCCTACAAGCTTTGTAGGAAATTTCCTACAAAATTTTAGGAAATTGTCCATTTCATCTGTACTTTTGAATGTGTACAATGTGCGTGCTAGAAAATTATGGGGGTAATATATGGCATCAACAACGGCAAAAATCAGAGAAATACGAGAACGTCGAAAACCAATTGACACACACATCAACGCACAAATTAAAAACTTACAAGTTAAGTTGGTTGAACTGAGCTTTACCACAGGCAACAATACTCAAGAGTATTTTCAAACCTTGGGTAAGATCAAAGCCTTACGTAACAACTGTAGACAATAATGAATAATTTAGTGATCGAATTGGACAACGGTAAATATGCAATTGTTCAGCCCGACTTCTGTGACACTAGTACAGCTGATTGCATAAATGTCAAAGTCGGATTTGTCAGACCAGGGCTTAAGTGCATGCAGTATGTCACTGTCAAAAATTCACAGATTGAATTTCAAGGCACTGACGAAACCGTTAACCAATGGTTAAAACGTACATATGATAAAAATGTTTCTGCCATTCAGGAGCACTTAGATCAATTGTGTGAATGACGGCTAATGATTTAATCAACACAACATGACAAGGAACATTTGACTACTTTAAAAATATTATAAAAATAATTGCCTTATTAACCAATTCACAGTAAATTCATTGCTCTTTTAAAATCATGAATTGACCAATGAAATACATTTATTGTTTTTTGACTGTATTATTGACCATAAACAATCAAAGTTTTGCAAATACTTACATCGCGCATTATCTAAAAAATGAGCATGATCATTATTTGGCACAAATAAACACTGCACATAATATTACCAATGAAATTCTTATCGGTAAATCGCACATTAAAAAAATCAGTGGTTTATAAGAATAAAGATCATAAACTCATGGCCGTATTATTGCAAAACCCAGATACAGACGAAGTCATTATATTAAACAAATCATCACTTAAAATCATTCGTCGTATTAATGTACCAAAGGTTGAGTGGCCAAAGAATCAAATATCAAACACATTACCAATTTTTTTGGATGACGAAAAACTTGTGGTGATTTCTAAAGCCGGTAAAAATCAAACTGTAAATTTTTTTCAGATTGATTCAGGTGAAAATGTTTTTCATAAAGAATTGGGCAGACATGATCATAACATTCATCTTACTGAAAATGCCCGTTTTTTAACATTTGAAAGTTTATCTGCCCATGAGCGTATTTTTACTGCGATTGATCTTAAACATAATAAAACCTCAGCATTGGTTAATCTTGGTAAGTTAGACGTTAAAACCCATATTTTTAAAGATGCTTTGTATTTTTCTCAATTGCGTTCACCAAGATCTCGCTCATATTTCACCTTAAACAGCCTCAATTTATCAAACAACAAACGCAGTGAATACCCTGTTCAAAGTACAACACATTTCACTTTTGTGAATAATCATGATCACACACAACTATTTATCGCTGGAAAAAACACCAAAAAGAAAAAGAATTTATATTTAATGAGTTTCAGAACAATACACGATTTTGACAAACAACATTATCATAAGAAGATCAATCCTCTTTCTCTGGCTACCAATGAAAAAAACCACTTACTGATGGTGATTGGGACAAATAAATTGGCCATCATTGACACCACAAAAAACCAAATGAAATCTGTCATCAATATTCCATTTGATCCACTATGGGGTTTTATAAACCACGATGGTAATACCGCTTATATCCAAGAAAACAACGGTTCTGAGGTAGCAAACTTTGACTTGATTAATGGTCAATTTATTCAACAATCAAATGCTGGGCGGATAATGGCACAATCTGTGGTCAATCTCCGAAAATATGCCTTAGTAGGTTTTGCGGGAATCGCAGGTGGTATTACTGAAATGCTCTTCTCCCGTTTGGTCTCACAAAAAAATATGATTTTAGACAATCAACAAAAACATCTGTTTGTCATCAACAACACCACCAATGATTTAAGCGTTTTTGATGCACAAACACTAAAAAAGAAATATTCACGTGGCACAGGTAAAGGTACCAACTTTATCAGTCAAGGCCCTAAAGAAAATAGCCCAATCTTGATTGTTGGCAAAAAATTTGTTTCTGTGGTTGATCACCAACTTGAAAGACCAGCCATTAGGTTTAAAAAAGCCAAAGTAGTAGGATTGGATTGGCATAATGATATTTTATTCATGGTGATGAATAAAAATTTACACATATATGATATGTTACATGATAAAAAATTGGCAGTTGTGAAACAACCTGAAACCCTTGCCGTCTATAGTTATTAATATTTGGAGATAAAATGAAATTTAAAATCACCCCAATTATCGCCGCATTGGTTTTATCAGCCTGCAACCATAAAACCAGCACTGATGAAGTCAACCTCAACGCCCTTTACGATAATGGCACCATGACCTTGTTTAAGGCAAGGCCATCCAGTTCAACCATGTATGGACTTGATGAAAAACTGGCAGGAGGTAAATATAACCACCGTTTGGCTGATTTCTCTCCAGCATCAGAGGCTCAAATGCGCCAGGATTTAAGAAACCTCAATCAACAATTAAAAAACATCAAAAACCCTGATGACAATACGGCTGTAATGCAAAACATCACGCGTTATTTTGCTGGCAGCCCTGATTTTGATATTGGCTATATAGATGTATGGATGGGACTGTCACCTTTCATCATTAACCAAATCAATGGCCCACTGATCGATGTGCCCAATGCCATGATCACCAACCAACAAATAAATGACTTATCTGATGCCAATGATTACATTGCTCGCCTTGAAAACTTTGACGTATTCGTAAAAAATATTCAGGACAAAATGTCAGCAGATGCTCAAAAAGGCTGGCTACCTCCCAGAGTCATCATTGAAAAAGCCAATGCCGCCATGCAAAGTTTTTTAAAGCCTGCAGCACTTGAACACCCTCTTGTTAGCTCTTTTGAGAAAAAGTTGGAAAGCATAAATACCATCAGTGCCGATGATAAAAAACAATTGATCAAAAAAGTCAAATTAGCAGTCAGTGATAAGGTCTATCCTGCTTATGGTAAAGTGATTTCACAATTGCGTCATTCATTGAAGTCTGCCACACCCGAATCCGGTATATGGGCACAACCCAATGGTGCCCAGTATTATAAGGATGCGGTAAAAATGCTGGGTGACAGCGATCTCAGCCCAGCTCAAATTCATCAAATCGGATTAGATGAAGTCGAACGCATATCTAAGGAAATGGACACAATATTGAAAGCTCATGGACACACCCAAGGCACCGTTGGTCAGCGCATGTTAGAGATCAATGATGATCCACAGTTTCTTTACGAAGATTCTGATGCAGGGCGTCAACAATTGCTCAATGACCTCAATGGTTACATCAATGAAATCAGTGGTCTAATGGATCAACAATTTGCCACACGACCAAAATACGCAGTTGAGGTCAGAAAATTCCCTAAAGCCCGTGAAGCATCCGCACCTGGTGGCATGTACACCAACCCGCCTTTGGATGGTTCCCAACCTGGAATCTATTGGATCAACTTGAGAGACATCAAGGCCAATCCCAAATTTGATTTAAAAACACTGACTTATCATGAAGCCATCCCAGGGCACCATTGGCAGGTCGCTTTAAATTTGGAACAAGAAAGCTTACCCATGTTAAGACGCATTGCACCTTATAATGCCTATGTTGAAGGCTGGGCCTTATATTCTGAAAAAGTGGCTAAGGAAATGGGACTCTATAAAAATGATCCGTACAGTGATTTGGGCCGATTGAAAGCTGAAATGTTTAGGGCAGTACGATTGGTGGTAGATACCGGTTTGCATTATAAAAAGTGGAGCCGCGAGCAAGCCATCAAATACATGGCCGAAACCACTGGCACAGTTGAATCTGATGTCATCGCAGAAATCGAACGCTACATGGCTTGGCCGGGTCAAGCACTGGGTTATAAGATGGGTATGATCAATATTTTACGCTTACGTGAAGAAGCAAAAAAACAACTGGGTGATACGTTTGATATCAAAGCTTTCCATGATTTGGTATTACTCAAGGGCGCTATGCCCATGACTGTTTTGAATGATAATGTTGCTCAGTGGATTAAACAACAAAAGAAACTCTAGAATACTGATCATTTGAAATCATGAAAATTGGACAGCTAAGTAAAACGGTTGGGATAAGTACTCATACGATACGTTATTATGAGAAACTTGGCCTTTTGTCTCAACCACAAAAGGATCACAGTGGTCATCGTTTTTATGATGTCAAAGACGCAGAATTGATTAACTGGGTGACTTGTTTGAAAAAATCTGGCATGTCACTTGAACGCATTAAAATTTATAATTCCGCCTTTAAAAACAATAACACTGATACATTAACTGAAATGTTGACAATCCATTTAAGCCGTTTAAAAAAACAACAAATTGATCTAGAACACTATATCGAGGTCACTAATAAAAAACTCAAACATTTAAAAAGCCCTTGACTTAGCGTATGCTCTAAGTTGTTAACATCCACAATTTAACAACAAGAGAATATAAATGAAAGTTATAGTCAATGTCATGAACGCCTTTATTAGTGATGGGACAGGTGGAAATCCAGCAGGAGTCGTTACCAATGCAGATGGATTAAGTAATCAACAAAAACTATCGATTGCCAAGCAAGTTGGTTTATCTGAAACTGCATTTGTTTCTAAATCTTCTTCCGCTGATTTTAAATTAGACTTCTTTACTCCTCAGCGACAAATCGCTCACTGTGGTCATGCGACGGTTGCAGTATTCAGTTATTTAGCTCAAAAAGGCCATATTGGACAGGGCTGGTTTACTAAAGAAACCATCGAGGGCAATCGCAAAATTCTAATTGATGGGAAATCTGCATTTATGGAACAAAAGGCGCCCAAATATACAACTATCGATTCAGTACATGATCAAATTTTGCACAGCCTTGAAATAAAAAATGATCAGCTTACCCACCCTCCTCTCATTGTTAATACCGGCAACAATTTTATGGTCGTCGGTGTTGATAATCAATCAACTTTAGCAAAAATCAAACCCCAACAAAAATTAATTCATGATCTATCAAAGGATTTAGATTTACATGGCTATGCATGAAACTCCTGTTTCATATTGTTTTTGCTGTTTTTA
>CAYGTC010000067.1:0-24272 GCA_964352735.1 uncultured Alcanivoracaceae bacterium | reverse complement strand
CAGCAGCTATGATGAAGCCTTGGCCATAAGAAGAGAATTGGCTAGAGCCAACCCACAAACGTATTTGCCAGATGTTGCCATGACGCTTATTAACATATCGATTTTCTATCAGGAATCTTTGGTTGATAAGCAAAAGTCCATCGCATTTGTGGATGAAGCCATTGACTACTTATTGCCATTGCATGACATTGGTTATATCCAGAATTATTTGCGATCGGCTTTTGCGGTATTGAAAGATTGGGACATTGATGTTGAGGATTATATGCAGCAAAAGTTGAGAAGTTTGTCAGAGCACAATGAAGAAGAGTGATGTCTTTTAAATGTAAAAATTATTGACCAACACATCACTCGTCATACCCGCGTAAGGCGGGTATCTCTTGAATGGAGGGTGAAACCACAGAGATACCTGCCTGCGCAGGTATGACGGAGGTGTTCGCAGGTATGACGGAATTATTCACAGGTATGACGAAAATATATACTCCATTACGATAAATTTAATGCGCCTCATCCCAATTATCACCAATACCGGTATCAACTTTGAGTGGTACATCCAGTTTGACGGCTTTTTCCATCAGCGTTTTGATGGTTGCGGTTAATTCTTCAAGTTTCTCTTCCTTGATTTCAAATACTAGTTCATCGTGTACTTGCATGATCATGCGAATGTCTGGATTGCCAGCAATTTTTTCATGAACAGTCAACATGGCTTTTTTGATGATATCGGCCGCTGTTCCCTGCATGGGCGCGTTGATGGCGGCACGTTCGGCACCGGCGCGGATGCGACCATTGCGGTTTTTGATCTCGGGAAAATACAATCTACGACCCAATAATGTATCGACATAGGCGTTTTCTTTGGCATCACTTTTGATGTTTTTCATAAAATCGGCCACTTTGGGGTATTGCTCAAAGTAACGGTTGATGTAATCTTGTGCTTCTTTGCGTTGTACGCCCAATTGTTTGGCCAAGCCAAAGGCAGACATGCCGTACATCAGGCCAAAGTTAATCGCCTTGGCTGCACGGCGCTGATCGTTGTTGACTTCATCAAGATCCACTTCGAAAACTTGTGAAGCGGTACGGCTGTGTACGTCCTGATTTTTGGCGAATGAATCCAGCAAGTTTTCATCCTGAGACAAATGGGCCATGATGCGCAACTCAATTTGTGAGTAATCGGCAGCCATGATTTTATAACCTGGCTCGGCTACAAAAGCCTGACGAATCTTGCGCCCCTCGGCGGTGCGAATCGGTATATTTTGTAAGTTAGGGTTGGAGCTGGATAAACGGCCAGTGGTGGTTACTGCCTGGTGGTAAGAAGTGTGTATTCGACCGGTTTTTTCATTGATCTCTAACGGTAGTTTATCGGTATAAGTGGACTTGAGCTTGCTCAAAGAACGGTTTTCAATGATGATTTTTGGCAGTTCATGTTCGAGCGCTAATTCTTGCAAGACATCCTCTGAAGTGGACGGCAGGCCTGTTGGGGTCTTTTTGATCACTGGTATGCCCTGCTCTTCGAACAAAATTTCCTGTAATTGTTTGGGCGAGTTTAAATTGAATTCTTTGCCAACCAGATCGTAGGCGGCCTGTTTTAAGGCTTCAATCTTGACTCCCAATTCATTGCTTTGTAGCTTTAAAATGTTTCTGTCAACCAGAACGCCGGTTTGTTCGATTTTTGCTAGCACACTGACCAAGGGCATTTCTATTTCTTGGTATACTTTGCGTTGCTGCTCTTGTTCTTTTAATAATTCACTCAGGGTTAAATGCAGTTGCAAGGTGATGTCAGCGTCTTCGGCAGCATAATGGGTGGCGACATCGATGGCCACTTGGGCAAAACCGATTTGTTTGGCACCCTTGCCACAGATTTCCTCATATTTTGTGGTTTGTATCTGTAAATATTGCATGGCCAAGGTGTCCATATCATGTCGGCCATTGGTATCTAAAACATAAGACTCCATTAAGCTGTCATTGTTTAAGTTGGTGATATGGTGACCATAATTGGACAGAACATTCATGTCGTATTTGAAGTGTTGACCAACAAGTTCGATTTTCTCATTATTCAGGACCGGAATCATCAAATCCAAGACCGTATCGAGATCAAGTTGACCGTCAATGATTTTACGGTCATCAATGAGACTGTCTTCAATATGTGCAATGGGTACATAAGCGGCATCACCTGCTTTGTAGGCAAAAGACATGCCGACAATTTCAGCTTCCATCGGATTCAGTGATGTGGTTTCCAAATCAAAGGCGACGATGCCGGCTTTTTCAATGTCTTTGATCCATTGTTTTAAAGTCTCTAGGTCTTGTATACAGGTGTAATTGATTTTCTCTTTGGTGTCTTTTGTATCTTTTGCTTGGGCTTTATTGGAGTTACCAGAAAACATGTCGTCTTGCACACTGCGTTGTAATGACTTGATGCCACAATCTATGCTCAATTGATTCAGTGCCTCTGCATTTTCACCGGTGATGACCAGCTCTTCAACTGCACAGCCGAGATCAAGTGCCGTGTCTATGGTAACCAATTGTTTGGATAAAGGGATATGAGCCAAGGCCTCACGTAAATATTCGCCAACTTTACCTTTAACACTGTCAGCATTGGCAATGATGGTGTCCAGATCATCGTGTTGGGCCAACCATTTGACAGCAGTTTTTGGACCCACTTTATTAACGCCGGGAATGTTATCCGAGGTGTCGCCCACCAGTGTTAAATAATCAATGATTTGTCGCGGTTCAACACCAAACTTATTCACCACACCATCAAAATCCATCACGGTATTGCGCATGGTGTCAATCAACATCACATCGTCATTGACCAATTGCGCCATGTCTTTGTCCCCAGTTGACATAACGGTTTTAAAGCCGGCATCAGTGGCCATTACACCCAGTGTGCCCATCACATCATCGGCTTCAACGCCGGGTACTTCCAGCAATGGAATGCCCAGTGCCTTGATGATGTCTTTGGTGGGTTGAATTTGTGCCCGAAGATCGTCTGGCATTGGTGGTCGTGTGGCTTTGTATTGATCGTACATGTCGTGCCTGAAGGTTTTGCCTGGAGCATCAAATACCACAGCCATATAGGTTGGGTTGTATTCATTGAGCATGCGGTTGATCATGTTAATGACACCATAGATCATCCCAGTGGGTTCGCCTTTCTCATTTTTTAGACGTTGTAAAGCAAGCACAAAATGTGCTCGATAAAGATAGGCTGAACCATCAACCAGATAGAGGGTTTTTTCAGACATGTAAAATAGGCTAATATAATTGAATAAGCCTATTTTAACATTGTTATCAGCATCAACAAGCGCTTGTCACACTATTTTTTTCTTGTTACACTTTTAACAGTGTATTGATGCAAAACAGCCCAAATAGAAAGCTAAAATAATCAATAAAAGGCTGTTCAAATCAGCTGAACTACAGTAAATTAATGGATTTGACATGTTGAATGCGCTGAATCCATGAAAATTATTATTGCCATTTTTTGTTGTGTGCTCACTCTTAAAGGTTATTGTGAAAGCTATCGTGATTTAACCACAGAACAGTTGATTGCAACAGCTGAGCAAGGAGATGCCATTGCCATGGGCTTTCTGGCAGAAAACTACGAACGCGGCATTGGTGTCAGCAAAGACATCAGCCAAGCGTTGCACTGGTATAAAAAATCAGCAGAACTCAATTATGCCCCAGCCCAATACAATTTGGCTGTGATGCTCAATAATGCTGAGTATATTGAAGCAGATCGTCCTAAAGCTTTTTTTTGGGCACAAAGCGCCGCAGAACAAGGCAACAGTGCTGCACAATTTTTAGTGGCGAGTTTTTATGCCCAGGGCAAAGGCACAGCCATGGATAAAAAACAGGCCCGAATTTGGTATGAACGGGCTGCACAAGCTGGCCACTCGATGGCACAGTTTAATTTGGCTTTGATGCTGCTCAAGGGTGATGGCATTGAGCAGGATAACCAAGCAGGCATGCAATGGTTACAAAAAGCAGCCAGCAATAATCATCGTCAGGCCCAGGCTGTTTTGGATTTGATTAAAAACCAAAGTAAAAATTAATAAAACCGTGGCTGGCCTTCAGGCTGAATACTGAAGCGTTTATAGGTCCACTGGTATTGTTCTGGGGCTTTATCGACAATGCTTTGAATTTTTTTATTGATGCAGGCTATTGAGGTATCGAGGTCAGCATAAATGTCATCATCACTTTGTTCAAAATATATGTCGAACCCATCTTCTGTACGTAAGGCATAAGCAAAAAACACCGGTACTTTGGTTTTGATGGCCAGTTTAGAGAATAAGCTCATGGTGTAAGTTGGAATGTCGTAAAAAGGTGCAAAATTGCCTTGGCCTTTTTTGGGGCGTTGATCAGGTAAAATGGCCATAAAACCATTGTCTTTGAGGTGTAACATGATTTTCCTTACACCTTTTATTGTAGCCTCAATTTGTAAGGCTTTTGATTGGCTCCTATGCTTGATGATGTGTTTCTCGATCTTTTTATCCGATGGGGGTTTATATAAAAAAGCAAATTTATCAAATTGTGACAAAAATAAATTTAATACCTCCCAATTACCCATATGAGGTGCAGCCAACAGCAAACCTTTGCCTTGATTTAATGCCGCAGAAAACTTGTCCACACCTGTTGTTTTTCCAATGAAGCGATGAATGTCCTGTTTTTTATTCCATATTTGTCCGAGTTCCAACATGTTCATTAAAGTGGCATTGATGCTGTCTTTGGCTAACTGCTGTTGTTTTTGAGGTGATAAATGAGGAAAGCACCGTTGAATATTAGTCAAAGTGACGTGTTTATTCTTTTTTGATAACTTCCATGAAATACGGCCCAAAAATTGAGCAAGTGTTCTGTTGCTTTTCAACGATAACAATCGACTGATGGATAAGATGGTGACAAAAATAAAGGCTTTCACAATGTGTATTAATATAATTGGGCAATTTAAGGCCTACATATCATAGTAGTTGGAGCAGATGAATCATAGATGATGATGGTATTTAAAACAAAAAAACCGCCAGATGACTCATCTGGCGGTTAAACATTTGGGTGTCCTAACCCAATCCCTATACCCCGAAACCTCATCCATAAGTTAAATAACTGCCTTCCTACGCTGTTACCCAATGCTGTTCCCAAAATACCTTTTATACAGTTCTTCCATAGTGTGTCCTTGGGTTGCATCACAAATGAATATCCTGTCATTTGTTTCCATGCCTCCTATTATCCAGATTTTTTTAAGGAATAATATAGGAAATCTCTGTGACTTTTTGTAGGAAATTTCCTACACGCTGTAGGAAATTTCCTACAAAAAGGTGCTTTTTGGCACAAAAATCTCTCATTTGATGATGGTTTTTGCATTAATTGAAGCTTATAACAAACGTTTGACTGAGGTATAATGCCGGGCATGAAAGCATTAATCCAAAGAGTACAACAAGCACAGGTGAGTGTAGATAACAAATCCGTAGGCAGTATTGAACAAGGGATACTGGCCTTGATTGGGGTGGAAAAAACGGATAATGAAGACAGCACTAAAAAGTTGTTGGATAAAATCATCAATTACCGCATTTTTTCAGATACCTCGGGAAAGATGAACTTATCGCTGAAAGACATCAAAGGTGGTTTACTGTTGGTTTCGCAATTCACTTTGGTTGCAGACACACAAAAAGGTTTGCGGCCCAGTTTTTCTAAAGCAGCTGACCCAAGGCTCAGTAAGGACTTATACCATTTTATGATTGACCAAGCACGACAAACAACATTAACTGTAGAAACCGGTATTTTTGCTGCAGATATGAAAATATCCTTGATCAATGATGGGCCCGTCACGTTTAATTTGCACAGTTGAGAACCCATGAATAATACTTATACGATCGCTACGGGTCATTATGAATCCAGTCAAGCAGCAGCGGCCATATTGGACAAGGGCGGCAATGCCTATGATGCCATATTGGCGGCCTTAATGATGTCTTTTGTTGCAGAACCATTGATGTCCTCACCAGGTGGCGGTGGTTATATGTTGGCTTGCCCCAATGGCGGAGAACCTAAAATATTGGATTTCTTCTCACAAACACCACACAATAAAGACTTACACGAAAAAGATTTTTATCCAATTTATGGAGACTTTGGCGCTGCCCAACAAGAATTCCACATCGGAATGGCTTCCGCAGCTACACCCGGGGTACCGGCTGGCATATTTGCCATACATGAACAATACGCTAGCATGCCTTTGCTTGAAATTGCTCAAGCAGCGATAGAAAAAGCAGCCTCTGGTATTGTGGTGAACCAACAGTACGCTCTGGTTGTTGACATACTAACGCCGATTTTGAAGTTTTCATCACAAGGTGCGGCACTGTTTACCAATGAAAAAGGGCAGCTTGTTAAACCTGGCGATATCAATAAAAATGAACAACTAGCAGAATTTTTACACCAGCTGGCTTGTCATGATAAAGCATGGTTTTATGATAAACAAACGGCACAAAATATTGTTGCTGATATGAAAGGTGCCCATGGTTTGTTGAGAGAAAAAGACTTCACTTCGTACCAAGTTATGACCAGAGAACCGTTGTTTTGTAAAATGGATGAGTGGCGCATTTACACCAATGCCAAACCAACCAGCGGTGGTTTGTTGATCACTGAGCAATTGCAACATGCCAAAAAGAACCCATCAGTTGTGTTGAATCATAAAATGATAGAAGCAATGATGCATGCAGATCAGCTGAAAAATCAACAAGAGTTTCACAGTTCAAAAGGGACCACGCACATGAGTGTGATTGATGCCAGTGGTAATGTCGCCAGCTTGACGGTATCAAATGGTGAAGGGTGCGGATATATTGTGCCTGAATGTGGTTTTATGCTGAATAATTTCTTGGGTGAAGAAGACATCAATAGTGGAGGTTTTTTTAATTTTCAAACCAACACTCGCATGATGTCAATGATGTCCCCAACCATATTAACCGATGGTCAGCATAAATTTGCCCTTGGATCTGGGGGATCAAATCGCATCAAAACCGCATTGTTTCAGGTGATCTGGCAACTCATTGCTGAAGGAAAAACATTGGATCAGGCCATCAATGCGCCGCGCATACATTATGAGAACGGTATTGTGGATTTGGAAAAAGGCACCAAAAAAGAAGGCATAGAAGCATTGTTGGAAGATTGTGATAAAGTCAACGACTGGAATAAAAGAAGTCTTTATTTTGGTGGAGTCAATGCAGTGCAACATGGTGAAAAATGTTTAGCTGTCGCTGACAGCCGCCGAAATGGCATGGGAATGGTTAAAATTGCTTAGCCCAAATATTTCAATATGAAATCATTGAGCTAGATTACATGTACCAGTGGCGACAGTGAAAGCATGCAACCTTATCGGTTTAAGCGTTGTAGTTTTTCAGCGTGACCAGTATCTATTCTATGCAGATCTCAATGTCCTGTTTGCTGGTTCGCCAATTTACCAGAGCTGCCCGAATGGCTTGTTGACCATTAAAATTTGTGATAGTCATGAATACCTTGCCAGTGGCATTAAGCTGTTGCAAAAAGTCTTTATTATCCTGTGTGGTATCAATCAGTCTAAAACAGACGGTGTTTAAATGCACTGGAGCTAATAGTTCTAGTTGTGGATTGGTATTAATAAACTCAGCCAATTGTTGGGTCAGATTAACACAGTTCTCAACAATATCTTGATAACCTTGTTTGCCATAGGCCATGAGTGTAAACCATGCAGGTAAGGCTTTGAGTCTGCGAGAATTTTCAGGCAGCACATTCAAATAATTAAACTGTTCCATCGGATCACCAAGATACGGAGCATTGGAGTTCTGGAAAGTTTCAATTTGTGCTTTGTGGTGGTGTTGTTTGATCAAATAAATGGCACTTTCATAAGGAACATTCAACCATTTATGGCAATCAATAGTAATGCTGTCAGCCATCTCCCAGCCATTAAGCAAATGTTTATATTGTGGCGAACATGCGGCAAAACCGCCAAAAGCTGCATCGATATGTAACCAAAATTCATAATCTTGTTTAAGTGCTGCAAGAGCTTGAAAGTCATCGAAATCAACGGTGTTGACTGTGCCAGCACTGGCAATCAAGATAAATGGCTGTTGATTCAATTGTTTTATTTGGTGTTCTAGGTCAACAATATCGATTGCTTCTCGTGCTCCTTCGAGGGTTTTAATGTGGATGACATTGGTGCTACCAATGCCGAGCATCGATAATGATTTGATGGTTGATGAGTGTGGTGTGGCGCTGAGTATTTTTAACTCTTGACATACGCCATTTCTGGCAATGTCTGTGCCAAGTTGTTTGCCGAGCCATTGTCGAGCAACCGCCAAACAGGTGAAATTCGACATGGTTGCGCCCGTAACAAAACCACCTGAAAATTCTTTTGGTAAATCAAATAAGTCTAACAACAATTGGACAGTGGCTTGTTCGATGACTGCAGAAACATCGCCTTGTCCAGTTACAGACTGGGTATTTTGATCATAAACACCAGCCAGCCAGTCGCCCATAATGGCAGCAGGTGTTGCGCCACCTGTGACAAACCCCCAATATCGAGGTCCTGAAGAAGACACAATAAAGTCTTTGTACTGTTTAATAAAGGTTTTAAGTGTGGTTTCAGCACCCAAGCCATCATTACTCAGTGAGGGGTGATGTTCTGTTTGGTGATCAGATGATGTACTGATTTTTTCTAAATCATTAAAAAAATCTGTGGCATGTTGTGTGACAAGATGCAGTAAATCATGTATTTGATTTTTATCATGTTTTAATATCTTATTCATGAGGCGGCTGATGTTTGAGGTATAATGCTGGGATTTAATATTTTAAGTGATTATGAGTAATAATGAAATAACTAATGATGAAAAGGATGTCATAGAATCAAAAGCTGTTGAGGGCGATATTGAAGTTGATACCGAAGTTGATACTGATCTTGATTCTGATATAGAACAAGACCCCATAGAAGAAAAAGAACAGGATCAACATCAACCTGAAACAGTTGTGATTAAAAAAGGTGGTTTTTTTAGTTTTTTGACTTTTTTATTGTCGATAGCGGCATTGGGAATCAGCGCCTTTATGTATTATCAACAATACCTGTTGGATCAGCAACAAGGCTCAGATGAACCCCAATGGCAACAACCTTTGGCAGACATGGATAACAAGTTTAACAAGCAAATCAATGCTTTTGCACAACAGTTGAATTCAGTTAAGGCCAACCACCAACAAGTGCAAGGTGAATTAAAAGCATTGCAAAAAGCTCAGCAATTACGCGAAACACAGCGGGCAATGCCACAAGCAGTGCAACAAGAAACACCACAAGCCATCTCAACTACGGCCTACGATGATGCTGAAATTAAGCAACAGATCGCTACAATTGAGCGCAAAATCACAGCAATTGGACAATCTAATAACAATGAACTGGTCTATGATGATGCGGCTGTGCAGCAAAAATTGCAGACGCTTGAAGTACAATTGAGTGAAGAAAGCAAAAAATTAACAGCACTGCAAAACGCATTTAAAGCGAGTCAGGTGCAGCAACAAGAAAAGATTCAACAGTTGTTTTCAAATGCTCAAGAACAACAGCAGAACCAGGTCAGCTCAAAGGCATATATAGAGGTTAATAATCACAACCGTGCGCTCATTGCAGCGACTTTACAAGCGTCGCAGATTCAACTTAATATTAATGGTAATGTTAAACAATCGCTGAATCTATTGACTGGAGCTCAACAACAGTTGCAAGAGAGTCAACAACAGCAATTTGTTACATTTGCCGATGAATTAAACACCACAATACAGCAAATTAAAAATGTCCCTATACTGGATGCTGCTGTTTTACACACACAAATCAATGATTTGGTCAATGCAACTGAACAACTGTCATTTGCAGGACAGCAAGCACAAGCCTCACCAAAAAAAGAGACCTCATGGTTTGATAATCTGATTACTGTCAGGAAAATTGAAGACGACAGCGAAACGGTGATGACGGCAGCTGAACAACAAAACATCAGGAATGCCATTAAAGCACATTATGGTTTGTTGAAAAATGCATTAATCAACAAAAATCAAACGGCTTGGTCATCGCAGATTGCAGATATTAACAGCCTTTTGCAGCAGTATTTTGCCGCTGGTTCTGATCAAATTCAAAAAGATTTACAGCAATTGAACACGGTTGTGCTCAATCCTGCTTATCCAGATTTGTCTGAATTAATCAAGCTTTTTAATGCGATTAACATCGAGCAATCTGGAGATTAATTGATCATGAGAAAATTAATCACACTGCTCATCATTATCACCATTACCTTGTTAGCGGCACTGGTGACGCCATGGTTGATTGAGGATCCTGGCTATTTCTATCTGCGTTTTGCTGGGTATGAAATAGAAATGCGTTTTATCGTGGCATTTGGGCTACTGGTGCTTTTTGTTTTTTTGTTTTGGTTGATTGTTTATTTTTTGCGTATGCCAAAAAAAATTACCAGGCATGTATCCTCTAACCGCTCTCGGAAATCTTTTGCAAAAGGCCTGCTGGCATTGTCTGAGGGCAAGTGGAAAGCGGCCGAAAAATTGTTATTGCAATCAACAAAAAACAGCCCTACTCCTGAACTGGGTTTCATGGCAGCTGCACGTGCAGCCGTATCTCAAAATAAGGTAGAGGCAGCTTTTGGTTACCTTGATGAAGCAGAGTCTCATACCGATAACCCGTTAACAATCGATCTTACGCGTTGTGAATTGTGGACAAAAATTGGTAGAAACGATTTAGCCATTCAATTATTGAAACGTATTTTGCGCAGTTATCCAAACAACCCACGTGCTTTAAACCTTTTGTTACAAGCCTGTCAAAATGCAGAAAAATGGCAAGACCTGCGACAAATTTTACCCAAAGTAGGAAAATTGGAAATCATTCCACAGGATAAAGTGGTCATGTTGACGGAACATTCTATCTTGCAAGAGTTAACAGAGGCACAAACAACACAAGACTTACAAAAAACTTGGGACAGTTTGAATAGTGTGCAAAAATCATCCTATGAATTCATACATGCATTTGCACAAAACGGTTTAAAATTGGGCCTGTTTGACTCCGTTGCCAAACTGACTGAAAGTGCTTTGAATAAAAACTTTTCTCCAGAGTTTTTATCAATTTGGTGTCAACTGGATAACGACCATCAACACAAAATGAAAACAGCAGAAAAATGGTTGAAAAAACACCCAGATAACAGTCAACTCTTGCAAGTTTTGGGTGAGCTATGTCTGCACAGTAAACTGTGGGGTAAGGCTTTTCAGTATTTACAAAAAAGTTTAGACATCGAACCAACATCTGCAACATTCAAATTGATGGCGCAATATTTTGATGCAATCGATGAGCCACAAAATGCTTTAAAGGCTTATCGACAAGCTGATAACAAGCCAACTCAATTGATGTTGACTGATGAGGGTCCCTCGGTAACCGAATAAACTATTTTGGTTGTACAAAAAACCAGAACTTCTTATCTTTTAAAGATGGGTTTTCTGGTTTTTTTTTATGATCTAAACCTAACCCGAATATTTCATAAAATCGGTAAAAAACCGATTTTATCTATGAAAAACATTGAGTTAGACGATTTTATTAAAAAGACACTTTTACCCTAAAACACATTCAAAAAGCATCGAGAATTATTATTTTATTTCAATGGTTTATGATAAAATAATAGACTAATCTCTCAGTCTATTTAAATCATCTCCCACTATGAAAATATTTTTTGCCCCGCAATACCCCGACAAAGAGTTTTATGGCATAACTCACATCATCAATTACCTTGGTTATGAGGTTACAGTTGATCCTCAGCAACGTTGTGATGTGGGCTATTTGTGGCAAGACAGTACACGTCTTGAAGCGCCCCAATCATTGGTTGATCTCAATAAGACGCATCCTGTGATCAATATTCATTGTACCGATATCAGTAAAACAAAGGTTGATCTTGCTTGTAAAAAAGTCTTTGGGTATGGCAGTTTTGTGGATCCAAAGGTATATCAGGGTTTGTGTGTGGAAAAACCGGATGACAATGGTGTCAAAGGCGGTCATGTGATCAATTGCCCAATTAAGAAAAAGCGACCAGAGTGCATTTATCAACAATTGATAGACTCTACCAGTCAAGGGTATCAACAGGAGTTTCGTGTCCCGATAATTTTAGGTGTTTTACCGATTGTCAGTTTGGTTAAACAAGTACCTGCCACAGATACACTGGACTACCGAGAACAGTTGCCGCCCATTGTTCTGCCCACAAATGAAGTTTTTAATAATCAGGAACAACAGCAAATTTTAGATTTTTGCCAGCTGCTTCAACTGGATTGTGGTGAACTAGATATTGTCAGGTGTCGACACACACAGAAGCTTTTTATTTTGGATGCCAATAAAACCTCAGGCGGATATGGCATGTTGAATTATTTTCATTGGCAGCGCGAAGATAAATTGAAGGTGATCGCTGCTTTGGCAGAAACTTTTGATCAACAATTACAATCCCTCATTCAATAGGACCATTACCATGAAACCATCATTTTGCCTTGCCACCGTCACCAGTGAAAACTTTGTAGTTGGCACTGAAGTACTTATTTACAGTTTTTTAAAATGCAATCCAGACTTTGATGGAGACATTGTCATTATTATTGATACTTTATCTGATGCATCACAAAAGCGATTGACACAATTGTACCCAATAACATTCCAAAAAAGACAACCTATTGCGGAACAAAAAATAGCGTTACTGCGTGAAAAAGTACCACAATTGCGTGCTGATTTACATTTGCGATTGCTGTCATTAGAGATTTTGTTGTTGTCATCTTATGATAAAGTGGTTTTTTTGGACAGTGATGGTTTGTGTACAGGAGACCTCAGTGATATGTTTCACCACCCCGCTGAGTTTGCTGCTGTCAGTGATGGATTTGGTTATGAAGATTTGATTGATCCCATGTTGCAAAAGCTGGGGCAAAAAACCATCAGTAATCCGCAGCGTTATGGAAAAGCCTCGCTGAAAAACACCTTTAATTCGGGTGCGATGGCGCTCAGTAAATCAGTTCTGACTGAGCATAATTATGTGGCTGTAACTGATTTACTCAGTGATTATCAGATATGGCAAGATTTTGGTGTCAAAGGGTTTACCGATCAGATGTTATTGAATATACATTTTCAACAAAAAACCACGCGACTGGATGGGCGCTATAATTTTATGCCTTATATGGAATCTTATATCAAATGTATTGATAATGTCACATTACTTGATGCTAAATTTGTGCATTTTGCGGGAAGAATCAAACCGTGGTTCAAATTTGATTGGCAAGAAATATTAGCGCGTGCGCCGCATTACATCAAATATTTACAATTGTGGTTGGATGTGCAACAGGAAATTCGCTATAAGGATGATGATGAGCTCAAAGCCGAAAACATTCGACAACAACTGCAGTGGATGGATCAGGGACAGGATGAAAAAATGACTCAAATTGGGGTTTATGAATAAAACACATTCAATGTTAGGATAATAAAAAAGGGCGAACATTCATCGCCCTTTTTTGATTCATTTGACAACACAGGCAGTATTATTTTTTCTTAGCCATATAGTGTAATGATTTACTTGCCAAGACACTGGATGATTCGTTCAATTCATCGGCTTCAAACCCGCCTTGACCATTGAGGTTTGTGGTGCTGATTAAGAAGCTGAAAATACTTTCTTGTTTGTTGGTGTTGGTATTGGTGTACTTGGATTGACCATGACAACCCATACAACCACCCATGACCAAATTATTGGCGCTGGCTGGTAGGCCCGGGACATTTTGTATGTTTAAAGCAGCAGATCCTGATCGCGGATTGGGAAATGTGCCATTGACAGGACCAGGAGCACCACCTTTGAACAGTTGAATGCCAGGTTGACTGCTTTCTATGACGTTGTTGGCCAAGAAGAAGTCTTGGGTCAGAGGGTTGTTGGGCCCAGTAATAGAGCTGTCTTCATCAACTGGCAGTGGTTGAACGCCTTTGAGCACATAATATTGCCACACATTGTTATCAAATTGACCAGATTGAGACATGGCCATTTTAACTTCATTATTGACATCAGTAACGGCTTTGGTAATGGTAGGTGGTTGTACCACCTTGATGGGGCCTGCAAATGGTCCGGTTGGTAATTGATAATTACCCGGTATAAAAGCATAACCATTGCTTTGTGTGACAGCACCTTGTTTGGGTAATGGAACCTGAATTTTATTGACCCCATTGTTGATAATGGCCTCAGGGTTGGAGCCAACAGTGCCTTGATAATCGAGTTGATCATATAATGTGAAATAATACAAACCTGAATCATGGCCATTGGAGGCCTGTAAGTTATCTACATGTTCAAATGTCGAGAAGACAAAGGCTTCATAGTTTTGCATTTTGCGAATGATGTGTAATCCGACCAATCCAAAAGTACCTACATGCGCGGTCACCACTCCAGTTTGTTCATCTTTTAAGTAATACAGTGCTTCGGCAGTGTGGTATCGACCCGAGCTAATCATGCTGTTGTTTAATACACGCCATGCCGCTTTGATTTCAATGGTCTCACCATTATTGGAACCGTTGGGAGGCAAGTTAAAGCTGGCAGGAGCTGAGCCATTCAATGATTTCACATAATCATATTCAACTTGATTCACTTTGGCTTCAAAGATGATCTCATAATCATCATAAGGGTTAGTGGAAGGGGTATTGCCGTTTTTTGGAAAGAAAATTTTGTTCTGGCCAATTTGTGAATTTTCATCCAGATTGTTAAATCGGGCGCTGCTTGGAGAAACACTGACGTTTTCAAACAGGTACTGTGGATTAAGTGTCTGAAAATTGCCTTTTGGTGTATCTTTTTTGGGAAATAACTCGGAGCGATGAGCAAAACCTTCCCAAACTAAAATGTTTTTACTGAAATTATCGGTTGAAGTTTTGCCAGCTTGATAAAAATTGGCAACTCCAGAATCCACAAAGGCTTTGTTAGAGTCGCCGACACCTCTGACAATGGGGGTGACACCAGCAGTGGTGTTGCCATTTTGTTTGCTTGGCGAATTTAAGTAGATGAATTGGCGCCAGGCAAAACGGGCAAAAGCCTCATGACTGATCGGATCATTTGGATTATAAGCAGGCGGTGCTGCTGGTAAAGAAGCAGGGTTGGTTAAGTCACTAGGTGTGATGGGTTGCCCGCCTGGGAAGTTGGGTGTGGCTTGTGCATTGCTTGCTAATATGACCGCTGCAATGGCAATACACTGAATGATATTGAGCACAGTTTTTTTTAGGTTGTTATACATGGTATTACCCTCTGGTTTTGAATTGGTTATCGGTAGTAAAAGCATCGATAGCCAATGATGGTTAAGTTGTGTTTTTATCCTTCGTATTGATACCACTGAATCACAAAACTGGTATCGTTATAATCGGTGCCACCCTGGTCTTCGGTAACATACATGGTACCGCCACCATAAGTTTGGCCATTGATGTAAAACAAATTAGGGTTAGCTGCAGCCACCAATGAGGTTTGTGAGCCGCTGTTTTTAAATTGGATTTTATAACCGTCTTGCATTCTGAATGAACCAGAACCGTTGGTAAAAAAGCCAACACTCTGTCCAACACCAGAAATGGGAAAAGAGGCAGTGCCACCATCGAGTTTCGTGAAAGAGATGGGGTTATTATTGCGGTCGATGATTCGCACATATTGTGTGAGGGCTGCTTGATGCATGGCGGTGAAAGTCACCAATTTACCATTGGGTATAAATGATAATGATTGTGGGCTGGTCCAGTTTGACATAATTAAGTACCTCTGTTGTGTTATTTTAGTGGGTTACGGATACACCAAAATGGTATATCCGTTGTTATTAGGGCCTTGTTATGATTTGATTGATAAATGATTGTTGTTTATCATATATCATCATGTGAAGGCCTTTGGTCTTGATCAATCATTTGGCTGTCGATGTAATTGACCAGGCAAAATCCATTTTTAAATTGCCTTCAAAGTATGTTTTGCTGTCTAATGAATAGTAAAAGTCAGCCACGTACTCTGGGGGTTTTGGGGGATTTTGCTCGCCAGGTAAAGCTGCCATACCATGGCAGGACATACAATTGCTTTCTATGCCATATTTGGCAGTATATGGCTTTCCACTTGCGGTAATGATGGGTTCTTTGTAAGGAAATACATCTTGACCAAAACCAGCTTCCAGATAAGGATTAAATACCACCACCCCAGAACCTTTTGACTGGCCGCCCAAATCTGGTTGTGCTGGCCAAACCATGGCATAACCTGCTTCGCCTTGCTTTGTACCATATTCAACGGTGGCATATCCATTGGCCATGGCATAATGGTCAGAACCCAAAGGCATCATGGCTGGGCGAGCTTTGGCTTTTTCAACAGTACTTGGGAGGCTGGGTTGATCAGGATTGTGCTCCCAGAAAAAAGTTTGCCAAGTCCAGCGGGTTATTTCTCTAGTGGTTACATGCATGGCCACTAAAACCACGTAATCACCGATGTCCAGTGTGTCTTCAAGGTGAATAAAATCATCGATGTTTTGCTCGTTGACTTTTATGTTGATAAAATCATTGATGTTATAAACAAAATTGGGATTTTTGCTGGGGTTTGCGTCACAGCCTTTATCCAATTGTGGGTTGCTGTTGTTGGTATTGTTGGTGAAATCGATATACACACAGGTGTTCCAGTCTGTTTCGGGAAATGCCTGCGGTGTAGTCGGAAGCCCAGGCCATGAAGTCATACCGGCATAGTTTTTTGCCACAGTTTTGGCATCAAATATTTTATACACAGGCTTGATGGTGACAGCTTGGGCAGGAAAGTTTGGTATTTGAATCGGAAACACGCCTTGCCCTTTTTGACTATTGTAGATGTTTTGTAAGGTGACCAAGTTAAAAAGATCGTACTTGGCAGCATGCGTCGCAGCTGCTGGACTGTAACGCACAGCTTCAATGATGCTGCTGTTTATGTTATTGGTGGCTTTTGACTTTTGATTTGTTACCGAGATATTGGCATGGTGAAACTGATTGGGTTTTTTTAATAATACGGCTGAGTCATTTTGGCAATCATTGGCGATTTGGTCTGGTGTTTTCCAGGTTTCAAATCGGGACACTACACCCCAATCACTGTCGTTTACCCGTTCGGTTAATGCTGTCCATATGTCCCAGCTGTGGCGATTCATTTGCTCGTGATTGTGGTTTTGTATCCATGAATCGATGGTCACATCGGGGGTTGGGAATGGAATGCCGGATATCAATTGATGAGGCATCGGGTCTCCCAGATAACTTTTCAAACAATTTTGACTGATGGGCGTGGCTGAACCAGCGTAGGCGTTGTTCAAGGACAACAGTCCAAATGCGCCTGCTAAGAGTGCAATAGGTGTGCGATTTTTCATTTTTTTTCCCCTGCGTTAATTAATGGAATTGTATTTATATTATTAAGTTTTCTGTAAGTAATTCATTACAGCTGTAAGTTTGTAAAATATCTGTTACGTTTTCTTGTCTTTTTACCGTTAATATGTCATCACCCTTGATGGCATAAATTGGTTGACATGGGTTGATAAACGGTTGTTTAAGTACATTGGTATAGCCGCCCATGTATTCAAATACGATGTAATCACCCACTGAGATTGTGCCTGCAACATCATGACACAACACATCTTTCTCAATGCAGGTGTTGCCAACCACATCAAAACATGCTGATGCATCATTATGTTTGTTGTGTTGGTAATTTTTTTTGATGATTTGTATCGGTAGAGCTTCACCTTGCCATTTGTGATTAACGTTGTGATTACTGCCATTGACCAGTGCAATGGTCTTACCCGCGACATTTTTTACCTGATAAACCTGACAGACAAAAACCATGGCATTGGCAATCAATGCTGTACCCGGTTCCAAAAAGAGCTGTGGTTTGTTGCCACCATATGTGTCATTCAGCGGTTGGCAAATGTGTTGAGCGTAATCGTCAAAGTCAGGTAAGTGATCGCCAAATTGTTTGGCAAGACTTTCTGGCATGTCACCAAAAAAACCACCGCCAATATTGATGAACTCTGGTGTGTTTTTGCCAAAAAATCGCCCATTGGCCTCAATCAATCCATTGATTCGACTTTTGAAACTGGCAACAGAGCGTGAAGAGTTGGAAAAGTGGCTGTGAAAACCGTTGATACGGCAATTCTTATGGTCAGTTTGCCATTGTTGTAAACGCTTCATATTCTCTTCAGTACTTTCAATACCAAAGCGCGTAAAGCCACCTTCGGTTATATCATGGGTCAATCGGATACCAATACGGAATTCTTTTTCGGGGTGCTTTTGACAAATCAAAGCAATGTCGTCTAGTAAATACCAGGCATCGGCATTGATCAAAGCGCCATCCAGTAATGCTTTTTCAATGAATTCTATTTCATGGATTGGGCCATTGACAATTACTTGACTTGGGTCATATCCAACCGTTGTGGTGGCGATCTCATATTCCATTGCAGAGACCACCTCTGCCCAACAACCCAATGATTTGAGCGTAGAGCAGATCATGGGTGCATAATTGGTTTTGAATGAATAAGCAATGTGAACAGATGAATATCGGCTGGAAAAATCAAAATGTAATTGCTGATAGTTATTGATCAGTTTCTCCACATCCAATAAATAAAAGGCTTTGGCACCCAATTGTTCGATGTGATGAATGTACTGGTATGTCAGTTTGGATAAAGGCATTGTATGCTCACATGGATTGATCAATTAAATGCTGTCTCAGGGAGGTATTGGGACAATTGTGCATCAATTCGTTATAGTTGCTGACCAATTTTCTCAGGTCAGTGGGATTTTGTTTAACGCTTTCTGTGGTTAATGGTTGATAATTCAGACCAAGAAAATCAAGCATGTGCTTTTGGCATGTGACTTGATTCAGTCGTTCATACTCAAGGACACAATACTCTTGTAAGCTGGATTTTAATGTGGTTTCAATTTCTTGATAAAAAGCGTCATTGAAGGCAATGTCTTCATTGAGCTTTTTAACATCAACAGTGACAGTGGTGCGTTCTTTATTATTTTTATCGCCATAGTCTTCCCATATGCCATTACACTCAGCAATCAGTTTAGATACATGAACTTTAACCACGTTGTTTCGTTTCAATATGATTTTTTTTATGTTGTGATCTGCCAAAAGTGCCTGATAAACTTTTGGGTTTTGACGATGCGTCATTTTAAAACCCACACATGGCATGGCTAAATTATTGCGCCAGATTCTATCCAGAAATTGTAAAGGTTTTTGATCTCTCTCTTGCATAGATTGTGCCAGCTGAAATTTGCTTTTTCTCAAAGGCAAGGCATAAAAAATGTCAGCAGGGTTATACAACTCATGGTGGCATAAAATATGCTGGTGAGAATGCAATAAACTGCACAGCATATTGCTGCCACTTCTGGGTGCTGCAAGAATCACAAAACGTATGTGGGCGTAATCAAACAAAAGCGGGTGCCTCCACTTGTTGAGTCATGGAGCGCAGGCTATTAAGCACATTTAAATGTTCTTGTTCAACCAGATAAACAGCCCCATCGTAGGAGGAAACAGCATAATGTCTGCCATGGGGGACGATGGAACTGATACCATTGGCTGCTATGGTCTTTCTCAAGATCGATCCATCTTTCAAAGAGATACGCAATAATTCTCCCCAGTAATTGGTGACAATAACGACATCTGCTGATACAAAACACAAGGATTTAGGCGAACGTTTGCCCAAATGAATGCTGTGGTAAAGCACACCGTCATCCAGGCCATGGATTTTCAGTGTAAAGTCGCGGCCAGCACTGGCAATGAATTGGCCGGATGGATCGATATCGAGATCATCTATGATGGCCATATGACCGTGGTATTTTCTTAATACTTCACCATCGTAATTCCAGCTCACTAAACCGCCTTCAGCGCAGCAACTGACCCCCATCGCCTCAGTGGGATGAAGTGCCAGTGCTTTGATCGCATTATCGTGGGCATTGATTTTATTCATGATTGCGCCATCACTTGATAAGTGTGCCAAATTGCCGCTGTAACAAGCGACAAACATTTCTCCTTTGTGATGATCAAGATGTGAGGTTCTTATGCAATTGATTGGCCCTTCTTTTAGGGCAATACAAGACTTTTGTTGAACATCATTGCCATCATACAGGTATAGATTTTGGTTATGGGCTCCGGTAATGATGTGTTTTTTACTGTTACAATAGGCCACAGCATTCATCAAGACTCTGTTGTGTGCATGTAAAGTTTGTTGTTGCCATTGGGCCTTGTCTTTTGAAAGATGTCCAACACGCACATAACCGTCATCACTGACCAAAACCACATCGCCGTTATCTTGTGAGGCCACATCGTTAAAACAGGCATTGCCGGCATGTTGATGATTATTGCCTATTTCAAATAATGATTGACCCGTTTGTGCGTCCCAGCCTAACACTGTGCCGTCAAAGGTGCCTGCCAAAATTTGTTGTCCATCATTGCTCCAGTTGAATGAGCGTTCCCATAATGCCGCATGCGTATCCAATTGTTGTTTCTCAGAAAAATCTTTATGATCCCATACGATGATTTTTTGATCATATGCAGCAGATAATATATCGCCATTGGATGGAGAGATTGCGACTTTTTTGATCGCCGAATCGTGACCTTTGATGGCCTTAATCATTTCATTGCTGTCAATATCAAATATTCTGATCACACCATCATCGCAACCCAATATGATGCGGTTGTGTTGACCATCGATGGCACAAGTATCTGTTTCAGTTTCAAAAGGACCAATTTTTGACAGTTGTTGCCCTGATTCGACATCCCAAACACGCAGTGTCATGTCATCGCCAGATGTGTAAAGTTTGCCGTCAAAGTAATTGACGGACAAAACATCTTTTTCATGACCGAGCATGATTCTACTAATGGTGCCAGTGCTTAAATCCCAGAGTATGATGCGCCAATCTCTGGAAACTGAAGCGCCAAGCTGATCATTGATGAAGACAAAATCCTCAACATCATCATCGTGACCTTTCAATACTTGTAGGAGATTCTTTTTATTTAAATCCCAAACATATAAATTGTAGTCCGATGAGGCAGAAACTGCGCAAGTACCAGCGGCATTAACGGTAACCCGATTGACCAAATGTTGGTGGTATCCCAATAAAGACACTTCACCAGTTTCTGTATCAAAGAGTCCGACCGCATTATCGTATCCTGAGCTGATGACTTTATGGCTATGAGGCACATGTGCAGCACAGGTCACTGGTCCACGATGACGTAAGAAAGATGTATTTTTCATAATCTTGATCTCCTAGAATTGAATGTCAGTATGATGAAGTGCTTGCGGAATCAGCTCATCACTGTGCTGTTGATTAAATTGTTGAAAATATTGCAATGCAGTCAATCCATTTACCGCAATGTTGTTATGGTCTGCACCATTGATCAGGCATTGAGGTGCTGTTTGTGACAACTCTTCTATCCAATCAAGGTATTGCTGTTTTCGCTGAGCTGCGGAATAAAACCAATGACTGAAGATGGTAAAAAAAGCATTGCTCCACCATATGTAAGGACTTGAGTAGGATGCAATTTTATTCAGCAGTGCACTGCGATCCTTTAACAAATCACAATGCAGATACAGGTGAGGTAAATTTTTACATTGTTGCCAATGATGGATAAAGGCTTCTTGTCCACCCCATTTATGCAATTCCTGTTGCCATAATTGTTGCATATCATCCCAATCCAGTGTGTCTGGGGTGACGCCAAACCACAATTGATAAAAGACTTCACCTTGGGGATAATGGACAAATAATTTTTTAGCGAAACCAACAAAGTCTTCACCGTCCCAGTTTTCAATCATGTACCGCTTGATGTCCAAAGCTTTTTGGCTGTAATCAAAAAACACCACTGTGGTGTTATCGTTGTAGCCTTGTGTATGAAGTATTCGATAAGGCTTAAAGCCAGCAGCTACGCTAAAAAGAGCATCAATTTTGGGTGTGTTTTGTTGTTTTATCAGGTCATGATAGGGTTCTATGTTGAATAGAAAGGCACCATTTTGTGCATGCTTTAATTGTTTTTTGATATTATTGAAGAACATGTGTTGATCTGCAGAAAGCCGCTTGGTAACAGCAACATCATTAACGAAGGTGCCAATTAATTGCGTAAAGCGGTTGCGCCCGGTATCATCAGCTAGGTTGAAACGACAGCGATTGAAGTCATCTGTAAAATTGTTGATGGCCAATTTGTGTTTAAGGCTTTGTTGAATAAAATTCCAGCCACTGCAATTGGCAATGATTGATTGTTTAGCATTTACCGTTGTAAGGCAATCCTTATTGTGCTGCGAAGGAGCCGTTTGGTACATTTCATATACTTGTCCATTAGCATTGCCAAAATTTGGTTGTCCCAGTGCTTTAAAATGTTTCAGGTCTACAAGTAGACAATCAGTTTTCAAACCAGTACAGCCGTTTTCACTGTGGTGCCATTGTGCGGTGACTAAAAAATCAGTTTGGGTCATTAAGTGTTCAAGACTTTGATAGAAACCTTTTTCCTTCCAGTGCGGCAAGTACCACTGTTCATCAATAACATGACCTGCTGACTGAATCAAACAATAACGATAGGGCGTGGATGCGGCTTCTTTTAATACCTGATCAATACTGTTACCTTCAATAAATGCGCCATGATAGCCGTACCTGGACCACGCAATCGTCATTTCCCTGAGTTGTTGAATTGCCTGTTTATGGTGCGACATTTGTGGCATCGCATCTGGTGTTATTAACGCAAAAATCATGTCGTTCATATCGCTATACCAAGTTCTGGACGATTCACTATGGCTTTGTTGAAAGCAATCGATAACAGTGTGCCTCGTCCATAGTTCTGCGCTTCTATTTGATCTGCAATGAGATCAGGAATGGCCTTTTGTGCCGCAGCAATGGCTGTGCTGTAACATGAACTGCGCACAAAAACAGTCAACAAATCTATCATATTTTGTTCAACAAATGAGGTGATGAGTTGTAAACCACCTTCTACCAACATGGATTGGACGCCATTTTGATTTAATACTGATAATGGTGTCGTTAGATTATGGTCATGGCTATTAATGTGGTGTGCGGCATTGTGTGTATTGTTTCCAATAACAAAAGTTTGTCGATGACGATCATTGTCTATGGTACAAGGTTGTTTGCCTGTAAAAATAACCCTACAAGGTTGTCTTACAGGTTCTCTGCCTAAAATCTTGTCACGTGCTGTTAATTGCGGGCTGTCATTTAACCACGTTTTGGCACCAACTGCGATGGCATCATATTTTTCACGTAATTCATGAACTCGTTGCCAATCTTTCTGACAAGATAGCAGCAATGGTTGTCCATTTTGACTGGCACTGAGGCCAGAGCTATCCAGCGCGCAATTGACATGTATCAATGGCCTTTTTATGGCCCTGTTTTGCGGGAATTTTAAAGGTGCATTGTATTGTTTCTTGGCTTTGATCATATGCCCCATGGATTTTTGTTTTGTGTCCAAATAATCTGCTGAATGTTTATTGGCCGCACAAGCCACAGGTATTCGTCCATTGACTTGAATGCCCAATTCTTTCAAATTCTCAATTTTGTGTGGATTGTTGGTCATCAATTTGATCGAGTTGACTTTCAGGTGGTTCAAGATGTCTCTGGCGTCTTCATAAGTGCGATCATCGATGGGCAGTCCAAGCATGTCATTGGCTTCAATGGTATCAAAGCCTTTTTCTTGTAAGGCATAAGCACGGATCTTATTACTCAATCCAATGCCCCTGCCTTCTTGGGGCAAATATAAGACAATGCCATCGTTTTTGGCAATGAAGCTCATGGCCAGGTCCAGTTGTTGTTTGCAATCGCATTTTAGTGAGCCCAACGTTTCAGCGGTAAAACATGCTGAGTGTACTCTGACAGGTAAATTCTCACGGTCTGTGAGGTGCCCAGAGCATATTGCAGTGACTTCTTGGTTGTGATTATTGCGATAAATCATTACATTGAATGTACCGCACTCGGTCGGAAGCTTAGTAGAGGCCTCAAATTTCATAGTGTCACCCTATTGGCTATTTTGATGGGTTTATTCTTGTTGTTATGTTTTTGGAACATTATTCTTCTCATTCTTTTTCTACACGATGGGTTATGGTTATAGGCATCGTGTTGGGGTACAGAAATTATCTGATTTTCACTATCTCACAGCGAATTCACAGAGTCCTTACCTGTATCTTGTTTTTTCTTACCAAAATCTTACCTGCATGATTTTTACAGTTAACCCGGATATTCATCATAGAATGGAATTTAGGGGAAAAATGGCAAAATAGATTGGGGAAATATC